>NZ_JARDVI010000001.1:0-1011622 GCF_034008295.1 Enterobacter chinensis
AAACTCTTCGGGATAACGTTTACCGCTCATGGGCACCTCTCTTTAAGTCATCTTAAATGACTCCGAGGTGTCTGTTAAACCCGTGGCGATTCAAAACGATAGAACAGGAAGTGCAGAAAACAAATGCTGAAGGACAGATAGAAACCAACAAAGAAGAGATCGAAAAGGTTACTTTCCACTGGCGTAATGCTCTTGGATTCGTAATTACATTAATCATTCTTTATAATTGGATCATAGTACCAGTACTGGATGCTTTCGGTATCGTGGTTATTCAAGTACCGTTAGGTCAACTACTACAAGTACTGTTGATCATGATTGGTGGAAACTAAAAAAGCCCCATGCGGGGCTTTTTCTTAATCTATTTTTGTGTTATTGAAAGTATTATGATTAAAATTTTTTGTTTGTCTTTTATTAGCAGAATCTAAAAAATCAACGACTGGTTTTATATATTCTTCCCAGCGGTTTTTATTAAACTTTGAAACTATTCTGTATACCAAGTAAATGGGGTTCTGAGTGAAGCTATAATTATGGTAATATCTGTTTTCTGTTTTTTTCATTAGCTTTTTGAAGTATGTATGATAATTGGTTACACCTTCATTTTCTATGAAATCAATTTCTTTCGCTAGTTTAATGATTTCTTGTGTTTCATCTATTTCTTTGTTGATATCATCAATTTCAAATTGTATCCTTTTTTTAGAATTTTCATCTTTCGCCTTTTCTACCCATTCATTTAATTCATCAATCTTTTTATTGAAAGGGGCCTTTATCATGGCTGTGGAAATCTCATTTACCATGTTTTTTAAATTTAGCTCAGGTTTCCCCTTAATGTTTTTTTTAGATAAAACATTAGTTGGTATTTTAAAGCTGGTTATGCGGCTGCTTATTGAATCAATTATGTCTTGTAATTGTTCAGGAATAAAATCCCCTTCGTATGTCTCTGAGATTACTTGTCTTATTTCATTTTCACTTATATCACCATCAATTACCCCTATTGCCTCTAATACTTTAGAGTTGCCAGATTTTATTAATTCCTCTGAGTAGAGAATCCATCCTGCTAAGGATATAATTATGTTAGACCATGAACCACAGCGTCTGAATTTAAATGAACCGATATTCATACCCTTGCAACTAAGAGCGTTGGTAATTAATTCTTCAGCAACTTTATCCTCACAAAATACAATGACAGAAGGGATTCTGTGTGCTTGAGAAATACCAGACAAAGTAATTTCAAACTTTGTTGAATCACCATGTTTACTTTTGGAGATAATTTGTGACCCAACAATTCCAACATTACTTATTAGTTTGATTGTACTCATGATTCCTTTCTCCTCTCTTAAGTTCAATGAAATTTGTTGTCGATAAGAAAAAATTCATTTGGAAAATGTATTAAGATGATAATACAAGATAGCGACAATTAACTGAATAGTTAATTTATATTTTTAATTATGGCATGGATAATTCAAGTATTGCCCTCTTTTCGATTGCGTATAATTTCACTTGGTTACCATGTAAACTAATAGTTAACGAAATTTTTTCTGAAGGGTTGGATTCTAAAGACGTACTTATTGAGTGTTCATTTAACTCTATTACTTTTGTAAAGTAATCAATATTTCTTTGAACATGCATTAATCTATGTATATCATGGAAACAATCACCATTAGACATTATCCCCATCAGTTGATATACAGTTCCATCTTCCATCTTCCATCTTCCATCTTCCATCTTCCATCTTCCATCTTCCATCTTCCATCTTCCATCTTCCATCTTCCATCTTCCATCTTCCATTTTCAATGAGTAATTACAATGACTTTTTTGCAACGCCAGGCGTTGTTTTGAATCTAAATTATGTCCTGTAATACCTTTTACTTTATAACGTTCTATAGATTCCGGAAGGTATTTATGCAGTTTTTTTATCAGTTTTTCATTAACCCAAACATCCGAATGTCCGCTTCCATGAGGCATGATGTCTATAAGAACTACTGCATTATCAAAAAACATACAAAATAAAACAGGGCCAGTTCGCCTAAAGTATCCTTTCTTATATGGTTCTTCAGAAAGATGTAAGTGATGGATATTCCAACAGTTTAAAAGAAGATCATTATATATGTACTTCGTTGTGCTTAATGAAAGGTGAGGCGTTATAGTTAATCCAAGAGTAAGTTTTCTTTTGAGAGATTCATATGCATTTTCAGTTCCTTCATGCACTTGAATTCCTGGTAGTTCGATTACTATTCTTCTTTTAGCACTTGGTATTCTTCGTTGTAATGCAAAAACAGCCTTTAGATTTTCATTTGTTGTTAAGTCACCATCATATGGAAAGCCAAACTGTTCTAACTGCTCATCAATATATGCTCGAATTCCCATTTCAGGTAAAAAATTAATCATTTCAAATATCCTTTTTAAGAGTGTTTTTTCTGAATGAAATAATTTAATGAATTTAATGTCTCATCCTAAGGGGATTATATTTCACTGTCACGCCCTCTAACATTCTGGGTTGCCTCATGGACTTACCAATTCCAATTGGTTGTAGTTTTTGTTGGTCGGTGGCTTGTGTGTTCAGTACGTGTAGCCGTAAGTACTAACAGTCCTGTTTCCTTTGAGATAATATCATATACTTCGATTTCGGTTTCACCCATGGACCCCTTAGTCCTGCTGCTTTTAAGAATGTAATCATACAGTTCTCTTGGATAATCACGTTCAAACTGTTCTTCTGTCATGTTTCATTCCTCAGTGAAATATATTTGATGAACTATTCACACTTCCAGATCGTATTCTGTACACCACTACCTTTAGGTAGATGTGGGTTCATATTGGCACTATGAACGTATGTTGCCTTTTCCTTTCCATACTGCTGACATGCTTCATTTGCTGTTTTTTGTAAGCTATCTAAACCATACCAACCGTCAGACTGAATACTAACAGTCTTACCATCATTATATTGTACTGCTGCACATCCCGCTAATGCTAACGGGATAAAAATCATTATCAGGGATTTCATTATTATTTCCTAAATACCCGTACAACAACTGTACAAGGGTATTTTATGGCAAGAATTACTAAAAAGGAATCAGCATTACACATTCAGGTTATGGATCTCATCCACTCTGATAAGCAACTCACACAAGACAATAAAGAGTTTATCTTCAATAACTACAAAGGCGATGGTATAGGGGCTACTGGTGCTTTCTTCACACCTGAAATGATCGCATGGGATTTCATACTTGATGCTGGCTGTACTGGTCAGTGTATCGAACTATGTGCGGGTATAGGTCGCCTCAGCTACTACCAGTACTTAAGAAACAACTCAACACACATTACCTGTGTTGAACTCAATCCTGAGTACGTAATGATCGGGAAGAGGGTACTACCAGAGGCAGAATGGATCATTGGTGACGCTCTCCAGTATTCATCAGACCGTTTCTATGATGTTGCCTACGGTAATCCACCATTTGGGAAGATCAACACATCAGAAGCATACACAGGCCGTTATAAGGGTAGTGAGTTTGAATACAAGGTGATTGAACATGCAAGTACCTTATCCTCATATGGGGTATGGATAGTACCTCAGGGTTCAGCAGGGTTTAAGTACTCTGGACATAGGTACTATGACGCTTCAGTACAAACTGCTAAGTATCAGAAGTTCGTGGATGATACGGGGTACACGTTTCAAGCTGGGGTGGGGATTGATACCAGTATCTACAAGGATGAATGGAATGGCACGAAAGTGATTTGTGAGAGCATCTTAGTTGATTATGACGGCACAAATTTATGATGTATTTTACTTTACGCTTCTTCCAGCGTGGCGTACATGGTCATTGGTGTCTCCCTGTTTTCCAGAAGGTTTCAGGGAAAGAATAGCTGAATATAAGATTCTGCAAGTATGAATGCGAAAATAAGCTGTCAGGCGTTCGTCTTATTCCGTCACGGGCCGTAACGCGCGGGATAAACTGAACCACGAATAAATAGCATTGAACAACACGACGCCAGCCGTCACGATAAAGACGGCGCGAAAACCGAAGCTGGCGGAGATCCCTGCCCCGAGCAGCGGTCCGGTGACATTACCGATGTCGCGGAAGGACTGGTTATAGCTGAAGATACGCCCGGCAATCTGGTTTGTGGAGTTGTAGACCAGCAGGGTTTGTACGGCGGGCAGTAACGCCCCGTCGGCGGCGCCCAGCAAAAAGCGCAGAACGCCCAACTGCCATGGGGATTGCACCATCGACATGGGGATAAGCAGCAGGACGGAAATCACCAGCGCACAGATCAGGATTTTTTCCGGACCGACGCGGTCCCCCAGCTTCCCCAGCCTCGGGGCGCTAATCAGCGCTGCCACACCGGGCACGGAGGCAATCAGCCCGCTGATAAATGCAATATTGTTGACGTTACCCGCCAGATCGCGAACGTATAGCGTCAGAATAGGGGCAATCGAACCAGTTGCGACCTGAATAATCAGGGTCGTCACGAACAGGCTCAGCACTAGTCTGGGGTTTTTAAGCGAGGCCAGCACGTCTTTGGCGTGGAGCATCTCTTTTTTGGCGACGGGCGTGAAGTTTTCACGAATGCAGAGCAGGGTGACGATAAAACAGAGGAACAGCACGCTGGCGGTGATAAAGAAGACCGGCCGCAGGCCGTAGTTATCCGCCAGTAATCCACCGGCCAGTGGCCCAAGCAAGGCACCGCTCACGCCACCGGTTGAAAGCGTCCCCAGCGCCCAGCCGCTCTTATGGCGAGGCATTTGCGTGGCGATTAAGGCGTTCGCATTGGGAATAAATCCCCCCAGCAAGCCCAGCAGCGCGCGCAGGATCAGAAACTGCCAGACGTTCTGCGCCACGCCCATCAGCGCCATGATAATCGCCATCCCCAGCGCCGAACGTAGCAGCATGATTTTTCGTCCCTTGCGGTCGGCAAGGCCGCCCCAGAAGGGTGAAGCAATCGCGGAAAAGAGAAACGTGATGCTGAACACCAGACCAGACCACATATTGAGCGCACTGTGACCCGTCACGCCCAGCTGTTCGACGTAGAGCGGCAGGAAAGGCATGACCAGGCTAAACGCCGCGCCAGTAAGAAAACAGCCTAGCCACGCAACCGTGAGGTTACGCTTCCAGTTTATGGGAGCATCTGAGGGTGACATAACATTCCGCATAATGAGGTGCAAGAGCACCTGGAGCATGAAGTAATAAGCCTGCTAATTATGCGCCTGGGTTATGATTGTCGCAATGAGGAGGAGCTTTTAAAGCTAAAACAGTATGCGGCCCTGAGGCCGCATGATGAAAATCAATAGCGGGACGGTGTGCCTTTTGGGCGGGTTTTAAAGCGGCGGTGCAGCCACATATACTGCTGCGGCGCGAGCATGATGCACTTCTCGACAATGCCGTTCATCCAGCGAGCGGTAGTTTCTGCATCTTCAAGCGGCGGCGCGAGTTCCGGCTCCAGCATAATCAGCTCGTAGCCTGAACCATCCGGCTTACGGCGGGGAACAAAAGGCACGATGGCGGCTTTGGACATACGCGCCAGCATCCAGGTGCCGGTCGTTGTAGCGGCTTCTTCAACGGCGAAGAAGGGGACAAATACGCTGGATTGTGGGCCATAGTCATGGTCTGGCGCATACCAGACAACTTCACCGGATTTTAGCGCGCGGATCATACCCTTCAGATCTTTACGGTCGATCATGCTTTTGTTCGAGCGCATGCGGCCGTTGGTCTGGATTAAATCGATGACCGGATTGTCATTAGGACGATAAACGCCAATGCCGGGCGCCTGCATACCAAACATACGTGCCCCAATTTCCAGCGTCAGGAAATGGACGCCGATCAGCAGAACGCCCGTCTGATTGGCCTGCAGCGTATGCACTGGCTCCATGCCGGTTCCCGTCACTTCGCTCCAGCGGGCCATGCGTTTGTCCGGCCAGAACCATGCCATACCGGTTTCCATTAGCCCCATCCCGACGGATTCGAAATTCTTCGTGACCATATCGCGACGCTCTGATTCGCTCATCTGCGGAAAACACAGCTCAAGGTTGCGATACGCTATTCTGGCGCGGCGCTTCATAAATATTTGCGCGAAACGGCCCAGAAATTTACCCAACCGGAAAATAACGGGGTAGGGAAGCTGTACCAGTAGCCATAAAAAGCCGATGCCAAGCCAGGTCAACCAATAGCGGGGATGCAAAAGCGCAGCAGTAAATTTTGGTAACTGGGTCATGTCTTTCCTGTGTTCAAACGTCCTGTCTCGCTAGTGTCTCATTTTTTGAGACGTAGCCAAAATATCTGCCTTCGAAACGTGCACGAATACAGCAATTGTTATGCCTGATAAATCAGGGTGTGTGAAATGTAGCGTAAATTGTGTGGATGTAAATTGGTTTTGTTTGCTATATGATGCCGACCGATTTTTCATTCTCTCTAACGATTCCAGGACTGTACACCATGCCAGTGTTACACAACCGCGTATCGAATGAGATGTTAAGAGCGCGTATGTTGGCTGAAACCGAACCGCGCACAACCATCTCATTCTACAAATACTTCACCATCGACGATCCGCAGGCGACCCGCGATGCGCTTTATCAGGCTTTCACGGCGCTGAACGTCTTCGGACGCGTCTATCTCGCCCGCGAAGGTATCAACGCGCAGATTAGCGTACCGGAAAGCAAAGTGAGCGCTTTCCGTGACTGTCTTTATCAGTTCGACCCGGCCCTCAACGGCTTACGCCTGAACATTGCGCTGGATGATGACGGGAAATCTTTCTGGGTGCTGCGCATGAAGGTGCGTGAACGCATCGTGGCGGACGGTATTGACGATCCTGAGTTTAACGCGGCGGATGTCGGTGAATATCTGAAGGCTGCGGAAGTGAATGCGATGCTGGACGATCCGGATGCCGTGTTCATTGATATGCGTAACCACTATGAATATGAAGTGGGGCATTTCGAGAACGCGATGGAAATCCCGGCCGATACCTTCCGCGAGCAACTGCCTAAAGCGGTTGAGATGATGCAGGAACATAAAGATAAAAAAATCGTTATGTACTGCACCGGCGGTATCCGCTGTGAGAAAGCCAGCGCGTGGATGAAGCACAACGGCTTTAATAAGGTCTGGCACATTGAAGGCGGCATTATTGAGTACGCCCGCCGCGCCCGCGAGCAGGGTTTACCGGTACGATTTATCGGGAAAAACTTTGTCTTTGACGAGCGTATGGGCGAGCGTATTTCCGAAGACGTGATTGCCCACTGCCACCAGTGCGGCGCGCCGTGCGATACCCATACCAACTGCAAAAACGACGGTTGTCATCTGCTGTTCATTCAGTGCCCGGCCTGTGCCGAGAAGTTTAACGGCTGCTGTAGCGAACTGTGCAGCGAAGAGAGCATCCTGCCGGAAGAAGAGCAGCGTCGTCGTCGTGCGGGACGTGAAAACGGCAATAAGATTTTCAATAAATCACGCGGCCGTCTGAATACCAAACTGGGTATCCCTGACCCGGAATAACGATAATACCCGGCACGGTGAACACCTGCCGGGCGCAATGATTACTTCTGCTGAACCCCTTCAACCGAAATAATGAGCTCAACATCCTGAGACGCCGGGCCTAAATCTGTTGTGATATTAAAATCCTTCAGATGAATTTTTCCTGCGGCTTCAAAACCTGCACGTTTACCGCCCCAGGGATCGTCTCCCTGCCCCAGTAATTTAGCCTCAAGGGTGACCGGTTTAGTTACGCCGTTAAGCGTCAGGTTTCCGGTAATATTGAGCTTATCACCGTCTTTCTTCACGTCCGTAGAGGTAAAGGTGGCCTGCGGGAATTTCGACACATTGAGGAATTCTGCACTGCGCAAGTGTTTATCGCGTTCAGCATGGTTCGTGTCGACGCTGTTAGTATTAATGGTCACATTGACTTTATCGGCGGCAGGGTTTTTATCGTCAAAGCTGAACGTGCCGTCAAAATCTTTAAAGGTACCGTACAGCCAGCTATATCCCAGATGCTGAATACGGAAATTGACGAAAGCATGCTGGCCCTCTTTATCAATTTTATAATCAGCCGCCACGGCGGAACCGGTGGTAAATAACAGAGAACCCAGTGCGATACCCAGCAGGTGTTTTTTCATTTTATGCTCCAGAGTCAACGGACGAGCGGCCAAGCATGCGCTTTAGCGTATCGTCTTTATCAATAAAGTGGTGTTTGAGGGCAGCAAGCCCGTGCAGCACAGACAGGATCACGACGCTCCAGGCAAGCCAGAGGTGAATGACTCCTGCGGTGTCAGCCTGAGCGCCCGCATCGCTTAGCGTTGCCGGGATGTCAAAAATACCAAAAACGCTAATCGGCTTACCGTCTGCTGTCGAGATGAGGTAGCCGCTAATCAGGATGGCAAAGAGTAGCGCATAGAGTGCGATATGCGCCGCAACGGCACCCAGGCGGGTCATTTTACTGTGGGTCTTCGGCGCGGCGGGCGGCGGGGAAATATGTCGCCAGATCACGCGAAAAACCAGCCCCAGCATCAGCAGGACACCAATGCTTTTATGTAACTCCGGTGCCTGGTGATACCAGCCATCATAATAGCTAAGCGTGACCATCCAGAGCCCAAGGCCAAACATACCGTAGACGGCAATAGCAAATATCCAGTGCAAACTTATGGATATTATTCCGTAGCGCCGGGAGGAGTTACGCAATTGCATCAGAATGTCCATTTTCAAATTAACCGAAGGGTAAAAATGAACGGGAAGGCGTGATATTGCAACTGAAATAAATGTATATTGATTTTTATTTTATTTATTTCAGCGATTTTGAAAAGGATCGAGAAAGGTAATTCAATGTCTTCGTGCAAGATGAAATTGAGAACTTCAATAAAGCTAAATTAATGTCAATTATTGTCAGTGTGGCTTTTCAATAAAATACAATGTAAAGAAAATCAATAATGACCAGCAGCGCCCACAACAAGATATAGAGCATAAAATGCTCGCGAATATTATTCATAAGAAAGCTAACGATCCTGCGCATATCGCTCCGCAATGCAGTGTGAATGAAACGGGCTCCGACGTCCGAAGCCCGTTGGAGATTATCCGTTAAAACGCGAGAGTGAGAAGGGCGTCAGATCAAACTGCGGCCTGATACCCTGTGCAAACTGCGCGGCGATTTCACCCAGCACGGAAGCAAACTTAAAGCCGTGACCGCTCAGCCCGGTAATTAGCAGGGTGTTGTCATGTCCCGGTAGCGTATCGATGATAAAGTCTTCATCCGGCGTATTGTCGTAGGTACAGGCCGCGCCATACAGTAAGCCACCGACGCCAGGAAGAATGTTACGCAGGAACGAGAAGGCTTCAGAACCATCCTGTGGGAAGGCGCCGAAGGGTTTACGCTCTTCAGGAGAGGAGATAACCTGGCCACCGTTGTGTTTACCGATTTTCAATGCGTCTTTCTCGGAAGGGAAACCGTAGAACTGATCGCCATTCGGTAATTCACCGGTGAAGGCCGGGAATTTATTCTGCGCGCTGTAGCGACCATCCGACTGGAACCAGGAGAAAACCTTGCGCACCGGCTGGATTGGCAGCTCTGGCAGCAGGCGGGTGACCCAGGTTCCTGCGCTCACCAGCAGGCGGGACGCGGAATACTCACCGTCAAGGGTGGTCACCGTAACACCATCAGCGTCATGCGTGATGGCATCCACCGGACAGTTAAACAGCTGCGCGCAGCCAGCTTTTGCGGCAAGGTCGATCCAGGTTTTGATCGCCGTTTCACAATGCAGCACCCCGGAGTTGGCTTCAAAGAGGCCAATATAATCGTCCGGGACGGTAATTTCAGGCCAGCGCGCGGTAATGCCCGCCGCGTCCAGTTTCTCAACCTCAAGATTAAAGGCTGTTGCGCTTCGCTCGACGCCGGCGAGAAAATCAGAGTGGGCCGGGCCAAGATTGATAACCCCGGTACGCTCGAAAATGCGCTCTTCGGTCTGTTTCGCCAGCTCGTCCCATAGCGTCTGGGCGCGAAGCACCAGCGGCACATAGCGCTCACCTTCACCATACGCATGACGTATGAGGCGGGTGTCGCCATGATGGCTACCCTCCGCATGGGGAGGACGATGGGCATCAATCATCAGGACGTTCAGACCTGCCTGTGTCGCGTAATAACCGGCGGCGGAACCCACGGAGCCGCTACCAATAATGATTAAGTCGTATCTCATATGCGTCTCGTAAGCTTACGTTTTGTTAGCAGAGTAATTAACAACGCGGGGTTAGACAAGGGAGAAATAAATAAGGCACCGCGAAGGTGCCTGTTGAGTGAAAAATGGCGTACGGTTAGTGCCGTTTATACTCGTTTTCCTGATAGTCGCCAGATTCTATTTTTGCAATACCTGCCTCTAAAATAGAAATAAACTGACGGGCGACGTCTGTTGTTAGCCACAGCGTCTGTCCAACTTCCGCTTCTTCACGGTTGAGTTGATTCGGGGTCTGGTAGTGCAAACGCAGCATCAGTGCATCGTAGCTATCTACGGTACTGATATCCCAGCCAACAAGTGGATGGGTCTGGATCACTTCACTATTCTTTTCCATTATAACCCCCTTAATGCGTGTTAGAAGACAACGGCTCTGAGGTTCAATGCATGTTTTTCTGAAAGCATCTTCAGTATATCAAGTAATAAGGGTTCCGAAGGGAAAAATAAACAGGTGGCAACACATTTTTCTGCTTTTTAGGATTGTTCGAACAATAAAACACCATCTCGTTCACGATTCTTAAAGAAGATGCCGAATTAATTTGAACTTCCAGAATTTTTAGACGAAAAAAAGCCGGGGCGACCCGGCAAAAAAACACAATGAGGGAGCAGTGTTAATCTGTGATGAACCAGTCGTCAGCGCTTTCCCACGTTTCCTGCAGGATCTCGCTGATGCGATCTTTATCTTCTTTCGCAGCGCCAATGACGGAGAGGTTGTTCGCCGCGGCGTAACGCACCGTTACGGCACCCGCGTTGTCGGGAAAAGTGTTGTTAATACGACGGGATAATTCGCCTGCCAGTGCATCAAGCGCGCCGGCAGGCAGAATAGTTGTTTTGGCTATGGTGACTTCAATACGCATAAATGCCCCCTGTGTAATATACTGTTTATTTATACAGGTATGTTATCGGTTTGACAACAAGGGGCATTGATTTTTTAACGTTTTACCGTCCAGTTTACGGTTTCGCCCGCCAGGAATGGGATCAGGGTATCATCCGTCAGCGCAATGGACTCCTCAACGTGGCTCGTTTTACGCTCCAGTTCGATGAAGGTGTCATTGATCGGTAAGCCGTAAAAACGCGGGCCGTTAAGGGAGCAGAACGCTTCTAAATGTTCCAGAGCATTCATCTCTTCAAATACGGTCGCGTAGCTGGCAAGTGCCGTTGGGGCGTTGAAGCAGCCTGCGCAGCCGCAGCTCGCCTCTTTACGATGGCGGGCATGAGGCGCGGAATCGGTGCCAAGGAACGCGCGGGAGAACCCACTGGCAACCAGCTCGCGCAGCGCCTGCTGGTGGATGTTGCGCTTAAGGATTGGCAGGCAGTACAGGTGAGGACGTACCCCTCCCACCAGCATGTGGTTACGGTTAAACATTAGGTGCTGCGGCGTAATGGTGGCGGCGATAAGTTCGTTGCCGTCACGCACGTACTCTGCTGCGTCTTTGGTGGTGATATGCTCAAAGACCACTTTAAGCGCAGGCAGACGCTGGCGCAGAGGCTCCATCACGGTTTCGATAAAACGGGCTTCACGGTCGAAGATGTCAATCTCGGCATGCGTCACTTCACCATGGACCAGCAGCGGCATGCCCAGTTTTTGCATGCGCTCCAGTACCGGCATGATGGCATCAATACTGGTGACGCCGTGGCTGGAGTTGGTGGTGGCATTCGCCGGGTAGAGTTTCGCCGCCGTAAATACGCCTTCGTTAAAACCGCGCTCCACTTCGTTCGGGTCCAGTGAGTCGGTCAGATAGCAGGTCATGAGTGGGGTAAAATCATGCCCAGCGGGAACGGCATCAAGGATGCGCTGGCGGTAGGCAATCGCGGCATCGACGGTGGTGACTGGTGGAACCAGGTTAGGCATAACAATCGCGCGGCCATAAATTTCGCTGGTATAAGGCACGACGGTTTTAAGCATATCGCCATCACGCAGATGGATATGCCAGTCGTCAGGGCGGCGGATTTTAAGAACCTGGGGTTGTGCAGTCATGGAAGCTCCGGCTTGTCAGGAATCAGTCATAAGGATGGCTGTTTTTGCCGGACACAAATCATAAGCGGAAACGTTTTCGTTTGCACACTTTTCTGTAAAAAAAAGGGCGCCGCAGCGCCCTTCAGGTTAATCGGTGAAAGGAATGATAATTTCTCCCGGTTTCACCTCTATCCCTTTTGCGTATTTTTTCGCCAGGGCTTCACCCTTGCTTTTGTCTTCACTTAAGACGTATGCGGGCTGCTGATTAAAGTAATTACGTAGCGACTGGTTCAGATAGGGCATCAGGGTTTGCAGAACCGGCGCCATCTTGTCCGGAGAAACCTGCGCATCGACGACTTCCATTTCCTGCAGGAAAATTGCCCCTTTCTCTTTGTTGAAAACGGGCAGGGCCTTCAGCTTGAGCTTGATGTTGGCTTTCTGATTACCAAAGAGGGATGACATATCGAGGTCCGCATCGCCTGCCAGGGTGACTTTGTTCGGCTCTTCCCGTCCAATCTGACTGGTCAGATTCGTGAGCACGATATGCGCGTCCGCAAGCCCCGGCACGCCAATGTCTTTAGAAAAGTTATTATGTTTTTCCAGCGCCTGATTTATTTCCTGTTCACTGACGGTATATTGCGTGAGCTGGTTACAGCCAACCAGCAGTCCGCTGACAACTAATGCAGCGGCAAAGACAATTTTCTTCATAGTGTTCCTCAACGAAAAATCGGCGCTTCTGTCCTGTTACGCCAGTATGTCAGTGTGAAATGGCATAAACCAGCAGAAAAAACTGAGAAGTGGGGCGGGAGAGGTTCCCGCCCGAGGGAAAGGTTATGCGCCTGGCTCAAGCATGCCGCTCGCACTGCGCTTCTGGCTGAACTGCCACCACAGGGCAAGGAGCGTCATAAAGCCCACTGCGCCGAGCATCATCCAGGGGAGTTCGGGTTGATGTAACGCTTTACCGGCATCAAATAACCAGCCGCCGCCGGCGTAACCTAACGCGCCGCCGAGGGCCAGTCCCAGCCGGCTGAATCCCATATAGCTGCCGCGCGCGCGCGCATCCGCAAGCGAAGCGCTCAGCGTTTCACGGGCAGGTTCGGCGATGATGGATCCAATATAGAACGTGCAAATCAGCGTAAACAGCTGCTGAAGAGAGTTCACCAGACCGATCGGCATCATGCTCAGCGTCATCAGGAACAGGCCGGCCATCAGGCGATGTTCCAGACGAAAGCGCCGTTCGCTCCAGCGGGCAATCGGATAGAGCAGCGTCAGGGAAAGCGCGGCTTCAATGGCATACATCCACTTAACGGCAGCAGGGGTACCCGCAATGTCGTTAACCATGATCGGCAGCATCAGCATGACCTGCACAGCAAGCATGTAATACCCCGTCAGGGTCAGTACATAGGTGACAAAACGCCTGTCGCGCAGGACGCGACCAAGCCCTTCCCGGACCGGTGCTTTAACCGTCGACAGTTTCCACGCCGGCAGGAACAGGCCATTAAAAAGTGCGCACAGGATAAAGAGCACCGCGCCAGCCGCACAGACCAGACGGAAGTCATACTGCAGCAGCCAGCTTCCCAGCAGCGCGCCGACAACGGCCCCGGCACTGTCCTGCATCATCAGAATGGAGAAGAAACGGCCGCGCTGCTGTGGGCGAATAAGCTTCACCACCAGCGCGGTGCGCGGCGGATCGAACAGGGTGCCTCCGATACCGGAGAGGAAGCAGGAGAACCAGAGCAGCCAGGGCTCCTGGGCAATCGCCATCGTGGCAAAGCCTGCCGCGCGGAGCAGCATGCCGGTGACGATCATCGGTTTAGCGCCAAAGCGGTCAGCGATGGCACCGCCAAATACGCCCAGGCCTTGCTGAACAAACTGGCGTAGCCCCAGCGCGATACCGACCATCAGCGCCGCCCAGCCCATTTGATCAACGAAGCGAATCGAGATGAGGGGGAACACGACAAAAAAGCCGAGCACGACCAGCATGTTATCGACGAGCAGGAAATATTTACCCAGGCTCCTGGCCTGTGATACGCGGGACATTTTCCCTCCAGGGAAAATAAGATGGTGAGCACGCTAACATTCTGCGGTGTCACTGCGTATTTTCCCACCCCTGCACGTGACAATATTTTTTTATCAAAAGCGCGCTTTGATAGAGAGTTCTCATCGAAAAATGTGAAAAGCGGGCAAAATGGTATGTCACTGTTTTCACAGACGGCACAGGCGCAGGTATAGTAAAGCTAATGGGTAAGCAGAAGTCACGGGAAGGAGTGGTATCGATGTTTGGCTATCGCAGCAATGTGCCAAAAGTGCGTCTGACAACGGACAGGCTGGTCGTTCGTCTGGTGCATGAGCGTGATGCCTGGCGTCTGGCGGATTATTACGCCGAGAATCGCCAGTTTTTAAAACCCTGGGAACCCGTTCGGGATGAGAGCCATTGTTACCCTTCCGGCTGGCAGGCGCGCCTCAGCATGATTACGGAATTTCACAAGCAGGGCAGTGCGTTTTATTTCGCGCTGCTGGATCCTGAAGAGAAAGAGATTATCGGGATAGCCAATTTTTCAAACGTGGTGCGCGGATCGTTTCACGCCTGTTACCTGGGCTACTCCATTGGCCAGAAATGGCAGGGGCAGGGGCTGATGTTTGAGGCGCTAACGGTGGCGATCCGTTATATGCAACGCACGCAGCATATCCATCGCATTATGGCGAACTATATGCCACATAATCAGCGTAGCGGGAATTTGCTGGCGCGTTTAGGGTTCGAGAAAGAGGGCTATGCCAAAGACTATCTGCTGATAGACGGAGAGTGGCGCGACCACGTTCTGACGGCATTAACCACCCGGGACTGGACTGCAGGTCGTTAAGGAGAAGAGATGAAGTATCAGCTAAACGGAACAGAAGCGCGCGTGATTGGGTGCTTACTCGAAAAACAGGTCACCACGCCGGAGCAGTATCCGCTCTCCGTCAACGCCGTGACCATGGCTTGTAACCAGAAGACCAACCGCGAGCCGGTGATGAACCTTAGCGAACATGACGTTCAGGACGTGCTGGATGCGCTGGTAAAACGCCACTATCTGCGCACCGTCAGCGGCTTCGGAAACCGCGTGACCAAATACGAACAGCGCTTTTGTAACTCCGAATTTGGCGACCTGAGGCTGAGCAGTGCAGAAGTGGCGGTCATCACCACGCTGTTGCTGCGTGGGGCGCAGACGCCGGGGGAGCTGCGAACGCGCGCTTCCCGCATGCATGAGTTCAGCGATATGCAGGAGGTCGAGCAGACCCTGGAAGGTCTGGCTTCTCGTGAGGATGGCCCTTACGTGGTGCGTCTGGCGCGCGAGCCGGGCAAACGTGAAAGCCGCTATATGCATCTGTTCAGCGGCGACGTTGATACCGCGACCGTGGCGAGTGACCCTGCCAATGCTGAATCTTCAGCAACCAACGACAGCCTTGCCGCGCGCGTAGAGACGCTGGAAGAAGAAGTCGCCGGGCTGAAACAGCGTCTGGATGCGTTGCTGGCACACCTGGGAGACTAACAGTGAAAAAATTACGTGTAGGCGTAGTGGGGCTGGGCGGTATCGCGCAAAAAGCCTGGCTACCGGTATTAGGTGCGGCGACCGACTGGACGCTTCAGGGGGCATGGTCACCCACCCGGGAAAAGGCAGAGCGTATCTGCGAAACCTGGCGCATTCCTTATGCCGCCTCCCTGCAGGATCTGGCCCGCGAGTGCGATGCGGTGTTCGTTCATACCTCAACGGCAACCCACTATCAGGTGGTGAGCGAGCTGCTCAATGCGGGTGTCCACGTCTGTGTGGATAAGCCGCTGGCTGAAAATGTGCAGGACGCAGAACGGCTGATTGAGCTGGCAGCACGTAAAAACCTGACACTGATGGTCGGTTTCAACCGTCGCTTCGCACCGCTTTACCAGCAGCTGAAGACGCAGTCCGGCAGTCTAGCCTCGCTGCGCATGGATAAGCACCGCACCGACAGCATTGGGCCGAACGATTTGCGCTTCACGCTGCTGGATGACTATCTGCACGTTGTGGATACGGCGCTGTGGCTCGCCGGCGGCAATGCGCAGTTGCAAAGCGGGACGCTCCTGACGAACGAACAGGGTGAGATGGTCTATGCCGAACATCACTTCGCGATTGACCATCTGCAGATTACGACCAGCATGCATCGTCGCGCGGGCAGCCAGCGCGAGTGCGTCCAGGCCGTCACCGACGGCGGGCTGTACGACATTACCGACATGAGGGCGTGGCGCGAGGAGAAGGGGAACGGTGTGGTGACGCTCCCGGCCCCCGGCTGGCAGAGTACCCTGGAGCAGCGCGGTTTCGCAGGCTGCGCCCGCCACTTTATCACCTGTGTGCAAAATCAGACGGTTCCTGAAACGTCCGGCGAACAGGCCATTATGGCGCAGCGCATTGTGGAACGGCTCTGGCGCGAAGCCATGAGTGAATAACTCGCTGTAACATCTGCGGATAGTAATTCGTTGAAATCCGGTTAGACTAAGCGCCGCTTGTTGGCTTTGCCGGGTGGCGCTTAGGCTTACCCGGTCTACAAATCCGTATGGTTCTGGAAATTCACGTTAATGAACTTATTAAAATCGCTGGCAGCCGTCAGCTCGATGACCATGTTCTCTCGCGTACTGGGTTTTGCGCGTGATGCGATTGTGGCAAGGGTCTTTGGTGCAGGGATGGCAACGGACGCCTTTTTCGTCGCGTTTAAATTGCCGAATCTGCTGCGTCGTATATTTGCTGAAGGGGCGTTTTCCCAGGCGTTCGTCCCCATCCTGGCGGAATATAAAAGCAAGCAGGGCGAAGACGCGACGCGCGTATTTGTGTCGTATGTCTCCGGATTGCTGACGCTGGCTCTGGCGGTGGTGACCGTCATCGGGATGCTGGCCGCGCCCTGGGTGATTATGGTGACTGCACCCGGTTTTGCCGATACGGCAGATAAATTTGCCCTGACCTCGCAGCTTCTGCGTATTACCTTCCCCTATATTTTGCTGATCTCGCTAGCCTCGCTGGTGGGGGCGATCCTGAACACCTGGAACCGCTTCTCTGTCCCGGCGTTTGCGCCGACGTTTCTCAACGTCAGCATGATCGGTTTTGCCCTGTTCGCCGCGCCGCATTTCAACCCGCCGGTGCTGGCGCTGGCCTGGGCGGTTACCGTGGGCGGTGTGCTGCAGCTGGCCTATCAGCTGCCGCATCTGAAAAAAATTGGCATGCTGGTGCTGCCGCGCATCAATCTCAAAGATGCCGGGGCGATGCGCGTCATTAAGCAGATGGGCCCCGCCATTCTTGGCGTCTCCGTCAGCCAGATCTCGCTTATCATCAACACTATCTTTGCCTCTTTCCTCGTGTCCGGCTCGGTTTCCTGGATGTACTACGCCGACCGTCTGATGGAGTTTCCGTCCGGGGTGCTGGGCGTGGCGCTGGGGACCATCCTGCTGCCGTCGCTGTCGAAAAGTTTTGCCAGCGGCAATCATGATGAATATTGCCGCCTGATGGACTGGGGATTGCGTCTCTGCTTCCTGCTGGCCCTGCCAAGCGCGGTGGCGCTGGGTATCCTGGCTAAACCGCTAACGGTGTCGCTATTCCAGTACGGGAAATTCACCGCCTTTGATGCTGCCATGACCCAGCGCGCGCTGATTGCCTACTCGGTCGGATTGATGGGGCTGATCGTCGTCAAGGTGCTGGCGCCGGGCTTCTACTCGCGTCAGAACATCAAAACGCCGGTGAAAATTGCCATTGTGACGCTGATTATGACGCAGCTGATGAACCTTGCGTTTATTGGTCCGCTGAAGCATGCAGGCCTGTCATTATCGATTGGTCTGGCGGCCTGTCTGAACGCCGGGCTGCTGTACTGGCAACTGCGCAAGCAGGATATCTTCACGCCGCAGCCGGGCTGGGGGAGTTTCCTCGTGCGTCTCATCGTTGCGGTACTGGTGATGTCTGCCGCGTTACTTGGCATGCTGTACGTGATGCCGGAGTGGTCCCAGGGCACGATGCCCTACCGTCTGATGCGGCTGATGGCCGTGGTGGGCGTCGGTGTGGTGGCTTACTTTGCCACGCTCGCCGTGTTGGGTTTCAAAGTGAAAGAGTTTGCCCGCCGTACGGCATAAACGCCAAAAGGGGAGTTCACCTTATGGTGCTCCCCGCTGCATGATTTGTCGCTTATGCTTCAAATCGAAATCTTTTTAACACCCGCAATACGCGCAGTCGCTGTCTGACCATCCGCACCGTACAGTCCGGTTTCTTTATGCGGTTTCAATACCTCAAGCGCCTGCTGATTACGCTCAATCTGACCTTCCAGTAGCCAGCCGTTGTGCTGGTTAAGATCGCGCAGGTGCTGGGTTTTTTCAGTAATGGTCTGCCAGCGCTCAATAATATCGTCATTGGCGCTGCGCTTAGGATCTTGCTCAGCGCGGCGCTGCTGCTCCAGATAATCCAGCGTCGCCAGAAGCGAACTTTTATCTTCAGTAATACGCTGCAACGCGCTGCCGTTAATGTGACCGGAAGAGAGATGCTGTTGTTCAGCGTCCATTACCGTTTTCAGGTCGTTCAGAACAACCGTCATTTGATCCAGTATTTCTGACAGTCGACTCATACGGTTAGTTACTCTGTAAGAAACTCTGTGCTTCCTGAATCAGGGCATCAGCGATCTTGCTGGTATCCATTTTCAGTTCACCGTTACGAATAGCCGTTTTCAGCGCTTCAACACGTTCCATATTGATATCGTTGCTGCCTGGCTGCATCAGTTTTGCCTGAGCGTCGCTCAGGGTTACGCTGGTGCTGTTGGACGTTGACGGTTTTTCCAGACGCGTTTTCTGCGCCGTAGCGTCATTCGTTTCGCGAGGTTGTACAGCGCTTACCGGCTTCAGGGCTGATGTACGATCAATGCTCATAGTGTTGTCCTCATCGAGGGTTCGCGGCGTTTGCGCCTGACATCATCATTAGTGGAATATTTATCGGCACGCGCCGCGAAATCTTTAAAAAGATTATAGGTTAATCAGAATATTCCCATCAGAGTCGACGGTTCCGCTCACCACCTGGCCTGAGGACATTCTGACGCGGGCGTTTTGCGCCACCGCGGCATTGTTTAACGCTTTCCCTTCACTGTTAATGCTAAAGCCCTCTCCGCTGGCTACGACCATCACCTGTTGACCCGCCTTTACCCGCCATGCCTGACGCAGCATCGAGAGCTGTATTGGCTGGCCGGGTGCGACATCGCGCAGGCTGACGGCATCCTGCGCCTGATTCATTTCCAGCATGGTTCGTGGAGGCAGCTGATCCAGACGCCCGCGCTTCAGCGTCACGCTATTTTCCTGCAGCACACTGCCGCGCGCAATGGGCACGGCGGCGACAACATAATTGCCCGTCGCCTGAACTGCAACCTGTAAATAGCGCTTTTCGTTGGCGCAGCGTGCAAGCACGTTCACATTTCCCCACAGCCTGGTGGTCCCCGTCACGCTGAATGACGGCTGGTCACACGTGGGGTACAGATTCGGTGGTGTGCGCACGGTAACGTTAACGTCATCGCTGAAGCCTGCCAGTTTTTCAGCAAAAAAAGCCGTTAATTGATCCTGTAAACCTTCAGCCTGCACCAGAGGGCTAAACAGCAAGAAAGTCGCCACCAGGCCACGTTTTAACGTTTGCATCGCAAGTTCCACCGTTTCCAGAATTGAATGAATTCTACCTGCAGTGGTTTTGCATCAACGGAATAAATAGCGACGCATTTTGCGCTTATTCCGTCGATAGGGGAGACCGGGTGAGATTTAAGCTGTGAACTGAAATTTTGCCATCAGCGGAGGAGACATGCTCGATAAACTCGACGCCGCGTTACGTTTTCAGCAGGAAGCGCTCAATTTACGCGCCCAGCGGCAGGAGATTTTAGCCGCCAACATCGCTAACGCCGATACCCCGGGGTTTCAGGCGCGCGATATTGATTTTTCCAGTGAACTCAAAAAGGTGATGGAGCGTGGACGTGCCGAAGGAACGGGTGTTGCACTTGCCATGACATCCTCTCGCCATATTCCTGCTCAGGCGATGACTGCGCCAGCGACCGATTTACTTTATCGCATTCCCGATCAGCCCTCACTCGACGGTAATACCGTGGATATGGACCGGGAGCGTACACAGTTTGCCGACAACAGCCTGAAATACCAGACGGGCCTGACCGTACTCGGCGGACAAATCAAAGGCATGATGAACGTCCTGCAGGGGGGCAACTGATAGATGGCCTTGCTGAATATTTTTGATATCGCCGGTTCGGCGTTAACCGCTCAGTCCAAACGTCTGAACGTGGCTGCCAGTAACCTGGCGAACGCCGACAGCGTGACCGGACCAGACGGACAGCCTTATCGTGCCAAACAGGTAGTCTTTCAGGTCGATGCTGCGCCAGGTGCGGCGACGGGCGGCGTGAAGGTGTCTGATGTGGTAGAGAGCCAGGCGCCGGACAGGCTGGTGTATGAGCCAGGTAACCCGCTCGCGGATGCCAGCGGATACGTGAAAATGCCAAACGTGGATGTGGTGGGTGAGATGGTGAACTCCATGTCGGCTTCACGTAGCTACCAGGCCAACGTCGAAGTGCTTAATACCGTGAAGAGCATGATGCTCAAAACACTCACTCTCGGCCAGTAAAGGAGACATGCATGTCCATCGCCGTAAATGTGAATGATCCTACGAACTCGGGTGTTAATAACACGAAAAGTTCGACAGGTTCTAACTCCCTGACGGGGAGTAACGCCTCCGATCTTCAGGGCAGCTTTCTGACGCTGCTGGTGGCTCAGCTTAAGAACCAGGATCCTACTAACCCAATGCAGAACAACGAACTGACCACGCAGCTTGCGCAGATCAGTACCGTGAGCGGCATTGAGAAACTGAACACCACCCTCGGTTCCGTCTCTGGACAGATTAACAGTGCCCAGTCTCTGCAGGCGGCAAGCCTGATTGGTCACGGGGTGATGATCCCGGGTACCACCATCCTGGCAGGCACCAGCACCACTGATGGCAACGCCACCACGACCACCACGCCGTTTGGCGTTGAACTGCAGCAGCCGGCGGAGAAAGTCACTGCGACCATTACCGATGGCAACGGCACGGTAGTACGCACCATTGATATCGGTGAACTGAAGGCGGGCGTTCACACCTTTACCTGGGATGGCACCCTGACCGACGGCACCAAAGCGCCGAACGGTTCCTACAAAGTGGCAATCAGCGCCAGCAACGGGACAACCCAGCTGGTGGCACAGCCGCTGCAGTTCGCGCTGGTCCAGGGCGTGATTAAAGGTAGCGACGGCAACAAACTGGATTTGGGTACCTCTGGTACCACCACACTCGACGAAGTTCGGCAGATTATCTAAGCCTTAACACTTATCAGGAGTAAGTCATGGCCTTTTCTCAAGCGGTCAGCGGCCTGAATGCTGCGGCCACCAACCTGGACGTCATTGGCAACAACATCGCCAACTCCGCGACCTATGGTTTTAAATCCGGTTCTGCTTCCTTTGCAGACATGTTTGCCGGTTCCAAAGTCGGCCTCGGCGTGAAGGTCGCAGGCATCACTCAGGACTTTACCGATGGTACCACCACCAATACCGGTCGTGGTCTGGACGTTGCCATTAGCCAGAACGGTTTCTTCCGTATGGTCGATTCCAACGGTTCTGTGTTCTACAGCCGTAACGGCCAGTTCAAGCTGGACGAAAACCGTACGCTGGTAAACATGCAGGGTATGCAGTTGACGGGCTACCCGGTAGCAGGAACGCCTCCAACGGTTCAGACCGGTGCGAACCCTCAGGCTATCACTATTCCGAATACGCTGATGTCGGCGAAAGCCACCACCACCGCGACGCAGCAGATCAACCTCAACTCAACCGACCCTGTTCAAACTGCCCCGTTCGATGCGACGAACCCGGATACCTATAACAAAAAAGGTACCGTGACCGTCTTCGACAGCCAGGGTAACGCCCATAACATGTATGTCTACTACGTTAAGACAGCCAACAATAAATGGGATCTTTACACTCAGGACGGCAGCGTAGCAGGTTCTACAGCGACGAAAGCGGCGCAGATGAACTACGATGCGAACGGTAACCTGGCGGGTGTCTATAACTACGACGCTGCGGGTGTCCTGAGCGGAACCCCAAACGCCACGCCGGCCATTAATATCACCACCGGCTCTGTCGGCGGTGCGACGGCGGCGACCTTCTCCCTGAGCTTCCAGAACTCCATGCAGCAGAACACCGGCGCGAACAGCGTTGTGGCAACCAATCAGAACGGCTACAAGCCTGGCGATCTGGTGAGCTACCAGATCAACGACGATGGCACCGTAGTGGGAAGCTACTCTAACGAACAGTCTCAGGTTTTGGGCCAGATCGTGCTTGCAAACTTCGCCAACAACGAAGGCCTGAAATCGGAAGGCGATAACGTCTGGTCTGCCTCTCAGTCCTCCGGCGTGGCGCTGCTGGGCACGGCAGGCACCGGTAACTTCGGCAAGCTGACTAACGGCGCGCTGGAAGCCTCCAACGTGGATATGAGTAAAGAACTGGTGAACATGATCGTCGCGCAGCGTAACTATCAGTCTAACGCGCAGACCATCAAAACCCAGGACCAGATCCTCAACACGCTGGTTAACCTGCGTTAAGCGGCTAACAGGAAAGCGCAATGGATCACGCAATATATACCGCGATGGGCGCGGCAAGTCAGACGCTCAATCAGCAGGCTGTTACCGCCAGCAACCTGGCAAACGCCTCTACGCCGGGCTTTCGCGCGCAGCTTAATGCGCTGCGTGCGGTCCCGGTGGAAGGGCTTTCCCTGCCGACCCGTACGCTGGTCACCGCATCGACCCCTGGCGCAGATATGACGCCAGGGCAGATGGATTACACCTCGCGCCCGCTGGACGTTGCTCTGCAGCAGGACGGCTGGCTGGCGGTGCAAACGGCGGACGGCGGCGAAGGCTACACCCGTAACGGGAATATCCAGGTGAGCGCGACGGGCCAGCTAACGATTCAGGGTCACCCGGTAATGGGTGAAGCGGGTCCGCTGACCGTGCCAGAAGGCTCTGAGCTGACTATCGCCGCGGACGGTACCATTTCGGCGCTGAACCCGGGCGACCCGGCTAACACGGTTGCGCCTGTCGGACGTCTGAAGCTGGTTAAAGCGGAAGGCAAAGAGGTGCAGCGTGGCGACGACGGCATGTTCCGTTTGACCCAGGCGGCTCAGGCGACGCGTGGTGCCACGTTACAGGCCGATCCGAGCATCCGCGTGATGTCTGGCGTTCTGGAAGGCAGTAACGTCAAGCCGGTAGCCGCCATGAGCGACATGATTGCCAGCGCCCGTCGTTTTGAAATGCAGATGAAGATCATCAGCAGCGTGGATGAAAACGCGGGCAAGGCTAACCAACTTCTGGCTATGAGTTAACAGGACTCCTTATGATCAGTTCTTTATGGATCGCGAAAACTGGCCTGGACGCCCAGCAAACCAACATGGACGTGATTGCCAACAACCTGGCAAACGTGAGTACCAATGGTTTCAAGCGTCAGCGCGCCGTTTTCGAAGATTTGCTTTATCAAACCATCCGTCAGCCGGGTGCGCAGTCTTCTGAACAGACGACGCTGCCGTCAGGTCTGCAGATCGGTACCGGCGTTCGTCCGGTGGCCACCGAGCGTCTGCACAGCCAGGGTAACCTGTCTCAGACCAACAACAGTAAAGACGTGGCGATCAAGGGCCAGGGCTTCTTCCAGGTGCAACTGCCTGACGGGACCTCTGCCTATACCCGTGACGGCTCTTTCCAGGTCGATCAGAACGGCCAGCTGGTGACGGCGGGCGGCTTCCAGGTTCAACCTGCGATTACCATCCCGGCGAACGCCCTGAGCATCACCATCGGACGTGACGGCGTGGTCAGCGTGACCCAGCAGGGGCAGGCTGCGCCTGTTCAGGTAGGACAGCTCAACCTGACCACCTTCATGAACGATACCGGTCTGGAAAGCATTGGTGAGAACCTCTACACCGAAACGCAATCCTCCGGTACGCCAAATGAAAGCACCCCGGGCCTGAACGGCGCGGGCCTGCTGTATCAGGGCTATGTTGAAACCTCCAACGTGAACGTGGCGGAAGAGCTGGTGAATATGATCCAGGTCCAGCGCGCGTATGAAATTAACAGTAAAGCAGTGTCGACGACCGATCAGATGCTGCAGAAACTGACGCAACTCTAAGGTGTAGCCCGGTGCGGTAAACGCCGCGCCGGCTCCCTGTTTTCGAAGATGAAGGCAATGCAAAAAAACGCGGCGTTTCGTTATCCGATACTGACTGTTCTGGCTGTCACCCTCAGCGGGTGTGCTTTGATCCCGTCTAAACCATTGGTCCAGGGTGCGACGACTGCCCAACCCGTTCCTGGCCCATCGCCAGTGGTAAACGGCTCCATTTTCCAGACCGCGCAGCCGATTAATTACGGTTATCAGCCGCTGTTTGAAGATCGCCGCCCGCGTAATGTCGGCGATACATTGACCATTGTGCTGCAGGAAAACGTCAGCGCGAGCAAAAGCTCGTCGGCGAATGCCAGCCGCGATGGCAAAACGAATTTTGGCTTCGATACCGTACCGCGCTATCTGCAGGGCCTGTTCGGCAACGCGCGTGCTGATGTCGATGCCTCTGGCGGCAATACCTTTAACGGTAAAGGCGGCGCGAACGCCAGCAATACCTTCAGCGGTACGCTGACGGTAACGGTTGACCAGGTACTGGTTAACGGCAACTTACACGTTGTGGGTGAAAAACAGATTGCCATCAACCAGGGCACTGAATTCATTCGCTTCTCGGGCGTGGTTAACCCTCGCACCATCAGCGGCACCAACACCGTTCCGTCCACCCAGGTGGCGGATGCGCGCATTGAGTACGTCGGTAACGGCTATATCAATGAAGCGCAAAATATGGGCTGGCTGCAGCGCTTCTTCCTTAATTTATCGCCGATGTAAGCGAGGTGACCCATGTTTAAATCGATCTTCGCCGTGGCGCTCGCGCTGGTGGCAACGTTTGCCCAGGCTGACCGTATTCGCGATCTCACCAGCGTCCAGGGCGTCCGTGAGAACTCGCTGATTGGCTATGGCCTGGTGGTGGGGCTGGATGGTACCGGTGACCAGACGACCCAAACGCCATTCACGACCCAAAGCCTGAACAACATGCTTTCCCAGCTCGGCATTACCGTGCCGGCCGGAACCAACATGCAGCTGAAAAACGTGGCCGCGGTGATGGTCACCGCGTCCTTCCCGGCGTTTGCGCGTCAGGGACAGACCATTGACGTGGTGGTTTCCTCAATGGGTAACGCCAAAAGCCTGCGCGGTGGTACGCTGCTGATGACCCCGCTGAAGGGCGTCGACAGCCAGGTGTATGCGCTGGCACAGGGTAACATTCTGGTCGGCGGTGCGGGTGCATCCGCAGGCGGAAGCAGCGTGCAGGTGAACCAGCTGAACGGTGGACGTATCACCAACGGTGCGATCATTGAGCGTGAACTGCCGACCCAGTTTGGCGCAGGCAATACCATTAATCTGCAGCTCAATAATGAAGACTTCACGATGGCGCAGCAAATTGCCGATACCATCAACCGCAGCCGCGGCTATGGTAATGCAACGGCGCTCGATGCGCGTACCGTGCAGATCCGTACCTCCCCGGGCAGCAGCAACCAGGTGCGTATGCTGGCCGATATCCAGAATATGGAAGTGAACGTTCCGGTACAGGATGCCAAAGTGATCATCAACTCCCGTACTGGTTCAGTGGTGATGAACCGGGAAGTGTCGCTGGACAGCTGTGCCGTCGCGCAGGGTAACCTCTCAGTAACGGTAAACCGCTCCGCGAACGTGAGCCAGCCGACTACGCCATTTGGTGGCGGTCAGACGGTGGTAACACCGCAAACGCAGATTGATATGCGTCAGAGCGGCGGGTCACTGCAGAGCGTTCGCTCCAGCGCCAACCTGAACAGCGTGGTGCGTGCCCTGAACGCCCTGGGGGCAACGCCGATGGACCTGATGTCCATCCTGCAATCCATGCAAAGCGCGGGCTGCCTGCGCGCCAAACTGGAAATCATCTAATGCTGACCGATAGCAAACTGTTGACCAGTGCAGCCTGGGATGCCCAGTCGCTCAACGAACTGAAAACCAAAGCAGGCAAAGACCCGGCGGCGAATATCCGCCCGGTCGCCCGCCAGGTGGAGGGGATGTTTGTACAGATGATGCTGAAAAGCATGCGTGAAACCCTGCCGAAAGACGGGATGTTCAGTAGCGATTCAACGCGTCTCTACACCAGCATGTATGACCAGCAGATTGCGCAGCAGATGACCGCCGGTAAAGGCCTCGGTCTGGCTGACATGATTGTGAAACAGACCGAAGCCGCGCAGGGCATTCAGCCCCAGGAGCAGCCGCAGCAGGTACCGATGAAGTTCGACCTGCAAACGGTGACCAGTTACCAGAACCAGGCCCTGACGCAAATGGTGCGTAAAGCCATGCCGAAAGCGACGGGCAGTGGTGATGAGCCGCTCTCGGGTGACAGCAAAGACTTCCTGGCGCAGCTTTCGCTGCCTGCGCGCCTTGCCAGCGAACAGAGCGGTGTGCCGCATCACCTGATTCTGGCACAGGCGGCGCTGGAGTCGGGCTGGGGTCAGCGCCAGATCCGCAAGGAAAACGGCGAGCCGAGCTTCAACATCTTCGGCGTGAAGGCCACCTCCAGCTGGAAGGGGCCGACAACGGAGATCACCACCACCGAATACGAGAACGGTGCGGCGGTGAAGGTCAAAGCAAAATTCCGTGTCTACAGCTCTTATCTGGAAGCACTGTCCGACTATGTGGGGCTGCTGAGCCGAAATCCGCGTTATACCGCCGTCACGCAGGCGTCGACAGCGGAGCAGGGCGCGCAGGCGCTGCAAAATGCGGGCTACGCGACCGACCCGAACTATGCGCGTAAGCTCACCAGCATGATTCAACAGCTGAAATCCATGGGCGAGAAGGTCAGCAAAGCCTATAGCACAGATATTGAAAATCTGTTCTGAAAGTTCTCAAGTCCCGGTGGAGGTTGCCGATAACCTTCATCAGGACTCGTGTCTGAACGTATAAAAGGAACCCCCATGTCCAGTTTGATTAACAGCGCCATGAGTGGCCTCAGTGCTGCGCAGTCGGCACTCAATACCGTCAGTAATAATATTTCAAGCTATAACGTGGCAGGTTACACCCGCCAGACCACGGTGCTGGGCGCCTCTAACAGTACGCTGACCGGCGGTGGCTGGGTGGGTAACGGGGTGTATGTCTCCGGTGTCCAGCGTGAGTATGACGCTTTCATCACCAACCAGCTGCGCGCTGCGCAGACGCAGAGCAGCGGTCTGACGACGCGCTATCAGCAGATGTCAAAAATTGACGATGTGCTCTCCGATACCACCAACTCGCTCTCCACCACGTTGCAGGATTTCTTCAAAAGCCTGCAAACCCTGGTGAGCAACGCGGAAGACCCGGCTGCACGTCAGACGGTGCTGGGTAAAGCGGGTGGTCTGGTCAATCAGTTTAAAACCAACGATCAGTATCTCCGTGACCAGGATACGCAGGTTAATACCGCCATCTCAAGCAGCGTGTCTCAGATCAACAACTACGCGACACAGATTGCGAATCTGAACGATCAGATTTCTCGTTTGACCGGTGTCGGTGCGGGTGCTTCGCCTAACGACCTGCTTGACCAGCGCGATCAGCTCGTGACTGAACTGAACAAAATCGTTGGCGTGGAAGTCTCCGTACAGGATAGCGGCACGTTTAATATCTCTCTCGGTAACGGGTACAGCCTGGTGCAGGGCAGCAAAGCCAGCCAGCTGGCGGCCGTGAAGTCCAGTGCCGATCCGGCTCGTACTACTATCGCCTACGTTGATGACGTGGCGGGTAATATTGAGATCCCTGAGAAATTTATCACCACCGGTTCTTTAGGCGGTTTACTGACCTTCCGTGCTGAAGATCTGGATAAAGCCCGTAACAGCCTGAACCAGATGGCGCTGGCCTTTGCCGATGCGATGAACACGCAGCATGAAGCCGGTTTTGATGCTAACGGTGATGCTGGCGGTAAGCTGTTCAACTTTGGTTCTCCGGCGGTGCTGTCCAACAGCAAGAATGGTGGTTCTGCGGTTGTCACGGCGTCTGTGGCGGACAGTAAACAAGTCCAGGCGACAGATTATAAGCTGCAATTTAATGGCACCGACTGGACTGTCACTCGTACATCAGACAAAACCAGCTTTACGATGACCCCGGACGCCAGCGGCAATTTGTCGTTTGATGGCCTTAACGTCAATGTGAGCGGTACGGCAAATACCAAAGACAGCTTTACCGTGAAGCCTGTTTCTAACGTCATCATGAACATGGATCTGGCGATCAGCGACGAGTCCAAACTGGCGATGGCGTCGCTGCAGAATGGCGGTGAAAGCGACAACCGTAACGGTCAAAAGCTGCTCGATCTGCAAAACGCTAAAGTGGTGGGGGGCAACAAAACCTTCAACGATGCGTATGCCTCTCTCGTCAGTACCGTCGGTAGCTCGACGGCGTCACTGAAGGTGAGTAGCCAGACGAAAGCCAATGTGGAAACACAGTTAATTAAGCAGCAGCAGACCATCTCTGGGGTAAACCTCGACGAAGAGTATGGCAATTTGCAGCGTTATCAGCAGTATTACCTGGCCAATGCCCAGGTACTACAAACTGCCAGTACGCTCTTCGATGCAATTATCAACATTCGTTAAGGTTGAGGTGAACAATGCGTATTAGCACCCAGATGATGTACGAACAGAATATGCGTGGGATCACCGATTCCCAGAGCAGATGGCTGAGCTACGGCGAGCAGATGTCCACCGGTAAACGCGTCAATCGTCCGTCGGACGATCCTATCGCCGCGTCACAGGCCATCGTTCTGTCGCAATCTCAGTCGCAAAACAGCCAGTTCGCCCTCGCGCGTACCTTTGCAACGCAAAAGGTCTCGCTGGAGGATAACGTGTTAACCCAGGTGAACACCGCGATCTCAAGCGTGCGCGAGAAGCTGGTTTACGCCTCGAACGGCACGTTAAGCGATGACGACCGTCTTTCTCTGGCGACCGATATTCAGGGGATTCGCGATCAGCTGATGAACCTGGCCAACACGACGGATGGCAATGGTCGCTTTATCTTTGCGGGATACAAAACCGAGAGCGCACCGTTTGATGCCGCTACCGGGGATTACAACGGTGGCACTGAGGCCATCATGCAGCAGGTTGATACGGCGCGAAATATGGCGATTAGCCATACTGGCCAGCAGATTTTTAACAGCATTACCAGTAATGCGGAACAACTTCCGGGTGGTGGATATGGCGAAACAAACATGTTCAAAATCCTTGATTCTGCCATTGCGTCGCTGAAGACACCGGTTGAGAACGATCCCGCTGCGGCAACGGCGCAAAGCCAGGTGATTGCCAACGCGCAAATCGGCATCAAGAACTCCCAGAACAATGTCCTGACGGTTGTTGCGGATGTGGGAACCAAGATGAACGAGCTGGAAAAACTCGATACGCTGGGTGATGACCGCGCGCTGGGTCAAACAAAGCAGATGAGCGATCTGGTGGACGTCGACTGGAACGAAGCGATTTCCTCTTACACCATGCAGCAGGCGGCTCTGCAGGCCTCTTATAAAGCGTTTAGCGATATGCAGGGCATGTCTCTGTTCCAGCTGAACAAATAACATCTTGACCTCTTAGAACATGTCTTGAAACTGGGCATGTTTTACTGCCCAATCCGTCTGGATTGGGCATTTTTTTTATGCAGCTTCTGCCGGTGCGGAGGCAACGCGTGCGCTTTCAATCAAACGGATTGCCAGTGCAATGACGCCACAGACTGTCGCCAGCGCGACCACGCCCGTCCAGCCAGCTACCGAGTAGATATTGCTGCCTAACGCTGAACCCAGCGCCATACCGATAAAGACCATTGTAAAGAGCAGAGCGTTCAGGCGACCACGTGCCTGCGGCTCAAGGCTGTATACCAGGTTCTGGTGGGCGACCAGGCTGGACTGCAGACCCAGATCGAACCCGACGGCGGAGAGGGCGATCAGAATCAGCTGCCCATGAACACCCAACGCGGGCATCAGGAACATCAGGGCGAAGGAGACGGTCACCAGGACGGCACCAAGCTGCGTGACTTTTCCCGCGCCCAGTTTGTCCGCCAGACCACCTGCCAGCGGTGCAGCTAACGCACCGGCGGCTCCGGCAATACCAAAACCACCCGCTACGGCACTACCAAGGTGATAGCGTTCCAGCAGCATGACCGCAAGCGTAGACCAGAAGGCGCTAAAGGCAATCGACAGAAAACCCTGAGCCAGCGCCGCGCGGCGCAGAGCCGGGTAACGACGCCACAGATGTTCCATTGAGCGCATCAGCGCCGGATAGCTCAGCGTGGAGTGAATGGCAAAACGGGGGAGTACCATCCACATCATCACCCCGATGAACGTAATGCTCGCCGCGGCCAGCTGGTACATGACGCGCCAGCCAAACGCTTCGCCCACCACGCCGCTCACGGTTCTTGATAATAAAATACCCAGCAGCAGCCCGGTCATTACCGTGCCCACGGTTTTCCCCTGTTTGCCTTCCGGAGCGAGGATCGCCGCAGCGGGGACGATATCCTGCGCCATGGTGGCGGCCATGCCGATGAGCAGGCTTGCCAGCAGCAGAGAATGGAGCTGCCCGGTCAGACTACAGCCGAGAAGAAACAGAGCCAGCGCGGCGCTTTTAATCAGGATTAACGTCCTGCGGTCATGGCGATCGCCCAGGGGAAGCAGGAACAGGATGCCGAGCGCGTAGCCTGCCTGAGTCAATGTGGGAACCAGCCCCATGCCTTCAATGCTCAGATGAAGGTCGGCACCCATCAGCGGCAGAAGGGGCTGCGCGTAATAGATTGATGCCACGCTGAAACCAGCCCCCAGGGCCAGCATAAAAATCACCCAGCGGCTTGCAGCGTGGGGAGTGGTTGTTGTGTTCATACGTTGTTCCTCATTCGTCGTGTGCAGCTATTTTTTATCAGTATGCCTTGCGACGGTAGCCAGCCCGGTGGTAAAACGCTTATACGTTGAACGTATAAGTGTAAAAGAAATGAAAAGAGTTGAGCGTATAGACAGGGTGGAGTTGATGCGGACGTTTGTCCGGATTGTTGAGGCAGGTTCGCTCTCTGCGGCGGCACGACAGCTGGCAACAACCCAGGCCACGGTGAGCCGACGGTTACAGTCGCTTGAGACCATGCTGGGCGTGCGCCTGATGTTACGCACCACCCACACGATGCGGCTGACGGATGACGGCGAGCGCTGCTATCAGCACGCCCGTCGGGTGATTGACAGCTGGCTGGCGCTGGAAGATGAGGTAGGGCAGTCGGAAGATGAACCTGTAGGCGTATTGCGGGTGCGGGCACCGCACGCGTTTGGTCAGGACCAGCTTCTGAAACCAGTAACCGAATTTTTGCAACGCTATCCACAGCTTTCTATTGAGTGGATGCTTAACGATCGGTCGGCGGATTTCCTCGGCGACAACCTTGACTGTGCCATTCGGGTAGGTGTGGAAGTCGATCCGGCGACCGTATCCGTGCTGCTGGCGGAAGTGCCGCGCTCGGTGGTGGCTTCTCCAGAACTGCTGGCCCGTTTTCCAACGGTCAACACGCCGGAGGATTTGCAACAGTTTCCCTGGATAGCTATCAGCTCTTTCTACCAGCGCCATGTGGAGCTTTTTCACGATGCATCACCCGCTACCGCACGAGTGACTATTACCCCACGCCTCAGTACCGACAGCCTGTATGTCGCACGCAATACGGCGCTCACCGGCCTTGGCGTGGCGGTGGTATCCAGCTGGACGGTACAGGATGATATTCGGCAAGGGCGGCTGGTGCATTTGCTGCCAGAGTGGCAGCCAGCCGCGTTACCGGTGCACCTGGTTTATCCCTGGTCCCGTTATTATCCGGCACGCTTGCGGCGTTTTCTGGAACTGATGCGGCAGGTAATGCCGGAGGTCACCGGGATGAGAAAGCCCGTGCAGCAGCCATAAAAAAAGCCGACCCGGAGGTCGGCTTTTTACTTTCTGTGTCGTTATTCGACAGACTGCGGACGCGTCGCCGGTGCAGTCGCCTGATGCGTTGCACTGTGGCCGCCTGCGGAGCCTTTACCTTCAAAGTGGAAAGCAGGGCGTTCCCAGTCACTGTGACGCGGGGCTTCAGGCACGTATTCCGGCGCTGGAGCGCGCGTCATAGGTGCTGTCGCCACGTGGGCAGCGGCTGGTGCAGAAACAACCGGCACTGGTTTCACTTCTGGCGCTTTCGCTTCTTCGGCTTCACGAACAGGTTCGACGGCAATCTCAACGTCCTGAACAACTTCTTCAGTAACGGTTTCAACTACGACTTCTGCCGCTTCTTCAACAGTGGCGGCAGGCTGTGCTTCTTCCACAACCTCTTCAGCCACTACGGTGTCTTCTTCAGCAATAAACTGCGGTGCGGCTTCAACCGGCGCGGCAATCACTTCAGGATGCGTGGTTTCCACTTCTACCGCGTGCGGGGTTTCAACCTCAACTGCCTGCGGTTCAACCATGGTAGCCGCTTCAGTCACCACCTCTTCAACTACAGCGACAGGTGCAATCACCTCTTCGGTCACAGGCTGTTCTTCAACAACCTGCTCCGGGCGAGCAACCGGGTAGCGGATCCAGACTTTGCCGGAGGCCATTTCTGGCGAAGCACAGGCAATGGTCAGTGGCATTGGCGACTGAGTCGGGTAACGCTCGTCACGATAGCGACGACGGCGCTGACCGCTGACGCGCAGATGACGTGGGGAACGACGTGAACGGCGCGGCATGCCGGCGTTATCACGGTTTTCACCGTTTTCATCCTGTTCAGCGTTGTTTTCAACGACCGCTGGCAGGTCGACTTTTGCCAGCTGTGTACCGGTTGCGCTCTCGCTTGTTTCAGCGGCGATAATGGTTGACTCTTCGGTTGCTTCTGAGGTGAAGCGAACTTTCTGAGTAAGCTGGCGCTGCTTACGACGCGGCATAACCTGAGTACGCTCTTCCTGCTCGGCGTCCTGCTGTTCAACAGGCTCTTCGCGGTTCAGGTTTTTGACTTCCTGCTGCGCCTGACGTTTCTCGTCGTTACGACGACGGCTACGTTCGCGGCGCGGCTGCTGGTCGTCACGCTGTTTGCTCTTCTCAGACTCATCGCCCGCCTGCTGGCGAATTTCACGATCTTCAACATTCGGCTGCTGTTTCTCGCGACGGTTGCGACGGTTGTCTTCGCGTTGCTCACGGCCTTCGCCATTCTCAGAGCGATTGTCACGGTTGTCACGACGCTCGCTGCGGTCATTACGGTCATTGCGGTCGTTACGATCGCGGCGGTTGTTCTGACGCTTACGGCGGTCCTGCTGACGCTCAGGTTTGGCCGCTTTTGGCTCTTCTTTCGGTTGCTCTGGCTGAACTTCCTCGCCGGCAAACATTTTCTTCAGTGCGCCGAAGAAGCGGCTCAGCAGACCCGGTTGCTCCGGCTGGGCTTTCGCTACAGTGGCTTCTGGTTTCTGCACCACAGGTGTTGCAGCAGGTTTTTCCAGGGCTGTTTCTGGTGGCGCTTCAGGCATGATGAAGGTCGCTAACGCAGGCTGCTCTGGCAGTTTACGTTCAGCAGGCTCTTCATCGGAAGGCAGGGCCATCTCTTCTTCATGCAGCTTAGGCAGCAGGTAGCTGAGGGTGGTTGTCTCTTCGCCTTTACGGACGCGCAGCACGTGATAGTGCGGAGTCTGCATCTGATCGTTTGGCACGATGATGCAGCGAACGCCACCCTGACGCGCTTCAATTGCACTTACCGCTGCACGTTTTTCGTTCAGCAGGTAAGAGGCAACGGGCACCGGCACAATGGCGTGAACCTCTTTGGTGTTCTCTTTCAGCGCTTCTTCTTCAATCAGACGCAGGATAGAGAGGGACAGAGATTCGTTATCACGCACGGTACCGGTGCCTGAGCAGCGCGGACAAACGTGATGGCTGGACTCACCGAGAGACGGGCTCAGACGCTGACGGGACATCTCCAGCAGGCCGAAGCGTGAGATATGGCTAATCTGGATACGCGCCCTGTCCTGACGCACCGCTTCGCGCAGGCGGTTTTCAACCGCACGCTGGTGGCGTACAGGGGTCATGTCGATGAAGTCGATAACAATCAGACCACCCAGGTCGCGCAGGCGGAGCTGGCGGGCGATTTCATCAGCGGCTTCGAGGTTAGTGTTGTAGGCGGTCTCTTCGATATCGCCACCGCGCGTTGCACGCGCGGAGTTGATGTCGATAGCGGTCAGCGCTTCGGTGGTATCAATAACGATAGAACCGCCGGACGGCAGACGCACTTCACGCTGGAAGGCGGACTCAATCTGGGATTCAATCTGATAGTGGCTGAACAGCGGGATTTCACCGGTGTACAGTTTAATTTTGCTGGTGAAATCCGGACGACCCAGCGCGGCGATGTGCTGGCGAGCCAGCTCAAGCACTTTCGGGTTATCGATCAGAATCTCACCGATGTCCTGACGCAGGTAATCACGGAAGGCACGCACAATAACGTTGCTTTCCTGGTGGATCAGGAACGGAGCAGGGCGGCTTTCCGCAGCTTTCTGGATAGCTTCCCAGTGCTTCAGACGGAAGCTCAGGTCCCACTGCAGCGCTTCGGCTGATTTGCCTACGCCTGCGGTACGCACGATAAGCCCCATGCCATCAGGCAGTTCGAGGCTCGCCAGCGCTTCTTTCAGCTCGGTACGGTCATCGCCTTCGATACGGCGAGAGATACCACCCGCACGCGGGTTGTTAGGCATCAGAACCAGATAGCTCCCCGCCAGACTGATAAAGGTAGTCAGTGCGGCGCCTTTATTGCCACGCTCTTCTTTATCAATCTGAACGATAACTTCCTGACCTTCACGCAGAACATCTTTGATGTTTGGGCGGCCATGGGCGTTGTAGTTTGCAGGGAAATATTCGCGGGCGATTTCTTTCAGAGGGAGGAAACCATGACGCTCAGCACCGTAATCGACAAATGCAGCTTCAAGGCTTGGTTCAATGCGGGTGATTTTACCTTTGTAAATGTTCGCTTTTTTCTGTTCGTGTCCAGGACTTTCGATATCCAGATCGTACAGGCGCTGCCCATCCACAAGGGCGACACGCAACTCTTCTTGCTGAGTTGCGTTGATTAACATTCTTTTCATCGTAACTTACTCGTTATTCTTACATTGACGACAAAGCTGCGGGCAAGGTGACGCTTTCCGGGGTATGAACCGATGGCCTCGTGTCTATTCACGTCGCCAACCTCACGGTTGTCGCTCGCTTAAGAGGCGCAGAGTGTCGGTTGCCTGTGCTTCATACGGAAACACAGCGCAATTATCAGGGGAATTGCCTGGGAAGAACTCTCCAGAGAACAATCCTTATACCGGGAAGTACTGCAACCCGCAGCCCGCTAACTGCCTGAAAGATCAATACGTCTTACGCCATTGCTGCGTGGATGATCGGTCAGACAAAATTGGTCATTCCGTCAACATCCTTACTTAACCAGGATTTAACACGGAAAACAGCCTCATTATTCCACTGCTCGCCGGGTTATAGCAAGATGACTTTTACCAATTATCACCCGGTTACTCACAGTTTCTTCACTTCGGGGTGGTGATTGGTTTAATAACCACCAAATCGATTGCGCGAAACGGGGGACAAGCCGGATAAAAGTAAATATAAGCATAGAAAAATGAGTGGCGCTAATGGCTGACGATATTTAGAATCGCCAACCATGAAAACAGAGACTCCATCCGTAAAAATGGTTGCCATCGCCGAAGATGACGCGGGGCAACGTATCGATAACTTTTTGCGCACCCAGCTGAAAGGCGTGCCAAAGAGTATGATTTACCGCATCCTGCGTAAGGGCGAGGTGCGGGTTAACAAAAAACGCGTCAAGCCTGAGTACAAACTCGAAGCCGGTGACGAAGTACGTATTCCGCCGGTGCGCGTGGCTGAACGAGAAGAAGAGACCGTTTCACCTAAGCTACAGAAAGTAGCAGCCCTGAGCGATGTAATCCTCTACGAAGACGACCACATTCTGGTGCTGAATAAGCCGTCAGGAACGGCTGTCCATGGCGGTAGTGGCCTGAGTTTCGGCGTGATTGAAGGGCTGCGAGCCCTGCGCCCGGAAGCGCGTTTCCTTGAACTGGTTCACCGTCTTGACCGTGACACCTCTGGCGTACTGCTGGTAGCGAAAAAGCGTTCTGCGCTGCGTTCTCTGCATGAACAGCTGCGTGAAAAAGGCATGCAGAAAGACTATCTGGCGCTGGTTCGCGGTCAGTGGCAGTCCCATGTGAAAGTAGTACAGGCGCCGCTGCTGAAGAACATACTGCAAAGCGGCGAGCGTATTGTTCGTGTGAGCCAGGAAGGTAAACCGTCTGAGACGCGTTTTAAAGTTGAAGAACGCTATGAGTTTGCCACGCTGGTGCGCTGCAGCCCGGTTACCGGTCGCACCCACCAGATTCGCGTGCATACGCAGTTTGCAGGGCATCCTATCGCGTTTGATGACCGCTATGGCGACAGGGAATTTGATAAGCAGCTGGCAGGCACCGGGCTGTCGCGTCTCTTCCTGCATGCGGCAGCGCTGAAGTTCACCCATCCTAATACGGGTGAAATCATCCGTATTGAAGCGCCGCTGGATGAGCAGTTGAAACGCTGTCTTAAGGTTCTGCGCGGCTGATTATGTGCCGGGTGGCGCTGCGCTTATCCGGCCTACGAAATCCGTAGGCCCATGCAAGCGAAGCGCCGCTGGGCAAAAGTCACGCCGTCAGCGGATTACACTCTTCTCGCCTTAACATCTGACACAGGGCAATCAGCGGCAATCCTACTAGCGTGTTGGGATCGCGGCCGTCCAGCTTGTCAAACAGCGCAATCCCCAATCCTTCACTTTTGAAGCTACCCGCACAGTTCAGCGGGCGCTCCCGGCGTACGTAATCCATAATCTCTTGCTCACTGAGATGGCGAAAGTGCACGTCGAACGGCTCGCATTCCGTTTGCAGGTGACCAGAGGCGGAGTTATAGAGCGCCAGGCCCGTATAAAAGGTGACGATACTGCCTCGCGCACGCAGAAGCTGCTGGCAGGCGTTCTCCTCCGTATGGGGCTTGCCGGTGATTTCGCCGTCCAGCACGCAAACCTGATCGGAGCCTATAATCAAATGCGAGGGATAGCGTGCAGCCAGCGATTGTGCTTTCTCCTTAGCAAGACGCGTCACCAGATGACGCGGTGACTCGCCCGGCTGTGGCGTCTCATCGACTTCTGGCGCGGCGCATTCAAACGGGATCCCGAGCTTTTCCAGCAGCATTCGGCGGTAGGGTGACGTGGAGGCGAGAACAAGATTTGGCATATTTTTATCACCAGATATAGCGTATCGATGCCAGCCATTTTAAACTACAGGCCGCAATGTGTGCGAATAATTGGCAAAAGGCAGCCCAGGTTGCCTTTTTCTTTGACTCTATGACGTTACAAAGTTAATATGCGCGCCCTATGCAAAAGGTAAAATTACCCCTGACTCTTGATCCGGTTCGTACGGCTCAAAAACGCCTCGATTACGAAGGTATCTATACTTCCGATCAGGCTGAGCGTATTGCCGCATCTGTAGTCAGTGTGGACAGTGATGTAGAATGCTCCATGTCGTTCGCTATCGACAACCAGCGTCTCGCCGTTTTAACCGGTGATGCAAAGGTGACGGTAACGCTCGAGTGCCAGCGTTGCGGGAAACCGTTTGTACAGCATGTTCACACAACGTATTGTTTCAGTCCGGTTCGTTCTGACGAACAGGCTGAAGCACTCCCGGAAGCGTATGAGCCGATTGAGGTTAACGAATTCGGTGAAATCGATCTTCTGGCTCTGGTTGAAGATGAAATCATCCTCACCTTGCCAGTGGTTCCGGTGCATGATTCTGAACACTGTGAAGTGTCCGAGGCGGACATGGTCTTTGGTGAACTGCCTGATGAAGCGCAAAAACCAAACCCATTTGCCGTATTAGCCAGCTTAAAGCGTAAGTAATTGAGGAGTAAGGTCCATGGCCGTACAACAGAATAAACCAACCCGTTCCAAACGTGGCATGCGTCGTTCCCATGACGCGCTGACTGCAGTTACCAGCCTGTCTGTAGACAAGACTTCTGGTGAGAAACACCTGCGTCACCACATCACCGCTGACGGTTTCTACCGCGGCCGCAAGGTTATCACTAAGTAATCACGCGTCAGCGTGATTAGGCTTAGTGAGGATTTCCCCGTGCAAACGGGGAATTTACCGAACCAGGCTGCGACGATACCTTGACACGTCTAACCCTGGCGTTAGATGTCATGGGGGGAGATTTTGGCCCTTCCGTGACAGTGCCTGCAGCATTGCAGGCACTGAATTCTAATTCGCAACTCACTCTTCTATTAGTCGGCAATCCCGACACAATCACGCCATTACTTGCAAAAGCTGACTTTGAACAACGTTCACGTCTGCAGATTATTCCTGCGCAGTCAGTTATTGCCAGTGATGCCCGACCCTCACAGGCTATTCGTAATAGCCGCGGCAGTTCTATGCGAATGGCGCTGGAGCTGGTGAAAGAAGGGCGCGCGCAGGCCTGCGTCAGTGCGGGAAATACCGGCGCGCTGATGGGGCTGTCGAAATTGTTGCTCAAGCCTATTGATGGTATTGAGCGCCCGGCGCTGGTGACGGTGTTACCGCACCAACAAAAGGGTAAGACGGTGGTGCTCGACTTGGGTGCTAACGTCGACTGTGATAGTACAATGCTGGCTCAGTTTGCCGTGATGGGATCGGTGCTGGCGGAAGAAGTGGTCGGGATCAACAATCCCCGTGTTGCGTTACTGAACATTGGTGAAGAAGAGACCAAAGGCCTGGACAGCATTCGCGAAGCGGCTGAATTGCTCAAACAGGTTCCCTCCATCAACTATATTGGTTATCTCGAAGCCAATGAGTTGTTGACGGGTAAAACGGATGTTCTGGTGTGCGATGGCTTCACCGGAAACGTCACGTTGAAGACCATGGAAGGGGTCGTGCGCATGTTTCTTTCTCTGCTGAAATCGCAGGGAGAAGGCAAAAAAAGCGCCTGGTGGTTGATTTTATTAAAGCGTTGGTTACAAAAAAGCCTGACGCGGCGATTCAGTCACCTCAACCCCGACCAGTATAATGGCGCCTGTCTGTTAGGATTGCGCGGCATCGTGATTAAGAGTCATGGTGCCGCCAATCAGCGAGCATTTGCTGTCGCGATTGAACAGGCAGTGCAGGCGGTGCAGCGGCAAGTCCCTCAGCGGATTGCCGCTCGCCTGGAATCTGTATTAGCTAAAAGTGACTGAGCGTACATGTATACGAAGATTTTAGGTACCGGCAGCTACCTGCCAAAACAAGTGCGTACCAACGCCGATCTGGAAAAAATGGTAGATACGTCTGACGAGTGGATTGTCACGCGCACAGGTATCCGTGAACGTCGTATTGCCGCGCCAGACGAAACCGTGTCGACCATGGGTTACGAAGCCGCACAGCGTGCTATCGAAATGGCGGGCATTGATAAAGAACAGATTGGTTTGATCGTGGTTGCCACGACGTCTGCCACGCACGCTTTCCCAAGCGCGGCGTGCCAGGTGCAAAACATGCTCGGCATTAAGGGCTGTCCGGCGTTTGACGTCGCTGCCGCGTGCGCAGGTTTCACCTATGCACTGAGCGTTGCCGATCAGTATGTTAAATCCGGTGCCGTCAAATATGCGCTGGTGATCGGTGCTGACGTGCTGGCGCGTACCTGCGATCCGACCGATCGCGGAACGATCATTATTTTTGGTGATGGTGCGGGTGCAGTGCTGCTGGGGCAGTCTGAAGAGCCGGGTATCATCTCCACGCATCTGCATGCCGATGGAAGCTACGGTGAGCTGCTGACACTGCCTAACGCCGATCGCGTTAATCCGGATAACTCCATTTACCTGACTATGGCAGGTAATGAGGTGTTCAAGGTGGCGGTGACTGAGCTTGCGCACATTGTCGATGAGACGCTGGAAGCGAATAATCTTGAACGCACTGCCCTCGACTGGCTGGTGCCGCATCAGGCGAACCTGCGTATCATCAGCGCGACCGCTAAAAAGCTGGGCATGTCGATGGATAACGTTGTGGTGACGCTGGACCGCCACGGCAACACCTCTGCGGCGTCAGTACCGTGCGCATTTGATGAAGCGGTACGCGACGGGCGAATCAAACGGGGCCAGCTGGTCTTGCTTGAAGCCTTCGGTGGCGGGTTCACCTGGGGTTCCGCGCTGGTTCGTTTCTAGGATAAGGAATAAAAAATGACGCAATTTGCTTTTGTGTTCCCGGGTCAGGGTTCTCAAACCGTTGGGATGTTGTCTGAAATGGCAGCAAACTATCCGGTAATTGAAGAGACTTTCCGTGAAGCTTCCGATGCACTGGGTTATGATTTATGGGCGCTGACCCAGCAGGGGCCGGCCGAAGAACTGAACAAAACCTGGCAGACCCAGCCAGCGCTGTTGACCGCATCTGTTGCGCTGTGGCGTGTCTGGCAGCAGCAGGGTGGTAAAGCGCCAGCGCTGCTTGCGGGCCATAGCCTGGGTGAATACTCTGCGCTGGTCTGTGCCGGTGTGATCGCGTTTGCTGACGCGGTCCGTCTGGTTGAACTGCGCGGCAAATTCATGCAGGAAGCGGTGCCAGAAGGTACGGGTGGCATGTCTGCTATCATCGGTCTTGATGATGCTTCCATTGCAAAAGCGTGTGAAGAATCCGCTGAAGGCCAGGTGGTTTCGCCGGTAAACTTTAACTCGCCGGGTCAGGTGGTTATCGCTGGTCACAAAGATGCGGTTGAACGTGCTGGTGCAGCCTGTAAAGCCGCGGGCGCAAAACGTGCGCTGCCACTGCCTGTCAGCGTGCCGTCTCACTGTGCGCTGATGAAGCCAGCAGCCGAGAAACTGGCGGTTGAGCTGGAAAAAATTACGTTTAACGCACCGACGATTTCCGTTGTGAACAACGTCGATGTGAAATGTGAAACCACGCCGGAAGCTATCCGTGACGCGCTGGTTCGCCAGCTCTACAGCCCGGTACAGTGGACCAAAACCGTTGAGTTTATGGCCGCTCAGGGCGTTGAGCATCTGTATGAAGTCGGCCCAGGGAAAGTCCTCACCGGTCTGACAAAACGTATTGTTGACACCCTGACAGCCTCGGCGATTAACGAGCCGGAAGCGATGTCAGCGGCACTCTCGCAATAAAAGAGGAATACCATGAGTTTTGAAGGAAAAATTGCCCTGGTGACTGGCGCAAGCCGCGGTATCGGGCGTGCAATTGCTGAAACACTGGTTGCGCGCGGCGCGAAGGTGATTGGTACAGCAACCAGCGAGAATGGCGCTCAGGCCATCAGCGAATATCTGGGTGCAAACGGTAAAGGTCTGGTACTGAATGTGACCGAACCTGCATCTATCGAATCTGTTCTGGAAAATATTCGCGCAGAATTTGGTGAAGTGGATATTCTGGTAAACAATGCCGGGATCACTCGTGATAACCTGTTAATGCGAATGAAAGACGACGAGTGGAACGATATCATCGAAACCAACCTGTCATCTGTATTCCGTCTGTCAAAAGCGGTAATGCGCGCTATGATGAAAAAGCGTCATGGTCGTATTATCACTGTCGGTTCTGTGGTTGGTACCATGGGAAATGCTGGTCAGGCTAACTACGCTGCGGCGAAAGCAGGTCTGATCGGTTTCAGTAAGTCGCTGGCGCGTGAAGTCGCGTCCCGCGGTATTACTGTAAACGTTGTTGCTCCGGGCTTTATTGAAACGGACATGACGCGTGCGCTGACTGATGATCAGCGTGCGGGTACGCTGGCAGCTGTTCCTGCGGGCCGCTTAGGCGACCCTAAAGAAATTGCCAGTGCGGTTGCATTTTTAGCCTCTGACGAAGCGGGTTACATCACTGGTGAGACCCTCCACGTCAACGGCGGGATGTATATGGTTTAACCACGATGAAAAATATTTGCGTTATTAGGGCGAATGGCCTCAAAATAACGTAAAATCGTGGTACGAACTGCCGGGATTTAGTTGCAAATTTTTCAACATTTTATACACTACGAAAACCATCGCGAAAGCGAGTTTTGATAGGAAATTTAAGAGTATGAGCACTATCGAAGAACGCGTTAAGAAAATTATCGGCGAACAGCTGGGCGTTAAGCAGGAAGAAGTTGTGAACTCCGCTTCCTTCGTTGAAGACCTGGGCGCAGATTCTCTTGACACCGTTGAGCTGGTAATGGCTCTGGAAGAAGAGTTTGATACTGAGATTCCGGACGAAGAAGCTGAGAAGATCACCACCGTTCAGGCTGCCATTGATTACATCAACGGTCACCAGGCGTAAGTGAACATCTCCAGGCGGTCATTCGACCGCCTGAGTTTTATCTTTTTTAGTCCCACGAATCTCTTTTATTTTTCCCTCCCTGGAGGACAAACGTGTCTAAGCGTCGTGTAGTTGTGACCGGACTTGGCATGTTGTCTCCTGTCGGCAATACCGTAGAGTCCACCTGGAAAGCTCTCCTTGCCGGTCAGAGCGGCATCAGCCTAATCGACCATTTCGATACTAGCGCCTATGCAACGAAATTTGCTGGCTTAGTAAAGGATTTTAACTGTGAAGAATTTATCTCGCGCAAAGAACAGCGCAAGATGGATGCCTTCATTCAATATGGAATTGTCGCTGGCATTCAGGCCATGCAGGATTCTGGCCTTGAGATTACGGAAGAGAACGCAACCCGTATTGGCGCCGCTATTGGCTCCGGTATTGGCGGTCTTGGCCTGATCGAGGAAAACCATACATCTCTGATGAATGGCGGACCGCGCAAAATCAGCCCGTTCTTCGTTCCGTCCACGATTGTTAATATGGTGGCAGGTCACCTGACCATCATGTTCGGCCTGCGTGGGCCAAGCATTTCTATCGCGACCGCTTGTACGTCTGGCGTGCATAACATCGGCCAGGCCGCGCGTATGATCGCGTACGGCGATGCAAATGCTATGGTTGCAGGTGGCGCTGAAAAAGCCAGTACCCCGCTTGGCGTGGGTGGCTTTGGTGCCGCACGTGCGCTGTCTACCCGCAACGATAATCCTCAGGCGGCAAGCCGTCCATGGGATAAAGATCGTGACGGTTTCGTGTTGGGCGACGGTGCGGGCATGATCGTACTGGAAGAGTACGAGCACGCGAAAAAACGTGGTGCGAAAATTTATGCTGAAGTCGTTGGCTTTGGTATGAGCAGCGATGCTTACCACATGACGTCTCCTCCGGAGAACGGCGCGGGTGCCGCGCTGGCGATGGCAAACGCAATCCGTGATGCGGGTCTCACTCCAGCTCAGATTGGCTACGTTAACGCGCACGGTACTTCTACACCTGCAGGCGATAAAGCAGAAGCTCAGGCGGTTAAGTCTATCTTCGGCGAGTCTGCCAGCCGCGTAATGGTAAGCTCTACGAAATCCATGACCGGTCACCTGTTGGGCGCGGCGGGTGCAGTAGAGTCTATCTACTCGATCCTTGCGCTGCGCGATCAGGCTGTTCCGCCAACCATCAACCTGGATAACCCGGATGAAGGTTGCGATCTGGACTTCGTTCCTCACGAAGCGCGCCAGGTTAGCGGTATGGAGTACACCCTGTGTAACTCCTTTGGCTTCGGCGGCACGAATGGTTCTCTGATCTTCAAAAAGATCTGATCCTGAAGACCCGATAGCACTTAAGAAAGGTCCGCTTGCCGGACCTTTTTTATTATGTCTACTCTTCTTGTTGGCTGTAGGGCATCCTGCCAGACTAAACGCCTACGCATAGGAGCCACCATGTTTTTAATCAATGGCCTTGAGCAGGACGCGCTGCCTGCCAGCGACAGGGCGATACAGTTCGGTGATGGTTGCTTTACGACCGCGCGCATTCTGGACGGCAATGTCTGCCTGCTGGAGGCGCATATTCGACGCCTGCAACATGGCTGTGAAACGCTAATGATCCCATTTACGCACTGGGACATATTGCGTCAGGAAATGTGCGAACTGGCATCCAGGAAGCAGAGCGGCGTACTCAAAGTCATTATCAGCCGCGGCAGCGGTGGTCGGGGTTACAGCGCTGCATCGTGTCTTAGCCCAACGCGTATCCTCTCTGTCTCTGCCTATCCCGCGCATTACTCTCGCTGGCGAGAAGAGGGCGTCACGCTGACGCTGAGCCCGATCCGACTGGGACGAAACCCCATGCTGGCCGGGATTAAGCACCTCAATCGCCTGGAGCAGGTGCTCATTCGTACTCATCTTGAACAGACGGACGCCGATGAGGCGCTGGTTCTTGACAGCGAAGGGTTCATTACGGAATGCTGTGCGGCTAATTTACTCTGGCGGCAGGGAAGAGAGGTATTCACTCCGTCGCTGGATCAGGCTGGCGTTAACGGGCTAATGCGTCAGTTTTGTCTGGAGCAGCTGGCACACTCTGGCTTTCGCGTTGTCGAAGTAAGCGCAGGCGAAGCGGCGTTGCAGACCGCAGATGAAGTCATCATGTGTAATGCGCTGATGCCTGTTGTACCTGTTCGCGCGTATGGTCAACAACGCTGGTCTTCGCGCGAGCTGTTTCAGTTTTTAGCCCCGAAATGTGAGCAAACCAGATAGTCATGAAAAAAATGTTGCGCTTTGTCCTTATCCTCATCGTTGCGCTGGGTGTCGCTGGCGGAGCAGGCGTATGGAAAGTTCGCCAGCTGGCGAGCAGTAAGATCCTGATTAAAGACGAGACGATCTTTACCCTGAAAGCAGGCACCGGCCGCCAGGCGCTTGGGGAACAGCTCTATGGCGACAAGATTATCAATCGTCCCCGGGTATTCCAGTGGTTATTGCGCGTGGAACCTGAACTGTCCCATTTCAAAGCTGGCACCTATCGCTTTACGCCGGGAATGACCGTCAGAGAGATGCTGCAGCTGCTGGAAAGCGGTAAAGAGGCGCAGTTCCCTCTGCGGTTTGTGGAAGGGATGCGCCTGAGTGATTACCTCAAACAGCTGCGTGACGCGCCGTATATCAAACACACATTAAAAGACGATCGCTATCAGACGGTGGCCGAGGTGCTGAAACTTGAACATCCAGACTGGGTAGAAGGCTGGTTCTGGCCAGACACCTGGATGTACACGGCAGGTACGACCGATGTGGCGATTCTGAAGCGGGCGCACAAAAAAATGGTCGCCGCAGTAGATTCTGCCTGGGAAGGGCGAATGGAAGGACTGCCTTACAGCGATCGGAACCAGTTTGTAACGATGGCCTCAATCATTGAGAAAGAGACGGCCGTCGCTGCTGAGCGCGAACGGGTGGCGTCGGTATTTATCAACCGTCTGCGCATCGGCATGCGTCTGCAAACTGACCCTACCGTCATCTACGGCATGGGCGAGAGCTATGTCGGCAAGATCTCCAGGAAAGATCTGGAGACGCCAACGGCGTATAATACCTACGTGATTAGCGGTTTACCGCCAGGCCCGATTGCCACGCCGAGCGAGGCTTCGCTCAAAGCAGCTGCGCATCCGGCTAAAACACCGTATCTCTATTTTGTGGCTGATGGAAAAGGGGGGCACACCTTTAACACCAACCTTGCCAGCCACAATCGCTCTGTTCAGGACTATCTGAAGGCACTTAAGGAAAAAAATGCGCAGTAAATACATTGTCATTGAGGGACTCGAAGGGGCGGGTAAAACCACCGTCCGCAACGTGGTGGTGGATACGCTCAAAGCGCTTGGCGTGGCGGACATGGTATTTACCCGCGAGCCGGGTGGCACGCAGCTGGCTGAAAAGCTGCGCAGCCTGGTGCTGGATATTAAATCTGTCGGCGACGAAGTTATCACTGACAAGGCCGAAGTACTGATGTTCTACGCGGCGCGCGTACAGCTGGTTGAGACGGTTATCAAGCCCGCCCTGGCCGACGGCAAATGGGTGATCGGCGACCGTCACGATCTATCGACTCAGGCATATCAGGGCGGAGGACGCGGTATTGACCAGACAATGCTGGCAACGCTGCGTAATGCCGTATTGGGTGATTTTCGCCCTGACCTGACGCTCTATCTGGATGTTACCCCGGAAGTGGGTCTCAAACGTGCCCGCGCGCGCGGCGAGCTGGACCGCATTGAGCAAGAGTCGTTTGATTTCTTTAACCGCACCCGTGCGCGCTATCTTGAACTGGCCGCACAGGACAGCTCAATTTGCACCATTGATGCGACGCAATCCCTGGACGACGTCACGCGCGACATTCAGCAGACCGTTACGCAGTGGGTACAGGAGCAACAGGCATGAAATGGTATCCATGGCTGCGTCCGCACTTTGAACAGCTGATCGGCAGCTATCAGGCAGGTCGGGGGCATCATGCGTTACTGATTCAGGCATTGCCAGGCATGGGTGAGGATGCGTTGATTTATGCCATCACCCGTTTTCTGATGTGTCAGCAGCCCGAAGGGCACAAAAGCTGTGGTAAATGTCGCGGCTGCCAGCTAATGCAGGCGGGCACACATCCTGACTACTACACGCTTGAGCCTGAGAAGGGCAAAAGCGCGCTCGGTATTGATGCCGTGCGTGAAGTCAGTGAAAAATTGTACGAACACGCACGGCTGGGCGGCGCTAAAGTGGTCTGGCTTAAAGACGCCACGCTGCTAACCGAGGCGGCGGCTAACGCCCTGCTTAAAACGCTGGAAGAGCCGCCGGAAAAAACGTGGTTTTTCCTCTCGTGCCGCGATCCGGGACGATTACTGGCGACGTTGCGCAGCCGCTGTCGTCTTCATCACCTTGCTGTGCCTCAGGAAACGTGGGCGCTGAGCTGGCTGGAACGAGAGGTGACAACGTCACCTGAGTGTGCGCTGTCCGCACTGCGCCTGAGCAGCGGAGCGCCCGCGGCGGCACTGGCATTACTGCAACCAGACATCTGGTCACAGCGAGAAACGCTCTGCCGGGCCGTCGAATCTTCACTTAACAGCCAGGACTGGCTAAGTTTACTGCCGGCACTGAACTGCGATCGGGCCGATGAGCGTCTGCACTGGCTGGCCTCCTTACTGTTGGATGCGCTCAAGCTCCAGCAAGGGGCAACGCTGCTGACTAACCCGGACGTATGGCCACTGGTGAATACGCTGGCGAACCGCCTCTCAGGCACGATTCTTCACGCGATGCTTCATGACATTTGCCAGAGCCGCGAACAGCTTTTAACCGTGACTGGTCTTAATCGCGAGCTTTTACTGACCGACCAGTCACTGCGTATTGAACATTACCTGCAACCAGGCGTCACACCGCCTGTTTCCCATCTCTGAGAGAGACATTATGTTTTTAGTCGACTCACACTGCCATCTTGATGGCCTGGATTATCAATCTCTGCATAAAAACGTGGATGACGTGCTGGCGAAAGCCGCTGCCCGCGATGTGAAATTCTGCCTTGCGGTGGCGACGACGCTGCCGGGCTATCGCACGATGCGTGAGCTGGTGGGCGTTCGCGATAACGTGGTGTTCTCCTGCGGCGTGCACCCGTTGAATCAGGACGAGGCGTACGACGTTGAGGACCTGCGCCGACTGGCAGCGGAAGAGGGCGTGGTGGCGATGGGCGAGACCGGGCTGGACTATTTCTACACGCCGGAAACCAAACCGCGCCAGCAGGAGTCCTTCCGCCATCATATCCGCATTGGCCGCGAACTTAACAAGCCGGTCATTGTTCATACCCGCGATGCGCGTGCCGATACGCTGGCGATCCTCCGGGAAGAAAACGTGACGGATTGTGGTGGCGTACTACACTGTTTCACAGAAGACAGAGAAACAGCGGGTAAACTGCTTGATTTAGGGTTTTATATTTCGTTTTCTGGGATCGTGACGTTCCGTAACGCAGAGCAACTTCGTGATGCTGCGCGCTATGTTCCGCTCGATCGCATTCTGGTGGAAACAGACTCTCCTTATCTGGCTCCGGTACCGCATCGCGGTAAAGAGAACCAACCGGCCATGACGAGAGACGTTGCGGAGTACATGGCCGTGCTTAAAGGCGTCAGTATTGAAGAACTGGCCCGCGTCACCACGGAAAACTTCTCTACGCTGTTCCATATCGACCCCGCCCGCCTGCAATCTGTTTGATACACCTGTTTTTTTTAGGCTCGTAATTAATAAATAAAACGAGTAAAGTTCACCGCCTCATTTGGGGCGGTGACGGTGTTTTTAGACACATCCGGACATGCTTTTTGTAAATAACTGAAAGTTTTTCGACCGCCTTAAGCTGAAACGTGATAGCCGTCAAACAAACTCAGAGGGAATTATTTTACTCTGTGTAATAAATAAAGGGCGCTTAGATGTCCTGTCCACGGCACGGTACTCCCCCCGGGCCAATGCGTGAAAGCGTAAAAAAAGCACAAATACTCAGGAGCACTCTCAATTATGTTTAAGAATGCATTTGCTAACCTGCAAAAGGTCGGTAAATCGCTGATGCTGCCAGTATCCGTACTGCCTATCGCAGGTATCCTGCTGGGTGTCGGTTCTGCAAACTTCAGCTGGCTGCCAGCCGTAGTGTCCCACGTGATGGCCGAAGCAGGCGGTTCTGTTTTTGCTAACATGCCGCTGATCTTCGCGATCGGTGTGGCGCTGGGCTTCACCAATAACGATGGTGTATCTGCTCTGGCTGCAGTGGTTGCCTATGGCATCATGGTGAAAACCATGGCTGTGGTTGCGCCGCTGGTTCTGCATTTACCGGCAGAAGAGATCGCCGCGAAACACCTGGCGGACACCGGTGTGCTGGGCGGTATCATCTCCGGTGCGATTGCAGCGTATATGTTTAACCGCTTCTATCGCATCAAGCTGCCTGAGTATCTGGGCTTCTTCGCGGGCAAGCGTTTCGTTCCGATCATCTCTGGTCTGGCAGCGATTTTCACTGGCGTGATCCTGTCCTTCATCTGGCCACCGATCGGCTCCGCTATTCAGACCTTCTCTCAGTGGGCTGCTTACCAGAACCCGGTTGTCGCGTTTGGTATCTACGGCTTCATCGAGCGTTGCCTGGTACCATTTGGTCTGCATCACATCTGGAACGTTCCATTCCAGATGCAGATTGGTGAATTCACCAACGCAGCAGGTCAGGTATTCCACGGTGACATCCCACGTTACATGGCGGGCGACCCAACTGCAGGCAAACTGTCTGGCGGCTTCCTGTTCAAAATGTACGGTCTGCCGGCTGCTGCGATTGCCATCTGGCACTCTGCTAAGCCAGAGAACCGTGCAAAAGTGGGCGGTATCATGATCTCCGCAGCGCTGACCTCGTTCCTGACCGGTATCACCGAGCCGATCGAGTTCTCCTTCATGTTCGTTGCGCCGATCCTGTACATCATCCACGCTGTACTGGCGGGCCTGGCATTCCCAATCTGTATCCTGCTGGGTATGCGTGACGGTACGTCCTTCTCTCACGGTCTGATCGACTTCATCGTTCTGTCTGGTAACAGCAGCAAACTGTGGCTGTTCCCAATTGTAGGCGCGTGCTATGCCGTTGCGTACTACACCATCTTCCGCGTGCTGATCAAGGCACTGGACCTGAAAACACCAGGCCGTGAAGATGCGTCAGAAGACAGCAAATCAGCCGTTACCAGCGAAATGGCTCCGGCCCTGGTTGCAGCGTTCGGCGGTAAAGAGAACATCACTAACCTGGACGCGTGCATCACTCGTCTGCGTGTTAGCGTTGCTGACGTCGCAAAAGTTGACCAGCCGGGTCTGAAAAAACTGGGCGCAGCAGGTGTTGTTGTTGCAGGTTCGGGTGTACAGGCAATCTTCGGTACTAAATCCGATAACCTGAAAACCGAAATGGATGAGTACATCCGCAGCAACTAAGTTGTGACCTGGGGAGACTAAGGCAGCCGAATGGCTGCCTTTTTTATTGCTGCGGTTTTTTATGTCTCAAAAAACATCACCAGGACGCAAGAGCGGTCACTCTTCATCCAGCTGATAAACATTCAGGAAAGAAATCGGGGGAGAAGGTTGAAAGGACAGGAGAAACTCGCTCATACTCTTGAATTGTGTCATGCACTCATCCGAGAGTGTGCCAACAGCGGACGCATCGCACCAGACTAAACAAATAAGGAAAAGGTCATGGCTGAAGAAACGATTTTCAGTAAAATTATCCGTCGCGAAATCCCGTCGGATATCGTCTATCAGGATGAACTGGTGACGGCTTTCCGGGACATTTCCCCTCAGGCCCCGACGCACATCCTTATCATTCCCAATATTCTGATTCCTACCGTAAACGACGTAAAAACCGAGCACGAAGTGGCGTTAGGTCGTATGCTGACGGTGGCCGCGAAAATCGCTGAACAGGAAGGCATTGCGGAAGACGGTTACCGTCTGATCATGAACTGCAACCGTCATGGCGGGCAGGAAGTTTATCATATTCACATGCATCTGCTGGGTGGACGTCCTCTGGGGCCGATGCTGGCACACAAAGGTCTTTAACATGCTTAAAGGGCGTATTGCAGCGCTGGTAATGACGATGATGATCGTAGGGTGCAGCTCGCGCCCGGCGATCCCCGTGAATGATGAACAGACGCTGGTGATGGAATCTTCCGTGCTTGCTGCGGGCATCACGGCGCAGCAACCCGCGTTGACCATCAGTGAAATTAACTCGTCAGCCTCCTCTACGCTCTTCAATGAAAGACATGATCCAGTGACGGTCCACTACCGTTTTTTCTGGTATGACGTAAGAGGTCTTGAAATGCATCCGCTGGAGGCGCCGCGCAGCGTCACTATTCCGGCAAGGTCGTCGGTAACGCTCTATGGCAGCGCCAATTATCTGGGTGCGCATAAGGTGAGGCTTTATCTATATCTCTAAGGGGTGAATCTTGATTAAAAATTTGAGCCGCTATGCGCTCGTGACAGCTTTCGCTCTGTTTCTGGCAGGGTGTGTGACGCGTACTGAACAGCCTGCGCCTGTGGAAGAGGCTAAACCGGGCACTGAACAGCCGACGCAGCCAGCGCAGCCGCAGCCAACCGTGCCATCTGTGCCGTCTATTCCGTCACAGCCTGGACCAATTGAGCATCCGGACCAGACTTCGCAGCCCGCGCCGCGCGTGCGCCATTACGACTGGAACGGCGCAATGCAGCCGATGGTGGGTAAAATGCTGCAGGCACAGGGCGTGACGGCAGGCAGCGTGCTGTTAGTCGACACCGTGAACAACCGTACCAACGGTTCGCTTAACGCGGGCGAAGCGACGGAAACCCTGCGCAATGCCCTGGCAAATAACGGTAAGTTTACGCTGGTCTCGGCTCAGCAGCTCGCGGTAGCGAAACAGCAGCTGGGCCTGTCGCCGCAGGATAGCCTCGGCACACGTAGCAAGGCTATCGGTATTGCCCGTAACGTTGGCGCACAGTATGTGCTGTACTCTAACGCCACCGGTAACGTGAATACGCCAGCCCTGCAGATGCAGCTGATGCTGGTTCAGACAGGCGAAATCATCTGGTCAGGTAAAGGTGCGGTTACGCAACAATGACAGCACGCGTGAAGAGATTCTGACACGCTATTTTCCTCAGTATCGCCTTATCGCGCCGCAGGCCCACACCGGGCTTGGCGGCGCGAGTTGCATTATAGCGCAGGGCGAACACCGTCTGGTCTTACGGCAGAATCACGATCCCTTTGCGCCTGCTTCCCATTTCCGTAGACAGTTTCGTGCCCTGAAACGTCTTGCGTCAGATCTCGTGCCTGAACCCCGTTTTTTCAGACAGGGCTGGATGGCCGTCGAGTATCTGGAAGGTGAGGTTAAAAGCGCGCTGCCGGACACCCCAGAGCTTGCGGCAATGCTGTATCATTTACACCGGCAGCCACATCTGGGATGGCGAATCACGTTATTCCCGTTGCTTGAACACTACTGGCAGCAAGCCTTGCCTGACAGACGCACCCCAACGTGGCTGGCACATCTTAAACGGTTGCGTAAAGCGGGCGAGCCACAGCCGATCCGGCTCTCACCGTTGCACATGGATGTTCATGCCGGAAATATTGTGCATACGTCAGCGGGTATCAGGCTTATCGACTGGGAATATGCCGGGGACGGCGATGTGGCGCTGGAGCTGGCGGCAGTCTGGACGGAGAGTGACGCCGCGCGGCAGACGCTCATCAGGAACTATGCCCAGGCGGCAAAGATTGACGTCGATGCGCTGACGCGTCAGGTCAGGCGCTGGCGTCCCTGGGTCGTCATGTTAATGGCCGGCTGGTTTGAAATGCGCTATCAGCAGTCCAGAGACAAACAATTTATTGCGCTGGCAGACGATGCCTGGCGTCAGTTACAAACTAAAGGATAAGAGAGGTGGATGTGGGTCCAGTCATGTTGGATGTAGAAGGGTTTGAGCTGGATGCGGAGGAGCGTGAAATTCTGGCGCATCCGCTGGTGGGTGGCCTGATCCTGTTTACCCGCAACTATCACGATCCGGCGCAGCTGCGTGAACTGGTGCGCCAGATCCGCGCCGCGTCGCGCAATCATCTGGTGGTGGCCGTCGATCAGGAAGGCGGACGCGTGCAGCGTTTTCGTGAAGGGTTTACCCGCCTGCCGGCAGCCCAGTCTTTTGCCGCGCTGTTAGGCACGGAAGAGGGTGGAAAACTGGCGCAGGACGCCGGCTGGCTGATGGCCAGTGAAATGATTGCCATGGATATCGACATCAGTTTTGCCCCGGTTCTGGACGTGGGGCATATCAGCGCCGCGATTGGCGAACGTTCATACCATGAAGATCCGCGTATTGCGCTGGCAATGGCGACCCGGTTTATCGACGGCATGCATGATGCAGGGATGAAGACCACCGGAAAACACTTCCCGGGCCACGGGGCGGTGACGGCGGATTCCCACAAAGAGACGCCGCGCGATCCGCGCCCTGAAGCGGAAATTCGTGCCAAAGATATGTCGGTTTTCCAGTCGCTTATCACTGATAACAAGCTCGATGCCATTATGCCTGCGCATGTGATTTACAGCGACGTAGATCCGCGTCCTGCCAGCGGCTCTCCGCACTGGCTGAAAACCGTTCTGCGCCAGGAGCTGGGTTTCAATGGCGTGATTTTCTCCGACGATTTATCGATGGAAGGGGCGGCGATTATGGGTAGTTACGCAGAACGCGGTCAGGCGTCACTGGACGCTGGTTGCGATATGATCCTGGTCTGCAATAATCGTAAAGGTGCCGTTAGCGTGCTGGATAACCTGTCGCCGATCAATGCAGAGCGTGTTACACAATTGTATCATAAAGGTTCATTTAGCCGTCAGGAGCTGATGGATTCGGCGCGCTGGAAGACGGTCAACGCCCGGCTTGAAGACCTGAATGAGCGCTGGCAGGCACATAAAGCCAGCCTGTAAACCCTCCCGGAAGGCGTAGCGTGGTGAGAAGACGATGATCATCTATTTACACGGTTTTGACTCTAACAGTCCTGGTAATCATGAGAAGGTGCTGCAGCTGCAGTTTATCGATCCGGATGTACGGTTGATCAGCTACAGCACGCGCCATCCGAAGCATGATATGCAGCATCTGCTCAAAGAAGTGGACAAGATGTTGCAGCTCAACGTCGACGATCGCCCGTTGATTTGCGGCGTGGGGCTGGGCGGCTACTGGGCCGAGCGGATTGGCTTCCTGTGCGACATCCGCCAGGTCGTGTTCAATCCTAACCTTTTCCCGAACGAGAACATGGAAGGCAAAATTGACCGCCCGGAAGAGTATGTCGATATTGCAACCAAGTGCGTCAGCAATTTTCGGGAGAAAAACCGCGACCGCTGTCTGGTGATCCTGTCGCGTAACGATGAGGCGCTCAACAGCCACCGGGCTGCAGAACTGTTGCATCATTACTATGAGATCGTCTGGGACGAAGAACAGACCCACAAGTTTAAGAACATCTCTCCGCACCTGCAGCGTATCAAGGCCTTCAAAACGCTGGGTTAAACCCCTGAAGCAGGTCCAGAAGCCCGGACGCGAAAGCGTACCGGGCTTTCTTTTTGACCAGAATTGTCTACTTTTACGCCATCAAAACTTGATGCATATCAATTTTGGTATGACCAATGCGCCTGACGTGTTATTCTCAATGCACCTGAATGGTTTCAGTGCTGTAACCTGTTGTTAATTAAGGGTTATTTTTATAACTTTTAATTAACAATTGGTTAATAATTTGAGGGGGTCACGTTGACTACGCCATTGAAAAAGATAGTGATTGTAGGCGGTGGTGCTGGCGGGCTGGAGCTGGCTACACAGTTGGGCAAAAAGCTGGGTCGCGGTAAAAAAGCCAAAATTACGCTGGTGGATCGTAACCACAGCCACCTGTGGAAACCGCTGCTGCACGAAGTGGCGACCGGTTCTCTGGACGAGGGCGTGGACGCGCTCAGCTATCTGGCGCACGCGCGCAACCATCACTTCCAGTTCCAGCTGGGCTCGGTGGTGGACATCAACCGTGAAAGCAAAACCATTACCCTGGCAGAGCTGCGCGATGAAAAAGGGGAACTTCTGGTCCCTGAGCGCAAACTGGCGTATGACACGCTGGTCATGGCGTTGGGCAGTACCTCCAATGATTTCAACACGCCTGGCGTGAAAGACCACTGTATCTTCCTCGATAACCCGCACCAGGCGCGTCGTTTCCATCAGGAAATGCTGAACCTGTTCCTGAAGTACACCAGCAATATGGGTGCGAACGGTAAGGTGAATATCGCTATTGTCGGCGGCGGTGCGACGGGCGTTGAGCTGTCCGCTGAACTGCACAATGCGGTGAAGCAGCTGCACAGCTACGGCTATAAAGGGTTAACCAACGACGCGCTGAACGTGACGCTGGTTGAAGCTGGTGAACGTATTCTGCCTGCTCTGCCACCGCGTATTTCCGGTGCGGCGCACAATGAACTTACCAAACTGGGCGTGCGGGTGTTAACACAAACCATGGTGACCAGCGCCGACGAAGGTGGCCTGCACACCAAAGATGGCGAGTACATCAAAGCGGATCTGATGGTCTGGGCGGCAGGTATTAAAGCACCTGACTTTATGAAAGAGATCGGTGGTCTGGAAACGAACCGCATCAACCAGCTGGTGACGGAGCCGACGCTGCAAACCACCCGTGACCCTGAAATCTTTGCTATCGGCGACTGCGCTTCCTGTGCGCGTCCTGAAGGAGGCTTCGTGCCGCCGCGCGCGCAGGCGGCGCATCAGATGGCAAGCCTGGTTCTGCACAACATTCTGGCGCAGACCAAAGGTAAGCCAATGAAAGCCTATGTCTACAAAGACCACGGTTCTCTGGTATCGCTGTCTAACTTCTCTACCGTCGGCAGCCTGATGGGCAACCTGATGCGTGGCTCGATGATGGTAGAAGGGCGCATTGCACGCTTCGTGTATATCTCTCTGTACCGTATGCACCAGATCGCGCTGCACGGCTACTTTAAAACCGGGCTGATGATGCTGGTGGGCAGAATCAACCGCGTGATCCGCCCGCGTCTGAAGCTGCACTAATCTTTCACTCCCTCCGGGCCTTCCGGAGGGAGTTTTTAGCATATCGTGCTGCAGATAACAGAATGCGTGCTTAAGAGTTCTCCTAAATAGAATGTATCCCCCCTCAACGCCCCTTTTTTAATCCTTTATCTGATTGGCGAAGCCGTACCTCCATTGCAAAATTGTTACCAATAGCAACAAAGGAGGAAGTCCCGTGAATAAATCAATGTTGGCGGGTATAGGGATTGGCGTCGCGGCTGCGTTAGGTGTGGCTGCCGTTGCCAGTCTGAACGTATTAGATCGCGGCCCGCAGTATGCACAGGTAGTTTCTGCTACACCGATTAAAGAAACTGTGAAAACCCCTCGTCAGGAGTGCCGCAACGTCTCCGTGACTCACCGCCGTCCGGTTCAGGATGAAAACCGTATTGCCGGCTCTGTTCTGGGTGCGGTAGCAGGTGGGGTCATTGGTCACCAGTTTGGTGGTGGCCGTGGTAAAGATGTGGCGACCGTGGTCGGCGCGCTGGGCGGTGGCTATGCCGGTAACCAGGTGCAGGGCGCGATGCAGGATAACGATACCTACACTACGACTCAGCAACGCTGCAAAACCGTTTATGACAAGTCGGAAAAAATGCTGGGTTATGACGTGACGTACAAAATTGGCGATCAGCAGGGCAAAATCCGCATGGATAAAGACCCGGGCACGCAAATCCCTCTGGATGGAAATGGCCAGCTGGTTCTGAATAACAAAGTGTAAAAAAGATGTTCTCTGAATTTAGCTCCTCATGCGCTCAGGCTGAGGAGCTTTTTTTTGCTTCAGATTTTAAGTAGCTCAGGCCACAGCCGCAGCGTGGTGTCGCTAATATTCTGCAGTTTTTCCAGCGTGGCTCCTTCACGGGCGCTGATCGACATCCCCTGCAAAATACAGCTCAGGTACTGCGCCAGCACCTGAGGGTTACAGTGTGCAGGGATTTCACCGCGCTGCTGGCGCTGAGCCAAAAACGCGCTCAGCGTCTCCTCCTGCATGGCATGACGCGATTTCACCGTATTGGCGATCTCTTTAGACGACGCCGCAAGGGTAGCAGAGGTGTTAATCATAAAGCAGCCCGCAGGCGTGTCTTTACTGGTGAAGCAGGTTGCTACGGCGGTGAAGTAGTCTCGCAGAGCCTGTTCAACGCTTTTCTCTTCACAAAAAAGCTGGGCTTCGTGTTTCGCCGCAAAGCGCGAAATGTACCTGTCCAGCACTGCCCTGAACAGCCCCTCTTTATTGGTAAATTCAGCATACAGCGTAGGCGCTTTGGCTCCGGTGGCTTCTACCAGATCGGAAAGCGAGGTCGCTTCATACCCATGTTGCCAGAAGAGAGTCATGGCCTTATCAAGCGCTGCATCCCTGTCAAACACTTTTGGTCGGCCACGGCTTTTCTTAGCACAACTCGTGACATCGGTTGTCATTTGCCGTTGGTCCTCTGTTGGTTTGTTGAATAACCATTATAAAAATAAACGCAAGGCACCACCAGCGCTGAATGCTTAAAAATAAATTAATCATATGAGTATGAAAAATAACGACTTTAATATTAAGTTAATGCTCGTTATAAAATTATGTTGACGCGTGAGCTGGATCACATTTATGATTTACCTATCGATCGTTAACTAAATGGCTAACGACCTCCAAATTCATCTGCTAAAGGTAAACATCATGAAAAACGTAAAAAACCTCATCGCTGCCGCCGTTCTGAGCTCACTCTCTTTCGCAAGCTTTGCTGCTGTTGAAGTGCAATCTACCCCAGCTGACCAGCATAAAGTCGGGACTATCTCCGCATCTGCTGGGACTAACCTCGGTTCGCTGGAAGATCAGCTGGCACAAAAAGCGCAAGAGATGGGTGCGAAATCTTTCCGTATTACCTCTGTGACCGGTCCTAACACGCTGCACGGCACGGCTGTAATCTACAAATAAGCCGGGCATAAACCCTCATTTATGCCACTGCAATAAAAAACGCCCTGCATATGTGCACTAATGCAGATCGTTTAAGAACACTTGAACGATCCTGCCAATAAGAGACAATCTGGGTTCAGCCCCTCTGAACCCGGATTTTTTTACGACTGAACACGATATGGACTTCGTTGCGGATGCTTTCCCGTCCAAACTGGATACCTTTTCCCGCTCTCTGTAAGCGTCCAGCGAGAGCCGTCTGGTCATAATCTGATGCATCCGACAACATGGTGTCCACCAAATAAGTGGTGGGAATCAGCGTGTCAGATATGCAGAAAAATGTGACTCACGGCAGGCGAAAAGGCTACCCTGATTATTCTCTTGAGTTTAAGCAGCAGCTCGTTGCCTCCTCCTGCGAACCCGGGATACCGGGACGGATTTTATCCTCATATACTGGTGGCCGATAAACTCCCGCTTACGTAAACTGCCGTATATTCTTATCAGGCGGCGAACCGGTTTAATATTTATTGCGGTTCGCCAGGGAAGGTCGATTTATATCAGGAAAAAGGGCCGAATACCCCTTCAACGGTGGTTCTTGAATATCTGATTATGCTTTCACAGGAAAAACGCGTCGTCCATATTGTTGTTACGGCCTGTCAGACGCGGGCGATACCCTGTATAAACGCTCCCGTGTCATACACGGCTGTACCTACCTGGAAGGCGGTAAATGACGGGATGTCTTTACCCCGATCCGCGAGAATTTATTACCCACCCGGCGGGCTTTGTTCCTTTTCCAGTATTGTTATATATGGGGCGGGTATTATTCCCGGTCTTTTCTTATTTATGGTGTGAATGTTTTTGTTTTATTTATCTTTAAACTGAATGATATGTATTTTGTAACATCCTGTGATGTGTTATGGAATGACGTTTCAATCAAAGGTCTGTAAGCGTATTATTTTTTAATGAATAGTCATTCTTTATCAGGAATATTTGACGATGGCAGGACAATCAGACACAGTTCAACAACAGGATACCTTGAATCGTTATTTATTGTACTTTCCAAGAAGTAAAACTGTTTCGCCGGATGTTCACTCTTTTACCGGGGAAGAAGAACTCAGTAAGCCCTACCGCTACACCATCCGCTTTACCAGCCCAACACCGAACATAGCAATCAACGATGTCCTCAATCAGAGGGCGGAATTTATTCTGCGTGCTCCGAATACGAAAGCAGGCTGGCATAATCAGGATCCCTGGCTGCCGGTGCGCCAGATTAACGGCGTGATCACGTCGTTTTCCCGTCTGAAGTCGTCCGCAGATGAAGCCCTGTATGAGTGTGTGCTGGAGCATGAACTGGCGCTGCTGGACCGGAACTACCGTTCAGCCGTGTACATGGACATGACGGTTCCTGGGCTCGTTACGAAGTTAATGAAAGACAGCGGCCATTTTCAGGGTCACAACGTCGATTTTGACCAGCTGAGCCACAGCTACCCCAGCCGTGAAATGATTATTCAGTGGAAAGAAACCGATCTCCAGTTTATCCGCCGCCTGCTGGCCGAGGTCGGGATCTGGTTTCGCTTTGAAAATCACGACAGGGTACAGGGCGAAACGGTGGTGATTTTCGGTGATGGTGGTCGCCGCTATGTTTTCAGCAATAAACAGCTGCCATACGTCCGCCATTCCGGCATGACCAGTCATGAAGAGTATGTAACCGAACCCGAAGAGCAGTACCAGCTCATCCCCGAAAATGTACTGGTCCGCACCTATAACTACCGCGATCCGTTTTCCCCACAGGCGGATAAAACCATTGCAGGGAACGACATTCCTGACGGGATAACCCGCGGAAAACAGTACCACTACGCCGATCACTTTCTGGCTGCAGGTGACTTATATGGCGAGGAAGCTGAAACGGCAACGTTCTACGCGCGCCTGCGCTATGAGCGCCTGCTGAACAAACAGAGTGTGCTGGGGATGACAACCAGTGACCCGGAAATGCTGCCGGGCGTGATGTTTCACCCGACAGGGGATATTCCTGACGGGTTTAAGCCCGGATTTCTTGTGACCACCATGACGCTATCCGGCAGCCGTGCAGAGCATTATCGCGCCATCCTGAAGGGTATCCCTTATCTGAACGGCTACAGCTTCCGTCCGGACTCTCTGCCACGCCCGGTGATAGCCGGTACGGTGCCCGGCCGTGTGGCGGCTATTAATCGCGATCCCACCTATGCCGGAGTCGATGCGCAGGGCCGCTACCGCGTGAAGTTTGATTTTGATCTCGATGAAAAACGTGACGGCTTTGAAAGTGCGCTGATGCGTCTGGGCAGGCCGTACGGCGGGGATGTGTTTGGCTTTCACTTCCCGCTGTTGGACGGCACAGAAGTGGCTGTAGCCTTTGAAGGCGGCGAACGGGTATGTCGTTGAACGCCTGTTTATCTGTGTAGATTTGCATTCTGAAGAAGGGGAATGCAAGTGGATGGAGAATGTTACCGCGCTTCTCCTGACGAATTACTACATTAAAACGGAAGGAGAAAAACCTGTTTATCTTTATCAACCTATGACGGGGGTTATTGACGTTGAAAGAGCAGTACCTGTTTATCTGCGTGCGGAGGCTGTCAGCAAACCCAAACAGATCTGGTATACCGGTTTATCGCGCACAGAGAAGTATCCGCTGCTGGAAGTGCTGGACGAAAAAAAAGTCGTGCCGGATCGACTGGAGCTTGAAATGTCACTCGGTGAGCATTCTGCAGGGTATCCGTGGCTGGCGCTGGCGCTGGCATCAGATGCAGTGGTGTATGCACAGGGCGACCAGTTTGTGGCGGCATCCGATCAGAAAAAGTTTTCTGTTACGGCGGTATCGTCCAGATTAACCCATCAGCCCGATTATCCGGCAGAAAAAATGTACACTCCACCGTGGTCTTCCGCCGGAATATCAGGAATGATGTTATTTTTCGCTGTTATATTAACTATGTGTAGTTTCAGCGGTAACGAGGGTAAAGATATTTCTGGCTGGTTCCTGGTTATTCTGTTTGTAATATTCACTGGATTGATGACGGCTGCGGGAATATTTATCACCTGGCTACATGGTGATAAGGCTTACCAGCACATGGGGATGTAATGATGAATGAACTAATCGCTCTGATTTTACCTCATAAAGCTGTATTTTATTATGATGGTTTAGCCCTCGGTGTAATACTTGCGTTAATGGCAGTGTATATTGATTTGTCTTTTGATTACAGAAACAAAAAACACTGGTGTATGCACAATAAATTACAGTCATTGAAAGATTCTCCGCAAATCTACCAGTTATATATGTCGATACGAATCCCTTCCCGACGGACATATTATGCTAGTGTGCCATTGAAATTTTTCACAGATTATAAGGTATTTTTAATGATGTTGACTATGTATCTGGGAGTTACTGTGTTAACCATGTCTTATGTTATATATCATTGATAGATGTACAGGCTTTGTGCCCGCTGTCTTTACATATCTGAAACAGTAGACTGAATAACTTTTAGTTCTTTGATATTTTCCTGAATCAGCGTTAGTGCGGCTTCTGCCTGGTCGGGATCTCGCTTCTGGTTGTTGTGCCAGGCGTAAGCGTACAGCGTGAACCGTCTGGTCATAATCTGAAGCATCCGACAAAGTGGTGTCCACCAAATAAGTAGTGGGAACCAAAGTGTCAGATATGCAGAAAAATATGACTCCCGGCAGGCGTAAAGGCTGCCCTAACTATTCTCCTGAGTTTAAACATCAGCTCGTTGCCGCCTCCTGCGAACCCAGAATATCCTGGTGTCCCAGATACGGGTCTGTGGCAAAGGTGCGACGGGAAATATCCCTAAGCACCTGAAAGGAATGAGAGAAAATGTAAAAGCCTTCATCCTGCCAGCAAAAAGAAAGCACCGACGATACGATCGTTCGGTGCTTTATGTGCCGCCTAAATATCCGTTCAGCTTTAAGTCACGTGAGGCTTAAGTGAACGGCATTACTGCTTAGCAGGGCGTTTTTCTTTCTGTATTACAGCGGCTGTTGGACGACATCGTGATGTCGGGTGACATCAGTCGGCATGCCTGAACGGGCTTCCATTGCGCGCTCCATGACTGTGCCATCGGTATTCGCATTCGTTTTGAAGCTCACCATTGCGGCATTCAGATTAATGGGTAATGTCTGCGGGTCATCGCCTAAGTTTTTCGATAACGGCTGGTGAATTTCAACTAGCCGCACGCCGCCGGGCTCCTCAGAAACTTTAATCGGCGTATTAATAATATTTACTTTGGTCCCCGGCGTAACGACGTTAAATAGCGTTTTGATATCGTCATCGCGCAGACGAATACAGCCGGAGCTGACGCGCATGCCGATGCCAAAATCCGCATTCGTTCCATGCAGCAGATAGACCCCACCGTAAGCCGCCAGGCGGATCGCGTGGTGTCCCATCGGGTTATCCGGGCCTGCCGGCACCACGGCGGGGAGGTCAATGCCCTGTGCTTTATAACGGGCACGAATATTAGCCGTCGGGGTCCAGGTTGGGTTCGCGCGTTTATCCGAGACGGTGGTGACCATCGTCGGCGTTAGCGTGTCGCCGCCCAGCTGGCCAATCCCGATAGGGTAGACGGTCACTTCATTTTTACCCGGCGGGTAATAATAGAGACGTAGCTCTGCAAGATTGATTACCATCCCCTCGCGCGGGGCGTCCGGCAGGATAGTTTGTAACGGGATGGTCAATACGCTGCCCGCGCGCGGGACGTACGGGTCGACGCCAGGGTTAGCCTGCAGCAGAGCCAGAAAACCGACGTTATATTTTTTGGCAATCGCTTCCAGAGAACCGCCGTTGTTTTCAACGACATGAAAGCGGTTTTCCCCCACAACCTTGCTGCCGGGCGGTGGAAGTGGCCAGGTGTTTGCACGAGCGGGAAGCGCAACCGCAACGGTCGCTGCCAGCGCAAACAAGGTCATCCAGCGGGTAAAACGCGAAGAGGTCATCATCACCATAGTCCATATAAATGATAAGGTTATTGTTTTATAAGGCGTTAAAGATAATTATGGCGAATGGGTGTGTCGGGAAGATCGGGTGAAGTGCAAAGAGTTTGTAAATTGTCCCCCCGGTAGCACGGTGCTAACGGGGGGAAAGGCTGGCTACGCGATCGCGTTCTCTTCCAGCTGACGCATAAAGTTGCGCACCCAGTCCATACGGTTTTTGCGCTCAGTCAGTTCCTGGGTAAATTTCAGACGCGTTGGACCATCCAGACGGAAATGCTGCGGCTGTTTTTGCAGCAGACCAATCAACCACACCGGGTTGACGTGGTTCTTCTCGGCGAATTCAATCACGCCGCCTTTTTCGTTGCCTTCAAGCTTCCGAATGCCGAGCTTCTGTGCCTGCTGGCGCAGGCGAGCGATATCCAGCAGATTTCTCGCCGCATCGGGCAGCAGACCAAAGCGATCGATCAACTCAACCTTGATCTCTTCCAGCTCGTTTTCCTTCTTCGCACTGGCGATGCGCTTGTAGAACGACAGTCGGGTATTCACATCCGGAATGAAATCGTCCGGCAGCAGAGAAGGCATACGCAGCTCGACCTCGGTCTGCTGGCTGGTCAGATCTTCCAGCGACGGCTCGCGTCCGGCCTTCAGGGCATCAACCGCGTTTTCCAGCAGCTCCATATAGAGCGAGAAGCCGATGGTCTCCATCGAGCCGCTCTGGTCCTCACCCAGCAGTTCACCGGCGCCGCGGATCTCGAGATCGTGTGTCGCCAGCGCAAAGCCTGCGCCGAGATCTTCCAGCGAGGCGATGGCTTCCAGACGCTTTTGCGCGTCGGTGGTCATCGCTTTCGGATGCGGCGTCAGCAGCCAGGCGTAGGCCTGATGATGCGAACGTCCGACGCGGCCGCGCAGCTGATGGAGCTGCGCCAGACCGAAGTGATCCGCGCGTTCGATGATAATGGTATTTGCCGTCGGGATATCAATACCGGTTTCAATGATGGTGGTGCACACCAGCACGTTAAAGCGCTGGTGGTGGAAATCGTTCATTACCCGTTCCAGCTCGCGCTCGCGCATCTGCCCGTGGCCGATAGCAATGCGCGCTTCCGGTACCAGCTCCGCCAGCCGATCTGCCGCTTTCTGAATATTTTCCACGTCGTTGTAGAGGTAGTACACCTGCCCCCCGCGCAGCACTTCACGCAGAATGGCCTCACGTACCACCAGATTATCGTACTCGCGAACAAAGGTTTTTACCGCCAGACGGCGTGCCGGCGGCGTAGCAATAATCGACAGATCGCGCATGCCGCTCATCGCCATGTTCAGGGTTCGCGGGATCGGCGTTGCGGTCAGGGTCAGGATATCGACGTCGGCGCGCATCGCTTTGATGCGTTCTTTATGACGTACCCCGAAGCGGTGCTCTTCGTCGACGATCAGCAGCCCCAGATCTTTCCACTTCACATCGCTTTGCAGCAGCTTGTGGGTGCCGATCAGAATGTCGATTTTACCCTCGCAGGCCTGTTCCAGAATCTGCGTCTGTTCTTTGGTGCTGCGAAAACGCGAGAGCATCTCGATACGTACCGGCCAGTTGGCGAAACGGTCGCGGAAGTTGTCAAAGTGCTGCTGAGCGAGCAGGGTGGTCGGCACCAGCACCGCCACCTGCTTGTTGTTTTCAACCGCAAGGAAGGCGGCGCGCATCGCTACTTCGGTTTTACCAAAGCCGACGTCGCCGCAGACTAAGCGGTCCATTGCCAGCGGCTGGCACATATCGCTTAGCACGGCGTTAATGGCCTGAGCCTGATCCGGCGTGGTTTCAAACGGGAAGCTGTCGCAGAACAGCTGGTACTGTTCTTTATCATGCTTAAAGGCGAAGCCCTCTTTGGCCGCGCGTTGCGCGTAGATATCCAGCAGTTCGGCTGCCACGTCGCGCACTTTTTCCGCGGCTTTCTGGCGCGCGCGCGCCCAGGCATCTCCGCCCAGCTTATGCAGCGGCGCATTGTCTTCGGCACCGCCCGCATAGCGGCTGATGAGGTGCAGGGAGGAGACCGGGACATACAGTTTGGCGTCGTTAGCATAGGTCAGCATCAGGTATTCACCTTTGATACCGCCCGCTTCCAGCGTGGTCATCCCTTGATAACGCCCAACGCCGTGCTCCAGGTGAACAATCGGCTGGCCCGGATGCAGCTCGGCCAGGTTCCGGATCAGCGTGTCCGGATTGATGGTACGACGGCTGTCCTGGCGGCGACGCGCGACGCGCTCACCGAGCAGGTCGCTTTCGCAAATCAGCGCCAGGTTGTTGAGCGTATCAATAAACCCGTGCTCGGCTGCGCCAATCATCAGGTAACGACCGTTTCCGGTCGCCTCGCTCAGACGCAGGATGCGCTTCGGCGCAACTTTAATGCGCCCCAGCAGTTCACCTAAAGCTTCGCGGCGGCCTTCACTCTCAACGGAGAACACCACCGGCCCGGTAAAGGATTCCAGGAACTTGCGCAGATTATCCAGCGGTGATTTCTGCTGTGCCTGAACGGCCAGGTCCGGCAGCGTCCGGAAGGCGAGATTGGTGTTGGCAGCTTTATCGGCAAGCGAATCGGTTTTGAGCTGCAGTCGCGGCCAGCGCTTCAGCTCGGCGTTGAGCTCGTCGGTACGCAGCCACAGCGCTTCCGGCGGCAGCAGCGGACGCATCGGGTCAACGCCCCGGTTTTCAAAGCGGGCGCGGGTTTCGCTTTCAAAGCGGCTGGCGCTGGCGTCGATATCGCCGGTGTTAACAATCAGCGTATTCGCCGGGAAGTAGCTGAACAGGGCAGGCAGCGGCTCGTTGAAGAACAGCGGTTGCCAGTATTCGATCCCGGCAGGAAGCGTGCCTTTGCTGACCTGCTGGTAAATATGTTCGGCGTCGCGCTTCACCTCGAACTTATCGCGCCACTGGCTGCGGAACAGTTCGATAGCGGTTTTGTCCGTCGGGAACTCATGCGCGGGCAGTAAATTGATGGACTCCACTTCTTCCAGCGTGCGCTGCGTGTCGGCGTCGAATACGCGCAGACTATCGATTTCATCATCGAAAAAGTCCAGACGATACGGCTGGTCGCTGCCCATTGGGTAAAGGTCGAGCAACGCGCCGCGGGTTGCGTATTCCCCGTGCTCCATTACCTGGTCGACGTGGCGATAACCGGCACCATCAAGCTGCGCGCGCAGGGCATCGCGGGACAGGCGCTGGCCTTTTTTCATCACCAGCGCGTGGCCGTGCAGATAGCTGTGCGGACAGACGCGCTGCATCAGGGTGTTCACCGGAACAATCAGCACGCCGCGCTGCATGGTCGGCAGCTGATAGAGCGTCGACAGGCGCGAGGAGATGATCTCCTGATGCGGAGAGAAGCTGTCATACGGCAGTGTTTCCCAGTCGGCCAGGCTGAACACCAGGCTATCGGTGAACTGGCGAATTTCGTCGTGCAGGCGCAGGGCGTTTTGCATATCCGGGGCAACCAGTATCACCGGGCCAGGATGGCGCTCGGCGATTTCCGCCACCAGCGTGGCGCATGCCGCGCCCGTGAGTTCACCCAGCTGGCGCTGGTCGCCCGCTTTGACAGGTAAGGAATAACGATAGTGTTCAGGCATGGCTATGTCAGAGTCTCTTATGGATATACCAACAGTATTGGGGCATATCACTGATACGCAATGTCTTTATTATCCTCGATCGTTTTACATAAGCAAATCGTAACCGCACGGCAGGGCTAAACGCCCCCGAAACGGGGGCGGAGAGGGCATTAACGCGTTGAAGGTGACAGGGTCAGCGTAGACGGAGGAGAGAAGAAAACGTCCCCAAACAGCGCGGTAGAGATTTTACGCACCCCGAGCCCTGCAAGGGTACAGATAAGCAGGCTGGCAAACGGGTAGACCAGAATTAAGGAGAGCTCTGCCCAGACCGGCCACGAGGCGGCATTCATCTCGCCAATCAGGAACAGGCTAAAGACCTCAATCAAGATACGGTGGGTGGTATAAATCGCTATGGTGTTTGAGCCAATCACATTCAGCAGATTGTTCGGGTGAACGGCATAGCGCTGCTCAAGGCTGTAGAACAGCTTCATGATCAACACAATCGACAGCAATGAGAGCAACAGCGGAACGTTAGCAAACCACAGCACCACGGAGACGGCAGCGAAAGCACCGGTTACCAGCCAGATGCGGCGCAGGTTGACGCTTTTCATCCACGCCATCAGCTCTGCGCCATACCACGCCCCGAGGCTGTAGTAGATCATGTTACGGACCACGCTGTTCATCCCCCACCACGGCAGCGGCAGGAAGTTGATCGCGATGCTCGCCAGTGCCAACAGTCCCAGTACCGGCAGCTTCCAGCGGCTGAGCAGTTTACACAGCGTGAAGTACACCACCAGGGCATACAGATACCACAGGCTGGTGCTGGCGGTGAGCATCCCCAGCACAAATCCTGAGAGCGAGTCGGCGTAGGCCGCATTCGACGAGGTGGCAAGCTCTCGCTCGGGCGCCAGCCAGGCGTTCAGGTGGGTCAACGCCTGCCATTGCAGGACGCCCCACAGCGCCAGGACCCAGACAATGCTCCAGATCCGTTTGTCGAGACTGGTTCGCCAGCCCACCTCGTCAATATAACGACGGATCAGATAGCCGGAAATAAAGAAGAAGACCGGCATACGGAACGGTGCGAGATAGAGGTTAAAATAGACCCAGCATTTGGCGAGAAGCCCGGAGAACGGGTGTTGCAGCCCGACCAGATGCGGATAAAACGTGATAACCGAATGATAGATAACCACCAGGCAAATACACAGCCCTTTTATCTGGTTAATCCATAATGCTTTTTGCTTCATTGTTCGCCACTACCTTATTGCCATAAACGAACGAGCAATTGTTCTAAAACGAAACCAGGATGTAATGGGTAACAGTCTGTATCAGGAGGTTTTTCGGAAAAGGTGGAGGTTGCGAGGTGTGGTTTCAGACATTAGCATCCTGATTTATCTGAATTTTTCGAAAAAATGATTACCAAAGCTTACTGTTTCAGTCATTTACGCTAAACGGATTCGCTTATATACTCGTGGGTCTGCTATCAGCAAACAGACGGATTTCATGTACCAACCTGTCGCACTCTTCATAGGCTTACGTTACATGCGTGGGCGCGCCGCGGACCGCTTCGGTCGCTTTGTCTCCTGGCTTTCGACTATTGGCATTACGCTTGGCGTGATGGCACTGGTGACGGTGCTTTCCGTCATGAATGGCTTTGAGCGCGAGCTGCAAAACAACATCCTGGGGCTGATGCCGCAGGCCGTACTCTCATCTACTAACGGTTCGGTTAACCCGCAGCAGCTGCCGGAAAGCGCGGCGAAGTTACAGGGTGTCACGCGCGTTGCGCCGTTGACGACCGGCGACGTGGTGCTGCAAAGTGCCCGCAGCGTGGCGGTCGGCGTGATGCTGGGTATTAACCCGGCGCAAAACGACCCGCTGACGCCGTACCTGGTTAACGTGAAGCAGACCGATCTCGAAGGGGGAAAATACAACGTTATTCTGGGTGAACAGCTTGCCGGCCAGCTTGGCGTCAACCGTGGCGACCAGCTGCGCGTGATGGTGCCCTCAGCCAGCCAGTTTACGCCGATGGGGCGCCTGCCAAGCCAGCGCCTGTTCAACGTGATTGGTACCTTTGCCGCCAACAGCGAAGTCGATGGCTACCAGATGCTGGTTAACATCCAGGACGCTTCACGCCTGATGCGTTACCCGGCAGGGAATATCACCGGCTGGCGCCTGTGGCTCGACGCGCCGCTGAAGGTCGATACCCTCAGCCAGCAAAAACTGCCGGACGGCACCAAATGGCAGGACTGGCGCGAGCGTAAAGGCGAATTATTCCAGGCCGTACGCATGGAAAAGAACATGATGGGGCTGCTGCTGAGCCTGATCGTGGCCGTGGCTGCCTTTAACATCATCACCTCGCTGGGCCTGATGGTGATGGAAAAGCAGGGCGAGGTTGCCATCCTGCAAACCCAGGGGCTCACGCCGCGCCAGATCATGGCGGTCTTTATGGTGCAGGGCGCGAGCGCCGGAATTATCGGGGCGTTGCTCGGTGCGGCGCTGGGCGCGCTGCTTGCCAGCCAGCTTAATAACTTAATGCCGATCGTTGGCGCACTGCTCGATGGTGCGGCGCTACCGGTGGCCATCGAGCCGCTGCAGGTAGTCGGTATTGCGCTGGCCGCGATGGCTATTGCGCTGCTTTCTACGCTTTATCCTTCCTGGCGCGCTGCCGCCACTCAACCCGCTGAGGCTTTACGTTATGAATAAGATCCTGTTGCAATGCGACAACCTGTCCAAACGCTATCAGGAAGGCTCTGTGCAAACCGACGTGCTGCACAATGTGAGCTTCAGCGTGGGCGAAGGCGAGATGATGGCGATTGTCGGTAGCTCCGGCTCCGGTAAAAGTACCTTATTACACCTGCTGGGCGGGCTGGATACCCCAACCCACGGCGACGTCATTTTCTCCGGCCAGCCGATGAGCAAAATGTCCTCAGCTGCGAAGGCCGAGCTGCGTAACCGCGAGCTGGGCTTTATCTACCAGTTCCACCACCTGCTGCCGGATTTCACGGCGCTGGAAAACGTGGCGATGCCGCTGCTGATCGGTAAAAAGAAACCGGCAGAAATTAACACCCGCGCCAGCGACATGCTTAAAGCGGTAGGGCTGGGCCATCGCGGTAGCCACCGTCCGTCGGAGCTTTCCGGCGGCGAGCGCCAGCGCGTGGCGATTGCCCGTGCGCTGGTGAACAATCCGCGTCTGGTGCTGGCGGATGAGCCTACCGGTAACCTGGATGCGCGCAATGCGGATAGTATTTTCCAGCTCCTGGGCGAGCTGAACGCCTCGCAGGGCACCGCATTTCTGGTTGTAACCCACGATCTGCAGCTGGCAAAACGCATGGGGCGCCAGCTTGAGATGCGAGACGGTCATCTGAATGCAGAACTGACCCTGATGGGAGCGGAGTAATGGCTTCACCGTTATCGTTACTCATCGGACTACGCTTTAGCCGCGGTCGCCGTCGCGGCGGTATGGTGTCGCTGATCTCCGTCATTTCGACCATCGGTATCGCCCTGGGTGTGGCGGTGCTGATTGTCGGCCTGAGCGCCATGAACGGCTTCGAGCGTGAGCTGAATAACCGCATTCTGGCGGTGGTGCCGCACGGTGAAATCGAACCGGTTAACCAGCCCTGGAGCAACTGGAGCGATGCCCTGACCAAAGTGGAAAAGGTCCCGGGCATCGCCGCTGCCGCACCCTATATTAACTTTACCGGGCTGGTGGAGAGCGGGGTAAACCTGCGCGCCATTCAGGTGAAAGGGGTGAACCCCGTCCAGGAAGAACGCCTGAGCGCGCTGCCGAAATATGTGCAGAACGGCGCGTGGGCGAACTTTAAGGCCGGCGAGCAGCAAATCATCATGGGTAAAGGCGTTGCCGATGCCCTGAAAGTGAAGCAGGGCGACTGGGTGTCGATCATGATCCCGAACGCCAGCGCCGATCACAAACTGCAGCAGCCTAAACGGGTGCGCCTGCACGTCACCGGTATTCTTCAGCTGAGCGGTCAGCTTGACCATAGCTTTGCAATGGTGCCGATGGAGGATGCTCGCCAGTATCTCGACATGGGCGACAGCGTAACGGGCATTGCCATCAAGGTTAACGACGTCTTTAACGCCAACAAACTGGTACGCGACGCGGGCAGCGTGACCAATAACTATGTCTACATCAAGAGCTGGATCGGCACTTACGGCTATATGTACCGTGATATCCAGATGATCCGCGCCATTATGTATCTGGCGATGGTGCTGGTGATTGGTGTCGCGTGCTTTAATATCGTCTCGACGCTGGTGATGGCGGTCAAAGACAAGAGCGGTGACATTGCCGTACTGCGTACCCTGGGGGCGAAAGACGGTCTTATTCGCGCCATCTTCGTCTGGTACGGTTTGCTGGCGGGGCTGTTTGGCAGCCTGTGCGGCGTGGTAATTGGCGTGGTGGTTTCCCTGCAGCTGACGCCGATTATCAACGGCATTGAAAAGCTCATTGGCCACCAGTTCCTGTCGGGTGACATCTATTTTATTGACTTCCTGCCGTCTGAACTGCACTGGCTGGACGTTTTTTATGTGCTGGTTACAGCACTTTTACTGAGTCTGCTGGCAAGCTGGTATCCGGCGCGTCGCGCAAGCCGAATTGATCCGGCGAGGGTATTAAGTGGCCAGTAATTACGTCATGATCTAGCGGCTTTCGGGCCGCCAGGTTAAAAGAGGAATGCGTTATGTATTACGGATTTGATATTGGCGGCACCAAGATTGCGCTCGGCGTGTTTGATAAAGACCTCAAACTGCAGTGGGAAACCCGCGTTCCCACGCCGCGCGAAAGCTACGACGATTTTTTAACCGCTATTGCCGCGCTGGTGGCGCAGGCCGATGAACGCTTTGGCGTGAAAGGCTGCGTCGGCATTGGTATTCCGGGTATGCCCGAAACTGACGACGGCACGCTGTATGCCGCCAACGTTCCTGCTGCCAGCGGTAAACCGCTGCGCGCCGATCTCTCTGCTCTCCTTGAACGCGACGTGCGTTTAGACAACGATGCCAATTGCTTTGCACTCTCTGAAGCCTGGGATGATGAATTCCGTCACTATCCGCTGGTAATGGGACTGATCCTCGGCACCGGCGTCGGCGGGGGGATCGTGATCAACGGAAAACCAATCACCGGGCGCAGCTACATCACCGGCGAATTTGGTCATATTCGCTTGCCGGTGGACGCGCTGGACGTCGTCGGACGTGATTTTCCGCTGACCCGCTGCGGCTGCGGCCAGCACGGCTGTATTGAGAACTATCTCTCCGGCCGCGGGTTTGCATGGCTTTACGAACACTTCTATCATCAGAAACTTGAGGCCCCTCAAATCATTACCCTGTGGGAGCAAGATGATGCGCAGGCGCGTGAGCACGTTGAACGCTATCTGGATCTGCTGGCGGTATGTCTGGGAAATATTCTCACCATCGTCGACCCGGATCTGCTGGTGATAGGGGGAGGGCTTTCAAACTTTACCGCGATTACGGAACGGTTGTCCGGGCGTTTGCCCCGACATTTATTGCCGGTCGCCCGCGTGCCGCGTATTGAACGCGCGCGACACGGGGACGCAGGAGGCATGCGCGGAGCCGCATTCCTTCATCTCACCGATTAGTTTACGAGGTTTCTATGCTGTCGCGTCGCCAGGGTCGACTCAGCCGTTTTCGCAAAAACAAACGCCGCTTACGTGAGCGCTTGCGCCAGCGGATCTTTTTCAGAGACAGAATGATGCCAGAAGCGATGGATAAACCCAGAGTGGTGGTGCTGACCGGAGCGGGGATCTCCGCCGAGTCAGGAATTCGAACCTTCCGCGCGGCGGACGGGTTGTGGGAAGAACACCGCGTGGAGGATGTAGCCACGCCGGAAGGCTTTGCCCGCGATCCGGATCTCGTGCAGGCGTTTTACAATGCCCGCCGTCGCCAGCTTCTCCAGCCAGATATTGCACCAAATGAGGCGCATCTGGCGCTGGCGAAGCTGGAAGAGGCGCTGGGCGATCGTTTTCTGCTGGTGACGCAGAATATCGACAACCTGCACGAGCGGGCCGGCAACAAAAACATCATCCATATGCACGGTGAGCTGCTCAAGGTTCGCTGTGCCTGGAGCGGTCAGGTGCTGGACTGGAAAGAGGACGTGCTGCCAGAGGATAAATGCCACTGCTGCCAGTTCCCGTCGCGCCTGCGTCCGCACGTGGTCTGGTTTGGCGAAATGCCGCTGGGGATGGATGAGATCTACAGCGCGCTGGCGATGGCCGACGTGTTTATCGCCATCGGCACATCCGGTCATGTTTACCCGGCGGCAGGGTTTGTTCACGAAGCGCGCCTGCACGGTGCGCATACGGTAGAACTTAATCTGGAGCCCAGCCAGGTGGGCAGCGAGTTTGAAGAGAAGCACTACGGCCTGGCAAGCGCGGTCGTTCCGGAATTTGTCGACAAGCTGCTGAAAGGGCTGTAACGGCAATCGCGTGAAAAGGCACCCGACCTGCGGGTGCCTTATTATTTAGGAATGAAAGAACGCCAGCGTCTTCTCCAGCGATTTAGCCTGTTCATCCAGCGAGAGTGCCGCCGCAGAGATCTGCTGAACCAGAGAGGCGTTCTGCTGGGTGGTGCTGTCCATCTGATTGACGGCGGTGCTGACCTGGCTAATACCCCGATTCTGTTCGTCCAGCGCCTGAACAATATCGTTGATGACCAGATGCACATGCGACACCGCCTCAATCACCTGTTTCATCATCACGCCGGTTTCATTGACCAGCTCAACGCCTTTGCTGACGCGGCCTGAGGACTCGGCAATCAGCTGAGAGATCTCTTTTGCCGCGTTAGCGCTTCGCTGGGCAAGATTGCGCACTTCGCCTGCCACCACCGCAAAACCGCGCCCCTGTTCGCCCGCGCGTGCGGCTTCAACGGCAGCATTCAGCGCCAGGATATTGGTCTGGAAGGCGATGCCATCGACGATGCTGTTAATCTCACCGATCTTACGTGCGCTCTCATCAATCTCCCCGATCACAACGACCACGTCGTTCACCAGCGTTTCGCCATGTCCGGCGAGGCTTGCGGCGCGATCGGTCAGCGTGGTGGCCTTGTGCGCGTTGTCGGCGTTATTCTTCACCGTGACCGAAATCTCTTCCATGCTGGCTGCCGTTTCAACAATTGCCGCCGCCTGTTCTTCGGTACGTGAGGCGAGGTCAAGGTTGCCCGCCGAAATTTCGCTGGTGCCGCCGTGCACGGAATGGCTGGCTTCGCTGATATTATCGACGATGCGCTTGAGCTGCATCTGCATGGTGTGCAGGGCATAAAAAATACTGTGGGTATCCCCGGAACGAACCGGGATGGTGTTGTTCAGATCTCCCCGGGCAACGGCCAGGGCGATCCCGGCGGCCTCTGAAGGCTCACCTCCAACCGGACGGTCAACTTTGCGGGTAAAGATCTGGGCCATCACCAGGCTAACCGCAACGATACTTAACACCATCATGGCGATGGCTTTCAGTAAAAATGCGCGCGCTTCGGCCATCACTTCGCTGACCGGGGTGACAATGGCGAGTTTCCACGGAGTCTGGCTATTACCGACGGCGATCTCCTGCCAGGTGATAAACGCATCCTCTTTCAGCAGCGGATCGTTTTCCCGGATAACCTCATGACCCGCAATCTGGCCCGCGTAAGGCTTGCCTGCAGCACGTTTTTCCGGGCTGGACACCACGTTGTTACCTGCGGAAAGGAGCAGGGCGTAGCCTGTGCCGTTCCACGGTTTAATCGCCCCGATCGTCGATTGCAGCGTGGCAAGGGAGAAGTCAGAGGTGACCGAACCCAGGAACTGGCCGTCATGCATGATGGGGGCGGCAATCGAGGTGAGCATCACGTCTACGCCGTTGTAGGGGTAAATATAGGGCTCGATGATCACTTCTTTATGCCGTTGTTTCGGCAGCAAATAATAATCCCCGCTGCCGGGCGTTTCGATATCCGTCAGCAGGTGTAATGCCGGTTTGCCGGTGGCGTCGCGGTCGACGTAGCGGGCGTAACGCCCGCCAGGATCTTCCCCGCTTTGACCGGCAAAGGTGGCATCTTTATCGTCGAACGCGTTGGGCTCAAAGGCCATCGACATCGAGAGAAACTGTGGGTGAGCGGAGAGGTAGTGGATGAGCAGCTGATTAAGGCTCTGACGATCGGTCACGCCCGCTTCTCGCAGCGCCAGGGCGCTGTTGCCCATATCCCGGGCGGCCGCCAGGGCAGAATCCAGCTGTTTGCTGACCTGCAACGATTGCACCTCAGCAATTTGACGGATATGTTTTTTGGCCAGAACCTCCTGCTGCGCCATCCACTGCCACATCATAAACCCGATCGTTGCCGTAAAGCCCACCGTCACGGTGAGGAAAATGGACAATAGCATCAACGTCTTGACTCTTATTTTTTGTTTTCGGACCATGGCGTCTTTCATTCTCATCTCCCGTAATGTCGTGCATGTCGGGCAGGCACTCAGTACTTATCGGATATTTCAGCCTCTTTCTGTAGAGCGCCGGAAATATTTAATTTAAATTCCATAATATTAAATCCCGTTAATTAGTGTGGATGCTTTTATTTTGTGCATTCAATCAAAATAGCGCTCGATAATGCTCGTTATCGTGGTGTAGAAAGAGGATGCTAATAAATATAAAGTTGTAGAGGAGGATGGGATATGTACGGATTTATCGCGAGGCAACCCATTTTTAACCCTGAGATGAATACGGTAGCCTACGAGCTGCTCTTCAGAGATGGGATGACAAACCGCTTTCCGGATGTGTCGGCGGAATATGCCACATCCAGAATGATATCAGACCAGTTTTTATGTGTGCCGTCCCAGCGCATCGCCGGGGCACATACGTCGTTTATTAATTTCCCTTCAAGAATGGTCATCGACCGCAGTGGTGAAGCGCTCGATAAAGAGAGCGTGGTCATTGAGATCCTTGAAGATGCTGTGCCGGGGGCAGAGCTACTGCAGGCCGTTAGGGAGATGAATGCGCACGGCTATCAGTTTGCGCTTGATGATTTCACCCTTGCACCGGAATGGGATGCTTTTTTACCTTATATTTCGATACTGAAATTCGATGTCAGAAATTATACCTTAGCGCAAATTAAAGAGTATCTGAGTGAGCGTAAAAATCTGACCGGGCATATTAAATATCTCGCTGAAAAAATTGAGACTAAAGAGGAATTCGAACAATACCGGAAAGAAGGTTTTTCTTTGTTTCAGGGCTATTTTTTCTGCCGTCCGGAGGTCATTAAATATAAACGGTTATCGCAAAATCAGCTGGCGATTTTCCGTCTGCAAATGGAAGTTGGGCGCAATAAACCTGATTTTCGGATCATCGAGTCGTTGATAAAAACCGACCTGACGCTGTCCTGGAAAATCATGCGTTACATGAAGCACACCGCATTTAAACATATCGGTGCCTGTAATTTCAGCAAGTTAACCCTGAGTGAAGTGCTCAGATACCTTGGTGAAAACCAGCTGAGACGGTTTGTTGCCGTTGTGGTACTGGCAAGCGCGGGCAATGACACCGTCAGCGAGCTTTACCCGTTGAGTATGATGCGCGGTAAGTTCTGCGAGCTGATTGCTGAGACGATGCAGGAACCGGCGCTGGCTGAAAATGCGTTCATGTGCGGCCTGTTTTCACTGCTCGATACCCTGCTTGAGCTGCCGATGGCAGAGCTGATGAAGCAAATTGCGGTGCCGCAGAATGTGAGCAACGCGCTGTGCCATCAGGAGGGGCGGTTAGCCGATATCATTAATCTTTGCCGCTACTATGAACAGCAGCAGTGGGATGAGGCGACCGGGATCCGTCAGGCGCTGGGTCTGTCCGATGAGGACGTGGTGGAGGCGATGAGAAGGGCAACGATCTGGGCTGGGGAGAATGCGGTCAGTTAATCCTTCCTCACGCCAAACAGGCGGCGTGAGGAAGAGCGCGATACGGTTTATCGGCCCGCTTTTAATTTCTGGTAATACTCTTCGTAGAGGCGGCTGGCGTCGCCGACGTCGTTCTGCCATTCACCTTTACTGATGGTTTTGGCATCCGGATAAAGCGATTTATCGTTCGCCACTTCAGGCTTCAGCAGCTTGCGCGCAGCCAGGTTTGGCGTCGGGTAGCCAATCGTCTCAGCAACCTGTTTCGCCACGTCCGGGCGCAGCAGGAAGTTAATCAACTTCATCGCGCCATCCACGTTTTTCGCATTGGCAGGGATAGCGAGGCTATCCATCCAGAAGATCCCGCCTTCCTTCGGCCAGACCACCTCAAGCGGCGTACCGGCCTGGCGGGCAACATACGCGGAGCCGTTCCACACCATCCCCAGATTCACTTCGCCTTCCATATACGGGTTTGCCGGGTTATCAGAGTTGAATGCCGCCACGTTAGGCATCAGCTTTTTCAGCTCGTTATACGCCGCTTCAATCTCTTTTGGGTCCGTCGTGTTGCCTGAGTAGCCCAGTTTACGCAGCGCGACCTGGAACACTTCGCGCGCATCGTCGGTTAACAGCAGGCTCCCTTTGTATTCCGGTTTCCACAGGTCGGCCCAGCTGGTGACCGTTTTAGGATCGAGGGCATCGCCGTTGACGCCAATCGCGGTCGCGCCCCAGATATATGGAATGGAGTAGTCGTTATTGGGATCGAACGGTTTGTTAAGCATTTCCTGATCGAGATTTGAAAAATTGGTTAGCTTCGTTTTATCGATCTTCTGAATCATCCCCTCTTTGCGCATTTTGTCGACAAAATAGGTGGAAGGCACGACCAGATCGTACGCGCCGTCTTTGTACGTTTTCAGCTTGGCGTACATGGTTTCATTCGACTCGTAGGTCGAGTAGATAACCTTGATACCCGTCTCCTTCGTGAACTGTTCCAGCAGGCCCGGCGGCACATACTCGGTCCAGTTGTAGAAGTAGAGCGTTTTGCTGTCATCAGCGTGCGCGGCACCCATTCCAAGCACCAGTGCCGCAGCGGCGAGCATTTTTTTCATTTCATTGTCCCCTGAGATTTTGTTTTATCACGAGCAATAAGCTGGCTGGCAATGACCAGCACCAGCGAGAACACCAGCAGAATAGTCGCCAGCGCGTTCACCTCAGGCGAGACGCCGACTTTTACCATCGAATAGATCTTCAGTGGCAGAATTTCGTAGCTCGGCCCGGTCACGAAAGAGGAGACCACCACGTCATCCATCGACAACGTGAAGCTGAGCAGCCATCCCGCCGCGACGGCGGGCATCGCCAGCGGCAGGATGATTTTGCGCAGGATGGTCATCTCGCTGGCACCCAAATCTTTCGCCGCCTCCAGCATGCGCACGTCGAACCCTTTCAGGCGCGCAAAGACCGTCACCACCACAAACGGCAGGCAGAAGGTGATATGGGAGAACAGCAGTGACCAGAAGCCAAGCTGCACGCCCAGCAGCATAAACAGCACCAGCAGTGAAATGGCCATCACGATGTCCGGTGACATCATCACCACAAACAGCATGCCGCTGACGAACGGTTTGCCGCGAAAGTGATAGCGATACAGCGCGACGGCAGTGAGCGAACCAATCAGCGTGGCGAAGGTGGCGGAGAAAATCGCCATCGTTAGCGAGTGCTGCGCGGCCTGCAGGAGGCTGTCATTGTTCATCAGCAGGCTGTACCAGTTGGTGGTAAAACCTTGCCAGCTGATGCCAAAGCGCGAGCTGTTAAACGAGTTAACGATCAAAATGATAATCGGAATATAAAGGTAAGCGTAAATGGCGGTCATAAAACCGCCGCGAAGCAGTCGACCGATCATTCGAGTTCCACCTTCTTATTCAGCAGCCGTGAAGCGCGCCAGTAGACCAGCAGCATCAGCCCCATTACCACCGTCAGCGTAATGCTGGTCGCGGAACCGAACGGCCAGTCGCGAATGTTGAGGAACTGACTCTTGATCACATTCCCAATCAGCAGGTTTTTCGCTCCGCCCATCAGGTCCGACACGTAGAACAGGCCCATCGCCGGGAGCATCACTAGCAGACAACCCGCGATGATGCCGGGCATGGTCAGCGGGATGATAATGCGAATAAACGTCTGGAGCTTGCTGGCGCCCAAATCTTTTGCCGCTTCCAGCAGCGGTTTATCCAGCTTCTCAATACTGGAGTAGAGCGGCATTACCATAAACGGCAGCAGGATATAGACCAGACCCAGAATCACCGCGCTCGGGGTAAACATGATACGTATCGGGGTATCAATCACCCCCAGCCACAGCAGAAACGCGTTGAGATAGCCTTTGGTGCTGAGGAAAATTTTCAGCCCGTAGATGCGAATTAACGAGTTGGTCCAGAACGGCACAATCAGTAAAAACAGCAGCAGCGGGCGCACCTTCTGCGGCAGTTTCGCCAGAAACCACGCGAACGGGTAGCCCAGCACCAGGCAGGCAACGGTGGCAATCAGCGCCATATTGAGCGAGTGCAGCAGCACGTCAAAATAGAGCGGATCGAGCAGGCGCGCGTAATTGTCCAGCGTAAAGACCAGCTTAACGAAGTTAGTATCGTCGCGGGTCAGGAAGCTGGTGGCGATAATCATCAGGTTGGGTAAAAAGACAAAGAGCACAAGCCAACCGACGATAGTGGCAATCACCACATTCTGGAACTTACTTGTGTTCTTCATCAGCCAGCACAACCTCCCAGCTTTCTACCCAGTTGATAACCATTTTCTGGTCGAGAGAGTGGTCGAAGTCAGGGTCGTCCTCATTAAAGAACTCGCTGACCATTACCATTTTGCCGTTCTCCAGTTCAACGACGGATTCCAGCGTCATCCCTTTGTAGTTGCGCTCGCGGATATAGCCGATAAGTCCTTCGGCCTCGGTGTTGCCGTGAATTTCGTCGACGCGCAGATCTTCCGGGCGCAGCAGAACGTTGAGCTTTTGTCCCGTTTCGACGGGGAAATTCACCGTGATATTGCACTCGCGGCCTTCAACGTTAGCCCGCACGCGCTGGTCGTCCAGACGTTCAATCACCGTGGCGTTGAAGAGATTGATCTCACCAATGAAGCTGGCCACAAACAGGTTCTTCGGCTCTTCGTAAATTTCACGCGGCGTGCCGTCCTGCTCGATTTTACCGTCGCGCATCACCACGATGCGGTCGGACATAGTCAGAGCTTCTTCCTGGTCGTGCGTGACGAAGACAAAGGTAATGCCGAGCTTGCGCTGCAGGGCCTTGAGCTCGTTCTGCATCTGCTTGCGCAGTTTGTAATCCAGCGCCGAGAGGGATTCATCCAGCAGGAGCAGACGTGGCTTGTTGACGACGGCGCGGGCGATGGCCACGCGCTGCTGCTGGCCGCCGGAAAGCTGATGGGGTTTACGCTGGGCAAACGTCTCAAGCTGCACCATACGCAGGGCTTCAGTGACGCGCGGTTCGATCTCATTCGCCGGGGTTTTTTGCATCCGCAGGCCAAACGCCACGTTCTCAAACACGGTCATGTGCGGGAACAGGGCATAGCTCTGAAAGACGGTATTGACGTGGCGATCTTCGGCGGGAACCCGCGTAATGTCCTGGTTTTCAAGATGGATATGGCCGTTATCGACGCTTTCCAGCCCGGCGATAAGGCGCAGTACGGTTGTTTTGCCGCAGCCAGAGGGGCCAAGCAGCGTAAGAAACTCACCGTCATTGATGGTGAGATTGAGGTCGGAAATGACGTCTTTACCATCAAAACTTTTACGAATTCGTTCCAGTTTCACCAGCGGCGAACGTGAACGGGATTGTGTATTCAATTTTTGCGCTGTCCCATATAGACGCCTCAGGCAGCAGACTGAAGCGGGGTTTGTGTGTAACCACCTTGGTGACTCGTAATGAGGGCGGACATTCTACGGCAATCCCCTGCGATCGCCAATCCTTGTCACTGATTCATAAGCTACATTTACTTACGTATAACGATATAAACGGAAAATATTCTCGTTTGCGGGATAAAAGTGACCTGACGCAATATTTGCGTTTTGATGCTTATTGATAATGTTGTCACAAAAAGTGAGGGTGACTGCATGGATAAATTACTTGAGCGTTTTTTACAGTACGTTTCGCTGGATACCCAATCTAAGCCGGGTGTTCGCCAGGTGCCGAGCACCGAAGGCCAGTGGAAGCTATTAAACCTGCTTAAAGAGCAGCTTGACGCCATGGGGCTGGTCAACGTCACGTTAAGCGAGAAAGGCACTGTGATGGGAACGCTGCCGGCGAATGTCCAGGGTGACATTCCCGCGATTGGCTTTATCTCCCATGTCGACACCTCTCCGGATTTTAGCGGGAAACATGTGAACCCGCAGATTGTTGAAAACTACCGCGGTGGTGACATTGCGCTGGGCATTGGCGACGAAGTGCTCTCTCCCGTCATGTTCCCGGTTCTGCACCAGCTGCTGGGCCAGACGCTGATTACCACCGACGGTAAAACGCTGCTGGGCGCGGATGACAAGGCGGGCATCGCGGAGATCATGACGGCGCTGGCGGTGCTGAAGGGCAAAAATATTCCACATGGGGATATCCGCGTGGCCTTCACGCCGGACGAAGAGGTCGGCAAGGGCGCGAAGCACTTCGACGTGGAAGCCTTCAACGCGCAGTGGGCCTATACCGTCGACGGCGGCGGTGTCGGTGAGCTGGAGTATGAAAATTTCAATGCCGCATCCGTCACGATCAAAATTGTCGGCAACAACGTTCACCCCGGTTCGGCTAAAGGCGTCATGGTGAATGCGCTGTCACTGGCGTCGCGAATTCACGCGGAAGTCCCGGTGGAAGAGAGCCCTGAACAGACCGAAGGGTATGAAGGTTTCTATCACCTGACCAGTATCAAAGGCACCGTGGACAGCGCGCAGATGCACTACATCATCCGCGATTTCGACCGAAAAGCCTTTGAGGCGCGCAAGCGCAAGATGATGGAAATTGCGAAGAAGGTGGGCAAAGGCTTACATCCTGATTGCTATATTGAGCTGATCATCGAAGACAGCTATTACAATATGCGTGAGAAGGTGATGGCCCATCCGCATATTCTTGATATCGCCCAGCAGGCCATGCGCGACTGCGACATTGAACCGGTATTAAAACCGATTCGCGGTGGTACCGACGGCTCGCAGCTTTCATTCATGGGGTTACCGTGCCCGAACCTGTTTACCGGGGGATATAACTACCATGGTAAACATGAGTTCGTGACGCTGGAAGGGATGGAGAAAGCGGTGAAGGTGATCGTGCGGATTGCGGAGTTAACTGCGAAGCGGTAAGACATTGCCCGGTAAGCGAAGTGCCACCGGGCACAAAGGCAAGGAGCGCCCATGTCAAACTATCGTCGCCACTACGTTCCCGGCGGCACCTGGTTTTTTACCGTTAACCTGCAAAACCGTCAGAGCGATTTGCTCACCCGTCATATCGATAGCCTCCGTGCCGCGACTGCCGCAGTTAAACGTGCAAAGCCTTTTACAATAAACGCCTGGGTTATCCTTCCTGAGCATATGCACTGTATCTGGACCTTACCGGAAGGAGACAGTGATTTTTCCGCCCGCTGGCGGGACATCAAAAAGACATTTAGCCGCAACATCGACATGCGCCATATATGGCAGCCACGCTTCTGGGAGCACACCGTCCGTAATGAAGAGGACTACCGTCGGCATGTGGATTACATTTACATCAATCCGGTGAAACATGGCTATGTCAGTAAGGTCAGCGACTGGCCGTTTTCGACATTCCATCGGGACGTACGGGAAGAATTGTATCCGGTGGATTGGGCCGGAGAGATCGAGGATTTTGCGGCGGGTGAGCGGAAGTAAAAAGCCGGGTGGCGGCTTCGCCTTACCCGGCTTACAAAACCAGTGAACGTAGGCCCGGTAAGCGAAGCGCCACCGGGCATTAAAGCGACTCAGTCCTCAAAGAACCAGTACCCGCTATTGACCAGCGCGGCCAGCATTGCGAGGAAGGACGGGTCTTCCAGCGCATCGCCAAAGGTTTCGGCAGTCAACGTCAGATGGCTGGCAATCGCTTCCAGCGCCGGACGGTGCGGGGAATCCAGTTTCTCGCCGTTGACGAACACCTCCTCACCAATACGCAGCACGCGCAACCCGCCCAGACGCACCAGCTTATCGCCCTGCTGAAGGGCATCATAGATCTCGTCGGCCTGATAAGGCGGCTCTGGCGGTGCAACGTCCAGCTCATGACGCGACTGGCTGATAAACTCACCAAACCACTGTCGGAAATGTTCCGGTTCGTTGATCAGATCCAGCATCATGCCGCGCAGCTTATCCAGCTCTGCGGGCAGGATATCGGCCGGATGCTCGCGCGCAGGCACGTCCGGATCGCTGTAACGATAGCTGCCCAGCTCGCGCTGCAGAACATAGTCGGCAAATCCGCTGATCATCTCGCGGCCGCTTGGCGCGCGGAACCCAACGGAGTAGTTGAGCGAATTTTCCAGGGAGTAACCTTCGTGAGGGAATCCCGGCGGAATGTAGAGAATATCGCCCGGCTCCAGCTCTTCATCGATAATTCCTTCAAAGGGATCAACCTGAAGCAGGTCCGGATGCGGGCAGTGCTGTTTCATTGGCACTTTCTCGCCCACGCGCCAGCGGCGGCGGCCCGTACCCTGAATGATAAACACGTCGTACTGGTCCAGATGCGGGCCCACGCCGCCACCCGGCACGGAGAAGGAGATCATCAGATCGTCCATTCGCCAGTCGGGCAGGGCGCGGAACGGGCGCATTAAGGCGGCAGTTGGCTCGTGCCAGTGGTTGACCGCCTGCACCAGCAGCGACCAGTTGTTTTCACCGAGGTGATCGTAGCTTTCGAAAGGACCGTGGCTGACCTGCCATTTGCCGTCCTGGTGGCTGACCAGACGGCTGTCGACTTCGTTTTCCATGGCCAGACCGGCCAGTTCGTCAGGCGAGATAGGGTCGACAAAATTGCTGAACCCGCGTTTCAGAACCACCGGGCGCTTTTGCCAGTAACGTTCAATAAACTCGGGCCAGTTGAGTGTTAAGTGATAATCCATATTTTTTTATTCCGCAGGCTCTTACTGACTCGGATTATAACGGAAGCTCAGCCCCCCGGCTGCGAGATCCTCGCATTTTTCACATAAGGGGTTAACTATCGTTCGATGTGGGCTGCTGACGACCAAAAATAACCTCCATTCTGGCGCCGCCCAGCAAACTTTCGCTGGTTTCGATTTTTCCGTCGTACTGGTCGACAACCTCCCGGGCGACGGCTAATCCAACGCCCTGACCGGGACGCAATGTATCGGCGCGTTGACCACGATCGAACACTACATCACGTTTATTGCGTGGGATCCCCGGGCCATCATCCTCAACGATAATATGCAGTTCGGTATCCGTCTGGCGTGCAGACACTTCTACGAACTCCAGGCAGTATTTGCAGGCGTTATCCAGCAGGTTACCCATCACCTCCATGAAATCATTTTTTTCACCTACAAAGCTTATCTCAGGCGAGATATCGAGGCTGATATTCACCCCTTTACGCTGATACACCTTGTTGAGGGCGGACGTGAGGTTATCCAGAATCGGTGCCACCGGATGCAGTTCGCGGCTTAGCAGCGCGCTTCCTGAACGCATACTGGCGCGGTGCAAATAATAGCCAATTTGTTGTGAAATACGGCTGATCTGTTCCAGCATCACCGGCTCGGCATCATCGACGCTCAGCTTTGAGCTGCGCATTGAACGCAGGGTGCTCTGCATGACGGCCAGCGGGGTTTTCAGGCTGTGAGTAAGGTCGGTAAGGGTAGTACGGTATTTATCATAGCGTTCGCGTTCACTTTTCAGCAGCCGGTTGAGGTTGCGCACCAGGCTGGTGAGTTCACGAGTGGTTTCCGGATTAAGCTTCTCACGATGATGTTCCTCCAGCTCCCGAACCTCTTTCGCCAGTGATTCAATAGGGCGTAAGCTCCACCACGCCGCTACCCACAGCAGTGGGATCACCAGCAGCAGATTCGCAGCCAGAACGTAAATGAACCAGCTCCAGACCATATAAGAACGCTTCAGCTCGACCGGAATGGTGTCGATCACCACGATGGTCAGCTGCGGCATGTTCAGTGTCGCCGGATAGAGGTTAATCGCAACGGAGTGCGTCATTTCCGTTTCGGCATCATCAGTGCGGATCTCGTTCAGCTTTTGCTGCAGGGAGCGATCTTCACGGATCAGCGAGCTGGTGGTGTTGAGATCCGCTTCAATTTCATGAAACCCATTGGTTTTGAGCCATTCCGGACGAATGCTTTTGACCAGCCACGGGATTTCACGCTGGGCCCAAAGTAACTTACCCTTTTCGTCATAAATCAGGGCCAGCGTGGGGCTCTGCTGGTTGAGGTTTTCCGGCATTTCGACGGTGATTCTGTTGTTTTCCCACTTCGCCAGGGTATAAAACAAATTGCTTTCGCCACGCAACAGTCGAAAGGTGGTTTTATCAAAACTGACGCTGTAGCCCACCAGAGCGACCATGCCGTAGGAGAGCGACAGCACCAGTACCACGGCGGCCGTTGCCAGTAAAAAACGCACCCGCAGCGACAGGGGCAAAATATGGCGCAAAATCCGTCTCATTTAGCGTAATTCGAACAGGTAGCCCTGGCCACGGACGGTGGTAATCACATCCTGTGGATACTGCGCCTGAATTTTTTTACGCAAACGTCCCATCAGCACATCAATGGTATGGCTCTCGCGCAGTTCGGCGTCAGGGTAGAGCTGGAGCATTAAGGAATCTTTGCTCACCACCTTGCCATTGTTACGGATCAGCGTTTCCATGATGGTGTATTCGAAGGCGGTGAGCTTGATCACTTCATCATTGATTGCTAACTCCCGGCGGGAGAGATCAACCTGGAAAGGCGGGATGGAAATAACCTGTGAAGCCAGCCCGCTGTTGCGGCGTAACAGCGCCTGCATGCGCGCCGCCACTTCTTCAATATGAAACGGCTTGGTGACGTAATCATCTGCACCCGCGCTGAGCACTTCGACCTTATCCTGCCAGCCTTCACGTGCGGTCAGAACCAGAACCGGCAGGGAAACATCATGGCTGCGCCAGCGACGAATTAACGACAGGCCATCTTCATCAGGCAACCCTAAATCGACAATGGCGATATCCGGCAGATGTTCATTGAGATAATAATCGGCTTCTTTTGCATCTTCAGCATCGTCCACCTGATGTCCCATCTCCTGAAGCTGAACCTTCAGGTGATGGCGTAGCAATGCGTTATCCTCAACAACCAGTACGCGCATCATCTTTTCTCCCAGAATTAATAGTATGAATAGTTTAACGCTGATTATGTTGCTGTGGGGATAAACATTGAGTAAACCGGGGAAAAGCAACCCCCTTTCCGGGCGGAAAGGGGGGAGGGGACATTACTTCAGCTCGTCGACCATGGTGATGGCGCGGCCAATGTAGTTCGCCGGCGTCATCGCTTTCAGACGCGTTTTCTCTTCTTCTGGCAGGGCCAGACCGTCGATAAACTGCTTCATCCCTTCGGCGTCAACGCGTTTGCCGCGGGTCAGCTCTTTCAGTTTTTCATACGGTTTTTCGATACCGTAACGACGCATTACGGTCTGAATCGGCTCCGCCAGGACTTCCCAGTTATGATCCAGCTCGTCCAGCAGACGATCGCGGTTCACTTCCAGTTTGCTCACGCCTTTCAGAGTGGACTGGTAAGCGATTAGCGCGTAGCCGATGCCCACGCCCAGGTTACGCAGTACGGTGGAGTCAGTCAGGTCGCGCTGCCAGCGGGATACCGGCAGTTTGCTTGCCATATGCTGCAACACGGCATTCGCCAGACCCAGGTTGCCTTCGGAGTTTTCGAAGTCGATCGGGTTCACTTTGTGCGGCATGGTGGAAGAGCCGATTTCACCGGCGATGGTTTTCTGTTTGAAGTGGTTCAGCGCGACGTAGCCCCACACGTCACGATCGAAGTCGATCAGAATGGTGTTGAAGCGGGCGATGCAGTCAAACAGCTCCGCAATATAATCATGCGGCTCAATCTGGGTGGTGTACGGGTTCCACTGAATACCCAGAGAGGTCACGAACTCTTCGCTGAACTGGTGCCAGTCGACTTCCGGATACGCGGCGATGTGGGCGTTATAGTTACCGACCGCTCCGTTGATTTTGCCGAGGATCTCGACCTGCTCCAGTTGACGGTACTGGCGCTCCATACGGTACGCCACGTTCGCCATCTCTTTACCCATCGTGGATGGGGTGGCTGGCTGACCGTGGGTACGGGAGAGCAGTGGGATATCGCGGTATTCCACGGACAGCGCTTTCACCGCGTCGATGATTTTACGCCAGTAAGGCAGCACCACATCTTTGCGTGCGGTGGAGAGCATCAGGGCGTGCGAGAGGTTGTTGATGTCTTCAGAGGTACAGGCGAAATGAATGAACTCAGACACCGCATGCAGCGCAGGAACGCTTTCCACTTTCTCTTTCAGGAAGTACTCAACCGCTTTCACGTCGTGGTTGGTGGTGCGTTCAATGGTTTTAATGCGTGCGGCGTCTTGTTCGCTAAACTCAGCAACGATTTTATCAAGGTAATCGTTTGCCTTTTCGTCAAAAGCAGGAACTTCCTTGATTGCTGCCTGGGCGGCCAGCTTTTGCAGCCAGCGTACTTCAACCTGAACACGGAACTTCAGCAAACCATATTCGCTGAAGATCCCGCGCAGCGCGCTGACTTTATCGCCGTAGCGTCCATCGACAGGGGATACGGCGGTCAGTGAGGATAATTCCATAATTCGCAACTCCGGGAGGTTAACAATGAGCAAGAATTTGTTTTGCCTGAGTGGTCAGGCGATTACGAGAAAACATTAACTGCAGGCGGCCACCGCCAACCTGGTGCCACAGCACGGCGGCGCGGATCCCTGCCAGCAGGGAAGCGCGCACTTTTGCCTGTACCTGTGGGCTTTGCAACACCGCAGGGGAGCCGGTGACCTGAATACGCGGGCCCAGCGGGCTGATGACATCAACATAAATGCCGGCCATGGCGCTCAGCAGCGTTTCGGACTGCAGGTCAAAATGGTCGAGCTGACGCTGTAACCCGGCAATGCGATCGCCCAGGGTATTGAGCGCGCCTTTTGCTGCGCTCAGCTTACGCTCCAGCACCATCAGGCTCAACGTGTAGCGGGTCAGCTCTGCGTTTAACCCCTGACGGCTGCTGGCGTTAAGCACGCCAAGCAGGGTTTCAAGACCGAGACGAAGATTGGTTTCACTGCCGCCGAACACACCCAGGGTCGAGCCGGGGTTGAGGTCGATAACGCTGTTGAGTGAAACGTGCAGGGCATCAGCGTCGCAATGACCCTGATGTGCCAGCTGTTGCACCAGACGGGCTGACTGGCAAATTCCTGCCAGTGCCAGGGTGATGTCATAGTAGTTCTTCGCCACACGGTCTCCTTTATGTGTGCAATCGTGTTAAACAGCGGTCAGCGGTAGGCGCTGTTCAATGATCCCGCCGCCCAGGCAGATTTCACCGCTGTAGAAGACAGCAGACTGACCCGGGGTGACGGCGGCGACCGGCTCGTCGAAACGCACGTCAATGCGATCGTCATTGAGCGCGGTAATGGTGCAAGGAATATCGGTCTGACGGTAGCGTGTTTTCACCGTGCAGCGCAGCGTGCCTTTTAGCGGCTCACGATCGACCCAGTGCAACTGTTGCGCGATAAGGCCAACGGACATCAGACGCGGATGGTCATGACCCTGAGCAACAACCAGAATATTGTTTTCGACATCTTTGTCGACAACGTACCATGGATCTTCGCTACCTTCTTTGGTCCCGCCGATACCCAGGCCTTTACGCTGACCTAAGGTGTGGTACATCAGTCCCTGATGCTGGCCAATCTCTTCACCGTCGACGGTAACAATTTTACCCGGCTGTGCAGGCAGGTAACGACCCAGGAAATCGCGGAATTTGCGCTCGCCGATGAAGCAGATGCCGGTAGAGTCTTTTTTCTTCGCGGTGATCAGGTCCAGCTCTTCGGCGATTTTACGCACCTGCGGCTTTTCCAGCTCGCCGACCGGGAACAGGCTCTGGGCGATTTGCTCGTGGCTCAGCGTATAGAGGAAGTAGCTTTGATCTTTGTTGCCGTCCAGGCCGCGCAGCAGCTGGCTTTTGCCATTCACATCTGCACGACGCACGTAGTGGCCGGTCGCAATATAGTCTGCGCCCAGATCTTCCGCGGCGAATTCCAGGAAGGCTTTAAATTTGATCTCTTTGTTGCACAGAATATCCGGGTTTGGAGTGCGTCCCGCTTTGTACTCTTCGAGGAACAGTTCAAAAACGTTGTCCCAGTATTCTGCGGCAAAGTTAACGGTGTGCAGTTCAATGCCGAGCTTATCGCACACGGCCTGCGCGTCGGCGAGATCCGCTGCGGCCGTGCAATATTCCTCGCCATCATCTTCCTCCCAGTTCTTCATGAACAGGCCCTCCACCTTATAGCCCTGTTGCTGTAACAGGTAGGCGGAAACGGAGGAATCGACACCGCCGGACATGCCGACGATTACTTTTTTCTGGCTGTTATCTGACATGGAATACTCACGACATTGAACTTCAAGGCGGCGTATTCTATCACGCCCCCCCACCGTTGACACCCTCTGTAAACGGCCAGTTAAATGCGCCGATAACATCCAGCGGCAAGCGCCCGGCAGACTGCCAGCAGCGAATGCTTTCCGCAACCAGCGGCGAGCGCAGGTTTGGCGCGTTCAGGATCTCGTCGGCGGTGACCCACAGACAGCGGTCGATATCGTCATCCTGCGGCGCTGTGGCGCACGTTTCGCTAAGCTCAACGGCAAATAAAAAACGCAGGAACGGCGTGCTATCAGGCGCGATCCACTGGTGCATACGGATGAAGTGCTGAGGCTCAGCGTGAATGCCGGTCTCTTCCCACAGCTCGCGTTTCGCAGCCTGCAGCAGGGTCTCGTTGGCTTCAAGGTGCCCGGCAGGCTGATTCCACAGCGCTTTGCCATTTATGCTCTCTTCAACCACAAGGAATTTACCCTGGGCGTGGACCACGCAGGCTACCGTGACATGAGGTTTAAACATAGTGACTCCTTAAACGGTAACGTCTCGCCATTCACCGTTGGCAAGCGTTTCCAGGGTGTAGCTGCCCATAGCGTAGCGAATCAGACGCAGAGTAGGGAAGCCGACGTGTGCGGTCATGCGCCGAACCTGACGGTTGCGGCCTTCATAAAGGGTGATTTTGAGCCAGCTTGTAGGAATAGATTTGCGTTCGCGGATGGGCGGGTTGCGCGGCCACAGCCACTCCGGTTCATTCACGCGTTCAATACCTGCCGGCAGGGTTGGGCCATCATTCAACGTGACGCCGCTGCGTAATGTCGCCAGCGTCGCCTCATCCGGCTCGCCTTCCACCTGGACGAAGTAAATTTTGCCTGTACGTTTCCCGGGCTGCGTGAGCTTCGCCTGCAACGCGCCGTCGTTGGTTAAGACCAGAAGGCCTTCGCTGTCGCGGTCCAGACGCCCGGCCGCGTAGACTCCCTGCACAGGAATGTAGTCCTTTAGCGTGCTGCGCCCGGCTTCATCGGTGAACTGCGGCAAAACATCGTAGGGTTTATTGAACAGAATAACCCGCTTTGGCTGGGTTTCCTGTGGTCTTCTGGCGGGTTGTCGCGAGCTGAATCGCTCAACCCGGTGTTTTGTAAAAGAAGTTTTCTTCATGGTATTTTCAGGCGTTATCAATTGCCGCATTATAGCCTAATAACGAAGACCTTTCATGGCGCAGGACAATCAGGTACTATCGAAGGGCTCATTACAATTTATTAACATAAGATCAGTAACAACCAGAAGCGCTCGAAGGAGAGGTTAATGGAAAGCAAAGTAGTTGTTCCGGCGGAAGGTAAAAAGATCACCCTGCAAAACGGCAAGATTAACGTTCCTCACAATCCGATTATCCCGTTCATCGAAGGTGACGGTATCGGTGTAGACGTTACCCCGGCAATGCTGAAAGTGGTTGATGCCGCTGTTGAGAAAGCCTACAAAGGCGAGCGTAAAATTTCCTGGATGGAAATTTACACCGGTGAGAAATCTACTCAAGTTTATGGCCAGGACGTCTGGCTGCCAGCAGAAACGCTGGACCTGATCCGTGACTACCGCGTTGCTATTAAAGGCCCACTGACGACGCCAGTTGGCGGCGGTATCCGTTCCCTGAACGTGGCACTGCGTCAGGAGCTGGACCTGTACGTGTGTCTGCGTCCAGTTCGTTACTATCAGGGCACCCCAAGCCCGGTTAAGCACCCTGAACTGACCGATATGGTTATCTTCCGTGAAAACTCAGAAGACATCTACGCAGGTATCGAATGGAAAGCTGACTCTGCTGACGCAGAAAAAGTGATTAAATTCCTGCGCGAAGAGATGGGTGTGAAGAAAATTCGCTTCCCTGAGCATTGCGGTATCGGCATTAAGCCGTGCTCCGAAGACGGAACCAAGCGTCTGGTGCGTGCGGCCATCGAATATGCAATCACCAACGACCGTGACTCTGTGACCCTGGTTCACAAAGGCAACATCATGAAGTTCACCGAAGGCGCGTTCAAAGACTGGGGTTACCAGTTGGCGAAAGAAGAGTTCGGCGGTGAGCTGATCGACGGTGGCCCATGGCAGAAGATTAAGAACCCGAACACCGGCAAAGAGATCATCATTAAAGATGTGATCGCCGATGCGTTCCTGCAGCAGATCCTGCTGCGTCCTGCAGAATACGACGTGATTGCCTGTATGAACCTGAACGGTGACTACATCTCTGACGCCCTGGCAGCTCAGGTTGGCGGTATCGGTATCGCCCCAGGCGCGAACATCGGTGACGAGTGCGCCCTGTTCGAAGCGACCCACGGTACTGCACCAAAATACGCAGGTCAGGACAAAGTGAACCCAGGCTCTATCATCCTGTCCGCAGAGATGATGCTGCGCCATATGGAATGGTTCGAAGCCGCAGACCTGATCGTTAAAGGTATGGAAGGCGCGATCAACGCGAAAACCGTAACTTACGATTTCGAACGTCTGATGGAAGGCGCTAAACTGCTGAAATGTTCAGAGTTTGGCGACGCGATTATCGCGAACATGTAATCCAGATTCTGGGTTAAACGAGAACGGGAGCCTGAGGGTTCCCGTTTTTATTATTAGTTTTGGAATGGTTGTCAAATATCATTCCTGAATGAAAAGGTCCTTTGTGTTGCGGATAATTTTAACGGCCTCGATTACTTATCACTGAAGTTATCCTAAGGATTGATTATAAGGCATCGTGTCAGTATTTTCTAAATTCTGCAAATTAGGTTGGCGGGAATTTGCTGATGCTATTAGCAATTCTCTTCCAACTCTTGCTTTGTTAATGGCGTATGATAACTCAATGATATTCATCCCCGAAGACGAATATAATCGATGTATTAATGGGTGGTCATCGTACGATAATAACCAATGAGCTTTACTTCGCATTATTTTTTTAGCAAAGCGTGCGTGATCAGTTTCCGAAAAACAGAAGTTGCTGTATATATTTTTTCCTTCTTGAACATAAGGTGGATCAGCATAGATGAATTCATCTTCAGTTCTTCGATGTAATAATTTACAGGCGTCATGCTCAGTAACTTTTATTTTCTTTGCATGTTTTGATATAATTTCAATCCGTTTTATCAGCGCGTCTTTATTAAAGCGACAGTCAATTGTATATTTATCATGTGATTGACACCGTCCTCCAATTGGACCAGCATGTAACATGCCAGACCGATTCGTTCGGTTCAGGAAAAATGCAGAAAATCCTTTCTCTAGGTCGGTATGAACTTGTCGTGAAAAATATATATTTCTCCAATGATGCCAAGATTCAAGGTTGACAGGTTCTGATTCAATGAGGGCAACTAATGAATCAGGATCCTTAATAAGAGATCGCCAAAAAGCAGCAATACATGGGTTTAAGTCATTTAAAATTAACTTATCTATTAGTCCGGAAATAAGTAAAGGCAAAGTTCCACCAGCACCGCCACAGAATGGCTCTACTAAAGTACAGCCATCAAGTTTGTTGGTAACGATGAATAACGCCATAAATCTTGAAAGTTTAGCCTTACCGCCAGGATACCTCATAGGTGAAATATCCTGTGGAATGTGAGGTATTCCCAGACTATCCCCGATGGCCTTTTTTTTCAATAAATTCAATTGGTTAAAGTCGTAAGTTAACATTCAAGAATACCTCAAGCTTTTCATCATTATGATTATACATACTACTGGGCTTGATGGCCACTGATAATCTTGGGTAAAAAGTAATCCATTAACGACTGTAATTTAACCTGTACATGGATAACTTCTTGTAAAGTAAGGGCATGTTGATCGCTATGAGTTACCAGGTTTGATATCAATTTTCCTGATTCTTTGTAGCTATTCAAATCAGAACGAATGAGTTTATAAACGTTATTATCTTCTTCATCTGGGAATATATTCTTAATATTATTTGAAAAGAAGCTCAATAAACTATCTAGCTCTAAATAGTTATGCTTTGAATCTCTCTTATAATTTTGATGCTGTGAAGAACATTTTATAATATATGACAAAACAACCTGAATAAGTGTTCTGCTCAACAGGATTGCGCTATGTTTATGTTTGTTTATATTCACTGTTTTTGATTCAAGAACAAGCTCATCTATTTTTGCATGAATGTAAATAAATGGAGTTGATTTTTTTAGCAGTGATAGGTGTTGTTTCTTTTTTTGTACAGGTCTTATTTGAGGTTCTGGTGCAACAGAGTACTGTTCTTGATCATCAGTATCTTGTCCGACTGTGTCATCAACATTTTCTGCTTCGATATCACTATCGTTTAAATCGAATGTTGCATCCTCATCTTCATTCTCATCTTCTATAACCTTATCCTCTACAGAAGAAAATTGATTAATAATCAATTTCAGTTCTTTTAGATATTCATCTATTTTTTTGTCATCTTCCTGTCGTGTCGACAGTTTCTTCGTGAAGTTCGCATCCCTAGCTAATTTTGCAAGAATGTGATTATAAGCACTTTGACCAATTTTCCTAACTACTATTTCACCTTGTTTATTAAGGTTGATATTGGCAATCTCAGATTTAAAATCTTGGCGTTGTATTAATCTAAAAATTGCCTCGGTCCTGATATTGTCAATGTCATTTACTAAGCGTTCCTTTTCCTCTTGTGATAATGTTGGCAGTTCTAAAATTTGATCGGTAAGTCGAGTGAATAATATTACTCCACGTATCCTTGACATTGATACGCTATTATTGATAGAAGATCGAAGCTTAATGATATCATCGAATTCAGATAATAAATCTATATAGTATGCTCCCTGAGTATAGACACTCCATCGCTTTATTGATTCTTTGGTATGTTTTGATGCGATGTAAGTTCTAGCTGCTGAGCGGTTACTTAATTCTACAAGATGTAATTTTTTGATGGTTTCCACAGCGGCATTGTAATTAGGATGTCGCTCAATCTTAGTAATTAGGTTAGAAAATGTAGTGCCTTTAAGTAAATTAGGTTTTTTTATTATTTTACAGGCAGTTAACCTTCTGTTCCCTTCTACAATTATTCTTTTGTTAGAGGCGTTTTCGTCTGGTATAGCATACAGGATTTCATCAGGATAAAACCCGTTAGATAATATTGAGTTTATTAACTCTTTAATTCCATAACGAGCCATCATTAGCGTGATGATTTCTTTTTCAGTCTGTAATTTCCCTTGCTTTTTATAACCTAGGAGGCGCGGATTGCTCGTGTCCAATTGCAACGTAGATAAGGCTTTTGTAGTCAAATTGATTTTGCCAAACATATCGATCCTTAACAGTTTTGCTGGTGTAAAGGTTGATTTTACAAAATCACTACCGCGTACGCAAAAACTATCTTAAGTTGCTATAAGAGACATCTGCGACATACCACTTGAGCAACTATTTTGTGCCCTTACCAACCAAATTCTGGTTTTAACGCGGCCTGAGGCAGTTTTTTATTTCTTCTAATACACACTCGCATGCAGCGAAGCGAAAGGATGTGTTGAATAGACAAAATAACTGCTGACAATTGCTACGGTGCCTCGGAAGGTAGTGCCATTTACTGGTTCAGAAGGATTCTTGACGGTTACTCTCTCGAACAGTGGACAGCTATGGGGGTGATAGCTAGTTTAGTGATCGGCTTACTTACTTTTCTAACCAATCTTTACTTCGAAATCAAAGCAAAACGTCGAAGAGTTGCGCGAGGTATAGGATATCCAATGCAGAAGGGCAGGTGCTAATCGCGTTTGTAGCATTTGCGCCACTTATTTTCGACCTGTTCATCAGCGAGAAAGAAGGTAATGCACTGGTGGCAGTTGTTAATCCGGATTGGGTGTGATCTTTATGACGAGGAGTGACTGCCATCGATAGTAAGTCTGTTGTTGAAGGGATGACGGCTAGAGCTGAACAATGTCGAAAAGTTAACACTATGAAACGTGATAAGACAATGGCCTGGGCTGGTCGCAATATTCAAGTACCTCTGACGGAGACTCAGAAGGTAGGCATTGCACTCATCTGTCCGTAAAACATCGGCCCCGGTAAATTCTTTCCTTCACATTCTACAAGCTCATCAATGCAGATGACCGCAAAGGGGCATGCGAAGCAATCCGCTGATGGATTAAGGACGGTGGTCGGAATTCCCGTCTCATTAAAGGTCAGACGAATGATTGTTATGGTCAGGTGGAGAGACGGGATTAGATGAGCGTGCTGGTGTGCAGGGGATTAGACCAGTGTTCAGAGTATTTGTTAAGGCCTAGTGGAAAACTGCCACAGTCTCAGCTCTTCTTATTACTTCATTCGTTGCGTGGAGTGTATGGGAGGTACGAGCATGGGAAAAAAAGGATGGATCGTGATAATGAAGACTCTTCTCAGATTAAAAACACCCAATCGGGTGCCCGTATGATTGAACATGGGCGAGTAATCGCTCTTGATGAGGTATTGACTATGCACAAGCACTGGTTGCAAATGCGGCGGCGAATGTTGCTGGCTTGTCTGCCACAGTTACCCAGCTACGTACCGAAGCAATAAAACTTGCCACCCGATTGGATGCTGCAAAACAAGCTTCAGCTCTAGTAGCTGCCGTCGGAAGCAAAACAAGCAGCGCTGACGTCGCAAAACTCGCCGACATACTGAGAATTATTGCGTATGAAGCTAGATATTAAGCTGGGTGACCTGATGAAAACTACCGGCTAGGAATGACCTGTGAAAGGATGCATGACCGGGTCAGAGAGTCAGGCTGGTCAGCTATCTACGGTAAGGGACAATGCAGTGATTAACCTGATTGAGGAAAATAAATGCATTTAGCATCATTAGTAATTGATTGGGCCTCCAGGTAGGGTAGCCTGCCACGTAATCAAGATATAGCCATTTTAATGCTCACGTCGAATCGCTCAAAGAGTGTTAACCACCATAGGTCGGGAAATTGCCATTTTAAAACTGAATATCAACCATCTTGCGAAGATAACCTATGTATACCATCCTAATGGTCGCCGCAAGACTGGAAAAATGTCGAATCAGTTCCTGATGAAAGCATCATTTATGGTTTTTTAACCGAAAAATCAATGCACCATGATGGGCATTAATGAAATAATATTGCATGGTATGGAATAGTTTGAAGCCGGAGACCTGATCGTTAAAGGTTTGGAGGCAGCTAATTTGCTGAAATTTTGAAAGTTTGGCGACGCGATTATCGCGAACATGTAATCCAGATTCTGGGTTAAACCGTAACGGGAGCCTGAGGGTTCCCGTTTTTTTTGCCTCAGCCTGCGGGGACAACACGATGTTAGCCACGGTACTTATCACTGTTGTTGCGTTAATTCATCTCTATATTCTTGTGCTGGAAATGTTCCTGTGGAACACAAAAACCGGGCACAAGGCCTTTAATCTGCGTCCCGACTTTGCGCGTGACACCCGCGTGCTGGCCGCAAATCAGGGGCTGTATAACGGTTTTCTGGCGGCAGGTCTGCTCTGGAGCCTTTGGCTCGGTGAAAAGGGGGTTCAGGTGTCCATCTTCTTTCTGGCCTGCGTGTTAATAGCCGGTGTATTTGGTGCAGTAACCGCCAGCCGAAAAATTTTGTATGTGCAGGCCATGCCCGCTCTCGCAGCGCTGCTTGCGTTGCTCATCTGAAGCAATGCTTTGGTTGAGGTAAGGCGTCCGATATACTCATGACTTTACCCATACAGGTTAGAGACGAGACTGTGATGAACAACGATATCCCACTGAAATATTATGACATTGCCGATGAATACGCGACGGAAGCTGCAGAGCAGGTCGGAGAGTCAGAGCGCGACGCGCTGGCACACTATTTCCAGCTGCTGCTCACCCGTTTAGCGAATAATGAGGAGATCAGTGAGGAAGCCCAGCAAGAGATGGCCACTGAGGCCGGGATCCGTGCGGGTCGCATTGATGATGTTGCGAATTTCCTCAATCAGTGGGGAAATGAATAGCCTGCCTCAAAAACCATTATGCTGATGCTTTGCGATACAGCTCAGCATCACGCTATCGGACCACATGCATTTTTTCCGCAGAATATGTGAAGCGGGGGCGTCGATAAACAGCGCGAAAATAACGGTCAGACAAAAGAGTACCACTGGGAATAGTAAGGATAATTTCACGTTTTTAACCAAAATAAGAGTGTGCTTCGGGGTAATCTACCGTCTGATTGTGACGACTATATGTTTTTACGTAAAAAATGGAAACGCCCAGGCAGAAAAAACACGAGCACGCCGGGTTATGGTTACGGTGCGACACCGGTGAGTCGCTTCGCCAGCTCACTCCGGGTGAGTGCTTTTGAAAAATACCATCCCTGAATCAGCGCATCGGGATATCTGCTCGCAATAAAGCGATATTGAATTTCATTTTCCACCCCCTCGAAAACAAGCGTTTTATTCAATTTTGCGAGGGCATCGCTAAAGATTGCAAAGATGTTTTGCTTATAATGCTCGCTGATACCGTCCACCAGCGACTTATCGATTTTGATTTCATCATATTCAAGCAGTGACAGGCGGGCGAGGTTCGAATTTTGCACGCCAAAATCATCTATTGATATTTTAACGCCGAGCGATTTGAGTTCCTGACAGAATTCCTCGAGGATATCTGCCGTGGAAACGGCTTTCTCAGAAAGTTCGACCTTCATCAGGGAAAGAGGAAGGTGATTGACTAAACATTCACGACGCAAAATGTTAATGAACTGCCCATCTTCAATTTCCTTTCGCCCAACATTAATTGAGACTACCATCTGATGTTTAATCGCCAGCGGGGCAATTTCTGCAAGGGATTTTCCGATAATATTGCCATAATATTTTTTATACAGACCGATCTTCTTAATTAATGGGATAAACAGCTCCGGAGAGACGTCACCGTGTTTTTGATCGCGCCATCTCGACAGAACTTCTACACCTACGATTTTTTGATCGTGAATGCGGATAATGGGCTGGTAGTTAACGCTGATGGTATTCGTTATGACGGCTTTAATCAGCGTGCGTTCCAGAGAGAAACGATCTTCATAGATACGGAAGATAAATAACGTTATCGCGACCCAGATAAAATAGAGAATGACCGTGAGAAACGTAAAGATAAACGGGGGTAACGAGGCCAGTCCTGCGTCGTGATGCTTCACGATGACGCACAGGTCCCAGAAGGCGCTGCACTGCGTCAGAGTAAGGGTAAACAACGCCGAATGCAGCCAGCTCTGCTGTTTTAACTCAGGGGTGGTCGAAAAAAAGACTCTGCCGAAGTCTTTGGTGGTGGCACTCAGAGAATAGCTTGCGGTAACCGGGGTGAATTTATCGTAAGCATAGCGGGAGGTGAAGATAATAATATTATTATAAACAGCCGCATTACCTGTGAAAAAATCTTTTCTGGAAAACTGCGCCAGGAGAAAGCCTCTCGGCGTTTTATGCAGTTCTGCAGGAAGCGCAACGGGCGTGGCAAGTTTCCCCCAAAACGCAGTACAGACTATTTTTCCCTTCTCGATAAAACCGATATCGTCGAAATAATGGTTATTAAGCGTTAGCTGTCTGTAGCTATCAAGGCTGGCTTTATCACATCCCTGCGTAGTAATGCTTTTGAGTGCCAGCGCCACGCTTTGGGACAGGTCTTCTGAATAATGTAAAAGGGTATGGGATATTTCTAGCTGTTTGCTCTTCTGCTGAGCCACGATAACAGCATTGACTGCATAAAGAGACAGGATGACCAGAAGCGTTGAAACAATAGCAACGGCAATGAGTTTTTTCATTTCCCGGTTATCCTGTTCGCTCCCTGATTTCACAAATCTTAACACAGCCAGGGCAAGGTACAAGCCTGATAGTCACGGCAGGTGAGCACATTCAGACAGACTAACTCATACGAAAGCATCAGTTTTTTAAGACAAATCTCAGCTAAGCTTTTTTCATTGCTATAAACAACGCCGGGTTAGCCACAGCCGCTTCTTCCAGATCCTCCATGCTTGTTTTTTCTATTAAGGAAAACATCGTGCGCAACGTGATGATCCCCATTCTCAGTGCCCTTTTTCTCTTTCTGAGCGGCATCCTGATTATTAACTGGCAGTTATGGCAGATGGCGAAAGCTAATAATATTCACACCGCCACGGCAAGCACCCAAAAAATAGAAAATATTCTTGCTGAAGCCACCAGTGCGGCCAACACGGCGAAGCGCGTTGCGGCTCAAGGGTGTACCAGTAGCGGACAGCTGGCGCTGGGGACAGAAGCAGCGCTAAAACCGCATCTGCGCGCCATCATGATCCAGCAGCAGGGTAAAATCATCTGTACTTCTCTTCCAGGGAATGGCGTATTAATTATTCATCCGGAGACGTTACCTGACGAAAAATTGATGCTGTTACCCGGCAATCGACTGGTGAACGGTATTCCGGTACTCATATTCCAGATGCCCATTGTGGGAGGGCGCGTCATTGTCAGCGTTAGTGACGCACATTTGCAGGACGTTATTGCGAACGCATCCAACAGCGTTGACCTGAGGTTAGTTGTTGGCGAAAGAATGCTTGTGCGCAACGGCGATGTCACCGGCTGGAAAGCTGCTTCGTGGACAGGGTCGCTAACGGCATCACCGCATTTCCCCTTTAGTCTGGCCTGGCAGCCTCCTGCCTTTTTTAGCCTGACGCGGCTGCTGCACCAGGGATGGAGTCTGATACTGCTTATTCTCGCGTTATCCGTGACGGTGGGCATTTTGATCCACCGTTACAAGGGGAAAAGTACCTCATTTGAAGACGATCTGCGTAAGGCCATTTTGCAAGGGGAGATCGTTCCTTATTACCAGCCGATCGTGAACGGTGATACCGGCGGGTTGTATGGCGTTGAAGTACTGGCAAGATGGAAGCATCCAGGATTAGGCTTTATCCCGCCGGATGTCTTTATTCCGATTGCCGAACGTAGCGGTTTAATTATTCCGCTGACCAAAGGGTTGATGGCGAAAGTAGTGACTCAGCTTAAGCCGCTTTTGCCTAAGTTACCGGATGGGTTTCATATCGGGGTGAACATCAGCGCCAGACACATCAATGCACCTTCTTTCATTGGTGACTGCCACGTCTTCGGAAAAGGGTTTCAGGGTAAAGAAGTTAAACTGGTTCTTGAAGTGACCGAACGTGAACCGTTAATCGATAATCCTCATCTGGTGGAAAACCTCAACACGCTTCATAACGCTGGTTTTGTCATTGCGCTGGATGATTTTGGTACGGGCTATTCCGGGCTGTCGTGCCTTAATACGCTTGCCATTGACTATATTAAAATCGATAAGAGCTTTGTGAGCCGGGTTTCAGAGGAGAAGGATTCAACGATCCTGCTGGACTGTGTCATAGACCTGGCGAAAAAACTTTCGTTGCACATTGTAGCGGAAGGCGTAGAAACGAAGGAGCAGCTGGAGTATCTCAACCGTAATGAGATTACCCTGTTGCAGGGTTATTATTTTGGTAAACCCGTTTCCTATATAGACTTTATTAAAGTCATTTTATCCAAACCCAGGGAGACCGTAACTCTGTAAAACTTTTGCCTGTGCAGAGGGCCTGGAATAGTGCCGGTCGCCAGGCGGTGAAAAACGAAATAAAGACGAGCCTGTGTTGTATGCTTAAGTGCAATTCATTTTCCTCTTATCCTGAGCTTTGTTACAGTGGCAAGAGTTGTCAGCCAGGGATGTCAGGCGTGATAAGGTGGAAAAGCTCGTGCATGTGAAAAATACTTTTTACACAACAACCATTACCGTCATCATTGTCTCATTGATCATCTCTCTGTCGCTTGCCGTCCAAATTGCCACGTCGAGACAGCAGTCAATCCAGCAAATTAATACCAGCGTCGCTAACCTGAGCCATACCCTTGATGTCTACACTGAGGGGATCATGCGCCAGAGTGAAATGTTAATTACTACCGTTTCCGACATAATCGAAATTTATGGCATGACGCCGCAGCAGGCGACCAATATTCAGCGGGTGATAAATAATCAGGATAACCTACTTACCCAGATTAATAATGTGGTTGTTTACGATGCTCAGGGCGATATCTTTACCGCATTGCACGAAACTTTTACCGGTCCCCGCAAAGGCTCGGACAGAGAGTTTTTTATCTATCACAAGGAAAATAAAAGTCAGCAGATTTTTATTGGTGAGCCCGTGGTCAGCAGAACCAATGGTAAATGGGTTATCACCATTAGCCGGCGCCTTGAAACCCACACCGGGGCCTTTAATGGTGTTGTTGTGGTGACGCTGGGTATCGAAAATTTTCTCGCGCTCTACGGGCAGATTAATATCGGTCATTCGGGTGTGATTGGCTTAACGACGCAATCAGGCGTGTTGCTGGTCCGCTATCCTTTTAAAAATACCTATATCGGCACGATTGTTTCTGATTCACCTCTTTTCAGAAAATACCTCAAGGTACAAAATACTGGGATAGCCAGTTCCGTCTCCCGGTTTGACAAAATCGAGCGCATTTATGCCTATGAGAAAAACAAACGCTACGGACTGGTCACCACCGTGGCCGTCAGTATTGATGAAGCCCTCTCATCCTGGCGCAAGCAGGCGATTCAGCTTGCGGTTCTCATTTTCGTGTTCACGGCGATACTCATTGTCGCGTCATACTTCCTGTATTCCGACTTATCCAGAAAAACAAGGGATAACAAGGCGCTGAAGATTATCGCTTCTGAGGATGCACTGACCGGGTTGTACAACCGTCGCATCTTTGATGAAAAAATTCTCTCGGAAATCGCTCTGTGTGCCGCACATGACGCGCCGATTTCGATGCTGATTGTGGATGTGGACTACTTCAAGAAATACAACGATAACTACGGCCATCCTGAAGGGGACCGGTGTCTGGCAATGCTCGGAAACAGTCTCAGGGAGAGTCTTACCCGTGATAATCAAATAGTGGCGCGATATGGTGGGGAGGAGTTTGCGCTGATATTACCTGACACGGATATTCAGGAGGCGCTTCGCCTGGCTCAAACGATTATTCGCAATGTATTCTCGCTGCAAATTGCACATGCTTTCAGCCCCTTCGGACGGGTGACGGTTAGCGTCGGGATTTCCACAGCACGTGCGGTCGACATCGCGGGCAGCCAGCAGAATATTATTATTGCTGCTGACCAGGCGCTCTACCAGGCAAAACGCGCCGGGCGCAACCGATACGCTTTTGTCGGGGTGTGATTGGAAAAAAAAGCCCACTCGAAAATGGGCAAGAAATACTGGAAGCAATGTGAGCAATGTCGTACTGAATACCTGAGTGTTTCTCTCAACTATTCAGTGTTGAGAAAGATAATCTTTCTCAACAAAAGATGCAACCCCACAGTTTATGTGCCGCGTTCTTTTTGTTGATGAATAATTGCGCACTCTCTCGTTGTGATGCTTATCACAAATTTCCTTTCTCAAATCCTGTGCTATTCTTTTTGTGTCGTTGATTTAATGACAAAAACCATACAGAGAGGAAAGTTATGGGAATTTTATCCTGGATTATCTTTGGGCTTATTGCGGGTATTCTGGCGAAGTGGATCATGCCGGGCAAAGATGGCGGTGGGTTTATCGTCACCGTAATACTGGGTGTTGTCGGCGCGGTAGTCGGCGGCTGGATCAGCACACTGTTCGGTTTTGGCAAGGTCGATGGCTTTAACTTCGGCAGTTTCGCCGTCGCGGTGATCGGTGCGCTGGTTGTTCTGTTTATCTACAGAAAGATCAAAAGCTAAGGCTTAAAAGCGTTGAAAAAGGCTGCCAGATGGCGGCCTTTTTACGTAATGCGGGTTCACCACCATCCAAGCTGCGTGCCGGCAAACGCCGCGATGGCAACGATCAGCATAATGAGGGTCGTTTTTCTCATTTATGCCCCTGGAGCCGCGTAACCACCGACAAAAAACCATGCTAAAAAAACCACCGCCGTTATAAAAATAACGACCGGGAAGAGGATCCCTATTCTCATACCATCACCTGTTTCGGTTTCTATCATGCCGTAGAGTGTACGGGGTTAATCCATGGTGAGAAAGCGTGTTTTGCTTTTTCCTTTCTTATCCTGATACATCGCGATATCTGCGGTGCGTAACGCCGTGTCCGGATCGGTTACGCCTGGGTCCACTTCGATAACGCCAAGACTGGCACCGGGATAGATGAGATTGACGCTGCCCAGCCAGTATTCACCGGCAATGCAGGCGCTGAGGCGCGTTCTGAGCAGTGCTCCCTGCGCCTTATCCCCTTCACTGTGGGACTGGCTCAGCGAAGCCACCAGAAACTCATCACCGCCCAGCCGGCCAATGATATCGTCCTGCTGTTTTTCTTCCGTCAAACGCTTGCCGACTTCAATCAGGAACCGATCGCCCGCTTCGTGGCCATAACGATCGTTAATCAGTTTGAAATCATCCAGGTCGATAAACGCGATGATGGCGTTACGCTTAAGATGCCGCGCCAGAGAAAACAGGGTCGTCAGATCTTCAAACAGGGCGCGACGGTTGGGTAACCCCGTCAGGGCATCGGTATAAGAGTGCGCAATGAGGGCCGCATTGGCTTCACGAAGCTGGGTAACCAGCGACTCTTTCTGGATGTACTGGCCAATCAAACCGGCGAATAATCTCAGCACCTGCTCACCGCGATCGCTGAGCGGTTTCCTGGCCGTGCTGGTGGCACAGAGCGTCCCGTAGAGCGAACCATCGGCAAGATGCACGGGGATGCTCATGTAGGTGGTAATGCCAAGCGCTTTTGCGGCTTCACACTCGGGCCAACGTTCGGGCACGTCGTTACTGAACAGCGTGTCGCTATCCAGCGCGCGCTTGCAAAGCGTTTCATCCCACGGAACGCTCAACCCCTCGGGGATCTCCATCTGCTTACTGTTGCGTGCATAGAGAATATGCTGCAGCCGGGCTTTGATATCGACTTTAGTGAGGTAAGTCGACTCCATGTCGGTCACTATCTCCAGCATCTCCAGCAGCTGACGAACGAGACTTTCAAGGGATTGTTCAGTGGCGAGGGTTTCTGAAACACGGGCAAGGATAATATCCGACATGACGTAGAGTGACTCCCAGGCAGAAGACGTCTGCATCTGCATGTTATGCTGAGTTTTTAGACTTCGGGCATAGTAAAACATGAATATAGGAAATTTAATATATGCAGGGTGAGGGCAGCGAGCGAGAAAAAAGGCCCCGTTGTTGAGACCGGGGCAAAGACATCTTGATTACGGAATGATGTTCTCTGGTCATATCGAGAACATGCCACACTGTAGTGATGAAAAGTGCAGTTAAAATGGAGAAATCATGGAGAAAGCGGCGGTGACCCGTTACCCTTAGTCTGTAATGATGTCAAAAGGATCAAAGAGATGAGATTTATGCTTCTGGCGCTGGCTTTCCCCTTAGTCGCCTGCACTACAAAAGCAACGCCACCTGATGCGCCGAAACCGCCACACGTTATCGGTATGGCAAACCCGGCTTCCGTTTACTGCCTGGAGAAAGGCGGGGAACAGATTCCGGTTCAAAGCCCGCAGGGCGTCCGTACCGAGTGCAAATTACCGGGTGGTGAAGTGATCGATGAATGGACGCTCTATCGTCGCGATCATCCGCAACCCACCAGGTGACAAAGTAATATTGTCTGCGATACACTTCTCTTTAGGATTATTCTTAGCCAGTTCCTGGCTACCGTTATCGTGAGAGAAGTATGTTTCAGCTTAAACCGGGCAGCATGGCGATGATCGTGGGTGCCCGTACGGCGTCTGGCCGTCGCAATATTGGTAAATCTGTTGAGCTGTTTGGCCTTTGCCAGCCTGGAATGCGTTTCGTTAACCCGGTCAATGGCGTAATGACGCAGTTACCCGCTACCGCAGACCGCGCGCTTTGGCTGGTGACGGGTGATGTCTACGCCTTCGACAATCAGCACGGCTTTGCGTTTGTTCGCCCCGAACATCTGATGCCGCTCACCCCGGATGAAGCGCCGCAAATCGTGGATGAGTTGACGATCGGCTGATTACAGATGGCGCAGCCAGTCGGCTAATACCAGGGCGTGATTTTGCTCCGTGTTTTTTGCGCCGTAGAGCAGGGTGACGGTCTGCTTTTTTGCCAGTGCCGCCAGGCGCATTCCCTCGTCCGCATGCCGCGCCAGCTCTTCGCGATAGGCCTGACTGAAGGCTGAAAAATCAATGGTTTCGCTGTGAAAGGCCTTGCGTAATTCATTCGAAGGTGTGAGCGCTTTACACCATTCATCATACGCGAGGTCCGTTTTTTTAACTCCGCGTGGCCACAGTTTGTCCACCAGAACCCGATAGCCGTCGCCCGGACCTGCCTGTTCGTATACGCGTTTGCATTGAATCATAATTCCACCCTCCCAATTTAAGGTATTGTGATAATTGCAGAAGATCGGTAGTCTGAGGTTCCTTATGTTATCTGATAATTCTCTGGCATAAGGAACCTTTCATGGAACACCTCCCGGTTAAATCGACGCTGCGCATTGCGCTGGTGGGCGATTACAATCCCAATGTTATTGCGCATCAGGCGATCCCGCTGGCTATTGACGACGCCGCCGCAGTCCTTGACCTCACCGCCGATTACGACTGGCTTGCTACCACGGAGCTGACAAGCCCTGAGGATCTGGTGGGCTACGATGCTATCTGGCTGGTTCCTGCAAGCCCCTATAAAAACACGGAAGCCGCTTTTATCGCCGCGCGCTACGCCCGTGAAAACAGCATTCCGTTCCTTGGTACCTGCGGTGGGTTCCAGCATGCGTTGATTGAGTATGCCCGTAATGTGTTGGGCTGGAGCGATGCGGCACATGCTGAGACGGATACCGAAGGCACCATGGTGATTGCGCCGCTGACCTGCTCGCTGGTGGAAAAAACCGATGCGATTGAGCTGCGTAATAATACGCTGATTGCGAAAGCCTACGGCAGGTCGGAAATTAAAGAGGGGTATCACTGTAACTATGGCGTGTCGCCGGCGTTTGCACAGGCGCTGGAAAGCGGTGATATGCATGTTACGGGCTGGGACGACCAGGGAGAAATTCGTGCCGCGGAACTGGTTACGCATCCATTCTTTGTGATCACCTTATTCCAGCATGAGCGTGCCGCGCTGGAAGGACGTCCGGTCGTGCTGGTGCAGGCGATGCTGCGCGCGGCGCGCGGGTAAAAAAAGGCAGACCCGATGGTCTGCCTCTGGATTTAACGGGGCGCGATCTCCCGGTCTCGCCCGGCTAACACGCCGCAGATGGCCATTATCACGGCGGCTAGCGCGCAGCCCAGAAGTGGGATTTGCCAGTCTCCTGCGGTATCGTGAATTTTCCCCATCAGCGGGGGACCGCAGGCGGCGAGCAGGTAGCCAATCGACTGTGCCATTCCGGACAACGCCGCAGCCTGGTGTGCAGAGCTGGCGCGCAGGCCGATGAACGTCAGGCCGAGTATCATCGTTGCCCCGGAGCCAAAGCCAAACACCAGCGTCCACATTACCGCCATGTCAGGCATAAACCACAGGCCCGCCGCGCTTATCGCGCACATCAGCGCCACCGCGCCGGCGATCGCCCGCTGATCCTTCAGACGGTGGAGGATCAGTGGAACGGCAAGCCCCGGCACGGCCGTAGCCAGCTGTAACAGACCGTGCATCGAGCCGGCCTGCGCTTCGCTATAGCCGTGGCTGAGCAATATTGCCGGTAGCCAGCCGATGATGACGTAGTAAATCAGCGAGTTAATTCCCAAAAAGAGCGTCACCTGCCAGGCAAGGGCCGAGCGCCAGATCGCGCGATTATGCAGCGCGCCAGCGCCCGTTACCGTCGCGACGTGCTTCTGTCGCCACTGCGGCAGCCAGAGCAGCAGCGCGACCAGCGGAAACACCATCAGCATCAGCAGTGCGCCATGCCAGCCCGCCGCGCCCTGCGCCAGGGGAACAATCAGCGCCGAACCGAGCGCCGCCGACACGCCCATCGTCAGTGAATAGGCTCCGGTGAGTTTCGCCACCTGACCCGGAAAGTCGCGTTTAATTAATCCCGGTAACAGCACATTCCCCAGCGCTATCCCGCAGCCGATGACCGTCGTTCCAATGAAAAGCAGGGCGGCGGAAGGCAGGGAGCGCACGGCAATCCCGACGCAAATCAGCAGCAGGGCAATAAACAGGCTGCGCTCCATGCCGACACGCCGGGCCACCCCGGCGGCGAGCGGCGAGACAAGGGCGAAGGCCAGCAGAGGCAGGGTGGTCAGCAGACCGGTTTGCGCCGTGCTTAAGCCATAATCAAGACGAATAGTATCGAGCAGCGGGGCTGCCCCGGTAAAGGTGACGCGAAGCGTTGTGGCCATCATCAGGATACCTGCAATCAGCAGCGCGCCGTGTTTTCCTGAAGTGCGAATAGCAGTAGTCATTATGTTCTCATACGTTCAAGCGAGCGCACACAATACCGATTTTCTCAGCGGTTGAAATCAGGCTAAAATGACAGTTTATCGCTAATATCGGACAACCTGATGATTGGTCTTGGACTGGACGGCTACGATCCTGATAGCCAGCATGATGCGGCCGTCGCATTTCGCATCCGCGTGGTGGCGGAGGAACAATATATTCCCCGGCATCATCACCGTAAGGGGCAGCTGATTCTGGCCCTTGGCGGTGCGATCACCTGTGAAGTGGAAAATGCCATGCTGATGGTACCGCCCCAGTACGCCGTCTGGATCCCCGGCCAAATGCCGCACAGCAACAGGGCTACGCCGGGTGCGCAGCTCTGCTTTTTGTTCATTGAACCGGGAGCTGCCAGCTTGCCCGAGCGCTGCTGCACCCTGAAAATCTCCCCCCTGGTGCGGGAACTGATTTTATCGCTCGCGGAAAAATCGCGTGAACAGCTCTCTCTTGCGGCAACATCGCGCCTGGTGGACGTCCTGTTTGACGAGCTGCCGCTCCAGCGCCAGGAGCATCTGCAGTTGCCCGTCTCGCCCCATCCAAAAATCCGGCTGATGAGCGAAAAAATGGCGGAAGAGCCCGCGGCCTGGCAGACGCTGGCGCAGTGGGCGAGCCACTTTGCCATGAGCGAACGCAACCTGGCACGGCTGGTGGTGAAAGAGACCGGCTTAAGCTTTCGCCGCTGGCGGCACCAGCTGCAGCTGATTGTGGCGCTACAGCATTTGATTGGCGGGAAATCGGTACAGCAGGTGGCACAGTCACTGGGTTATGACTCTACCACCGCGTTTATCACCATGTTTAAGAAGGGGCTGGGTCAGACACCGGCGCGTTATATGGCCAGCCTGACTACGACTTCCCAATAAACAGAGAGACAAGGCCTGCCGCAATCAGCGGGCCCACCGGAACGCCGCGAAAGAGCGCGACGCCCAGCACGGTACCCACCAGCAGACCCGCCACCAGCGAGGGCTGGCTGCTCATTAGCGTCACGCCGCGTCCGCCCAGCCACGAGACGAAAATCCCCACCGCGATCGCCACCAGCGATTTCCAGTTTACAAACGAGTGCAGCAGCGTTGAGGCGGGAAGCGTGCCGCTGGCGATGGGCGCCATTACCCCAATGGTTAAAATGATGATCCCGATGGTGAGGCCTTGTTTTTCTATCCACGGGAAAAAGGTATTTAACGGGGTCACGCGAACAATAATCAGCACCAGAATCGAGATGGCGACGGTGGTGTTATGGCTGACAAAGCCGAGCGCGGCGAGTGCCAGAAGAATGAGCAGAGTAGGGTCAAACATAGGGAATCCTTGCCAAAATAATCAACCTGATTACTGTACGCGGAAAAACGGCGCAGGACAGTTTTAAAAAGATTTTATCGCTGTCATAACCTTGTCATTTACGCGGATTAAAACAAAGGCAGATACCGCAAAAGGGGTCGCCGTCATGAACGATCACATGTTTGTTGAAACGCTGATTATCTCCTCATCGTTTTTCGCTATTGCCGTTATTCTCGTCGCCTCCGTGCTGTTTCTGGATAGAAAGGGCTGACAGAAACGCCCGTCATCGCGGTTACGCTTTATGGAATGTCACAAGCTCGGGACGGGCGATTCGCAGGTAGTCCTGGGTATCCATAATCACGGATTTCTCCAGCAGGCCGGCGTTAAACGCGATTTCGTCAAAGCGCTCAAACAGCAGCGGGTCGGCAACCAGCGCCAAATCAGGATGGAAGCTAAAGGGCGGGATAGCGCCGAAAACGCAGGCGGTCAGGGCATCGACTTCGGCCGGGCTGGCGAGAGAGGCTTTTAGCCCACCAAAATGGCTGGCAAGGTGGCTGAGATCGGCCTGCAGATCGGCGGCCAGGATCGCCAGCACGTGTTTTTTTACGCCATTACCCTTCACTTTGCAGACCAGGGCTTTTGCACCTTGCCGCAGGTCGGTCCCGCGAATTTCACTCACCGCTTCGCACTTCCCGACCGCCTCGTGCTCCATGACGCGAAAGCGTGCGCCCTGCTCGGTGAGTAAGGTAATCAGTTGCTGGTGGGTTCCTGTTCCAATAACGTCGTCAGTCATAACGATTTTCCCGGTGATAATCCAGTATGCAGCTTGCTACATTAGCACGGGATGAACGGGGTCGAAAGAGAACAGCCAGCGAGTTCGCTGGCTGTGGGATTATGCATTGCTGGTGGCAGATTGCTTGTGGAACAGCTCCCTGAACACGGGATAAATATCATCCTGGTCACGGATATGCTGCATGGCAAAATTATCGAACATCGACTGCAGATGTTCATACTCCCGCCACAGGGTCTGGTGTGCGCGACGGGTGATTTCGATATAGCTGTAGTAACGCACTACCGGCAGGATTTTCTTCGCCAGAATGTCGTGACACAGCGGTGAGTCGTCGGCCCAGTTATCGCCATCCGACGCCTGCGCAGCATAAATATTCCACTGCGACGGGTCGTAACGCTCTTTCACCACTTCATCCATCAGCTTCAGGGCGCTTGATACGATGGTCCCACCGGTCTCCTGCGAGTAGAAGAACTCATGTTCATCCACCTCTTTCGCCTGGGTGTGGTGGCGGATATAAACCACCTCCACGTTCTTATAGGTTCTGCTCAGGAACAGGTAGAGCAGAATATAAAAACGCTTCGCCATGTCTTTGGTGGCCTGGTCCATTGAGCCGGAAACGTCCATCAGGCAGAACATCACCGCCTGGCTGGAGGGTTCCGGACGTTTTTCGTAGTTCTTGTAGCGCAGGTCGAAGGTGTCGATAAACGGGACCCGTTCGATCTTCGCCCTCAGCTCTGCAATCTCTTTACGCAGGCGCTCCTCTTCCAGCAGTTGCGCCGGCTCCGTGTTTTCCACAACCTTCAGACTGCTCTCCAGCTCGCGCAGTTCACGACGTTTACCTGCCGTCATGGCCGTGCGTCGCGCCAGGGAATTCTGCAATGAACGCACGACGCTGATATTGGCGGGCACGCCGTTTGCGGTATAGCCCGCGCGGTGGGTTTTATATTCATTTAGCTGACGATGCTGATTCTTTTTCAGATTCGGCAGCGCCAGGTCTTCAAACAACAGGTCGAGATATTCGTCTTTCGAGATCTGGAAGACAAATTCGTCCTGACCTTCACCGTCCTGGCTGGCCTGTCCCTGACCGCTTCCTGAACCACCGCCGCCGCCCTGAGGACGCTCGATTCTGTCGTTCTGAACGAAGTGGTCATTACCTGGGTGTACGCGATGGCGCAGGCCGCCTCGCCCCTGATGAAACATCGGTTCGCTGATGTCATCGGTGGGGATGGAGACAGACTCGCCGCTGTCGACGTCGGTCACCGAGCGTTTGTTGATGGCCTCGGAGATAGACTGTTTAATTTGCGCTTTATAACGACGCAAGAAGCGCTGGCGGTTCACCGTGCTCTTGTTTTTGCCGTTAAGACGCCGGTCAATAAACCAGGTCATATACCCCCCGTACTGCATTTGCCAACTTGCATTTTGTAGGCCCGGCAAGCGCTAAACGCTACCGGGCACTTGTTTTAAGACGATTTACGCACGCGCAGATACCATTCGCAGAGCAGGCGAACCTGTTTGCGGGTGTAGCCTTTTTCCATCATACGGTCGACAAAATCGTCGTGTTTTTTCTGCTCATCGGTTGAGGTTTTGGCGTTAAACGAGATCACCGGCAGCAGTTCTTCGGTATTGGAGAACATTTTCTTCTCAATGACCGTGCGCAGTTTCTCGTAGCTGGTCCAGTTCGGATTGCGTCCGTTGTTATGCGCTCTGGCGCGCAGGACGAAGTTCACAATCTCGTTACGGAAGTCTTTCGGGTTGCTGATCCCGGCAGGCTTCTCGATTTTTTCCAGCTCCGCGTTCAGGGATTCACGGTCAAACAGCTGGCCGGTATCCGGATCGCGGTACTCCTGATCCTGGATCCAGAAGTCAGCGTAGGTGACATAACGGTCGAAAATGTTCTGCCCGTATTCTGAATAGGATTCCAGGTAGGCCGTCTGGATCTCTTTGCCAATGAACTCAGCGTATTTCGGGATCAGGTAACCTTTCAGGAACTCAAGGTAGCGTTCAGCCTGCTCCTGCGGGAACTGCTCGCGTTCGATTTGCTGCTCCAGCACGTAGAACAGATGAACCGGGTTGGCCGCCACTTCCGCATGGTCGAAGTTAAAGACGCGGGAGAGGATCTTAAACGCGAAACGCGTGGACAGACCGTTCATCCCTTCATCGACCCCGGCGTAATCGCGGTATTCCTGGTACGACTTCGCTTTCGGATCGGTATCTTTCAGGCTCTCACCGTCATAGACGCGCATTTTAGAGTAGATGCTGGAGTTTTCCGGCTCTTTCAAACGCGAAAGGATGGAGAAGCGAGACAGCGTTTCCAGGGTGCCCGGCGCGCAGGGAGCATGCACCAGCTCACTGTGATTAAGCAGTTTCTCGTAAATTTTGATCTCTTCGGAGATCCGCAGGCAATAAGGCACTTTGACGATGTAAACACGGTCAAGGAAGGCCTCATTGTTTTTGTTATTGCGGAAGGTCACCCATTCAGATTCGTTCGAGTGGGCGAGAATAATTCCGTTAAACGGCAGGGCGGAGATACCTTCCGTCCCGTTGTAGTTCCCTTCCTGAGTAGCCGTCAGCAGAGGATGCAGCACTTTGATCGGTGCTTTAAACATCTCGACGAATTCCATAATCCCCTGGTTAGCGCGGCACAGGGCACCCGAATAACCGTAGGCATCCGGGTCATTCTGCGCGAAGTTTTCCAGCTTACGGATGTCGACTTTACCCACCAGGGCCGAAATGTCCTGGTTGTTCTCATCACCGGGTTCTGTTTTGGCGATGGCGATCTGTTCGAGGATAGATGGCCAGACTTTCACCACGCGGAATTTGGTGATATCGCCACCAAACTCGTGAAGACGTTTAGCCGCCCACGGTGACATGATGGTGCCGAGATAGCGACGCGGGATGCCATACTCTTTATCAAGAATTTGCGCATCTTCCTGCGGATTGAACAGGCACAGCGGATGGTCGTTCACCGGGCTGCGCTCGCCGTTAGCGCTCAGTACATAGATAGGGACGCGCTGCATCAGCGACTTCAGGCGTTCAGCCAGCGAGGATTTACCGCCACCCACCGGACCGAGTAAATAGAGGATCTGTTTCTTCTCTTCCAGACCCTGAGCGGCATGCTTCAGATAGGAAACAATCTGTTCGATGGCATCTTCCATACCATAGAACTCTTCAAACGCCGGGTATCGGGCGACTACCCGATTCGAAAAGAGACGGGAAAGCCGGGGTTCCAGGGCAGTATCAACCATGTTTGGCTCACCAATAGCCATCAATAGCCGTTCTGCCGCATTGGCATAGGCACTGCGATCTTGCCGACAGATGGTAAGAAACTCCTGCAGTGTGAACTCTTCGTCCTTGGCAGCTTCATAGCGCTGGCGATAGTGATCGAATATATTCATGGCATGCCGTCCTTTCGTTTTTTTAGCACAGGATAAGAGCCGTTCGTATGAGTAGTGGAGGCTCCCGGAAGAGAATCTCTCGCACCTCACTGCCAGAGCAGCAACCTGTGTGCCAGGTCAGACGCTAAGAACCGCAGGGTGTTCAGGAAAACTCTTCTTAAATTAAAGCGTAGATGGCATTTGCAAAACTTGCATGCCGATAAAATCTACTTTCAATGACATATCAATAACTCATCCAAAAATTTCCACTGTGGTTCTAAGCCAAAAGCACCTTTTTCATACAGTGGTCATATAAATGAAAGTGGGCTGTCATCTGAAAAGTTAAAAATAACGGGTTAATCAGACTGATTAGCAGGCAAAAAATTTTGGGATGTACGGGAATGGCGGTTACACTTCATCCGCTGATTATTTGACTACAGGAAAGAATGGATTGTGACCAAACTCAAACTTCTGGCATTGGGCATCCTTGCCGCGACCGCAGTGAGCACCGCACAGGCGGAAAGTCAGTGGACGGTTGGTGCGGGCGTTGGCGTCATTAACAGCCCGTATAAACAGTATGACCGCGATGTTTATCCCGTTCCCGTTGTCACCTATGAAGGCGATAACGTCTGGTTCCGTGGGCTCGGCGGCGGCTACTATCTCTGGAACGATACGGCCGATAAGCTCTCCATCATGGCCTACTACGACCCAACGCACTTCAAGCCGGGAGACAGCGACAGCCATGCGCTTCGCCAGCTCGACAAGCGCAAAAGCTCCATGATGGCGGGTCTCTCGTATGTGCATAACACCCAGTATGGTTTCCTGCGAACTGCTCTGGCGGGTGATACACTGGATAACAGCAACGGCTTTATCTGGGATCTGGCGTGGTTATATCGCTACACCAACGGTGCGCTGACCCTGACGCCAGGTATCGGTGTGCAGTACAACAGCGAGAACTACAACGACTACTATTACGGCGTGTCTAAAAACGAGTCCCGCCGCAGTGGTCTGAAAAGCTATAGCGCTGATGACGGCTGGGATCCCTACCTGGAGCTGACCGCGAGCTACAACTTCCTCGGTGACTGGAGCGTATACGGTACCGGTCGCTATGAGCGTTTGAGCGATGAAGTGAAGGATAGCCCGATGGTTGATAAATCATGGGCAGGCATTTTCTCTGTCGGTGTGACCTACAAGTTCTGATTGCGCACTGAAATCGTGCAATTTATGCATCAAAACGGGGCGCTTGCGCCCCGTTTGCTTTGGTGTGGTGCAGTGAAGCAGGGGAGGATAAATACCTTAGCGCTTCACGATTTTAATCGTCTGCCCTAAACGAGACGGCTTTTCGTCGCTCGCTTTTTGCGGGGTGCTCACGCAGGCGGTTTCCACGCAGACAAACGTTTTGTAACCCTCATCCGTCATGTCGGCCATGCTGACAGAAAGCGCCGGACCCGGGTTCCAGCCCACTACGTCGCTGTGATGATGATGAACGACTTCAATTCCACGGTTCAGCGCGCCGTCGTGGATCACGCTGCAGGCTTCCGGGTGCAAATAGACGCGGTCGGTACGGTCAGGGAACGTTTGTACCCCGTCGCTCAGTTTACCTTCTTTGGCGTTATCTACTTTGTCGATAAAGGTATAGCCAAGGCCGCTCACCTTCACTGCGCTGATATCACCCACGTTGAAGTAGGTATGCAGGGCAGCGGTGGTTTCGAATTCACCGTGGGCTTCCAGTTCGATTTCGCAGGTTTTGCTCAGCTTAAAGCGGGCGTACAGGGTGAAATCGTGCGGCCAGAGGGCGCGGGTTTCATCATTCGCCTGCAGCTCAAAGGTCAGCACTGCGCCGTTTTCATCTTCATTATGCGCTTTCAGGGTCCACTGCTGGTTACGGGCAAACCCGTGAGAAGGCAAACCCGGCTGTGCGGACGGGCCGAACCACGGCCAGCAGATCGGTACACCACCGCGGATAGCCGCCCCTTTTTTGAAAGAGGTCGCATCGCTCAGCCATAAACCTTCGGCTTCACCTTCCGGTTTCCAGGAGAGCAGGTGAGCGCCGTTCAGCGCCACGGAGGCCTTCACGCGTGGATGGTCAACGACGATAACGTCGGCACCGTCAATCTGACGGCGGGAAAGCACAGGGGTAAGTTGTTCGACTACCGGAAGTGCAAAAATTTTATTAATCATTAAGCAATCCTCTGTCTTATAAATAAAAAAGGCGACCGAAGTCGCCTTTTTGGATCAAGCACTCATCTCAACTTATTTGGAGATGTGAGCGATCAGGTCCAGTACTTTGTTAGAGTAGCCGGTTTCGTTGTCGTACCAGGATACCAGTTTAACGAAGTTGTCGTTCAGTGCGATACCTGCTTTAGCATCGAACACGGAAGTGCACACTTCGCCGTTGAAATCGGTAGAAACAACGTCGTCTTCGGTGTAGCCCAGAACGCCTTTCATTGCGCCTTCGGAAGCAGCTTTGATTGCTTTCTTAATTTCTTCATAAGAAGCAGCTTTTTCCAGACGAACGGTCAGGTCAACAACGGATACGTTAGGAGTTGGAACGCGGAACGCCATACCAGTCAGTTTACCGTTCAGCTCTGGCAGTACAACGCCTACAGCTTTAGCAGCACCGGTAGAAGATGGGATGATGTTCTGAGCCGCGCCACGGCCGCCGCGCCAGTCTTTGTGAGACGGGCCATCAACGGTTTTCTGAGTAGCGGTGGTAGCGTGAACGGTGGTCATCAGGCCTTCAACGATACCGAAGTTGTCGTTGATAACTTTAGCCAGCGGTGCCAGGCAGTTGGTGGTGCAGGATGCGTTGGAAACGATGTCCTGGCCAGCATATTTTTCGAAGTTTGCACCACGAACGAACATTGGGGTGTTGTCTTTGGAAGGACCAGTCAGAACAACTTTCTTCGCACCAGCGGTGATGTGTTTACGCGCGGTTTCGTCGGTCAGGAAGATACCGGTAGCTTCAGCTACAACGTCAACACCAATTTCGTTCCATTTCAGGTTAGCTGGGTCTTTCTCAGCAGTAACGCGGATGGTTTTACCGTTAACAACCAGGTGGCCGTCTTTCACTTCAACGGTGCCGTCGAAACGACCGTGAGTTGAGTCGTACTTCAGCATGTACGCCATGTATTCAGCGTCCAGGAGATCGTTGATACCAACGATTTCGATGTCAGAACGTTTCTGAGCAGCACGGAAAACAATACGGCCGATACGGCCAAAACCGTTGATACCTACTTTGATAGTCATATATTCCACCAGCTATTTGTTAGTGAATAAAAGGTTGCCTGTAAAATTACAAAAACCTTACGCAGCGTCAAGCGGAATCGTGTCAATCATTGCGACAAATCAATCCTGTGACTAACGTTTGTGCGACTGACTCGCCTCACTTTCCCTTTGAGCTTGCAACCAAATGGGGGCTGCGCCCGGAATTTTAAAGTCCTCGCAGGATAAAAATGTGAACATGATCACAATTGCCTGACCGCCTTTTCGCGACACATAAGTTTAGATCAAAAGTGCACGCAAGGGTGTTAATGTTTTGTTAGAATCCGGGTTAAAAGATGTCTGTTTCTACAGCGAGATGTAAGCATATGTCGAACCAACGTAACCCTGATGATTTGAAAAAAAACCTCACAGAAATGCAGTTTTACGTGACGCAGAATCACGGAACGGAACCGCCATTCACCGGGCGTTTACTGCACAACAAGCGAGACGGCGTCTACCACTGCCTGGTCTGTGATGCCCCTCTGTTCAATTCACAAACGAAATTTGATTCTGGCTGCGGCTGGCCGAGCTTTTTCGAGCCGGTGAGCGATGAGGCAATCCGCTACCTGACCGACTCGTCGCACGGTATGGTGCGCACGGAAATTCGCTGCGGCACCTGCGATGCGCACCTGGGACACGTCTTCCCGGATGGCCCTCAGCCAACGGGTGAGCGTTTCTGCGTGAATTCGGCTTCAATGAGCTTCACTGACGACGAAAACGGCGACCAGATCAAGGGTTGAAAAAACGATTCAGCAAATTATTCCTTTGAAAGGGGACGATTTTGAATATTGATGACATGATTAACGGCATGACGCCGGAGATTTATCAGCGTCTGGTAACCGCCGTAGAGCTGGGTAAATGGCCCGATGGCGTCGCGCTGACGCCGGAGCAAAAAGAGAACAGCCTGCAGCTGGTGATGTTGTGGCAGGCGCGCAATAACACCAACGCGCAGCACATGACGATCGACACCCAGGGTCAGATGGTGATGAAGAGCAAGCGTGAGCTGAAAGAGGACTTTGGCATCACGCCGAAGCCGATTGTGACGATGAAGATGCAATAACGGCGTGGGTTGATAGGCTCACCCAACCCTCTCCCACAGGGGAGAGGGCTTGATTGCCTCACTACTTGTGCGGGATCCCGAGCGACTCCGCCAGCTGCTTCGCTAGCAGGTTTTCGTCATCCGCACCGTACTCCCAGAACATTGCCCCGGCGAGACCTTTCTCTTTTATATAGCCCGCTTTTATCGCAACGGAGCGTGGGTTCTCATACGAAATCGCAAACAGCGCGTTGCCATCGGCACCTTTCACCGACAGCCACGGCACTTTTGCCTGTTCATCCCAATGCTCGGTAAAACGCTTTTGCGGATCGTTCAGCAGCTTCTTCACGATATCGTTGTACTTCACATAGGTATCTTTGCTCAGGTCATAGCCGAGTGACCTGAACAACTCAATTTCCTGAGGTCCGAAGTAGGGCTGCGTGGCCGGATTTTTTTGCGCATCGGGTTTCGTCCAGTCAATGCCCGGCTCCACCGCGCGTTTTGGCACGCGGCCATAGAAACCGATTCCGAGGTTCATCTGCTGCGGCTTCAGCCCGGCGGCCAGATAGTTGTTCACCACAAAATCCACGCTGTATTTGTCCGCGGCGGCCACCGTCGGCCAGGCGCGGGAGTCATACAGGTTGGCGTTGAAGTACTGCGTACCGTACGCCATGTCGTAGGTCATCAGGTTGATGTAGTCGAGCAGGGGAGCGACGGCTTTGACATCCACCCAGCTTTTCGGACTTTCCGCATTGGCGCCTACCGCAATGGTAACCAGCTTTTTGTGCCCGAAGGCGGCGCGCATCTCTTTTAGCAGGGCGGTGAAGTTATCCCGGTCGGCGGGCTGGCTTGCGACCAGTCCCCACGCACCGTTTACCGGATACTCCCAGTCGAGATCGATCCCGTCCAGACCGTATTTGTCGACAATCTCCTGCGCGGAGCGGATAAATACCGCGCGACTCTCTTTGGTTGCCGCTGCGCCAGAGAAGCCACGCGCGCCCCAGCCGCCAACGGAGAGCAGGACTTTCAGGTTCGGATTTTGTTTACGCAGGGTAGGGATTAATGCGAGGTCGGAGGCGACTTTGGGCGATAACCAGATCTGGTGCAGCTTTGACGGATCTTTCAGTGCGGCGTTGGTTTCGTCTTTTTCATCGTTATAGACCAGACCAAACGAGTAGTTCAGATGAGTAATCTGGCGGACGTCTAATTTGTTGATGTCGCCACCCGGTCCGGCGGTTACATCGCCACCCCCATTGAAGTAGCCCACGGACATCAGGGAATTGGCTGAGGCAAGTGACGCGCAAAGCAAGGGCAATGCTGCCAGCAAGGGCAAACGTTTCATACAAGTTCCTCTTTGACTAAACAAAACAACCACGCCACAGAAAAGGCGTGGCGAAAAAACAACCTGACGAGAATAGCATTGCCGCTTCGCTGAGGATGCGAGGGAGTTCACTTTATGGGGATTGGGGAAGAAATGCCGGGTGGCGACTGGCCTACTTTCTTTGGTTTTGTAGGCCGGGTAAGCGCAGCGCCACCCGGCTAAAAAAGGCTTACGCCTGCGTCTCCAGCCAGTCTTCGAGCGTATACAGCGTTGCGCCTTCCGCGGCCATATCCATAAACGCCTGGGCGCTGTCCTGCGGCTGAATGTTCACCCCGCGGCAGCCGTCGGTGATCACGCTGACGGTATAGCCTAACTGGAGCGCGTCCAGCACGGTAAACTTCACGCAGTAATCCGTTGCCAGGCCCAGCACAATCAGCTCCGTGATTTCATGGTGACGTAACCACGCGTCCAGCGCTGTTTTCTGGCGATGCCCGTTATCAAAAAACGCGCTATAGCTGTCGATAGCCGGGTTTTCACCTTTATGGAACACCGCATCGATGCCCTTCTGATTCAGGAGCGGATGCAGCTCCGCGCCTTCCGTCTGCTGCACGCAGTGATCCGGCCAGAAGGTTTGTGGCAATCCGTCGAGTTCACCCTGAGTGAAAGGCTCAACGCTGTGCTGGCTGGCAAAGCTGCCGTGGTTAGCCGGGTGCCAGTCCTGACTCGCGACAACCGCTTCACTGCGGGCTTTGCACCAGTCAATCAGCGTGTTTGCCACGTCAACGGTGCTGTCACCTTCGGCGACGGCCAGCGCACCGCCCGCGCAGAAATCATTTTGCAAATCGACCAGGAGCAGGGCGCGTTGCTTCATGAGACCTCCTTATTCGTCAGGCGTCAGTTCGCCGCGCAGGTTTTGCATCATCGCGCTGCGAATGGACTGAATATCCAGATCCTGACTCAGTAAATAGTGAAGTTTAGTCAGCGTTGCCTCAACGGTCATATCGAAGCCGCTGATTACTCCCGCATGCGCCAGCGCGTTGCCGGTGGCATAGCCGCCCATGTTGACTTTACCGGACATACACTGCGTCAGGTTTACCACCACAATCCCGCGCTCGCTGGCTTCCTGAAGCTCTTTCAGGAATTCGCCGTTCTGCGGCGCATTGCCTACGCCGTAGGAGCGCAAAATCAGCGCTTTGACAGGCTGGCGCAGGAAGTTACGCACCACATCCGCAGAGATACCCGGGTAGATGGTGACCACGCCAATCGGTTGCGGAGTGATCGGATGCACAATCAGCTCGCCGGCAGTATTTGGCGCAGGCGGTGTTCCCAGACGACGGATATGAATGCCCGCCTCCAGCAAAGGCTGCAGGTTTGGCGAGGCGAAGGCGTCAAAACCGTCGGCATGGGCTTTGGTGGTGCGGTTCCCGCGATAGAGGCGGTTGTTAAAGAACAACGACACTTCGTTAATCGGGTAATTCGCCGCAACGTACAGGGAGTTAAGCAGGTTGATCTGACCGTCTGAGCGTAGTTCCGCCAGCGGAATTTGCGACCCGGTGACGATTACCGGCTTGCCGAGGTTCTCCAGCATGAAGGAGAGCGCCGAGGCGGTAAAGGCCATGGTGTCGGTACCATGCAGGATCACAAAGCCGTCGTACTGGTCGTAATGGGCTCTAATGTCGTCCGCGATGTGCTGCCAGTCTTCCGGCGTCATATCGGAAGAGTCCATCAGCGGCTCGTATTCGTGGATCGTAAAGTCAGGCATTTCCGGACGGTGGAATTCTGGCATCAGCGCAAGCTGACGCTGAAGATGACCGGAGACAGGGATATAGCCGTTTTCAGAGCGCTGCATACCGATGGTACCGCCGGTGTAGGCTACATAAATCGATTTCTTCTGCATGGTAGTGAGTTCTTGTTATTCAAAAGAAAAAATCCCCCCTTCGCGAGAAGAGGGGACGGTTTTAACGGACGTTAGCGCAGGTCAGGCAAAACGCGTAACGACTTTGTGGATCGTTAAAGGCCGCAAGCTTATCGCTTTCCGCCTTCATCGCTTTCGCTGCCGTGGCAACCGGCGCTGGCAGGTAAGCCTGCATCGCCTCCGGCAGCATGGCGCGTACCGAGCCGGACATGCTGTCCATGACCATATCGAAGAACGACGGCTCGTCCTGGTAATACTCGATATGCCACTGCTTGAGCTTTGCCAGTTCGGCGGCTTTCTTCACCGCGTCATCGAAGTCGCCCAGGCTGTCGACCAGACCGTTGCTCTTCGCATCCTGGCCGGTCCAGACGTGGCCCTGTGCAATCTGGTCGATCTGCTCAGGCGTCTTTTTACGCGAGTCCGCTACCAGGGTGATAAAGCGTTTATAGCCATTCTCAATGCTGAGCTGCATCATCTCAGAGACTTCTGGCGGCAGGGATTTTGTCACCGACACATCCGCCAGCGGAGAGGTGGCAACGCCATCGGTATGCACGCCCAGAGAATCCAGGCTGTTTTCCACGGTGTTGATGACCCCGAAGATGCCAATTGAGCCGGTCAGCGTGCTTGGGTTGGCGACGATGTAGTTGGCTGGCGTTGAGATCCAGTACCCTCCGGAGGCGGCCATTCCGCCCATTGATACGACTACCGGCTTGCCGGCGGCTCGTGCCGCAGCCAGTTCAGCGCGGATTACCTCGGAGGCGCTGACGCTGCCGCCAGGGCTGTTCACCCGCAGGACAATCGCTTTCACTTTCGGATCGAGGCGAGCATCGCGGATTTGTGACGCGGTAGTATCGCCGCCCACGTTCCCCGGGGTCTCCTGACCGTCCATGATGGCACCGTTCGCAAAGACGACCGCAACGCTGTCACCGTTCTCATCCGGTTTTTTCGTCGAGTAATCATACATGCTGATGGCGCTGTAATTTTTGTCCTCTTTGCTCCAGCCAAACTGTTTGCTCAGGGATTTTTCAATCTCGGCGCTGGTGCCCAGGGCATCAACCAGTTTGTTATCAAGCGCATATTTCGCGGTATCACCGTCAACTTTGCGCAGACCCTCCAGCACGCCCTGCGCGCCAGGGAACACCTGCTCAGGTGTAATCTGGCGGTTAGCGGCAACGGTGCCCAGATAGTTCTGCCACAGTTCGCCAATCCAGCGGCTGTCTGCTTCACGGGCGGCAGGGGACATGTCATCGCGGATAAACGGCTCAACCGCAGACTTATAGGTCCCGACGCGGAAGACGTGGGTGGTGACCTTCAGCTTGTCGAGCAGAGACTTGTAGTACAGGCCGTTGGTGGCAAAGCCGTGCAGATCGACCGTCCCCTGCGGGGAGAGCCAGATTTTGTTGGCAAAGCTCGCCAGATAATATTGCCCCTGGCTGTAGCTGTCGCCCACGGCAATCACCGGCTTGCCGCTGTCGCGGAATTCGCGCAGCGCTTTACCGATGTACTGCATTGAAGGCTGATCGCCTCCGGCAAAATCTTTCAGATCCAGCACGATCCCGGTGATGTTACGATCGTCTTTCGCCTGACGGATGGAATCAACGATATCGAACAGCGAGTTTTCCTGCAGACGGTCTGAAGTTGCGCCAAACAGCTGGCGACCAATCACGCTCAGGCGACTGCTGGTGGAAGGCTTATCAACGATCACGCCGGTGATATCGAGTAATAGCGCGCCGCGCGTTGAGTGCTGCGCCTGATTTGCACTGCTGATGTGCATCCAGATGCCCGCGCAAACCAGAACCAGGAAGATGAAGAAGATATTCATCACCAGGTTGCGGACGAAGTTGAGCAGTCTCCACGTCCATTTAAAGAAACCGGCAATAATTCGCCAAAGGGTTCGCATGTATTCTCCCTAACCAGAAAATGACTGTTTCCGTCGCCACTGGACGGTAATGTTGGGTTATCGTAATGACCCAACCGCCACTTGTCAGCAGGAATCGCCTGCCAGGCTGTAACAAAATCTGCCGTCGTGTTAATTTTGTGAGTAAATTTCAAGAAAGGAGTTAACCAATGGACGCACTCGAACTGCTTGTTAACCGCCGTAGCGCTTCCCGTCTGGCCGAACCTGCCCCGGCAGGCGAGCAGATGGAGAACATTCTGCGTGCCGGTATGCGTGCCCCCGATCATGGCACACTGCAGCCGTGGCACTTCTTTGTGATTGAAGGCGAAGGGCGCGATCGTTTCAGCCAGCTGCTGGAGCAGGGCGCGGTTGCCGCATGGCAGGATGAGAAGGGGATCGACAAGGCGCGTAATGCCCCGTTCCGCGCCCCGATGATCGTCGCTGTCGTGGCAAAATGCCAGGCTGACCATAAAGTGCCCGTCTGGGAACAGGAAATGTCTGCAGGCTGTGCAGTGATGGCGATGCAAATGGCCGCCGTTGCACAAGGATTTAACGGTATCTGGCGCACCGGTCCGTTGACCGAAAGCCCGGTAGTCCGTGACGGTTTTGGCTGCGGTGAGCATGACAAAATTGTCGGTTTCCTCTATCTCGGTACCCCACAGCTTAAAGCCTCCAGCACCATCAGCGTGCCGGACACGACGCCTTTCGTCAGCCGTTTCTGATAACGCACGCTAAACTGTCTGGATTCTGAGCATCTGCCGCAGAATTCAGACAGTCATACTTACCTCTTTATGGAATGAGCGCTACCATAGCGCGATTGAGATGACAGGAGACGTCCATGAGCGAGCAAACCATTCGTTTAACGCAATACAGCCACGGAGCCGGTTGCGGTTGTAAAATTTCCCCGAAAGTGCTGGAGACCATCCTGCACAGTGAACAGGCGAAGTTTGTCGACCCGAACCTGCTTGTCGGCAATGAAACGCGCGACGATGCTGCAGTTTATGACTTAGGTAACGGCACCAGTATTATCAGTACCACTGACTTCTTTATGCCGATTGTCGACAACCCGTTCGATTTCGGGCGCATTGCGGCCACCAACGCCATCAGCGATATCTTCGCCATGGGCGGCAAACCGATTATGGCCATCGCCATTCTGGGCTGGCCAATCAACACCCTTGCGCCGGAAATTGCCCGCGAGGTGATTGATGGCGGTCGTTTTGCCTGCCAGCAGGCGGGAATTGCGCTGGCCGGTGGTCACTCGATTGATGCGCCGGAGCCTATCTTCGGCCTGGCCGTCACGGGCGTGGTCCCTACCGAACGCGTGAAGCGCAACAGCACCGCGCAGGCGGGCTGCAAGCTGTTCCTCACCAAGCCGCTGGGTATTGGCGTGCTGACCACCGCCGAGAAAAAATCCCTGCTGAAACCGGAACACAAAGGTCTGGCGACAGAAGTTATGTGCCAGATGAACCTCGCAGGTGCAGCATTCGCCAATATCGACGGCGTGAAGGCGATGACCGACGTAACCGGTTTTGGTCTGCTGGGGCATCTCTCCGAAGTGTGTCAGGGCGCGGGCGTGCAGGCGAAGGTCTGGTATCAGGACGTGCCGAAGCTGCCGGGCGTGGAAGAGTACATTGCTCAGGGTGCAGTCCCGGGCGGTACCCAGCGCAACTTCGCCAGCTACGGCCATCTGATGGGCGAAATGCCGGAAGAATGGCGCAACCTGCTGTGCGATCCGCAAACCTCCGGCGGCCTGCTGCTGGCGGTCACGCCGGAATCTGAAGCCGAGGTTCAGGCGACAGCCGCCGAGTTTGGCATTACCCTGACGGCGATCGGCGAGCTGGTCACCGCGCGCGGTGGCCGACCGATGATTGAGATCCGTTAATTCGATGCGGTTGTTTATTGCCGAAAAGCCGAGTCTGGCCCGAGCCATTGCCGACGTGCTGCCTAAACCGCATCGCAAGGGCGATGGCTTTATCGAATGCGGTAACGGGCAGGTGGTCACCTGGTGTATTGGTCACCTGCTTGAGCAGGCGCAGCCGGATGTCTATGACAGCCGCTACGCCCGCTGGAATTTGAACGATCTACCCATCGTGCCTGAAAAATGGCGCCTGCAGCCCCGGCCTTCGGTCACCAAACAGCTGAACGTGATCAAGCGCTTCCTGCATGAAGCCGCTGAAATCGTGCACGCGGGTGACCCGGACAGGGAAGGACAGCTGCTGGTGGATGAAGTGCTGGACTATCTTGAACTGGCGCCGGAAAAGCGCCAGCAGGTACAGCGCTGCCTCATCAACGACCTCAACCCGCAGGCGGTCGAGCGTGCGATCTCGCGTCTTCGTTCCAACAGCGAGTTTATCCCGCTGTGCGTCTCCGCGCTGGCGCGCGCGCGCGCGGACTGGCTGTACGGTATCAACATGACCCGCGCCTACACCATCCTCGGGCGTAACGCGGGCTATCAGGGCGTACTCTCCGTGGGTCGCGTGCAGACGCCGGTGCTGGGGCTGGTCGTGCGTCGTGACGAAGAGATTGAGAACTTCGTCGCCAAAGATTTCTTTGAAGTGAAAGCGCATATCGTCACCCCGAAAGACGAGCGCTTTACCGCCGTCTGGCAGCCGAGCGACGCCTGTGAATCGTATCAGGATGAAGAGGGGCGCCTGCTGCACCGTCCGCTGGCGGAGCATGTGGTTAACCGCATTACCGGCCAGCCGGCAATCGTCACCAGCTATAACGATAAACGGGAATCAGAACCCGCGCCGCTGCCGTTCTCGCTGTCTGCGCTGCAGATTGAGGCCGCCAAAAAGTTTGGCTTGAGCGCGCAAAACGTGCTGGATATCTGCCAGAAGCTCTACGAAACCCATAAGCTCATCACCTACCCGCGTTCGGATAGCCGCTATCTTCCGGAAGAGCACTTTGCCGGACGCCATTCGGTGATGAACGCCATTAGCGTCCACGCGCCGGATCTGCTCCCGCAGCCGGCGGTAAACCCGGACACCCATAACCGCTGCTGGGATGATAAAAAGGTGGATGCCCACCACGCGATTATCCCGACGGCCCGCGCCAGCAACGTCAACCTGACGGATAACGAAGCGAAGGTCTATAACCTGGTTGCGCGTCAGTATCTGATGCAGTTCTGCCCGGACGCGGTATTCCGTAAGTGCGTGATCGAACTGGAGATCGCCAAAGGGAAATTTGTCGCCAAAGCGCGTTTCCTGGCAGAAGCGGGGTGGCGTACGCTGCTGGGTAACAAAGAACGTGACGAAGAGAACGACGGCACGCCGCTGCCGGTCGTTGCTAAAGACGATGAACTGCTGTGCGAGAAGGGCGAAGTGGTTGAGCGTCAGACCCAGCCTCCGCGCCATTTCACTGATGCGACGCTGCTTTCAGCGATGACCGGAATCGCCCGGTTCGTGCAGGATAAAGATCTGAAGAAGATCCTGCGCGCCACCGATGGTCTGGGTACGGAAGCAACCCGCGCGGGGATCATTGAGCTGCTCTTTAAGCGTGGCTTCCTGGAGAAAAAGGGACGCTACATCCATTCAACGGAACCGGGCCGCGCGCTAATCCACTCTCTGCCGGAGCTGGCCGCCAGGCCGGACATGACCGCACACTGGGAGTCGGTACTGACGCAGATCAGCGAAAAGCAGTGCCGCTATCAGGACTTTATGCAGCCGCTGGTGGGGACGCTGTACCAGCTGATCGATCAGGCGCGCAGCACGCCGGTGAAGCGGTTCAGAGGGATGGTGGCACCGGGCGGCGGTGCGAAGAAGCCGTTTAAAAAGAAAAAGAGCGCGGCAGCCTCTTAAACGTAAGGCGAAGCCGCCACCCGGCGAAAAGCAGCGCTGCGGCCTGAAAAAAAACCCGGTGGCGGCTACGCCTTACCGGGCCTACAGGGCGAGAACGCAGCAAAAGTTTAAAGCACGCCCTGCCCAATCATCGCATCCGCCACCTTCACGAACCCGGCGATATTCGCCCCGCGCACGTAGTTGGTTTGCGATGCCTCGCCGCCATACTCCACGCAGGCGTGGTGGATATCCAGCATGATATGGTGCAGGCGTGCATCCACTTTCTCCGCCTTCCAGCCGAGACGCGCGGCGTTTTGCGCCATCTCCAGGCCGGAGGTCGCCACGCCGCCCGCGTTTGCGGCCTTGCCCGGCGCAAACAGCACGCCCGCTTCCAGGAACAGATTGGTCGCTTCGATGGTGGTCGGCATATTCGCCCCTTCGGCCACCGCCTTCACGCCGTTGGTAATCAGGGTACGCGCGGCGTCCACATCCAGTTCGTTCTGCGTTGCGCACGGCAGGGCGATATCTACCGGTACGCTCCACGGCTGTTTGCCTTCCAGATACGTCAGACCCAACTCCGCGGCATAGTCTGCGAGACGGCCATCGCGGCTGGCTTTAATTTCGCACAGGCGTGCCAGTTTCTCCGCCGTGAAGCCGGCTTCATCCACCACTGTGCCTCTGGAGTCTGACGCCGTCACCACGCGGGCGCCAAACTGCATCGCTTTTTCGATAGCGTATTGCGCCACGTTGCCGGAGCCGGACACCGCCACGCGCATGCCTTCAAAGCCTAAACCGTGGCGCTTGAGCATGGCCTCGGTGAAATAGACCAGGCCGTACCCCGTGGCTTCGGGGCGGATCAGGCTCCCACCAAACGACAGCCCCTTGCCGGTAAAGACGCAGGCGCTGTTATTGGAGAGCTTTTTCATCATCCCGGCCATAAAGCCCACTTCACGTCCGCCCACGCCGATATCACCGGCAGGAACGTCGGTATCCGGGCCCAGGTGGCGATAGAGTTCGGTCATCAGCGCCTGGCAGAAGCGCATGACTTCGCCTTCGCTTTTGCCTTTGGGATCGAAATCACTTCCGCCTTTACCGCCGCCCATCGGCAGAGTGGTCAGCGCATTTTTAAACGTCTGCTCGAAGCCGAGGAATTTCAAAATCGACAGGTTCACGGAAGGGTGGAAGCGCATCCCACCCTTAAACGGGCCGATGGCGGAGTTAAACTGCACGCGCCACGCGCGGTTAACCTGAACCTGATTACGATCGTCCACCCAGGTCACACGGAACTGGATCACGCGCTCTGGCTCGACCAGGCGTTCAAGCAGAGACATCTGACGATAACGCGGGTTTTGTTCAAGGAAGGGCCACAGGGTGGTCATCACTTCACGAACGGCCTGGGCAAACTCGCTTTGGTGCGGGTCGCGCTGCTGAACATGGGCAAGGAAACTTTCCAGAGTGCGTGTCTGATCCATAGATATAAGAACCTCTTATAATAATGTTTGTATATGACGTAGGCGATTTGTGTTGTTTTTTTGACTATACCACCCGTACCGCTTTGTGAAGCAAGCAGAAATTTATGCCGAAAGGGAAATTAATGACCCGGGCTGAGTCATAACCAAAAGCGATGGCGCGTTAAATTAAAGGTTCTGCGCGATTTACCGTTATAGTCATTATCAGGACAAAACAGGAAGGTAAGTCTATGAACCGTTACGTGATGGCCACGTTAGCTTTAATGTTGACCGCAGGCGCTCAGGCTGACCGCATTCGCCCGGATGTGGAAGTGAATATACCGCCGGAGGTTTTTAGCTCCAGCGGCCAGAATCAAACGGTGCAGCCCTGCAATCAGTGCTGCATCTATCAGAATCAGAACTACTCGGAAGGGGCCGTGGTGAAAGCGGACGGTGTCCTGTTGCAGTGCCAGCGAGATGAACGCACCATCAGTACGAACCCGCTGGTCTGGCGTCGCGTAAAACAATAAACGCTTCCAGTAGCGGAATATCCGCTGGGGCTAAGGCGTAGCCAAACGCCTCTTCAGGCGTACACCACACCAGCGCGCTGTGGTAGTGCGCCGCGAGCTCGCCGCTAAAAGCAGGAACGTGCCAGGCATGAAGGTTGATTACCCGCTGCGAGACTTCCCGCTGGTGGCTCGCCACGTACTGCCCCGGCCTGGCCTGAATGCCGAGTTCTTCCCACAGTTCGCGAACAAGCGCCTCGGGCTGCGTCTCTCCGGCTTCCACTTTTCCACCTGCGAATTCCCACATCCCGGGCTGGTCAGCGTGGGCAGGGCGCTGCGCCAGTAAAATTTTGTCGTCTTTTTCGATGATGGCCGCAACGACATCAATTGTTTTTAGCATGGGCGTCAATACTTGATAACGTAAAACACCATATTATCGTGCCCTTTGTCAGAGTCCAGCCATCAGGAGAATCCGGTGAAAGAGACGTCCACCTGGGTCGAGCCCATCCCAACCCTTCCGGCGAGTTTAAAACCGATTGCCGCCATGCAGAAAAAACATTTTGGCGCCGTGCTTAACCCCACGCGCTGGTGGGGGCGCATGCCGCGTCTTTTCTGGCTGGTGGCGCTGTTTGTCGGATTTCTGGAGCGTCGTCACGCGCGCCTGACGCCCGTGCTGCGTTCGCTGCTCATGACGCGGGTGTCGCAACTCTGTCACTGCGCATTCTGTGTTGATGCCAACAGCCTGCGGCTGGCCGAGCGCTGCGGTGCGCTGGATAAAGTCCAGGCCGTGGGGAACTGGCATGATTCAGCTTTATTCACTGAGCAAGAGCGCGCGGCGCTGGCCTACGCCGAGGCGGTGACCGCCACGCCTCCTCGGGCGGATGAGGCAATCAGAACGGCGCTGAAACGCCACTTTACGGATGATGCCATTACCGAGATGACGGCGCTCATTGCGTTTCAGAATCTCTCTGCCCGCTTTAATGCCGCCCTGGACATTCCGGCTCAGGGGCTGTGCGCCACGTTTAACGAGACTCCCCATGCTTGATCGCCACCTGCACCCGCGCATAAAACCGGCCCTGAATCGTCTGGTGTCCCTGCTGGATAAGCCGGGCATCACGCCCGACGGATTAACCCTGTCCGGGTTTGCCATCGGCGTGCTGACGCTGCCGTTTCTGGCTCTTGGCTGGTATCCGGCCGCGCTTGCCGCCATCGTGCTCAACCGTTTACTGGATGGTCTGGACGGTGCACTGGCGCGCCGGAGAGGGCTGACGGATGCGGGGGGATTTCTCGATATCGCGCTCGATTTTTTATTCTACGCCCTGGTACCGTTTGGCTTTGCGCTGGCTGCTCCCGCAGAGAATTCACTGGCCGCCGCCTGGCTGCTGTTTGCGTTTATCGGCACCGGCAGCAGTTTTCTGGCCTTTGCGGCGCTGGCCGCGAAGCACGACATCGACAACCCCGGTTATGCACACAAATCGTTTTATTACATCGGTGGGTTAACGGAAGGGACAGAGACCATCGCACTGTTTGTGCTGTGCTGCCTTTTCCCGGCACACTTTGCGCTGTTTGCGTGGGTATTCGGCGCGCTGTGCTGGCTGACCACCACAACGCGCATCTGGAGCGGTTATGTGACGCTGAAGTCCCTCAACCCTTAGAGAGCACTCTCTGGCCCGCGCTCGCCGGTGCTGACCGGGTTCTGCGGGTGACTGCTCCATTCGTACCAGCCGCCGTCATAGACGGCGACATTCTTCCAGCCCATCGCCCGGGCGTACATAAAGGTTTCTGACGCCCGCCACCCGGTGCCGCAGTAAAACGCGACGTGCTGTTCCGGTCGAATATTCCAGCGCTTCCACTGGGCGGCGATATCGTCAGCGCTGCGCATGGTGCCATCCGGGTTATGGAAATCCTCCATGTGGGTGGCATCACTACCTGCGTGACCCCAGCGGGCACCGGCAATTTCACCTTTTGGCTTGATGTAGCTGTAGCCGCTGGTTTCGCCGATGAATTCCGGCCACGAGCGAATGCTGACCAGGGAGGCATCCTGGCGGTGCAGCATCCCGCGCGCCTGCTCCATATCGACCATCAGTTGCGGCTGGCCGGGGATCGGCGCGCCAAAATCAGGGGCCGGTGTGACTTTCGCGGGCGTACCGCGCTCAACCGGCGGGCCTGCGTCCGACCACGCCTTCCAGCCGCCATCGAGAATACGGACATCCTTCACGCCTGCATACAGCATAATCTGCGCCACGCGCGCGGCGGCGTAAACGTCGCGGCCATACAAGATGACGGTAGTGTCGTGACGGATCCCGTGCTTCGCCAGCATCGCTTTTAGCTTGTCGTCGGAGACTTTATTCCACAGCGGCTCGCTTTCCACCTCGTTGGTGTCGATGTAGCCCGCGCCGGGAATGTGATTCAGCAGGTAAAACTTCGGTGCGCCCCAGGCGGCCTCAATCACTTTCCAGTCACCCGCCGGCGCGGCGGTCACGGGTTTACCCTGCTGGAGGCGGTGGATCCACTGCGGGTAGACGAGCTGTTCAAAATGAGGCATGCGCTGAAGGCGGTCAGGCGTCTGCAGGGCATCGCTGAGAAGCGAAACATGGCGGTATCCGGCCTTCTCCAGGCGCGCTTTCACCGCCTGGTTATCGCTCTCGTCACCGTACAGCGCAATGGCTGTCGCAGGCGTAAGCTGATGCTGTTTGGCCCAGAGCGCAATCTGCTCGTCGCTCATCGCGTCCAGCCAGGCCGCTGCCAGGTTGAGTGCGGCGGGTTCATGTCCGGAGGGGCCGCTGAGCGTTTGCGGCCAGCCGTTATAGAACGCGCTGGCGCGGGTGTCGACAGGCGTGCCGTGCTGTGCCTGAAGCTGAGACAGCGTCATCGCGTTGGGCATATCAGCCGCCAGAGAGGAAAAAGAGGCGAGGCCGCAGAGCAGGGCCAGCGCGGTCAGTTGAGAAACACGTTTCATCGAATAACCTGACGTCAATAAAAGAGGGGGGCATTGTCGTCTCTCCCGAAACGGAAAACATTGCGTTAGCACATTATTGCCAGCGAGAAATCTCAATCCGCTCGCCGTCGGGCGGAATATCGTCCTCATCGTGCGTGACCAGCACCACCGGGATATCGCGTGCGCGGACGGCGTCAAATACCCATGCCCGAAATGACGCCCGTAACGCTTTATCGAGGCGGCTGAACGGTTCATCCAGCAGCAGCACCTGCGGCTCAGCGAGCAGGGCGCGCAGCAGGCTAACCCGGGCGCGCTCCCCGCCGGAGAGGGTGGCCGGATCGCTGGCGTAATGGTCGCCAAGCCCGGCGGAATCCAGCGCCTGCTCGACCGCTTCCCGACGCGCGTGTCCGACGATCCGCTCAGGCAACGCCAGCAGCAAATTTTGCCCGACGCTGAAAGGGTCAAACAGCAGCGCGTCCTGAAAGAGAATGCCCAGCCCGCGAGATTCCACGGGAAGGCCGTCGCAGCGACGCGAATCGAGCCACAGTTCGCCCCGCGCATGAAAATCGTCCGACAGTGCGCCGACCATCCAGGCAAAAAGGGTCGATTTCCCGCTGCCGGAGGGGCCCATCAGGGTGACAATCTCTCCGCGGGGCACGCAAAAATTGACCTCGCGGAAAAGCGGTTCGATGGTGAGATCTTTTACCTTCAGCATTAACGTAATCCTTGTCGGTAGCGGCCCGCGAGCCGTGATAGCAGTGCGGCAAGGCCAAACACTGCCCCCGTGACCAGCAGTAACCCCAACGCCCGGTTAGCCAGAACCGGGATGCTGCCCCCGCTGCTGAGCGCGACGGTCTCGGTGGTCAGCGTGGCGAAACGCCCCGCGCCCAGCCACAGAGTCGGCATGTATTGCGCCATGCTGACTGAAAAACCGATGGCAAAGGCCAGCAGCGCAGGGCGCAACAGCAGAGGGCATTTCAGCAGGCAGAAGATTTTTGCCCGTCGCCAGCCGAGCGTTCTGGCGGTAAGGATAAGCCGGGGATCGATCCGGCGCCAGGCGGGCTGCAGCACCAGCAGCATCCACGGTAATACCCACAGCAGATGGCTCCAGAGCACGGCGGCATAGTGCCCGTCGAGTCCCAGGCGCAACGCAATCGCGTACTGGCCGGTGACGAGCGGCAGTGCCGGAAGGGCAAGCGGTAACCACACCCACGCCGCGCCGCGATGTGGCCCCCATTCCAGCCAGAGAAAACTGATGACCAGGGCAATCAGGCTCGACAGCAGACCGAAGGAAAGGCTGGTACCCACGGGCCCGATATCGTCCCGCTGCGCCAGCATGAGCAGAACCGCAGCGCACAGTATGCCGCATGCGGGCAGAAAGCCGCTTAATGCACGTTCAGGCAGAACGCGCTGAGACCTGCGGCGTGTTCCGGTGAGGTCAGGAACCCTGCGGCGCCAGATTTTCCAAAGGCCGTACCCCAGGGCGGCAAGGGCGGCCAGCAGCAGAAGGAGAAGCAGGCACAGCAGCGTCCCTTTTGCCTGCTGCTGCGCGTCGCCCTGGCTCAGCCACTGCCAGGCCAGCACGGCCAGGGTTGGCGGGTTTCCGGGGCCGAGAACGATCGCCACATCCACCACCGACAGCGACCACGCCAGTACCGCCAGCATCACCGCCCCGAGGACCGGGGCGATCGTCGGTAGGATCAGCCAGTTAAGTATCTGAAACCGTCCGTAACCGAAGGTCTGCAGGACGATCTTTTGCTGCGCGAGCCGTTTTTCCGGCAGCACGGCGTAAATGGCCCACAGCACAAACGCGCTCTCTTTGACGGCAAGTGTCACCCCCAGTCCGGTGCCGTAGCGGTCAAATGGAGCCGTACAGACGGTACAGACCTGATAAAACAAACCGCCCTCGGCAAACAGCAGTAACGCGCTGGTGGCGAACGCCACGTGCGGGATCGCCAACAGCCACGGCAGGCGCGTGGTGAGGCGTCGCCAGCGTTTGCCGGGCCAGAAAAGGCTGACGAGGATAAGGGCAATCAGCAAGGCACCCAGCGTGGCAATGAGCGCTGATACCAGCGTGGCGACGGTTGCCTGAGGCAGCTGCGGGTCGTTGAGCAGCAGCTGCCAGTTTGTCACAGAAAACGCCGGTGCTAACAGCATTGCACCGGCGGGCAGGAGCGGCAGATAGATAACCGCCATCGCCAGCCAGACAAGCCCGCTTAGCGGGTGCCGTAACGACGCAGCCATTCCTGCTCCAGCGCGTTTACCCAGGCGGACTGCGGCTCTGCAAGCACCTTCGGCAGGCCCTGTGGCGTGTGGGCCAGCAGCTGTTTCGCTTCACCTTCTGGCAATGCGTTTGCATCCAGCACGCTCGGATCTCCCCAGACGGCCGGGTCAGCTTTGCGGATTTGCGCCTGCGGTGAAAGCAGGAAATTGGCGACCACCTTTGCCCCTGCGCTCGCGCTGGCATTGGCCGGAATCGCCACAAAATGGACGTTGCCAATCGTTCCGCCGTGGAAACCAAAGCTATAGCTGTCTGAGGGCAGTTCGCCGCGGGCGACTTTTTGCTGCGCATGCGCCGGGTTGAAGGTCAGCGACAGATTCAGACTACCGCTGGCAAGCAAGTTATCCATGCGTGCAGGTGACGGGGGAAAGTCTTTGCCTTCTCGCCACAGCAGCGGGTGGAGTTTGTCGAGGTAATCCCAGAGCGGCGCCGTCACCTGGGCAAAGCTGTTATCGGGTGCCTTTTGCAGCGCCTGTGGGTGAGCGGTGAGCGTCAGTAGCAGCTGCTCAAGAAATGCCGTGCCGGTAAAATCAGGTGGGCGAGGATAGCTGACCTTGCCCGGGTGCTGCTGCGCGTAGGCCAGCAGCGCCTGAGGATCCTCCGGCGGCGTCGGCATGCTGGATTGACGGCCGATAAAGGTCAGCTGTGCGCTGCCCCACGGCGATTCCGCGCCGTCGGTTGGAATGGCAAAATCTTCCGTCACGGGTTTGCGGGTATCGACATAGCGCCAGTTTGGCAACCTCTGTGCCCACCCGGTCTGCAGCAGGTTAGCCTCTTTTAACGTGCGGAAGTTTTCCCCGTTAACCCACAGCAGGTCGACTGAGCCGTTCGTATTACGCCCTGCTGTGGCTTCCGTCTGGATCCGTTTTACCGCATCGCCAGCGTCCGCCAGCGGGACGATTTTGAGGGTAATGGCGTAGTGTGTTTGCATCTCACCGCTGACCCACTCCAGATAGCGGTTGACCGCCGGATCGCCGCCCCAGGCGTTAAACCAGACGGTCTGGCCTTTGGCCTGTTGTTGGATAGCGTGCCAGCTGTCGGCGGCACAGAGAGGGGCGGTCAGCAGCAGACCAGTCAGAAACGCGCAAAAACGCACACGGCGCATAATGCCTCACTTTTTGAACGAAGAGGTGAAACGGGAAAACAGCCATCGGCTAGCTAGCGGTAATAACCCCAATAGTGTAAAGGCGAATAGCATGCCCGGCGACAAAATATCGCGGAGCGATGACACGTTTCCCAGCTCGCGCCCGGCGTTCAGAAAGATAACCGTGGCCGGCAGCATGGCGACCTGGCTAACCCACCAGTAGCGACAGACTCCAATGCGGGTCAGACCCATCAGCAAATTCACCAGAAAAAACGGGAACAGCGGCATCAGGCGCAGGGCAAAAAGATAGCCCGCGCCGTCATGCGCTATGCCGGCATTCACCGTTTTCATCTGCTGAGCAAAGCGGCGCTGGACCCAGTCCCGCAGCAGATAACGGCTGGCGAGCATCGCAAGCGTGGCCCCGAGCGTCGAGGCAAACGAGACCAGCACGGTGCCTTCCCACAGGCTAAACAGCGCACCGCCCAGCAGGGTCAGGATTGCCGCGCCGGGTATCGACAGGGCGGAGACCAGCACATAGAGCGCAAAAAAGATCAGCGCGCTTCGTAGCGGTTCGTGGTCAACATGGGAGAGTAACGCCTGTTGGTGAGTTTTAATCCCTTCCAGGGAGAGTGTGCCCGGGGGAAGCACGACAAACGTCAGAACAAATGCGCCCAGAAGGGCGCACAGGAATGCGATTTTTCGACTGTTCACGCGTCATTACAGCTTGAATTTAGCCCACACCGGCGCGTGGTCAGACGGTTTTTCCATGCTGCGGATATCGTAGTCGATCCCGGTTTCAATGCAGCGCTCCGCCAGCGGTGAACTGGCCAGCAGGAGATCGATACGCAGGCCACGGTTATCGTCAAAGCCTTTTGAGCGGTAGTCAAACCACGAGAAGCGGTCCTGCGTTTCCGGGTTGGCATTGCGGAACGTATCCACCAGGCCCCAGCCAAGCAGGCGCTCCATCCACTCACGCTCTTCCGGCAGGAAGGAGCATTTGCCGGTACGTAACCAGCGCTTGCGGTTCTCTTCGCCAATACCGATATCCAGATCCGTCGGGCTAATATTCATGTCGCCCATGATCAGCACCGGATTCTCTTTTTTGAGTTCGGCTGTCAGGTAGTCCTGCAGATCCTGATAAAACTTCGCTTTGGCCGGGAATTTTGTCTCGTGATCGCGGCTCTCACCCTGTGGGAAATAGCCGTTAATGACCGTGATATTTCCAAGCGCAGAAGGCACTTCCGCCATGATGATGCGACGCTGCGCCTCTTCACCGTCGCCGGGGAAGCCGCGACGCACGGAAACCGGCGGCGCTTTGGTGAGCAGCGCGACGCCATAGTGTCCTTTCTGACCGTGATAAAAGACGTTGTAACCAAGTTTCGCCACCACTTCGAGGGGGAACATGTCGTCGTGAACCTTGGTCTCCTGCAGGCCGATCACATCTGGCTGATGTTGCTCAACGATAGCTTCAAGCTGATGAGGGCGGGCACGCAGGCCGTTGATATTAAAAGAGACAAATTTCATAGTCGCTGCCAGTGCAAGGTGAATAGTGCAAGGATGGTAGCAGAATTTGCGACAACTGTTACGGGGATCCACCAATAACTGCGACAGATAATGCCAGTGGTGCAATATTTGCACCATTCTGACGCGCTTCGCCCCCAAACAGGGCGTAAATGACCGATAAATTTCGCGAGCGATCACAATTCCAGAATTATATTTGGCTCGTGCATACTCTTTCTGATTTTCATGCGGCAAAGCGCCGCTTGTCGTAAAAATATTCACTTTTTATGCACTAACAGTGAATAACTCCATATTGTAACTCATTGATATTCTGATGCCCCAATCCGTTTATGCATTTTTATCGCTGGCTGGCACGAAGGCTGCAATCTACATTCACAGTGCAAACACTCAATTATTTAACATTCAAATAACCTTTTATTTACCGGATGAGGTCGCTATGTCTCTGTCAATTACGCGTGAAAATTTCGATGAATGGATGATGCCGGTTTACGCTCCGGCGGCTTTTATTCCGGTTCGTGGGGAAGGCTCGCGCCTGTGGGATCAGCAGGGTAAAGAGTATATCGACTTTGCAGGTGGGATTGCGGTGAATGCGCTGGGTCATGCACACCCGGCGCTGCGTCAGGCGCTGAACGACCAGGCGGCGAAGTTCTGGCATACCGGCAACGGCTTCACCAACGAGCCTGCGCTGCGTCTGGCCAAAAAGCTGATCGACGCGACGTTTGCTGAAAAAGTCTTTTTCTGTAACTCGGGGGCGGAAGCCAACGAAGCGGCGCTGAAGCTGGCGCGCAAATATGCGCACGATAAATTTGGTACCCACAAGAGCGGCATCGTGGCGTTTAAAAATGCGTTTCACGGGCGCACGCTCTTTACCGTCAGCGCGGGCGGCCAGCCTTCCTACTCGCAGGATTTCGCACCGCTGCCGCCGGATATTCGCCACGGCATCTATAACGATCTGCAGTCCGCCAGCGAGCTGATTAACGACACCACCTGCGCGGTGATCGTAGAGCCGATGCAGGGCGAGGGCGGCGTTCTACCGGCGCAAAAAGCCTTCCTGCAGGGGCTGCGCGAGCTGTGCGACCGTCACGACGCGGTATTGATTTTCGACGAAGTGCAGACCGGCGTGGGCCGCACCGGCGAGCTGTATGCCTATATGCATTACGGCGTCACGCCGGACGTTCTCTCTACCGCAAAAGCGTTGGGCGGTGGCTTCCCGATTGGGGCGATGCTGACCACCGATAAATTCGCCAGCGTGATGACCGTGGGCACCCATGGCACCACCTACGGCGGCAACCCGCTGGCAACCGCCGTTGCCGGACAGGTTCTCGACATCATTAACACGCCTGAGGTGTTGAAAGGCGTTAAACAACGTCACGACTGGTTCGTTGAACGCCTGAATGCCATCAACAGCAAAACGGGGATGTTTAAAGAAATTCGCGGGCTGGGGCTGTTAATTGGCTGTGAACTCACCTCTGAGTTTGCTGGAAAAGCTAAACTTATTTCACAGGAAGCGGCAAAAATGGGCGTGATGGTACTGATTGCCGGTGCCAACGTGGTGCGTTTTGCTCCTGCGCTGATTGTCAGCGAGGAAGAGGTGCAAACCGGTCTGGATCGTTTTGCGCTGGCGTGTGAACAGGTGAAGTCCGGGGTGTCATCATGATGGTCATCCGTCCCGTTGAGCGCGGCGATATCGCCGGGCTCATGCAGCTTGCCGGTAAGACGGGAGGCGGGCTGACCTCGCTTCCTGCCGATGAAAAAACGCTGTCGGCGCGCATTGAGCGCGCCCTGCAAACCTGGCAGGGGACGTTGCCAAAAAGCGAACAGGGGTATGTGTTCGTGCTGGAAGACACCGACACGGGGACCGTGGCCGGGATCTGCGCCATTGAAGTGGCCGTTGGGCTTAACGACCCGTGGTACAACTACCGCGTCGGCACCATGGTTCATGCCTCGAAAGAACTGAACGTCTATAACGCGCTGCCTACGCTGTTTCTCTGTAACGACCACACGGGCGCCAGCGAGCTCTGCACGCTGTTCCTCGACCCGGCGTGGCGCAAAGAGGGCAACGGCTATCTGCTCTCCAAATCGCGCTTTATGTTTATGGCTGCCTTCCGCGATCGCTTTAACGAAAAAGTGGTCGCAGAGATGCGCGGCGTGATCGACGACACCGGATACTCACCGTTCTGGGAGAGCCTGGGCGAGCGCTTCTTCTCAATGGAGTTCAGCCGGGCGGACTACCTGTGCGGTACCGGTCAGAAAGCGTTTATCGCGGAGCTGATGCCAAAGCATCCTATCTATACCCATTTCTTAACGCCGGAAGCGCAGGCGGTGATCGGCGAAGTTCATCCGCAAACCGCGCCTGCCCGCGCGGTGCTGGAGAAAGAGGGCTTCCGCTACCGTAACTATGTCGACATCTTTGACGGTGGGCCGACGCTTGAATGCGATATCGACCGCGTACGCGCAATCCGTAAAAGCCGGCTGGTTGAGGTCTCTGAAGGCCAGCCCGCGCCGGGTGACTGGCCGGCATGCCTGGTGTCGAACGAAAATTACACCAACTTCCGCGCCATGCTGGTGCGGACCAACCCGAAATGTGAACGTCTGGTGCTGACGGCTGCGGAGCTGGATGCCCTGAAATGTAACGCCGGCGATAAGGTTCGCCTGGTGCGTCTCTGCCCTGAGGAGAAAACAGCATGACATTATGGATTAACGGTGACTGGGTCACGGGCGAAGGCGAACAGCGCGTAAAGACCAATCCGGTAGGAAAAGAGGTGCTCTGGAAGGGGAACGACGCCAGCGCCGCGCAGGTTGAACAGGCCTGTCATGCCGCTCGCCGCGCGTTTCCGGCGTGGGCAAAACAGCCCTTCGCCGTGCGCCAGGCGATGGTTGAAAAATTTGCCGGGCTGCTGGAAGCGAACAAAGCCGAACTGACGCGCATCATCGCGTCAGAAACCAGCAAGCCGCGCTGGGAAGCGGCAACGGAAGTGACGGCGATGATCAATAAAATCGCCATTTCGGTGAAGGCGTACCACACCCGCACCGGCGAACAGCACACCGACATGCCGGACGGCGCGGCCACGCTGCGCCACCGCCCGCACGGCGTACTGGCGGTGTTTGGTCCGTACAACTTCCCGGGGCATCTGCCGAATGGCCATATTGTGCCCGCGCTGCTGGCGGGCAATACCGTTATTTTCAAACCGAGTGAGTTAACGCCCTTCACCGGCGAGGCGGTGGTTAGGCTGTGGGAACAGGCTGGCCTGCCGCCGGGCGTGCTGAATCTGGTGCAGGGTGGTCGTGAAACCGGTCAGGCGCTGAGCGCGCTGAGCGATATCGACGGTCTGTTGTTCACCGGCAGCGCCGGTACGGGCTATCACTTGCATCGCCAGCTGGCGGGACAGCCGGAGAAAATTCTGGCGCTGGAGATGGGCGGCAATAACCCGCTGATTGTGGAAGACCCTGATGATATCGACGCTGCGGTGCACCTGACGATTCAGTCCGCCTTTATTACCGCCGGACAGCGCTGCACCTGCGCCCGCCGTTTGCTGGTGAAGCGGGGCGCGCAGGGGGATGCTTTCCTGAAACGTCTGGTCGAGGTGAGCGCGCGTCTGGTGCCAGCCGCGTGGGATGCCGACCCGCAGCCGTTTATCGGTGGGCTGGTTTCCGAGCAGGCCGCGCTGAACGTGCTGAAGGCCTGGCAGGACCACGTCGCGCGCGGCGCGAAAACCTTACTCGAGCCGAAGCAGGTTCAGCCGGGTACCTCGCTGCTGACGCCGGGCATCGTTGAAATGAGCGGGGCGAGCAACGTGCCGGATGAAGAGGTCTTTGGCCCGCTGCTGTGCGTCTGGCGCTACGACGATTTTGATGCGGCCATTGCAATGGCCAATAACACCCGCTACGGCCTGTCGAGCGGGCTGATTTCGCCGCATCGCGAGAAGTTTGAACAACTGCTGCTGGAAGCGCGCGCCGGGATTGTGAACTGGAATAAACCGCTTACGGGTGCGGCGAGTACCGCGCCATTCGGCGGCGTGGGCGCGTCGGGCAACCATCGCGCCAGCGCGTGGTATGCCGCGGATTACTGTGCATGGCCGATGGCGAGCCTGGAAACCCCGGCGCTGACGCTGCCGGAAACGCTCAACCCGGGGCTGGATTTTACCGGAGGGGATCGTCATGAAAGCGCGTGAAGTTAACTTTGACGGGCTGGTGGGGCTGACGCACCACTATGCCGGTCTCTCCTTTGGTAATGAAGCCTCGACGAAGCACCGCTTTCAGGTCTCAAACCCGAAGCTGGCGGCGAAGCAGGGGCTGCTAAAAATGAAAGCGCTGGCGGATGCCGGTTTCCCGCAGGCGGTTATTCCGCCGCAGGAACGCCCGAACGTGGCGGTGTTACGCCAGCTCGGCTTCACCGGCAGCGATGAGCAGGTGGTCGAAAAAGCGGGTACGCAGACGCCGCACCTGCTCTCTGCGGCAAGCTCCGCCTCCTCGATGTGGGTCGCAAACGCCGCGACCGTCGCACCGTCAGCCGATACCCTGGATGGCAAAGTCCATCTGACGGTGGCGAACCTGAATAACAAATTCCACCGCGCCACCGAAGCGGAAACCACCGAGCGCGTGCTGCGCGCCATTTTCAAGCATGACGCCCATTTTGAGGTGCATCAGGCCCTGCCGCAGGTGGCGATGTTTGGCGACGAAGGCGCCGCCAACCATAACCGTCTGGGGGGCGATTACGGCGATCCTGGCGTGCAGCTGTTTATCTACGGGCGCGAGGAGGGTGGTCATTCCGCCCCTGTTCGCTATCCCGCGCGCCAGACGCTGGCGGCCAGCCAGGCGGTCGCCCGCCTGAACCAGGTTAATCCTTCACAGGTAATTTTTGCCCAGCAGAACCCGCAGGTGATCGACCAGGGCGTGTTCCATAACGACGTGATTGCCGTCTCTAACCGCCAGGTGCTGTTCTGCCACGAGCAGGCGTTTGCCCATCAGGAGACGCTGCTTGCCACGCTGCGTGAACGCGTGCCTGGATTTATGCCGATTCAGGTACCAACGCAGGCGGTCAGCGTGCAGGATGCGGTCGAAACGTATCTGTTCAATAGCCAGTTGCTGAGCCGCGATGACGGCAGCATGATGCTGGTCCTGCCGCAAGAGTCCCGGGATCATAACGGAGTGTGGCGATACCTGACGGAGCTGGTGAAGGCCGATAACCCGATTGACGAGCTGCGCGTGTTTGACCTGCGTGAAAGCATGGCCAACGGCGGTGGTCCAGCCTGTTTACGCCTGCGCGTGGTATTAACCCAGGACGAAATGCAGGCGGTGAACCCGGCGGTCATGATGAACGATACGCTCTTTACGCGGCTGAATGACTGGGTCGAACGCTACTATCGCGACCGGCTAACGCAGGCTGACCTGGTCGACCCGCAGCTGCTGCGAGAAGGGCGCGAGGCGCTGGACGCGTTAACATCAATCCTGCAGTTGGGATCGGTTTATCCGTTCCAGCGCTAAGGAGTGGGTATGGAAAATTTACTGGCACTGACCCTGGCCGATGAAACGCCGGAACAGAGTGAGGGGGAGGGCCCCTCATTCCGCTGGCGTTGGCTGGGGCGCGGGGTGCTTGAGCTGACGCCGGGTGCAAAAAGTGAGCTGTCGCTGCTGCTTTCAACGGGCATCCACGGGAATGAAACGGCGCCCGTTGAGATTGTTGACCTGCTGCTGCGCGCGCTGTATCGCGGAGAGATTGCGCTTACGTGCCGCGTGCTGGTGGTGCTCGGGAATCCGCCTGCGCTGGCGCAAAACAAACGGTATCTGGTGAGTGACATTAACCGCATGTTCGGCGGGCGCTGGTCGCAGTTCCCGCAGAGTGACGAAACGGCGCGGGCACAGTGGCTGGAGAACGTCGTGACCGCGTTTTTTGCGGCTGCGGGACCCGCGCGCTGGCATCTTGATCTGCATACCGCCATTCGCGCGTCTTACCATGTCCGCTTTGGCGTTCTGCCGCAGCGCAATCAGCCGTGGGATGAAGCATTCCTGAGCTGGCTGGGTGACGCGGGGCTGGAGGCGCTGGTATTTCATCAGTCGCCGGGCGGAACGTTTACCCACTTTACCTGTGAAAACTTCGGCGCGCTGGCCTGTACGCTGGAGCTGGGAAAAGCACTGCCGTTCGGCCAGAACGATCTGTCCCGCTTTGCGCCAACGCACCTTGCCCTTCGGGCGCTGCTGGGCGGGACGGTTCCCGAGCACGCGCATCAGCCCGTTGAGCGGTATCGGGTCGTGCAGCAGATCACGCGCCGCAGCGATGCCTTCCTGCTTCATATGGCCGCGCACACCCTGAACTTCACGCCGTTTCGCAAAGGGGCGCTGCTGGCTGAAGATGGCGAAGAGCGTTACGAGGTACAAAAAACAACCGAGTATGTTTTATTCCCGAATCCCACCGTGGCGTTTGGCCTGCGAGCCGGACTGATGCTGGAAAAAATATCCTGAACGTTTCCCCTCTTGTCATCCGGGAGGGGAAATACAACCTCTTTTCTTAACGTTTAAAGCGCTCACCCTTCTTTTGCGGAATATTCCTGGTGAATTGCTTTATTATTAATCTTCACTTCGCTATACTTCTGCTTAATTTCTTTAAAATCATCGTATTGAATATTTTTTGTTGCAACTCTCCACGCTTTATCCTTATTTCCTCCACATTTGGCGAAAATTTGTTTTTTACACTTTCATTGTTTTACCGTTGCTCTGACTAATTGACGATAAACCCCGTAAAGTTAATCTCGTCAACACGGCATAGCGCCGAAGAATAACTGAAAGAAAGGAAATAAATTATGCGTAAGTTTACTGCACTGTTTGTTGCTTCTACCCTGGCTCTGGGCGCTACTAGCATGGCGTTCGCCGCAGATACCGCGACCACTACCGCTGCTGCGCCTGCTGAAGGCAAAATGATGATGCATCATAAAGGCAAGCCGGGTATGCACAACGAGATGATGATGTTTAAGGATCTCAACCTGACGGATGCGCAGAAGCAGCAGATCCGCGACATCAAGAAAAGCGAACGCGACCAGATGAAACGTCCTCCTCTTGAAGAGCGTCGTGCGATGCATGACATCATCGCCAGCGACAGCTTCGATAAGGCGAAAGCCGAAGCGCAGATCGACAAAATGGCCGAGCAGCACAAAGCCCGCATGCTGGCTCATATGGAAACCCAGAATAAGATCTACAACATTCTGACGCCGGAACAGAAAAAACAATTTAATGCGAATTTTGAGAAGCGTCTGACAGAACGTCCGGCGATGGAAGGTAAAATGCCAGCACCAACCGAATAATCGGTTCACTCTCTTAAGACCGCCGGGATCCTGTCCACAAAAGCGCAACCGCTGTGGACAGGACCGGCGGTTTTTCTTTCCTGCCCTCTTGTCTGCCGCCACCAGCGCGGTATTCTCCTGTAGTCGCTTCAGAGAATGTTTGTAGAGTCATGGCGTTAGAATTTTTATTAACGTTCTGCTAAGGCCTGTCCGCTCTGCTGCCGATACTGTGTCTGTGAATACCCAACGATAACAAACAAGACAGCAACGATAGCGATATCCTTGCCCTGGCACGGGTTGTGCCATTCAGGAGTGGTGATGGAGTTCTTTGATATCCGTAAGATGCCGGTCAGCCTCTGGCGCAATGGTGCTGGCGAAACGCGTGAGATTTGTTGTTTCCCTCCCGCGACGCGCGATTTTCACTGGCGTGCCAGTATCGCGACTATCGCCAGCAACGGCGAATTCTCCTCTTTCCCCGGCGTCGATCGGGTGATTACCTTGCTGGAAGGAGGGGAGGTGACGCTCGATGCCGGTCAGGCGTTCTTTCATATCCTCAAGCACCATCAGCCCTACAGTTTTGCCGGCGACCTGCCGGTAAAGGCGCTGCTTTCGGATGGAAAGATGGCGATGGACTTCAACATTATGACCCGTCGCGACTGCTGTCAGGCGAAGGTGCGCGTTGCCGACCGTACCTTTACCACCTTTGGAACACGCGGGGGCGTGGTCTTCGTGTTAAGCGGTGCATGGCAGTTGGGCGATAAATTGCTGACAGCCGATCAGGGTGCCAGCTGGGAGGAGGGGACCCATACTCTGCGTCTGCTGGAGCCTCAGGGTACCCTGCTGTTCAGCGAAATCATGTGGCTGCCAGGTCATTGAGCACAATGACCTCAAACTTACCGGCTAAAACGGGTTTACAGAGAATTTTGTAGCCATCGTGGTCAAACCCGACGGGCGTGCGCAACAAGGTTGCCGCGTCGTTGATGTCGTCGACGGCGCCCAGCCAGAACCAGTTGTTGACAATGTGATACTGGGTCATCGCTTCACCCACTTCTTTTAGCGCGACGGCATTTTCCCACGGCCAGCAGTTAACGCTGATGGTCGCCAGGCCTGCGAGGAGCCGGGCGTGATGCGCCTCAACGCTCTCTTTCCCACAGCAGGCGCCCGCACAGCGCTTCAGCGCGGATCGGAAACAGGCGCGCCCGCGGGTGGTTGCCTCCAGACCCAAAAGGCTGTAGCAAAGCTGTAGATCGTCCGCCAGCGTTTGCAGCGCCTGGAGTGCGGCACGTTTATTGGCGAACAGCCCATAGAGATTCGGGGCATGAGAAAAATCGACGTCGCGCGCGTAGACAACCTGCGGTTTGCCGGCGGTTATCTGCAGGGAGCAGAGCTGACGATTGCGGCGCAGGCGCTTATTGAACAACGGTTGTTGTTCTTTGATTAACCGCGCTTCCAGTAATAACGCGCCCATTTCTCCCGCCGTCTGGAACCAGGTAATACGTCGCGACTGGCGCAGCATGGCGGCTTCATCCGGCGTACGCAGATGGGATAACACCCGGCTTCGAATATTGACGCTTTTGCCGATATAGAGCGGCAGAGTGTCGCTTTCACCGTGAAAGATGTACACGCCCGGCAGTTTAGGCAGTGCTTCAAGCCAGGGGCGAAGGTGCTCGGGATATTCGTAGATAGCCGCCGCTTCAAACTCAAGACGCGGGGCGGATTGACGCCTGCTCACATACCACTCCATATACTGTTCAGGTATACAGTGTAGCAGGTGTGTGGTGGTTAAAAAAGAGCCGGGTGGCGCTGCGCTTACCCGGCCTACGAAACGGGGTTGCCGTTTTGCGTTTATTTTTTCCAGAAATCGTCAAACACCGTAATCGGAGGGCGACGTTTGTGTTCGGTTTTCAGATACCAGCTTTCGATGATTTTCGCGGTACCGTCATCCAGTTTTTTACCTTCCAGATAATCATCAATGTTGTCATAGGTGACGCCAAGGGCCGCTTCATCCGGCAGGGAAGGACGATCGTCCTCCAGATCCGCTGTCGGTGCTTTCTTATAGAGATGCTCAGGGCAGCCCAGCGCGGCAAGCAGCTGCTTACCCTGACGCTTGTTCAGGCGGAAGATCGGGTTAATGTCGGTGCCGCCGTCGCCGTATTTGGTGAAGAAACCGGTGATCGCTTCTGCCGCATGGTCGGTGCCTACGACGACACCTTTGGTCATCCCGGCGATGCTGTACTGCGCTTTCATGCGCTCGCGGGCTTTCTCGTTGCCGCGAACAAAATCGCTTAGCTCAATACCCGCTTCGCGCAGCGCCTGCTCGCTTGCCAGCACCGATCCTTTAATATTGACGGTGAGCACGCGGTCAGGCTGGATAAAGGCAATGGCGTCCTGGCAATCCTGCTCGTCGGCCTGTACGCCATAAGGAAGACGTACAGCGATAAACTGCAGCGTCTCATCGCCCGTCTCGTCGCGCAGCTCTGAAATCGCCATCTGGCAGAGCTTGCCGGTCAGCGTCGAATCCTGGCCGCCGCTGATGCCCAGCACCAAAGATTTCAGGAAAGAGTTCGTTTTTAAATACGATTTTAAAAAATCCACGCTGCGGCGGATCTCTTCATTTGCATCTACCGCGGGCTTCGCGCCCAGCGCCTGGATAATCTCTTGTTGCAGAGCCATCACGCCCCCCATAAACAGAATGTGTTAACTGTTAAAACTAACCCTTTGGGCGAGAAACGACAAGGATCACAGTTTCGAGTGCGTTAATTTGCGCCGATTTAGCAGGTTATCGTTGTTTTATTAGAATTTTCCGAAATTCGTCTGGCACAATTCACAAAGTTGAACAATAGTACTTTTTATCCCATGCTTAGATAACACGCTGATAAACAAGAGGACGGAATATGAACAAGAACGTAGCAGGAATTCTTAGCGCAGCGGCGGTACTGACTATGCTGGCAGGGTGTACGGCTTACGATCGCACCAAGGATCAGTTTACGCAGCCCGTAGTGAAAGACGTCAAAAAAGGGATGACCCGTTCGCAGGTGGCTGCGATTGCCGGTAAACCTTCTTCTGAAGTGACCATGATTCATGCGAAAGGGACCTGCCAGACCTATATCCTGGGTCAACGTGATGGTAAGGCAGAAACCTACTTTGTCGCCCTGGATGATACCGGTCATGTTATTAACTCCGGCTATCAGACCTGTGCTGAATACGATACCGATCCGCAGGCACCTAAGGCGCAGTAACGCTGCTTACCTGAGAATGTTAACAAACCGGCCCATGGGCCGGTTTTTTATGCATACGTAAATCTTATTTCTTTGCGCGAATTATTTGCCCGAAATGTGAAGGGAGTCAACAAGCCAGGTCAATGAGAGACAATTTGAGTCTATCCAGAATTATCCCCTGTCTGTACCATTGCGTATACTCACTCCAACGACAAACAACAGTACGCAAGCTACCTGTCTGCCGGGACAGCGAGTCGAGTGATAGCGCGATGGCAGGTAGTCATACAAGAGGGAAATTACGATGGAAAAGAAACATATCTACCTGTTCTGCTCAGCGGGCATGTCAACCTCACTGCTGGTGTCAAAGATGCGTGCGCAGGCTGAAAAGTATGAAGTCCCTGTGGTGATTGAAGCGTTTCCAGAGACGCTGGCGGGCGAAAAAGGCCAGACCGCCGACGTTGTTTTACTGGGACCGCAAATTGCCTATATGTTGCCCGAAATACAACGACTGTTACCCAATAAACCGGTCGAGGTGATCGACTCGGGGCTGTACGGCAAGATTGATGGTTTAGGTGTACTGAAAGCTGCTGTGGCAGCAATTAAAAAAGCTGCTAATTAATTTTTATTTTTCCCGTCAAAGAGTAATTTCACACACAATTACGCCGTAACCTCTGTTGCGGCATTTAAGGGTATTTTCCTATGAGTAAAGTCATCGCTTCACTTGAAAAGGTACTCCTTCCTTTTGCTGTTAAAATAGGAAAGCAGCCTCACGTTAATGCCATCAAAAACGGCTTTATTAAATTAATGCCGTTGACGCTGGCCGGGGCCATGTTCGTTTTAATTAACAACGTTTTTCTGAGCTTTGGTGAAGGTTCCTTCTTTTATTCATTAGGAATTCGGTTAGACGCGTCCACTATTGAAACCCTTAACGGTTTAAAAGCCATCGGCGGCAACGTCTATAACGGTACGTTGGGGATTATGTCGCTGATGGCGCCTTTCTTTATTGGGATGGCGCTGGCAGAAGAGCGGAAAGTGGATCCACTTGCCGCCGGGTTATTATCCGTTGCCGCCTTTATGACCGTAACCCCTTACAGCGTCGGTGAAGCCTATGCCGTTGGTGCCAACTGGCTGGGCGGGGCTAACATCATCTCCGGTATTGTTATCGGTCTGGTGGTGGCGGAGATGTTCACCTTTATTATCCGTCGCAACTGGGTTATCAGCCTGCCGGATAGCGTACCGGCATCTGTATCTCGTTCATTTTCCGCGTTGATTCCAGGCTTCATTATCCTCTCCATTATGGGGATTATTGCCTGGGCGCTTTCTCACTGGGGCACGAACTTCCACCAGATCATCATGGATTCTATCTCTACGCCGCTGGCGTCGATGGGTGGCGTGGTTGGTTGGGCGTATGTGATTTTCACTTCTCTGCTGTGGTTCTTCGGCGTGCATGGTTCACTGGCTCTGGCCGCGCTGGACAGCGGGATTATGACCCCATGGGCACTGGAAAACGTTGCGCTTTACCAGCAGTACGGCTCCGTTGACGCGGCGTTGGCAGCGGGTAAAACCTTCCATGTGTGGGCGAAGCCGATGCTTGACTCCTATATCTTCCTGGGTGGTACCGGGGCGACCTTGGGTCTGATCATCGCGGTCTTTATTGTCTCTCGTCGCGCTGATTACCGTCAGGTCGCGAAACTGGCGCTGCCATCAGGCATCTTCCAGATTAACGAACCGATTCTGTTCGGTCTGCCAATCATCATGAACCCGGTGATGTTCATTCCGTTCATCCTGATTCAGCCGCTGCTGGCCGCTATTACCCTGACGGCGTATTACATGGGCATCATTCCGCCAGTCACCAACATTGCACCGTGGACCATGCCGGCGGGTCTGGGCGCCTTCTTCAACACCAACGGTAGCGTTGCAGCCTTCCTGCTGGCGATATTCAACCTCGGGATTGCAACCCTGCTCTACATGCCGTTTGTGGCGATTGCGAACAAAGCCGCCACCATAATCGATGAAGAAGAGAGCGAAGAGGATATTGCCCTCTCATTGAAATTCTAAGATTGACCGGCGCGGGGCAACTCGCGCCAGCCACAAGGAGCTTAAAGATGTTAGATTTGGATAGTATCGTTGCAGAAGAAACCGCAGAGAACGATCTCGAAGAAGTGGTGATGGGTCTTATCATCAACTCCGGGCAGGCCCGCAGCCTGGCGTATGCCGCACTCAAGCAGGCCAAGCAGGGGGATTTCGCCGCCGCGAAAACCATGATGGACCAGTCCCGTATGGCGCTGAATGAAGCGCACCTGGTGCAGACAAAGCTGATTGAAGGTGACCAGGGCGAAGGGAAGATGAAGGTCAGCCTGGTGCTGGTTCACGCGCAGGACCACCTGATGACGTCGATGCTGGCGCGTGAGCTGGTGGCGGAGCTAATCGAGCTTCACGAGAAGATGCAGTAAGTCAGGCTGAGTGGCAGGAGGTCAGCACGATGGAAATTAAAACCGCACTTGAGCAGCAGCTGTTTAATGGCAAGAATTTTCACGTGGTTATCTACAACAAGACGGAAAGCGCCAGTGGTCTGCACCAGCATGACTACTACGAGTTCACGATTGTTCTGACCGGTCGCTACTACCAGGAGATCAACGGCAAGCGCGTTCTGCTTGAGCGAGGGGATTTTGTCTTCCTGCCGATGGGATCCCATCACCAGAGCTTTTACGAATTTGGTGCGACCCGCATTCTGAACGTGGGCGTCAGCAGACGCTTCTTTGAGAAGCACTATCTGCCGCTGGTGCCGTTCTGTTTTGTGGCGTCCCAGGTCTATCGGGTCAAAAACGAGTTCATGACCTGGATTGAAACGGTTATTGCCTCGCTTAACTTCCGCGACAATGAATTTGATGAGTTTATTGAAACGGTCACCTTCTACGTGATGAACCGACTGCGTCATCATCGTGAAGAGCAGCAGGTGACGGATGATATCCCGCAATGGCTGCGCAGCACCGTTGAACTGATGCACGATAAGGGTCAGTTCAGCGAAAACGCGCTGGAAAATATGGTCTCTCTGTCGGGGAAATCCCAGGAATATCTGACCCGTGCGACGCAGCGTTATTATCGTAAAACGCCCGTGCAGATTATTAATGAAATCCGCATTAACTTTGCCAAAAAACAGCTGGAAATTACCAACTATTCTGTCACCGATATTGCTTATGAGTCCGGTTACAGTAGCCCCAGCCTGTTTATAAAAACCTTTAAGAAATTTACCTCATTCACACCAAACAGTTACCGGAAAAATTTGACGGTAATTAATTAGTACCTGGCGAGTTCATTCGCCACAAATATTGCCTTGATTGCTTGCCCAAATAGCGGGAAGAGTCCGCTATACCTTGCAGGCGATTAACCTGATACACGAAGGGAGATGTTATGCAAAAGAAATTAAAAGTCGTGACCATTGGTGGCGGCAGCAGCTATACCCCGGAATTACTGGAAGGTTTCCTGAAACGTTATCATGAATTACCGGTCAGCGAATTATGGCTGGTTGACGTTGAGGAAGGTCAGGAAAAACTGAATATCATTTTCGACCTGTGCAAACGAATGGTTGAAAAAGCCGGTGTACCCTTGACCGTGCATAAGACGCTCGATCGTCGCCAGGCATTAAAAGACGCTGACTTTGTGACCACCCAGCTGCGCGTGGGCCAGCTCAAAGCGCGTGAACTGGACGAACGCATTCCCCTGAGCCACGGTTATCTGGGGCAGGAAACCAACGGCGCGGGCGGCTTGTTTAAAGGTCTGCGCACCATTCCGGTCATTTTCGACATCGTCAAAGATGTGCAGGAGGTCTGCCCGAGCGCGTGGGTGATTAACTTTACCAACCCGGCCGGGATGGTGACCGAGGCGGTTTATCGCCACACCGGGTTCAAACGGTTTATCGGCGTCTGTAATATTCCGATTGGCATGAAGATGTTCATTCGTGACGTACTGGAACTGACCGACAGCGACGATCTCTCCATCGATCTGTTCGGCCTGAACCACATGGTGTTTATTAAAGACGTTATCGTGAACGGAAAATCGCGTTTTGCCGAACTGCTCGACGGTGTGGCTTCCGGCCGCCTGACTGCCGCATCGGTGAAAAATATCTTCGACCTGCCGTTCAGCGAAGGGTTGATCCGCTCCCTGAATCTGCTGCCATGCTCTTATCTGCTCTACTACTTCAAGCAGAAAGAGATGCTGGCTATCGAAATGGGCGAGTACTATAAAGGCGGAGCGCGTGCACAAATAGTACAGAAAGTTGAGAAACAGCTGTTTGATTTGTATAAAGATCCGAACCTGAACGTCAAACCGAAAGAACTTGAGCAGCGCGGCGGGGCCTACTACTCCGATGCCGCATGTGAAGTCATCAACGCCATTTACAATGACAAGCAGGCGGAGCACTACGTTAACGTGCCGCATCACGGTTACATCGACAACATCCCGGCTGACTGGGCCGTTGAGATGACCTGCATCCTGGGGCGCGATGGCGCAAAACCCCATCCGCGCATCACCCATTTTGATGATAAGGTCATGGGTCTTATTCACACCATCAAAGGCTTTGAAGTGGCTGCCAGCAACGCGGCGCTAAGCGGTGAACTCAATGACGTGCTGCTGGCGCTGAACCTTAGCCCGCTGGTGCATTCTGACCGCGATGCGGAGCAGCTGGCCAGGGAGATGATTCTGGCGCATGAAAAATGGTTGCCGAACTTTGCCGCCACGATCGAGAAGCTGAAGTTCAAACAGCACTGAGAGGATGCACAATGGAAAACCTGCTGATCGTTAATGCCGATGACTTTGGCCTCTCGAAAGGCCAAAACTACGGCATTATTGAAGCCTGTCGCCGGGGGGTTGTGACCTCTACAACGGCTTTGGTTAATGGTGAAGCGGTTGAACACGCGGCGCAGCTGAGCCGCGAAGTGCCAGCGCTGGGCGTCGGCATACATTTTGTGCTGACGCTCGGGATGCCGCTTTCGCCGATGCCTGGCCTGACCCGCGAAGGACATCTGGGCAAGTGGATTTGGGAACTGGCGGAGCAGGGCGCTCTGCCGCTTGATGAGATTACCCGCGAGCTGGAGTGTCAGTTCAACCGCTTTGTTGACGTGTTTGGTCAGGCACCGACGCACATCGACAGCCATCACCACGTGCATATGATCCCGGCGATTTTCCCGATTGTCGCGGCGTTTGCTCAGCGCAAAGGCGTGGCGATGCGTGTGGATCGCGAGATACGCGGGTTGCCGGAGTGCGCGGTGACAACCACAGCGGGGTTCAGCAGCGCGTTTTATGGCGATGAAATCGACGAAGCGCTGTTCCTGAAGGTGCTGGATGATTCCGCCGCCCGTGGTGAAACGTCGGTGGAAGTGATGGCGCATCCTGCCTTTGTGGATAATACCGTGCGTAAGAGCGCCTACTGCTGGCCGCGTCTGGCGGAGCTGGATGTGCTGACGTCGGCCTCGCTGAAATACGCGATTGCCGAGCGTGGGTATCGGTTGGGGACTTTCGGGGATCTTTAAGACAAAGCCCGGTGGCGGCTTCGCCTTACCGGGCCTACAAAACCAGTCGAAATGTAGGCCGGGTAAGCGCAAGCGCCACCCGGCTTTTTTCACGCTGGGATCTGGTCAATCTTACTGCTGCGCGACCAGACGCGGTGTGCGGCGAGCAAATCAAACAGCTTCGTCATAAACGCATTATCAACGTTATCTCCTTCGACAATGCCGTCCTCACCTTGTTCGGCCACCTTCAGCTGCGCTTTAAACTGTCGCGCATCGCCGGACAGCGCGATCGGCTTAAGGTGCTTATAGGCTTCCAGCAGGTAATAAACGGCGTCACCGTTGTTCAGCAGGCTGGCAATATCCCCGCACGGCACAATCACCGCATCAACGGTCAGCGACGGCGCACCGGCAAAGGTCGCTGCCACCGGCAGCACGGAGCCGTCATCGGCGGTCACTTCACCCATGCGCGAATAGAGCAGTTTGGCGTGCACGCCCTGGGTTTTCAGCGCCTGCATGATCCCCAGCACGTCGCTGGCGCGGGTTTTGTCGTTCAGCAGGATGGCGACTACGCGGCCCTTAATCGAGCCACCCGGCACCGCATACAGGCTCAGCGACGGATCTTTCTTCACGCCGTTAACCTCTTTTGGCGGAGCCAGGTTGCGCTGTTCATCGGTCAGCGTAATACCCAGGTTATCCGCCACGCTCTGGGCAAGCTGAATATCAATATGCGCTAGCTGATCGACCACGCGCTCGCGGATGTATGTGCGTACCACTTTGCTAAGCTCAAAGCTGAAGCCGCCGATAATGTGCTGCTGCTCAATCGGCGTCTGGCTGTTCCAGAACAGGCGCGGGTGGGCGTAATACTCGCCGAATGACGGGCTGCGTTCGCGAATTTTGTTGCCATCGATACGCTCCTGATACGACTCGAATCCACCGCGTTTTGGTCCGGGAGGGGTTTCACGCGGCCAGTTATCGTTGATGGAGTTCGGTTCATAGTTGGCCGGGTTGGTATCAATATCCTGACGGTGCATCCCGTCACGCTGGAAATTGTGGTACGGGCAGGTTGGCCGGTTAATCGGAATTTCGTGGAAGTTCGGCCCGCCAAGACGACTGATCTGCGTATCGGTATACGAGAACAAACGTCCCTGTAAGAGTGGGTCGTTGGTGAAATCCAGCCCCGGCACGATATGCCCCGGGTGGAACGCGGCCTGCTCGTTTTCGGCAAAGAAATTATCCGGGTTGCGGTTGAGCACCATTTTACCCACCAGTTGAACCGGCACCAGCTCTTCCGGGATCAGCTTCGTCGGGTCCAGAAGATCGAAATCGAACTTAAATTCGTCCTCTTCCGGAATGAGCTGCAGGCCCAGTTCATACTCCGGGAAGTCACCTGCTTCAATGGATTCCCACAGCTCGCGGCGATGGAAGTCCGGATCGCGCCCGGTCAGCTTCTGCGCCTCATCCCATACCAGGGAGGCTTTACCCGCAACGGGCTTCCAGTGGAAACGGACAAACGTGGCTTTTCCCTCGGCGTTGATCAGACGGAAGGTATGAATACCAAATCCCTCCATCGTACGATAACTGCGCGGAATGCCCCGGTCTGACATCGCCCACATCACGTTGTGCAAGGTTTCAGGCTGCAGGGAGACATAGTCCCAGAAGGTGTCGTGCGCACTTTGTCCCTGCGGTATGGCCCAGTGGGGCTCCGGTTTTACCGCATGGACAAAGTCAGGAAATTTATGCGCATCCTGAATGAAAAACACCGGGGTGTTGTTGCCTACCAGATCGAAAATACCTTCTTCGGTATAAAACTTGGTGGCAAAGCCGCGGATATCGCGCACCGTGTCTGCTGAACCCGCGCCACCCTGCACGGTGGAGAAACGCACGAACACCGGGGTGATTTTATCCGGGTCGGAGAGGAAATCCGCTTTAGTGATCGCTTTCAGGCTCTTGTATGGCTGGAAGTAGCCGTGCGCAGCGGAACCGCGCGCATGGACGATGCGTTCCGGTATCCGTTCGTGATCAAAATGGGTGATTTTTTCCCGCAGGATAAAGTCTTCCAGCAGGGTTGGCCCACGCGTCCCCGCCCGCAGGGAGTTCTGATCATCTGCGATGCGTACGCCCTGATTGGTGGTGAGCGCAAAACCTTCGCCGCCTTTACGGTGCGGCTCAAGGGATTTCAGCTTCTCGTTCCCGGTGTCCGGGGATTTCATACTTCCCGGTGCGGTAGGCTGTTCGCCAGGGGCGGAAGGGCCAGGGGAGGGGCGGTGAGAGCCGTCTGAAGGGGCGAGAGAGTCCATGCCCGGTTGAGATTCTTCAGTGCCATGAATGGGTGATTGATGTGTTTTATCTTTGTTCGACATTGCACGATTCTCCTTGATTCATTGCTAAAAACCCTATTAAGGATAGAACAATGTCGCGAGATGGCTCGCGAACTAAGAGTTTTCACATGCCGTCCTTAACGAAAGGAGCCATCTCACCCACTCGGTGCGCGACGGAAGGCTGCAGGATCGGCTATCATAGGATTTTCCTGCTTCAAGAATTTGCTTTAGTGAACCAGTCGCTTATGAAACCTCTTCGTCAACAAAACCGCCAGGTTATTAGCTATGTGCCCCGCGTTGAGCCCGCGCCGCCTGACCATGCCCTGAAAGTGGAGGGGTATCGCGATGTCTGGCAACTGCGGGGTAAATTCGTGGCCTTTGTGCTGATCGGCGAACATTTCCGCCGCTCTCCCACTTTTACAGTGCCGGAAGCGGCGCAGCGGTGGGCGATGCAGATCCGCCAGGATGAAGAGGTTGAAGAATAACAGCCATAAAAAAACCGCCATCAGGCGGTTTTTTTATTTCTACAGTGATTAACGGTGCGCCAGCTCGGCGTCGTCTTCACTTTCCAGAATCGCTTTGTCAGTCTGCTTCAGCCACTGGCTGGTCAGCGTTCCGGCGGTCATTGAGCCGCTGACGTTCAGCGCAGTACGGCCCATGTCGATCAGCGGTTCAACGGAGATGAGCAGGGCGACCAGCGTGACCGGCAGACCCAGCGCAGGCAGAACAATCAGCGCGGCGAAGGTTGCGCCACCGCCAACACCCGCAACGCCTGCGGAGCTTACGGTAACAATCCCGACCAGCGTGGCAATCCATACTGGATCCAGCGGGTTGATACCCACCGTCGGGGCGACCATCACGGCCAGCATTGCCGGGTACAGACCCGCACAGCCGTTCTGACCAATGGTCGCGCCAAAGGAGGCAGAGAAGCTGGCGATGGATTCAGGCACGCCCAGACGACGGGTTTGCGCTTCAACGTTCAGCGGAATAGACGCGGCGCTGGAACGGCTGGTGAAGGCAAAGGTCAGTACCGGCCAGACTTTACGGAAATATTTCAGCGGGCTGACGCCGTTCACGCCCAGCAGGATACCGTGCACCACGAACATAATGCCCAGGCCCAGATAAGAGGCGACGACGAAACTACCCAGCTTAATGATGTCCTGCAGGTTAGAGCCGGCAACCACTTTGGTCATCAGCGCCAGGACGCCGTAAGGGGTTAACTGCATCACCAGACGAACCAGCTTCATCACCCAGCTTTGCAGGGTATCAATTGCGGTCAGCACACGTTCGCCTTTTGGCGCGTCGTCTTTCAGCAGCTTCAGCGCCGCCACGCCGAGGAACGCGGCGAAAATGACTACGCTGATGATGGAGGTTGGGCTCGCGCCGGTCAGGTCAGCAAACGGGTTCTTCGGAATGAAGGAGAGCACCATCTGCGGCACGGTCAGATCAGCCACTTTACCCACATAGTTGGTTTGAATCGCGGTCAGACGCGCCGTTTCAGCGCTCCCCTGAACCAGACCTTCGGCAGTCAGGCCAAACAGGTTGGTCACCAGCACACCCACCAGCGCGGCAATCAGCGTGGTAAACAGCAGCGTACCAATGGTCAGGAAGCTGATTTTACCCAGCTGAGTTGCGTTATGCAGGCGCGCAACGGCGCTCAGAATAGAGGCGAACACCAGCGGCATAACGATCATCTGCAGCAGCTGGACATAGCCGTTACCGACAATGTTGAACCACTGAATAGAATCTTTCAGAACTGGATTATCGGAGCCATAAATCGCCTGTAATGCCAGACCAAATACGACACCCATGGCCAGACCAACCAGCACTTTTTTCGCCAGGCTCCACTGTTTGTGGCGCGCCTGCGCGAGAAGCAATAGCAATACAACGAACACAACGACGTTCGCGATGAGTGGAAAATTCATCCCCGTTCTCCTGATTTATTATCGGGTCGGTTTTTACCGATCCTGTTGGCGGAAGGTTAGCAGAAGTGTGATGTAGCGCTTATATCCAAATGGAATGGGTTATGACAAACGGGATGATTTTGTCGGTTTACTGTTCAATCTGGTGATGAATGAAGCGATTAAACTGAAATTGCAGCGAATTAATCATCTGGGAAGACCAGCGGACTGCACTGTTTTCGGGCAATGTTTGTGGCATCCAGACGGCGTAAGCAAACAGCGCCATGCACAGCGCGCGCTCAAGCTGGTTACCTTTCTGAGGAGCAAGGATGGGAAAACGGAAACGCCAGCGGCAGGGCCACAGCAGCGGCACGCCCGCAGGCGTGAGCATATCGGCGAGAATATGGCTTAAATAACCCAGCACCATTCCCTGAATGGCATCGGCGGGCACTATCCAGCTATCGGGCACTTTTAAATAGAAGAGCGTCAGCAGGCCAAACACGGCCAGCAGACTGTGCGTAAACCCCCGGTGGCCGAACGCGCGGGCAATGGGTTTCGACACCCACTTCAGGCGCTGACCGAGGAAGGATTTGGGGTGGTCAATATCGGGCAACAGACAGGTCAAAACGGCGGAAGGGACAATATGCCACCAGTCCCCCTGCGCCAGCACAGGAGTGAGTTCAGCGTTTTTGGCAAATACTGCGCACGCAATAGAAAAAAGCAGGTGGCCTTCCGCCGTCATGATAAAACCCACAAAACTGTCAATTCATACAGTATAGGGTTTTTATACAGTAGGCGGAAGAGGTGACGGTGTAACTGTTTGTCACAAACCGGAGGGGACGTTAACCGCCCTGCAGGTGCTGCGCCGTGAGCTCTGCCAGTGAAGTGAGCTTCACATCGGCAAGGGCAAACCGGGGATCGTGGCGGCCTTCTTCCGCAGGCACCACAATGGAGCGCATCCGCGCGGCTTTCGACGCCACCATACCGTTAACGGAATCTTCCAGAGCAACACAGTTGAGCGGATCAAGGCCCAGCTTAGCGGCGCAGTCCAGATAGACCTGCGGGTGGGGTTTGCTGTAAGGCAGTTTTTCAGCGGACGCCAGGGCGTCGAAACTGTCGCGCAGTTCAAACATGGTGAGCACTTTTTCCAGCATATGCAGTGGTGAAGCCGAGGCCAGGCCGACCTTCAGCCCCTGAGCTTTGCACAGCGCAACAGCATCACGTACGCCGGGCAGCAGCGGCTTGTTCTCTTCTACCAGCGAAATGGCACGGCTGATAATGCGTGCGGTCACTTCATCGCGACCGGGTCCAACCCATGGCTGTTGGGCAAACCACAGTTCAACCACCATATCGATGCGCAGACCCAGCGTATCAGGAAGTTCATTACGGCGGTTGATATCAACGCCAAGGCTGGCCATGACGTCCAGTTCGGCGCGATCCCACAACGGTTCGGAATCGATCAGTAATCCATCCATGTCAAAAATTGCGGCAAGAATTTGGCGCGGTGTCGACATCACAACGTCTCCTTATCCAGGGTGTTCGACAGACGATAAGTGCTAAGCACACTCTGCAATTTAGCATATTGCTTTTAAAGAGCGGGCGAAATTGATGACCAGCAGGTAGACTTAGGCACAAATAACGCGTCTTTATGAAGAGGAACTGATGACGTATCAACAAGCTGGACGCATCGCGGTCTTAAAACGTATTGCTGGCTGGGTGATTTTTATTCCTGCCGTCATTTCTACGCTGATTTCAGTGCTCAAATTTATGTACGATCACAGCGAAAAACAGCCGGGTATCAATGCGGTAATGCTTGATTTCGCTCATGTCATGATTGAGATGATGCGTTTTAATACGCCATTTTTGAATGTCTTCTGGTTCAACTCACCCACCCCGGATTTTCAGCATCAGTTGAATATCGGCTTCTGGGTGATTTACGCCCTCATCTTTGTCGCCCTGGCCCTGCAGGCCTCTGGCGCGCGAATGAGCCGCCAGACGCGCTTTTTACGCGAAGGCGTTGAGGACCAGTTAATTCTGGAACAGGCCAAAGGCCCGGAAGGAATGAGTCGGGAGCAGATTGAATCCCGTATTGTTGTTCCGCGTCATACCATTTTCCTGCAGATTTTCCCGCTCTATATCCTTCCCGTGCTCATCATTGTGGCGGGATATTTCTTTTTCTCACTGCTCGGTTTTCTGTAATCGATAAGGGTGGCGGTAAGGCCACCCGTTCTCTTCTCAGGCGGCAAGCATGCGTTCCAGCGCCCGCTGCGCGTTAACAAGGTGTTCACCGCCAAAAAGAATGGCACGGTTCATCAGCGTATAAAGCTGGTATACCGGTTGGCGATCGAGGAAACCGGGCGGTAGGGGGGAAACAGACTGGTACCCGTCGTATATTTGCGGTGGCTGCTCAGGGTGTAGCGGCAGCATGGCAAGATCGCACTCTCTGTCACCCCAGTAGCAGGCCGGGTCGAAGATGTAGGGGCCGTTGGGACCCAGCGCGCAATTATCGGACCACAAATCGCCGTGAAGCAAAGAGGCCTGAGGCTGGTGGGATGCCAGACGCTGTTGAACATGCTCGACGATGGCATCAATATTGCCAAACTCAAGCCCTTTCTCAGCGGCCAGCTCAAGCTGCCAGCCAATGCGCTGCTCGGCAAAAAACGTCGACCAGCGGCGCTGCCAGGCGTTGGGCTGTGGCGTGGTGGAGAGGTCGTTGTCAAAATCGAGACCAAACTGCGGCTGGTCGCTCCATTGATGCAGGCGCGCTAACTGTTGACCGAGAATGAAAGCATTGTGGGCATCCAGCGGGCGGGCAGGGAGATATTCCATGACCAGAAAACTGTAGTCGCGGTCGCTACCCACGGCCAGGACCTGCGGGACGGTCACCGTTTTACTGCGCGACAGTAGCTCCAGCTGGTCGGCTTCGGCGGTAAATATTGGGAGCAGCTCTCGCTCGTCGCATTTAACGAAAAGATCGCGCCCAGCGTAGCGTAAATGCCACGCGGCATGGATCTCACCGCCTGGCAGTTCGTTACGCAGTTCGATTTCACCTTCACCCAGTTGCTCACTTAAAAGATGACTGATAGCCTGCCACATGTTTTCTCTCCCATGTTGTCTGCCAGATCATAAAGTTAGCGCATAATTGCGGTAAAAAAATACGAACTAACGCACACCTGAGCGGTTTAAATTCATACAGGGCACTTATTGTTCTTTTTTCTGCCAGCTTTCCCAGGTTTTCACGTCAATTTCGGCTGGCTTGTCGGTCACACTTTCCACCAGACTGGCGCCCAGCGCATGAACCTCTTCCTGGCTCAGGGGGGTTATCAGGCCAAATGCCAGGGTGCCTAAATCATGAACATTGCCCTCGTCATCCGTGAGCGTGAGGAGAAAATTAGCCCGGGTGAAGGCGTTATTGAGCTCATTCAGCTCGGTCAGCGATGCTTCATGAAGGTTGATGGTAACGACGTAGCGGGTGATGTCACCACTGCTCATAATTCACCTCATTGTTATCATGGAAGTTTTCTTAGCATAGTCGATAGTTTGCGTTTGGCGACTCAGAGATGACATTCCCCTCCATAAAGATGAAGGGGAACAGGCGTTAATTTCGGGACAGGTAATCGACAATTTTTTGCGTATCGGATAACGAACAAAGACGCGTGCCCTGGTTGATGGTTGCGGCACTGCCTGCCGCCACGCCATAACGTGTCATTTCCAGCAGCGACGCGCCCTGCGCCAGTTTCAGCGTCATCGCGCCCACCATGCTGTCGCCAGCGCCTACCGTGCTCTGACTTTTCATCGGCGGCGGGACAACCTGAACGGACGACGCTTCATCAACTGCCAGTGCCCCCTGAGGGCCAAGGGAAACCACGACGCGTCGTGCTTTGCCGCTGCGTACCAGCTCCTGCGCGGCAGTGAGAACATCATCAGGCTGCGTCAACGCGCGGTTGACCAGTGCGCTTAGCTCTTTCTGGTTGGGTTTGACCAGCTCAAGATTGCCTGGTACCAGGGCCGCCTGCAGGGCCTCGCCGCTGCTGTCGACAATGCAGCGGATCCCGCGTTGCTGCGCGGCCTGAATCAGCCCGGTTAACTTTTCCGGGCTTACGCCGGGCGGCAGGCTGCCGCTTATTACCAGCAGCGCACCGCTTTCTATCGTCAGCACTTTCTCTTCAAGCTGACGAAATTCATCATCGCTAAGTTTCGCACCAGGCATGACAAAACGGTACTGCTCGCCGCTTGATTCCACGTGGACATGCAGGTTTTGCCGCGTCCAGTCTTTGGCCTCGACGGTCTCTGCGGCCACCTGTTCATCTGCCAGCAGAGAGACCAGGTGTTCGCCGGTGGCACCGCCGGCAGGGAAAATTGCCGTCGCTTTACCGCCGAGGTGTGTAATGGCGCGCGCCACGTTGATACCGCCGCCGCCGGGCTCAAAGACAGGGGCGCTACAGCGCAATTTACCTTCCGGGTAAATCTGCGGCGTCAGGGTTGCGGAATCAAGGGAAGGGGAGAGCGTCAGGGTGTAGATAGAAACCATCATTACCTCCTTTTAGCGTGGGTTCTTATTAGTCTGGCACCATTTGTCAGGAAGGCAATGTAAATAACAGTATGATTTTAAATATGAATACTGACGAAAAGTGAGGCGCGGGTTATATAAAATAAAACGCTTTTTGGGATCGTTCTTATTCAAAAAATGAAATAAGAAAACATTGCTATGTTATTTGCGGCTTTTTATAATTTGTTACCTTTCTCTGGACGCCTTGTCATTGATCCTCAAGAAAGATTCCGGGACCGTGTGGTCTCTTTTTTTGTTGTACGGACTCCTTAATAAAATGAAGCTTTTAAAGACAGTTCCCGCTGCACTGATGCTGGCGGGTGGCGTGTTTGCAGCTATGAACGCAGCCGCCGATGATACCGTTTTTACTGTCATGGACGATCCCACCACCGCGAAAAAACCTTTTGAAGGTAACCTGAACGCAGGGTATCTGGCACAATCCGGTAACACGAAAAGCTCTTCTCTGACGGCGGACAGTACGCTCACCTGGTACGGTAGCAACACCGCCTGGTCTCTGTGGGGCAATGCCAGCAACACGTCCGCTAATGACGAACGCTCTTCCGAGAAATATGCGGTAGGCGGACGTAGCCGTTACAACATGACTGACTATGACTACCTGTTTGGTCAGGCAAGCTGGTTAACCGACCGTTACAACGGATATCGTCAGCGCGATGTGTTTACCGCCGGTTATGGTCGCCAGTTCCTGAATGGTCCGGTACACAGCTTCCGCTTTGAATTCGGTCCGGGTGTGCGTTATGACGAGTACACCGATGGTGATACCAAAACCCAACCGCTCGGTTACGCTTCCGGTACCTATGCCTGGCAGATGACGGACAACACCAAATTTACCCAGGGTGTTTCAGTATTTGGTGCCGACGATACGACGCTGAACTCTGAGACGGCGCTGAACGTGGCTATCAACGAGCACTTTGGTCTGAAAGTGGCTTACAACGTAACCTGGAACTCTTCACCACCAGAAACTGCACCGGATCATACCGATCGCAGAACCACGATTTCACTGGGTTACAGAATGTAATAATGGCGGGCCGATGATGATGTCGGCCCGTTTCTCATCTCAGGCCTTTTGACGTCCCTTCTGATTACTGCTATTCGCCTCTAGCCCCAAATCATTGCCGCCCAACGAAGTAGCAGCATTGCGCCGCAGATGGCAATCAGCACCAGCACCATTTTCCAGTGTTTTACGGCAAATCGTTTTGTTGGCATAACCTAATCCTTGTCCGTTGATATCCACAGTCTACCAAACAGGGCCGAAATATGCCCCTTCTCAGGATCGATTGGGTTATGCCAGCGCAGGGTTAGGCTCAGAACCAGTGGAATCGTTCGGCGAGAATCAACAATAAACCTGTGGCTGAAAGGATGTTCAATATCACAACCGTTCTACTAGATACGTTCATGGTATGCACCTTTGGGTTTAAAGACCTGTTCAAGAGTAGCCCAGCATTTCTGGAATGCGAGCACCGGGAATATGCGACCTGCAAATTCATGCGAAAGTGCCAGCGCATCAATCTGCCGGCAGAGGGTGCAATCTCCCTTTTGTTAGTGTTAACATTGCAAGCCTTGCTGTAAATCCGACGTAGTCTGATTTTCGGCAGGTGAATGATGACGAACCAATTTGACGATTGTTGGTCAGATGGTGTCGTAATCTATTGTCAAATCACGATTATTTTCTTTGTATATGCTCTTATGTGTGGGGCATCACTGCAAATAAGGATATAAAATGCCTGTAATTACTCTTCCTGATGGCAGCCAACGCCATTTCGACCACGCTGTTAGCCCAATGGATGTTGCCCTGGACATCGGTCCTGGTCTCGCGAAGGCGACTATCGCCGGCCGCGTTAACGGTGAGCTGGTTGATGCGTCCGATCTGATCGAAAACGATGCGACGCTTGCAATCATTACCGCGAAAGACGAAGAAGGTCTGGAGATCATTCGTCACTCCTGCGCGCACCTGCTTGGCCATGCTATCAAACAGCTGTGGCCAAACACCAAAATGGCGATCGGTCCGGTTATCGACAATGGTTTCTACTACGACGTTGACCTTGATCACACCCTGACTCAGGAAGATATTGACGCGCTCGAAAAACGTATGCACGAGCTCGCCGAAACGAACTATGACGTCATCAAGAAGAAAGTCAGCTGGCACGAAGCGCGTGAAACCTTCGTGAAGCGCGGCGAGAACTACAAGGTCTCAATTCTTGACGAAAACATTTCGCATGATGACAAGCCTGGCTTGTACCATCACGAAGAATACGTCGACATGTGCCGTGGACCGCACGTGCCGAACATGCGCTTCTGTCATCACTTCAAACTGATGAAGATCGCGGGTGCCTACTGGCGCGGCGACAGCAACAACAAGATGTTGCAGCGTATTTATGGTACCGCGTGGGCCGATAAAAAAGCCCTGAACGCGTACCTGCTGCGCCTGGAAGAGGCCGCGAAGCGTGACCACCGTAAAATCGGTAAGCAGCTTGACCTGTACCACATGCAGGAAGAAGCGCCGGGTATGGTGTTCTGGCATAACGATGGCTGGACTATCTTCCGTGAACTGGAAACCTTCGTACGCTCCAAGCTGAAAGAGTACCAGTATCAGGAAGTGAAGGGCCCGTTCATGATGGACCGTGTGCTGTGGGAAAAAACCGGCCACTGGGACAACTACAAAGATGCGATGTTCACCACCTCTTCTGAGAACCGTGAATATTGCATTAAGCCAATGAACTGCCCAGGCCACGTTCAGATCTTCAACCAGGGTCTGAAATCTTACCGCGATCTGCCGCTGCGTATGGCGGAGTTCGGTAGCTGCCACCGTAACGAACCATCAGGTGCGCTGCACGGTCTGATGCGTGTTCGTGGCTTTACTCAGGATGATGCGCATATCTTCTGTACGGAAGATCAGGTACGTGATGAAGTTAACGCCTGTATTCGTATGGTCTACGATATGTACAGCACCTTTGGCTTCGAGAAAATCGTGGTCAAACTCTCAACGCGTCCGGAAAAACGTATCGGTAGCGATGAGACATGGGATCGCGCAGAAGCGGATCTTGCCGTGGCGCTGGAAGAGAACGGCATTCCGTTCGAATACCAGCTGGGCGAGGGCGCATTCTACGGTCCGAAAATTGAATTTACCCTGTATGACTGTCTCGACAGAGCTTGGCAGTGCGGTACTGTACAGCTGGACTTCTCCCTGCCTCAGCGTCTTAGCGCCTCTTATGTTGGCGAAGACAACGAGCGTCAGGTGCCGGTAATGATTCACCGCGCAATCCTCGGTTCTCTGGAGCGCTTCATCGGCATCCTGACCGAAGAGTTTGCAGGCTTCTTCCCAACCTGGCTTGCGCCAGTGCAGGTTGTCGTGATGAATATTACCGATTCTCAGGCGGATTACGTTAAAGAATTGACGCAGAAACTTCAAAATGCGGGCATTCGCGTAAAAGCAGACTTGAGAAATGAGAAGATTGGCTTTAAAATCCGCGAGCACACTTTACGTCGTGTCCCGTATATGTTGGTCTGTGGTGATAAAGAGGTGGAAGCAGGCAAAGTTGCCGTTCGCACCCGCCGTGGTAAAGACCTGGGCAGCCTGGACGTAAGTGAAGTGATTGAGAAGCTGCAACAAGAGATTCGCAGCCGCAGTCTTCAACAACTGGAGGAATAAGGTATTAAAGGCGGAAAACGAGTTCAAACGGCACGTCCGAATCGTATCAATGGCGAGATTCGCGCCCAGGAAGTTCGCTTAACAGATCTTGAAGGTGAACCACTGGGGATTGTGAGTCTGAGAGAAGCGATCGAAAAAGCTGAAGAAGCTGGAGTAGATTTAGTTGAAATCAGCCCTAACGCCGAACCGCCAGTTTGTCGTATTATGGACTACGGCAAGTTCCTTTATGAAAAGAGTAAGTCTTCTAAGGAACAGAAGAAGAAGCAAAAAGTTATCCAGGTTAAGGAAATTAAATTCCGTCCTGGTACCGACGATGGCGATTATCAGGTAAAACTCCGCAGCCTGATTCGCTTTCTGGAAGATGGCGATAAGGCCAAGATCACACTGCGTTTCCGCGGTCGTGAGATGGCCCACCAACAGATCGGCATGGAAGTGCTTAACCGCGTCCGTGAAGATCTGAGTGAACTGGCAGTAGTCGAATCCTTCCCTACGAAGATCGAAGGCCGCCAGATGATCATGGTGCTCGCTCCTAAGAAGAAACAGTAAGGCCTTCAAGCAGCAAAATCTGTGGAGCCTTCGGGTTTCATAGGTTTTGTTCGCCTATGTTTCGTTTATTTAACAATGCGAAGTGGAAGTTATTAAGATGCCAAAAATTAAGACCGTACGCGGTGCTGCTAAGCGCTTCAAAAAAACCGGTGGTGGTGGATTTAAGCGTAAGCACGCAAACCTGCGTCATATTCTGACCAAAAAATCTACTAAGCGTAAACGTCACCTGCGTCCAAAAGGCCTCGTTTCTAAAGGCGATCTGGGTCTGGTTATCGCGTGCCTGCCGTACGCATAAGCCGTTAACGTTTAATTTTTTTACTAAGAATATAGATACAGGAGAGCACATATGGCTCGCGTAAAACGTGGTGTAATTGCACGTGCACGTCACAAGAAAATTTTGAAACAAGCTAAAGGCTACTACGGTGCGCGTTCACGCGTATACCGCGTTGCCTTCCAGGCTGTTATCAAAGCAGGTCAGTACGCTTACCGTGACCGTCGTCAACGTAAGCGTCAGTTCCGTCAACTGTGGATTGCGCGTATCAACGCAGCAGCACGTCAGAACGGTATTTCTTACAGCAAATTCATCAACGGCCTGAAAAAAGCTTCTGTTGAAATCGACCGTAAGATCCTGGCTGACATCGCAGTATTCGACAAAGTAGCGTTCACCGCTCTGGTCGAAAAAGCGAAAGCAGCACTGGCATAAGCCAGTTGGAAGAGGGGGCTTTGCTCCCTCTTTTCATATACCCGTCATACTTCAAGCTGTACCTGCGTTGGCTGCGTTCGTTCACCCCAGTCACTTACTGATGTAAGCTCCTGAGGATTCTCTCTCTTGCCGCCTTGTTACAACTTGAATTATTTAGGGTATAACTTTATCAGAACATTGACTTTTACCCGTCCAGGCTTTTCAATAAGGTCTTAACGGTTTTTACCCTACAAGGTAACGCAAGCATGAATGCTGCTATTTTCCGCTTCTTCTTTTACTTTAGCACCTGAGTTCAGGAGGCTAGCGCGTGAAAGATGAAACGAAAAACAGCGCCAGATAAGCCTCCCGATGGAGGCTTTTTTTGTGCCTGAATTTGAGAGAATAACTCCACCAGATCGGTGTCTGCACCGACATAATGAGGAAAATCATGTCACATCTCGCAGAGCTGGTTGCCAGTGCAACAGCCGCCATTAATCAGGCCTCAGATGTTGCCGCGTTAGACAATGTCCGCGTCGAATATCTTGGTAAGAAAGGGCACCTGACCCTTCAAATGACTACCCTGCGTGAACTGCCGCCAGAAGAACGCCCGGCAGCGGGTGCGGTGATTAACGATGCCAAAGAGCAGGTGCAACAGGCACTGAATGCGCGCAAAGCTGAGCTGGAAAGTGCGGTGCTGAACGCGCGTCTGGCCGCAGAGACGATCGACGTTTCTCTGCCGGGTCGTCGTATTGAAAACGGCGGTCTGCACCCGGTCACGCGTACGATTGACCGCATTGAAAGTTTCTTCGGTGAGCTCGGCTTTACCGTGGCGACTGGCCCGGAAATCGAAGATGATTACCACAACTTCGACGCCCTGAATATTCCTGGCCATCATCCGGCTCGTGCTGACCACGACACTTTCTGGTTCGACGCTACGCGTCTGCTGCGTACCCAGACCTCAGGCGTTCAGATCCGTACCATGAAGGATCAGGAACCGCCAATCCGCATCATTGCGCCGGGCCGCGTCTATCGTAACGACTACGATCAGACCCACACCCCAATGTTCCACCAGATGGAAGGCCTGATTGTTGATAAAAACATCAGCTTTACCAACCTGAAGGGCACGCTGCACGATTTCCTGAACAACTTCTTTGAGGAAGATCTGCAGGTCCGTTTCCGTCCGTCCTACTTCCCGTTCACTGAACCGTCTGCGGAAGTTGACGTGATGGGTAAAAACGGCAAATGGCTGGAAGTGCTGGGCTGCGGCATGGTGCATCCAAACGTGCTGCGCAACGTGGGTATCGATCCGGAAGTTTACTCCGGCTTTGCGTTTGGCATGGGCATGGAACGTCTGACCATGCTGCGCTACGGCGTGACCGACTTACGTGCATTCTTCGAAAACGATCTGCGTTTCCTCAAACAGTTTAAATAAGGGCAGGACAGAACAATGAAATTCAGTGAACTGTGGTTACGCGAATGGGTGAATACCACGCTGGACAGCGACGCGCTTTCTAACCAGATCACCATGGCGGGTCTGGAAGTGGACGGTGTTGAGCCGGTTTCAGGGGCATTCAACGGCGTGGTGGTTGGTGAAGTGGTGGAGTGCGGTCAGCACCCTAACGCTGACAAACTGCGCGTAACAAAGGTTAATGTGGGCGGTGACCGTCTGCTGGATATCGTCTGCGGTGCGCCAAACTGCCGTCAGGGGCTGAAAGTGGCCGTGGCGACCGTGGGTGCGGTGCTGCCGGGTGATTTCAAAATTAAAGCCGCCAAACTGCGCGGTGAGCCGTCTGAAGGCATGCTGTGCTCGTTCTCCGAGCTGGGTATTTCCGACGATCACAACGGCATCATTGAGCTGCCGCTGGATGCGCCAATCGGCACCGATATCCGCGAATATCTGAAGCTTGATGACAACACCATCGAAATCAGCGTCACGCCAAACCGCGCTGACTGCTTAGGTATCATCGGCGTGGCGCGCGACGTTGCCGTGCTGAACCAGACCGAGCTGAATGCGCCGGAGATCGTCCCGGTTGAAGCGACCATCAGTGACGTGCTGCCTATTCAGGTTGACGCTGCGGATGCTTGCCCACGCTATCTTGGTCGCGTGGTGAAAGGCATCAACGTTAAAGCGCCAACCCCGCTGTGGATGAAAGAAAAACTGCGTCGTTGCGGTATCCGTTCTATCGATGCGGTAGTTGACGTGACTAACTACGTTCTGCTGGAGCTGGGCCAGCCGATGCATGCGTTCGATAAAGATCGTATCGAAGGCGGTATTGTGGTCCGTATGGCGAAAGAGGGGGAAACCCTGGTTCTGCTGGACGGCAGCGAAGCGAAACTGAACGCTGACACGCTGGTTATTGCCGACCACGCTAAAGCGCTGGCAATGGGCGGTATCTTCGGCGGTGAACACTCTGGTGTGAACGATGAGACGCAAAACGTGCTGCTGGAATGCGCGTTCTTCAGCCCGCTCTCTATCACCGGTCGCGCCCGTCGTCATGGCCTGCACACCGATGCCTCACATCGCTACGAGCGCGGCGTTGACCCGGCGCTGCAGTACAAAGCGATGGAACGTGCGACCCGTCTGCTGATTGACATCTGCGGCGGTGAAGCGGGCCCGGTTATCGACGTCACCAGTGAAGAGACTCTGCCGAAGCGCGCAACCATCACCCTGCGTCGCAGCAAGCTGGATCGTCTGATTGGGCACCATGTTGCCGATGCGCAGGTGACCGATATCCTGAAGCGTCTGGGTTGCGACGTGACCGAAGGCCAGGACGAGTGGAAAGCCGTTGCGCCATCCTGGCGTTTCGATATGGAAATCGAAGAAGATCTGGTGGAAGAAGTGGCCCGCGTATACGGCTACAACAACATCCCTGACGAGCCTGTCCAGGCCGGTCTGGTGATGGGCTCCCACCGTGAAGCCGATCTGTCCCTGAAGCGTGTGAAAACCATGCTGAACGACAAAGGCTACCAGGAAGTGATCACCTACAGTTTTGTTGATCCAAAACTGCAGCAGCTGATCCACCCGGGCCAGGAAGCGCTGATCCTGCCAAGCCCAATCTCCAGCGAAATGTCTGCAATGCGTCTGTCCCTGTGGACGGGGCTGCTGGGCACTATCGTTTATAACCAGAATCGCCAGCAAAACCGCGTGCGAATTTTCGAAAGCGGTTTGCGCTTTGTGCCGGATAATCAGGCAAATTTAGGCATCCGTCAGGATCTCATGCTGGCTGGCGCTATCAGCGGTAACCGCTATGAAGAGCACTGGGACCTGGCAAAAGGCACGGTTGATTTCTACGATATGAAGGGCGATCTGGAAGCGATTCTGGATCTGACCGGTAAATTATCTGAAATTGAATTCCGCGCAGAAGCCATCCCGGCGCTGCATCCGGGCCAGAGCGCGGCCATCTATTTAGACGGCAAACGCGTTGGTTTCATTGGGGTTGTTCACCCTGAGCTGGAGCGTAAACTGGACCTGAACGGCCGTACCATCGTGTTTGAGCTGGAATGGAACCTGGTGGCAGACCGCGTGATTCCTCAGGCTCAGGACGTCTCCCGCTTCCCGGCAAACCGCCGTGACATCGCGGTTGTGGTCGCGGAAAACGTGCCCGCAGCAGATATTTTGGCCGAATGTAAGAAAGTTGGCGTAAATCAGGTAGTTGGCGTAAACTTATTTGACGTGTACCGCGGCAAGGGCGTAGCAGAAGGTTTCAAGAGCCTCGCTATTAGCCTTATCCTTCAGGATACCAGCCGTACACTCGAAGAAGAGGAGATTGCCGCTACCGTCGCCAAATGTGTAGAGGCATTAAAAGAGCGATTCCAGGCATCATTGAGGGATTGAACCTATGGCGCTTACAAAAGCTGAAATGTCAGAATATCTGTTTGATAAGCTTGGGCTTAGCAAACGGGATGCCAAAGAGCTGGTAGAGCTGTTTTTCGAAGAGATCCGTCGTGCTCTGGAAAATGGTGAGCAGGTAAAACTCTCCGGTTTTGGCAATTTTGATTTGCGAGACAAAAACCAACGTCCGGGTCGCAACCCGAAGACGGGGGAAGATATTCCCATTACAGCCCGCCGCGTGGTGACCTTCAGACCCGGCCAGAAGTTAAAAAGCCGTGTCGAAAACGCAACGCCCAAAGCAGAGTAATATGAACTAACCAAAAAGGCCGCCCACGCGGCCTTTTTTCTTTGCGCTCTCTGGTAAACCCGCCGTAAAATCAATTACATCTCACGCTACTAATAACCGTACATATGCTTGATTATGCCCATCGCCAGCACCGTTCCGATCGACGTCGCCTGTTTTTGCTGGTGCTGTTGCTCATTGTCGCCGCGGGTGTAAGCCTCTGCGCCGGCGACAGATGGATAGGTCCCGAAAGCTGGTGGGGGCCTGACGGGCAGCTCTTCGTCTGGCAAATACGTCTGCCGCGCACCGTCGCGGTGATTCTGGTAGGTGCCTCGCTGGCGCTGTGCGGTACCATTATGCAGGCGTTGTTTGATAACCCGCTGGCGGAGCCCGGGCTGCTCGGCGTGTCGAACGGCGCAGGCGTGGGGCTGATTGCGGCGGTGATGCTGGGCGGGGGAGAACTCTCCGGATGGGGGATTAGCCTGAGCGCAATTCTCGGCGCATTGCTGATAACCGCGATCCTTCTTCGCTTCGCCAGACGGCACTTATCCACCAGCCGCCTGCTGCTTGCCGGCGTGGCGCTGGGGATAATCTGCAGCGCGCTGATGACCTGGGCGGTCTACTTCTCGACATCCTTTGACTTGCGCCAGCTGATGTACTGGATGATGGGCGGCTTTGGCGGCGTTGACTGGCACCAGGGCTGGCTAATGGCGCTGCTGGTACCGGTTATCGCGTGGGCTGCCCTGCAGGCGCAGCCGCTAAATATGCTCGCGCTGGGTGAAACCTCCGCCCGCCAGCTCGGGATGCCAATAGGGTTCTGGCGTAATGTGCTGGTCATCGCCATTGGCTGGCTGGTCGGCGTTAGCGTCGCCCTGGCGGGCGCGATTGGCTTTATCGGTCTGGTTATTCCGCACATGCTGCGGCTATGTGGCCTCACGGACCATCGAACCTTACTTCCGGCCTCGGCTGTTGCCGGGGCCGTCACGCTGCTGGTCGCCGATATCATCGCCCGGCTTGCCCTGACAGCCGCAGAGCTACCCATTGGCGTGGTGACCGCCACGCTGGGCGCGCCGGTATTTATCTGGCTACTATTAAAAGCTGGACGTTAAATCACTATACCCGTAAGACAACCTGAGGGAATGCTATGCAGTCAGATATCCTGAATACTGAAGTGACCACCATTGATGGCGAAAACACTACGCTTGAAGGCTACAAAGGTAACGTGTTGCTCATCGTCAACGTGGCATCCAAATGTGGCCTGACGCCACAGTACGAGCAGCTGGAAAACATTCAGAAGGCCTGGGAGAAGGACGGTTTCACCGTGCTGGGTTTCCCATGCAATCAGTTCCTGGGACAGGAGCCGGGCAGCGAAGAGGAAATCAAAACGTTTTGCAGCACCACCTACGGCGTGACGTTCCCACTGTTCAGCAAAATCGACGTCAACGGTGAAGATCGCCATCCTTTGTATGCGAAGCTGATCGCTGCCGCACCGAAAGCCGTTGCGCCGGAAGGAAGCGGTTTCTATGAACGCATGGCCAGCAAAGGCCGCGCGCCGCTCTATCCGGACGACATTCTGTGGAACTTCGAAAAATTCCTGATTGGCCGTGATGGCCAGGTCGTTCAGCGTTTTTCACCGGATATGACGCCTGAAGATCCGATTGTCATGGAATCTATCAAGCTGGCGCTGGCGAAATAATGTCTTTGCTAATGCAGCTCACGGACGTTGCCGAGAAGGGACGTCTGGAACCGATAACCGGTACCCTCAATGCGGGAGAAATCCTGCATCTTGTTGGGCCGAACGGCGCAGGGAAAAGCACGCTGCTGGCGCGAATGGCAGGCCTGACCGGCGGAGCAGGGCAGATAACGTTGCTGGAGCATACGCTTGCCGACTGGTCGCCGGTCTCGCTGGCGCATCGGCGCAGTTACCTCGTTCAGCAGCAACTGCCACCCTTTGCCATGCCTGTCTGGCACTATCTGATGCTGCATTTGCACGACAAACAACATACGGCACTGCTGACGGACGTGGCTGCAGCCCTGGGGCTGGAAGATAAACTGTCCCGGCATGCCAGCCAGCTTTCCGGGGGGGAATGGCAGCGGGTGCGTCTGGCGGCTGTTATCGTTCAGATCCACCCGGCAGGTAATCCTCACGGGCGGATGCTGCTGCTCGATGAACCCATGAGCGGTCTGGATGTGGCGCAGCAGGCGGCGCTGGATACGCTGTTAAGCGCCCTGAGCCGAAAAGGCATCGCCGTGGTGATGAGCAGTCACGACCTCAACCATACCTTGCGTCATGCCCACCGGGTGTGGCTGCTGTCGCGTGGAAAGATGATCGCCAGCGGTACGCGGGATCAGGTTCTTACGCCACCCAATCTTGCCCGCGCGTACAATATGTCGTTTCGCAGGCTGGATATAGAGGGACATAAGATGCTGATTTCTACCGGGCAGGAGTAACCGTTTCTTGCCTGTTAGCACAATTGCACGCTAAATTACGAAAAGAATAAAAAAAGCAGAGGATTCGTCTGAAATGCGATTCTGGTTTCTCCTGATGGCCGCACTCTTTCTTGCGGGATGCAGTAGCCATCGTGCCCCGCCGCCTAACCCACGGCTTTCAGATTCGATCACCGTCATCGCCAGCCTCAACGATCAGCTGAGCAACTGGCGCGGCACCCCTTATCGCTACGGCGGCATGAGCCGGGGTGGTGTGGATTGCTCCGGCTTTGTTCTGATGACGTTTCGCGACAAGTTTGATTTACAGCTTCCGCGTGAAACGCGCAAACAGGCTGAAATCGGTACTGAAATTGATAAAGACGATCTTCTGCCTGGGGACCTGGTTTTCTTCAAAACCGGATCGGGTGAAAGCGGTCTTCATGTGGGGATATATGATACAGACAATCAGTTTATTCACGCCTCAACCAGTCGCGGCGTGATGCGCTCTTCTCTTGATAATGTTTACTGGCGTAAAAATTTCTGGCAGGCACGACGTATATAGACTTCGTCGGACGCATCTCTTAAGACGGCATGGTAACTAATAAACCATGCCGTTTTTCTCAAATAAGATGATTAAAGTTAAATTTGCCTAAAATTATGTAAGCTCGCATGTGTCTGTTTTATCTAAAACTGGCTATTATTCTGTAACCAGGATAAGATTATTTTAGATTCAGGGATAAATCTGAAAATTAATACGGAACTAATGAAATTAATCTTATTAAAATCAAGACAGTGGAATTGTGTCGGCAATTGCTCCAGGATGTCCTCTCTCATCTTTAATGCGGGGCGAGTGCAATGATTATTACGCTAGATAATGCTTACCAGTCTGAACTGATGCTTTTGCCTGCCCGTAATAGTGCAGGTGAGCTTAAAGGTTTAGAAATTCTGGTTAATTTTACTGGCGTCGGCAGCGATGTGAGGATCCCCACTGAACTCGTTATCCCAAGGCTTTCAGCAGCCGAAGAGTTAGAACTGTTTAACGAAAAACTGCAATTGCTTGATACCTGCAAACTGTTTTTTATTCAGCATCAGTTAATTGCATGGATCAATATTACACCTGTAATTGTTGAATTTTTATTAAGTAATGGGAACGCTGTTTCAATCCTTGAGCGTTATCCGTTTCTTGAGTTTACTGTTAATGAGAACTATCCAGGTTTAAATAACGGAAAGGATGATCTGCAACTGGCGAGAATGGCGATCCATTTTCCGTTGGTTCTGGCAAACTTTGGCGCAGGCGCTGCATCGCTCAAAGCGGTCTATGATGGATTATTTAAACGGGTCATTCTCGACAAGGGTTTCATTCAGCAGCGTGCTCCTGAGCTCTCTTTTGAGCCATTTATGCGCGCCATCCTCTGGCAAATTACGCCGCACTGCCAGTCGGTGATCGTTTCGGGCATTGACGACCACGGCCTGTTGCAGCGCGTCCTGTCCTTCAATTTTGGCGCAATGCAGGGGGCGCTCTGGCCTGCCGTCTCTGCAGAGCACGTCACTACGCTGGTTCAGCAGCGATAACCCTTGCTTTCGCCCGTGTTTAAGTCCGGGTAAACCCTCTACACTAAAAGCAGGAGGACTTATGACCCTGTCTTTTACTGCTCACTGGCATGACGAGTTGCCTGGCTTTTATACCGCACTCAAACCAACACCATTACAAAATTCACGTCTTATCTGGCATAACGATCGGCTGGCCGATGAACTGGCTATTCCGCCTGAGCTGTTTCAGCGTTCTGAGGGCGCTGGCGTCTGGGGAGGCGAAACGTTGCTCGCCGGTATGCAACCTCTGGCGCAGGTCTATAGCGGACATCAGTTTGGCGTCTGGGCGGGTCAACTGGGCGACGGCAGGGGGATCCTGCTCGGCGAACAACGGCTTCCCAACGGGGAGACGGTTGACTGGCACCTGAAAGGCGCCGGGCTTACCCCCTATTCGCGGATGGGCGACGGGCGCGCGGTACTGCGTTCAACCATTCGCGAATGTCTGGCCTCTGAAGCGATGCATGCGCTGGGTATACCGACTACCCGTGCGCTGTCGATTGTCACCAGTGATACACCGGTTGCACGCGAAACGATGGAAAAAGGGGCAATGCTGATGCGGATTGCGCAAAGCCATTTGCGCTTCGGCCATTTCGAGCACTTTTACTATCGTCGCGAGCCGGTCAAGGTTCGCCAGCTGGCTGACTTTGCCATTCGTCACCACTGGGCACATTTGCAGGACGAGGCGGATAAATACGTTCTCTGGTTCAGGGATGTGGTGGTCCGCACCGCCACCCTGATTGCCCGCTGGCAAACGGTCGGCTTTGCCCATGGCGTCATGAATACGGACAATATGTCGATCCTCGGGCTGACCTTTGATTACGGTCCGTTTGGTTTCCTGGATGATTATCAGCCTGGGTATATCTGCAACCATTCCGACTATCAAGGACGTTACAGCTTTGACAATCAGCCTGCGGTTGGCCTGTGGAACCTGCAGCGTCTTGCGCAAACCCTGTCGCCGTTTATCGATGTGGATGCCCTGAACGATGCGCTTGACGGCTATCAGGACATATTGCTGCGAGAATATGGCGCGCTGATGCGCAGCAAGCTGGGGCTGGTGACGCAGGAGAGGGGCGATAACGACATCCTCAATGGCCTGTTTGCTCTGATGGCGCATGAGGGCAGCGATTATACCCGGACCTTCCGAATGCTGGGCCAGACGGAGCAGCACAGCGCGGCCTCGCCGCTGCGCGACGAGTTTATTGACAGGCAGGCGTTTGACGACTGGTTTGCTCAGTACCGCACGCGGCTGCAGCAGGAGCAGGTGGATGACGCCACCCGCCAGACGCAGATGAACGCAACGAACCCGGCGATGGTATTGCGCAACTGGCTGGCGCAGCGGGCGATTGAGCAGGCAGAGCAGGGCGAGTACGACGAGTTACACCGTCTGCACGTGGCGTTGCGCACGCCGTTTGCCGACCGGGATGATGACTATGTCAGCCGCCCGCCTGACTGGGGCAAGCGGCTGGAGGTAAGCTGCTCGAGCTAACATGTTTGCCGGGTGGCGGCTTCGCTTACCCGGCCGATAAATCACTGCGCAACCCATCCGCCGTCCATATTCCACGCGGCGCCGCGTACGTTAACGGCGCTCTCGCTGCACAAAAACAGCGTCAGTTCACCCAGCTGTTCCGGGGTGACAAATTCTCCGGAAGGCTGTTTCTCTCCCAGAAGCTGGTCGCGCGCCAGATCCGGCGCGACGCCATCCGCAATACGTTTGTCGATTTGCTGTTGCACCAGCGGGGTGAGTACCCAGCCGGGGCAGAGCGCATTCGCGGTAATACCGGTGCGGGCAGTTTCCAGCGCCAGCGACTTCGTAAAGCCCACCACGCCATGCTTGGCGGCAACGTAGGCTGATTTCTCTTTTGAGGCCACCAGCCCGTGAACCGAGGCGATGTTAATGATGCGCCCCCAGTTTTTCTCCCGCATGGCAGGTAGCGCCAGTCGGCTGGTATGAAATACCGCTGAAAGGTTAATGGCGATAATGTCGTTCCATTTTTCCACCGGAAATGCATCCACCGGGGCCACGTGCTGTATGCCTGCGTTGTTGACAAGAATGTCCACGCCGCCGAACTGGCTATCGGCGTAGCGCATCAGGGCTTCAATTTGCAGGACATCACGCAGATCCGCATCGTGATAGCCCGGCTTTTTGCCCAGTTGCGCAATCTCAGCACTTGCCGATTCACTGTCGCCGAAACCGTTAAGGATCACCTGTGCCCCGGCTTTCGCCAGCACGCGGGCGATCCCGAGGCCAATACCGCTTGTTGAGCCGGTCACCAGTGCGGTTTTACCGTTCAGATTCATCTTTTTCTCCTTACACAATGCCGGTCAGATAGAACACGGCAATGACAAAAAGCACTGCCAGACTTTTAATGATCGTGATAGCGAAAATGCCGCCGTAGGCCTGACGATGGCTCAGACCGGTGATCGCCAGCAGGGTAATCACCGCGCCGTTATGGGGAAGGGTATCCATCCCCCCGCTTGCCATGGAGGCCACGCGGTGCAGCACCTCAAGAGGAATATTGGCCGCGTGGCCGGCGGCGACAAACGTGTCGGCCATGGCCGCGAGGGCAATGCTCATCCCGCCGGACGCCGAGCCGGTGATCCCCGCGAGAACGGTCACGCTGATGGCCTCATTGAGTAACGGATTCGGGATGGCCGCCAGCGCTTTGGATAACACCAGAAAACCGGGCAGGGCGGCGATAACCGCGCCGAAACCGTATTCCGAGGCGGTATTCATCGCGGCCAGAATGGCGCCGCTGACCGCCGTGCGGCTGCCTTCTGCCAGGCGTCCATGGATATTGCGAAAGCCAAAAATCAGCACCAGCACAATACCGGAAATCAGCGCCGCTTCCACGGCCCAGATGGCGGTGATCTTGCTTACCTCGGTCACAATCGGCTTTGCAAGCCCAGGCAGGGTAAGCTCGTGGCTTGTGCCGTACCAGCCTGGGATCCAGCGGGTAAACAGCAGGTTCAGTATGCCCACCACCAGCAGCGGGGAGATGGCAATCAGCGGGTGAGGGAGGTTAATGTTATCCGGAGTTTCCGGTTCATTTTTCAGATCCGTGCCGTAACCCTCGTTGTTATTGAGCGCCTTACGACGCTGGCGCTCCAGCCAGAGCAGGCCAAAACAGATAATAAACAAAGAGCCAATCAGCCCCAGCCACGGCGCGGCCCAGGCGTTAGTGCCGAAGAAGCTGGTGGGGATAATGTTCTGGATCTGCGGCGTGCCGGGCAGGGCATCCATGGTAAACGAGAATGCTCCGAGCGCCACGGTGGCCGGGATCAGCCGTTTAGGGATGCTGCTCTGGCGGAACAGTTCGGCGGCAAACGGATAAACCGCAAACGCCACCACAAACAGCGACACGCCGCCGTAGGTTAACAACGCGCACACCAGAACAATCACCGGGATCGCGTGGCGACGGCCGAGGATCTGAATCGCCGCGGCGACGATGGCCCGCGAGAAACCGGAGAGTTCAATCAGCTTGCCAAACACCGCACCCAGCAGGAATACCGGGAAGTAGAGCTTGACGAAGCCCACCATTTTTTCCATAAACAGGCCGGTGAAGGTCGGGCCGACGGCGCCCGGATCGGTCAGCAGCACGGCACCGAGCGCCGCAATCGGCGCAAACAAAATCACGCTATATCCGCGATAGGCCGCCAGCATCAGCAATGCCAGCGCCGCCAGGGCAATTAACACACTCATTACGACTCCTTACTCTTGTTATATTCGGGTACTAACGAGATGTTTAACGCTCGACGGTCAGGGCGATGCCTTGCCCGCCGCCTATGCACAGGGTGACGAGCCCTTTTTTGACGTCACGGCGCTGCATTTCGTGTAGCAGCGTCACGAGGATACGGCAGCCGGATGCGCCAATCGGATGACCAAGGGCGATCGCGCCACCGTTGACATTCACCTTGCGTTCATCCCAGCCGAGCTGCTGACCCACTGCCAGCGCCTGCGCGGCAAAGGCTTCATTGGCTTCAATGAGGTCCACGTCATCCAGCGTCCAGCCCGCCCACGACAGCGCCGTCCGGCAGGCGCTGACCGGACCGATGCCCATCACCGACGGGTCAACGCCCGTCACGGCGTAACTCACAATGCGACCCAGGATCGGCAACCCACACTCTCTCGCGGTTTCCTCGCTCATCAGCAGCACCGCAGCGGCACCGTCGTTGAGCGTCGAGGCGTTGCCCGCCGTGACCGTGCCATCCTCGTGCAAAAAGGCGGGGTGCAGCTGCGCAAGCTGCTCAGCGGTGGTTCCTGGCCGGGGCTGCTCATCACTGCTGACAACCTGCGGCGGCTTTTTGCCCAGCTTCACAGTCACTGGTGCTATTTCGGCGTCAAACCGACCGGACTCGATGGCGGAGGCCGCTTTTTGCTGCGATCGGGCGGCGAAGGCATCCTGCTGCTCGCGGGAAATGCCGTACTGGCGGGCAACGTTTTCAGCGGTGATGCCCATGTGGTAATCGTTGAACGCGTCCCACAGACCATCCGTAATCATGCTGTCCTGCAGGCCCGTATGGCCAAAACGTAATCCTGACCGCGCCCCGGCCAGCAGATACGGGGCGTTGCTCATGCTCTCTTGACCGCCTGCGATAACCACGTCGGCGTCGCCGCAGCGGATCGCCTGTGCGGCGAGCTGCACCGCTTTTAAGCCCGCGCCGCACACCAGATTAACGGTTGTCGCCGGCGTGGTGACGGGTAACCCGGCGGCGATGGCCGTCTGACGCGCAGGGTTTTGCCCGCATCCCGCCGTCAGCACCTGACCGAAAATCACGTCGTCTACCCTCTCTGCGCTAAGACCGCTGTTCTCAAGCAGGCGACGAACCGCTGCGGCACCCAGCTCAACCGCTGAGAGAGACGCGAGCGATCCGCGAAAACTGCCGACAGGGGTACGCGTTGCCCCGACAATCATGACCTGTTTCATGTAGAGCCCTCAGCTGAAGCGCATTTCGCGAACGTCGTCCGCCACAATGATTTTCCCGGCCGTTTTCGCCACGATGTCGTCAATGCTGACGCCGGGGGCGTACTCCCGCAGGATGAACGCGCCGTCCTCGATCTCGAGCAGTGCAAGGTCGGTTAACACCCGGCGGATGCAGCCCACGCCCGTGAGCGGCAGCGTGCAGCGCGGCAGCAGCTTTGAGTCACCGCTTTTTGAGGCGTGGGTCATCACCACCATGATGTTCTGCGCCCCGGCGACGAGATCCATCGCGCCGCCCATTCCTTTCACCATTTTTCCGGGGATCATCCACGAGGCGATGCTGCCCTCGACGTCCACTTCAAACGCGCCCAGCACGGTCAGGTCGACATGACCGCCGCGGATCATGGCAAACGACTGGGCCGAATCGAAAATGGCGGCGCCTGTCCGCGCGGTCACGGTCTGTTTACCGGCGTTAATCATGTCGGCATCAAGGTTCTGCTCATCGGGAAAGGCCCCCATCCCCAGCAGACCGTTTTCCGACTGGAGCATCACGTCCATCCCTGCCGGAATATAATTCGCCACCAGGGTAGGGATCCCGATCCCCAGGTTGACGTAGTAACCGTCGCGCAGCTCCCGGGCGACGCGCATGGCCATCTGTTCACGGGTTAGCATCGTCACACTCCTTCCGCGCGCAGCGTGCGCTGCTCAATGCGTTTTTCAAACTGGCCGACAATCAGTCTGTCGACGTAAATTCCCGGGGTATGAATGGCCGCCGGGGGCAGCTCACCCGGTGGAACAATCTCTTCTACTTCCACAACCGTTATCCGGCCCGCCGTTGCCATTAGCGGATTAAAGTTTTGCGCGGTATGTCGGTAGATAACGTTGCCGTACCAGTCCGCCTTCCAGCCTTTGATGAGCGCAAAATCACCCGTAATGGCCTCTTCGAGAACATAATGTTTACCCGCAAACTGGCGTACCTCTTTGCCCGCGGCCACGGGCGTGCCGTAGCCGGTCGCGGTGTAAAAGGCGGGGATCCCGGCGCCGCCCGCGCGCACCTTTTCGGCCAGCGTCCCCTGCGGGGTGAGTTCAACCTCCAGCTCGCCGCTCAGCACCTGTTGCTCGAACAGCGCATTCTCGCCGACGTAAGAAGCCACCACCTTACGGACCTGCCGGGTCTCAAGCAGGAGCCCGAGGCCGAAGCCATCCACGCCGCAGTTGTTAGATACCACCGTCAGACCCTGCACCTGACGGCGTCTGACCTCGGCAATCAGGTTCTCAGGAATTCCGCACAGGCCGAAGCCGCCCGCCAGCAAGGTCATCCCATCCGTCAGCCCATCCAGCGCCTGCGCATAGCTGCCGACGCGCTTATCCAGTCCTGCCATAGTCACTCCTCCCGTTAGCCGTGCCGGTATCATTAGGGGTGGCGACTCATTTGTTAATTTTGAATTTGTGACCCACTCATTTGGTTTTTTTATTAATTTCCTGTTAACTAAAATTTTTCAATTAGTTAACAGGATGAAAAATGAGAATGAGTGTCAAACAGTTACGCGCGTTTTTAGCGGTAGCTCACACTCTGAATTTCGCGCACGCCAGCGAACGGCTGAATCTTTCCCAGCCGGCCCTCAGCCTGACGATTAAAGCGCTGGAGGACGCGCTCGGCGGACCGCTGCTGCAGCGCAGCACGCGCAAGGTCGCCCTGACGCAGGAGGGTGAGACCTTTTTGCCCATGGCGCGGCAGCTGCTTGCTGACTGGGATAATGTCGAAGAGGCGATGCACCAGTGCTTTACCCTGCAGCGCGGCAAAATCTCGGTTGCGGCCATGCCGTCGTTTGCCGCGAATGTCTTACCCGAGGTGCTAAAAGCGTTTCGCGACCGCCACGCCGGGATCAACGTCACCGTGCATGACGTCATTAACGAGCAGGTCATCGAGATGGTGCGGGAAGGGCGCGTGGAGATGGGCATCGCGTTTGAGCCTGCGCCAACCCACAACCTGCTGTTTACCCCGCTGGGCCTCGACAGGTTTGTTGCCATTGTGCCAAAAGATTCCTCGCTTGCAGGCAAGAAGCGCCTGGCATGGGAAGAGCTGCTGACGCTGGATTTCATTACCCTGCAGCGCCCTTCAGCGGTGCGTCTGATGATGGAAGAGGAGCTGGCGCGAAGCGGCAGAAAGCTGGACGTCGCGCTGGAGAGCCATCAGCTGGTGACGGTTGGGCGAATGGTCGCGAGTGGGCTGGGCGGCAGCGCCGTGCCGGCGCTGTGCGAGACGCAGATGACGTCGCTGGGGGCGGTTTGTATTCCGCTGGACAGCCCGCCCATTGAAAAATGTATCGGGGTGATCCATCCGGGGCACACGCAGCTCTCTAAAGCGGCGCTTGCCCTGCTGGAAACGCTGAAGGATTTTTACCAGCCCGGTCAGGGGGCTAGAAATACCTGCGGCGCGGCGTGAGCCGGATGACTGCCAATGTGGACCTGCGCGCCGTACCAGCGCGCCAGCGCATCGGCCTGTAAAACGGTCTCTGGTTTCCCCTGGGACACGATCCTGCCGCTGTGCAACAGCAGGATGCGATCCGCCCACAGCGCCGCCAGATTGAGGTCGTGCAGCACCGCGCACACGTGCAGATGTCCCCGACGGGTCAGGGATTTCAGCAGGCGCAGCAGATGCTGCTGATGATAGAGATCCAGCGCCGACGTGGGTTCATCAAGGAACAGCCAGCCGCGCGGCGCACCGTCGCACCAGAGTTGAGCCAGCGCGCGGGCGAGCTGGATACGCTGCTGTTCGCCGCCGGAAAGCGCCGCAAACTGCCTGCCCGCCAGCGGTAAACAACCGGTGACGGCCATCACCTCCTCAATAACCGATGCTTCAGGCGTGCGGGTCCAGGGCGCGCGCCCCATGCCGACGACCGCTTCAACCGGCCAGTCGAATCCGAGCTGCGTATTCTGGCGCATCACCGCCCGGTAGCGGGAAAGCGTGTCCGGCTGCCAGGCCGCAAGCGGCGTGCCCGCCAGACTGCACCGTCCCGCAGCCGGTTTAAGATAGCCGGTAAGCAGCCGCAATAGCGTCGATTTTCCGGCGCCGTTGGGGCCAATTAACGCCACCAGCTCGCCCTGAGATAAGGTCAGCGACACGTCGTTAATCAGCGTCCGTTGCCCGGCGCGAAAAACAAGGTTTTCTGCACCATAGCGTTCAGCCATGCGCACCTCCGCGACGAAAGATAAGCCACAGGAACCCCGGCGCGCCGAGAAGGCTGGTCAATAAGCCGACCGGCATTTCCGCCGGAGCGACCAGACTGCGCGCCAGCGTATCGGCAACCAGCAGGAGCAACGCGCCGGCCAGCACCGAGCCGGGGAGCACGGCCCGGTGGTCGGCCCCCAGCCACATGCGCACCAGGTGCGGCACCACCAGGCCGACAAAGCCGATAACGCCGCTGACCGCAACCGCGGCAGCCACCAGCAGGGCGCTGCACAGCAGCAGGATCCGCTGCACGGTAGCAACCTCCACGCCGAGGTAGTGCGCCTCTTCGTCGCCTAATTGCAGCAAATTGAGGGCGCCTGCCAGACGCCAGATAACCAGCGCGGTGGGTACCATCAGCGACGCGACGGCCAGCAGCGTTGACCACTGCGCCTGACCGAGGCTGCCCATTCCCCAGAGCGAAAGCTGGCGAAGCTGGGCATCATTGCTGAGCCATGACAGCACGCCGACGGCCGCGCCGCACAGGGCGTTGATGGCAATGCCTACCAGCAGCAGGCGCGACAGGGAACCGTCACGCTGCCGGCTGAGCAGGAAAATCACGAGGGTGGCGGCCAGCGCGCCGACAAACGCCGCCAGCATCGGGGCATACAGCATTACCAGTGCAGGCAGCGAGAGCGGAAGCACCACCCACAGCGCGACGGCAAGTGCCGCGCCGCTGCTGATGCCGAGCAGGCCCGGGTCCGCCAGCGGGTTGCGGAACAGCCCCTGCATCACGCAGCCCGCCAGCGCCAGTGAACCGCCGATCGCCAGCGCCAGCAGCACGCGGGGCAGGCGGATCGTCAGCCAGACCTGACGCAGCGCCTCGTCGCTGCCGTTCCACAGCAGGCTGACCGGCAGGCGTAATGCCCCAACCCCGGTCGCGGCGAGCGTCATGATGGTCAGGATCGCGGTCAGCATCCATAACGATAAGGCTATCCGCCGGGACATCAGGGCAGCTGTTCCGCTTTTGCACGCAGCTGCTGGATGGCTTCCGGCGTTCGCACGCTAAAGCCCAGCAGCGCCATATCGTCAATCGCCAGCACCTGCCTGTTCCGTCCTGCCGGGGTTTGCGCCAGGCCGGGGAGCTTCCACAGATTCGTTTCACCGCCCAGGGCGTTGATCCCGTCCTGCGAAATCACCACCAGATCGGGCTGGCTGGCGATTGTGCCCTCCTGCGACAGCGGCTGATAGCGGGTGAACCCCTGCATCGCGTTCTGCAGGCCTGCCGCACGGATGGCCGCATCCGCGCCGGTCTGCTGTCCGGCAGCCATCGCGGTCATCCCGCCGTGGTTGAGAATAAACAGCACCCGCTTGTTGAGCGGTGACGCGGGAAGCGCCGACAGCGCCTGACGCAGCGTGTTGCGCAGGACTTCCCCCTCGGCCTCGCGGTGCGTCGCTTCAGCGACGATCCGCACCTTTTCGTCAATGACGCTCAGGTCGTTACCGGCGGGAATCGCGATTACCCTGACGTGGCTTTGCTCAACCTGCTGTAGCGCCAGAGACGGCTGCGCCTGGGCGCTGGCCAGCACCAGCGTGGGGCGCATGGATAAGATCCCTTCCGCGTTGAGCTGGCGCAGATAGCCCACGTCCGGCAGCGCGTTCGCCGCCGGCGGCCACTGGCTGGTGCTGTCGCGCGCCACCAGTGAAGGTGCCGCGCCGAGGGCGTAGACAATCTCGGTAACGTCGCCGCCGAGCGTGACGATTTTCTCCTGCGGCGCTGCAAATGCCAGCAGGGGCAGGGCGCTGAGCAGGGCAAGCCACCGTTTCATGCGGCCAGCCCTTTCGCCGTTAAGGCGTCAATCTGGCTACGCCACTGGCTCTGCTCCGGCTCGCCTTCGGTACGCTGGCCGTACAGCTGGGCGATTTGCGTCCCGTCGGCGGCAAACAGCTCCAGGCTGGTGACATGCCCGTCAGCCGTCGGCTTGCGCGTGACCCACGTTTCCGCAATGGAATCTTCAAGCAGATGCAGGGTGAAGGTTGGGTTAAAGATGTTGAGCCAGCCTTTCATCGGCACCAGCTTTTCCACCGCGCCGGTGAAAATCTGCACGCAGCCGCGGTTGCCGACGAAGACCATAATTTCGTTTCCGTCCCGGCGCGCCGTCTCCAGCAGCTGCGCCAGCGCAGAGTTCTCTACCCTGCAGGCCAGATCGTCACCCACGAGGCGAAACGCCTGCTGGCGGCTGAGATTGTGGCGCTTCAGCAGGCCGAAGAAATGGTGCACGTCGGTCATGGCGCGCCACTCTGCGTCCACGAGCGCGGCTTGCGCGTTTTCTGCGTGAGCCGGGACATCGGCCACCTTCAGCGCCAGCGGTGGATTATCGGCAAAGATAAAGCGGGTCAGCACGTCGCCCCAGGCGGAAACGTCGGTGTTGTCCGTGGCGTAGACCTTCAGCAGGGCATCACCCTGATGGTCGAAGAACTGAATGCTCTGCCGCTCGGCGCGGGCGGTGGTTTCACTGATGTGAAACACGCTTGCCCACTGGTTGAGGAACAGGCGCAGATCCAGCGCGCGCGGGTTCAGCACCAGCCCGGCGTGGCCGTTCAGGTGCTGGTGGGTGAAGCTCCCAACCTGTTCGTGAACGGCGTATTCGTTGCGGCAGATACATTTGGTTTCGCCCACCGCTTCCAGCGCGCCCAGGATCTCGCGGATGTCACCGCGCAATCGCCAGGCGTCGTGACCCACGCGGGCAAAGGTCAGCTCTGCTTCGCTGATGTTCATTAGGCCGGCGATGTCGCGCGCGTACTTACCCGGATTGTCTTCTTTTAGCTCAAGCCAGCGCGTGTAATGATTCATTGTCTTATCCTTCTAATAGTTGCCCCGACGGGCATTACCACTGATAGCTTACGAAAATCTTGCCGTTACGGCCGTCCTGCGGAATGCCCTGCGGAGACCAGTATTCTTTGTCAAAGGCGTTGCCGAGTACCAGCGTTGTGGTCACGCCTTTCAGCTGCTCCTGGCCCTTATAGCTGACGTAGAAGTCGTTGACCGCATAGCCCGGCTGCTTGCTGTAGCTGCTGCTGATATGCGTTGAGCGATCGACAAAGGTGCCAATCCAGCCGACGGAAAAGCCGCTTTGCGCCACCGGAATGTCCAGCTTGCTGGTGACGGTATCCGGGTTGATGCTGGAGATATACTCGCCCGTATCGGTGTCTTTCCCGCGCGTGCGGTTATAGGCCAGGTCGAGGTTGAAGAGGTCGGCAGAGTATTTTGCCATCACGTCCCAGCCCCAGATTTTGGCGTTCGGGACGTTATAAGACATGGTGGTCGCGGCGGCAAAATTGACGGTGGTGGAGATATAGTCTTTGGCTTTGGTATCGAAATAGCTGGCTTTGAACTCCAGCGCATCGTTGGCAAGCATCAGATCGTCAAAGCGCAGGCCAAAACCAAACTCCTGCGTTTCGTTGGTTTCCGGGCGCAGGTTTGGGTTTGGCACCCAGTAGTTGGTATAGAAGCGGCCGATGGAGAAGTGTTTGGCGTCGTTATACATCTCGCCCATGGTGGGGGCGCGGAACGCCTGCGCGTAAGAGCCAAACAGCATCAGCCAGTCGGTCGGGCTGATGGTCAACCCGGCGCGGGAGGACCACTTATCGGCATCTACGTCGTTGTAGCCGTCGCTGCTTCCGCGGTAGTTGTCATAGCGCGTGCCGCCAAGAAGGGTGACGGGAAGATCGCGCAGGGTAATTTCATCCTGCAGCCAGCCTGAGCTGAAATCAATTTTCGCCTCCGGGAAGCCGGTGGTCGCGCCGCCAGGGTGTTGTTCCTGACGGTAGTATTCCCCGCCGTAGGTCAGAAGGTGTGCTGCAAAGGTGTCGGTGAACAGGCGGGTGCGGTTTTCCACTTTGCCGCCTTTGGTGGTCTGCTTGCGAAACTCACCGCTGCCGTCGATGTTCTGGGCGTTAATCCTCGCTTCGGACCAGTAAATTTTCGCATCAGCGTTCAGCCAGTCGTTACCGGCCGGGGCGATGTTGTAGCCCAGCTGCGCATCACGCTGAATGGTGGAGCGATCGGTCATCGGGTTACTGCTGTCCGCCCCGGTGGTTTGCGGGTTTTTCGGCTCCTGAGCGTCGTTGTTGTAGTAACGCAGAGAGCCGCTCAGGGTCTGGGCCGGATCGATTTTCCAGCTGCCTTTCGCCAGCATGTTATTAATGGATTCGTCGTTAGGCGCGGATGCGCCGTCGCTCTGGCGGATATCACCGCGATCCCGGCTGGACCAGGAGACCAGGCCATCCAGCGTATCGGTGCGGCCGTAGGCGCTGGCCCCCATCCCGAGGCTACGATCGCCCGTCGCGCCGGTACCAAATACGCGGTAACCGCTGTTTTTACCCGGCTCCAGCAGGTCTTTCGCATCGACGGTGTCATACGAAATCACGCCGCCCAGCGCGCCGCTGCCGTACAGCAGGGCCGACGGTCCGCGAACCACTTCGATACGTTTAATCAGCGCTGGATCGAGGAAGGTGCTGTTCAGGTGCCCGGTATCGGTTCCCTGGCGCACGCCGTCAACCAGCACCAGCACGCCGCGACGGTCATAGCCGCGCAGGTTCACGTCCTGCCCGTTGGTGCGTCCGGTGCCGTCCAGCGTCAGACCGGGGACGTTACGCAGCAGGTCAGCCGCTGAGCTGGCGGTTTGTTTCTCCGGTGCGCTGGCGTCAATCACGCTCACCATCATGGGAGCTTCAAAGGCGCTGCGGGCGTTGCCCGTGGCGGTCACGGTAATATCGTCTGTGGCGGCGAACGCGACGCCCGGCAGGGCGCTGACAATCGCCAGCGTCAGAAGTGACGGGCGTAAAGATGCGGTGTGCAGGTGTGGCATAGCAACTCTCCATAAGAATCGAAAGCGCTGGCTGCCTGGGGTTCACCTGGGTGGCTGGCGTATTTTTTTGGTTTATTTCGTGAGGATCAGTTTTCCGGCATGGGTCTGGCGCAGAAGATAGCGTTGGCCGTCATGCTCGATAATGACCCGCCCCTCATCGCCGAGCAGGGCTTTGCTGTCAATCCGACGCTCGGTGGGGGCTGGTGCTGTGTGTGTTTTTGCTGGCGTTGCCGCGCTGTTATCCGTACGTGACATAATGTTTATAAATAGCAATCAATATAACAATGATAATCATTATCAATAAACTGTAAATTCACGGCAAGCGTTTTTGTGAAAAAAGGGTGAGAGGATCAATATTGTGCAATGAAAAGCCCGGTGGCGGCTTTGCCTTACCGGGCCTACAACGGCACAAACCGTAGGTCGGGTAAGCGCAGCGCCACCCGGCGGGAGGTTAGAAGCGTGAATCTACCGCAGACGCCAGTTTGTCCAGCAGCAGTTCGCTGTCTTCCCAGCTCAGGCACGGGTCGGTGATCGACTGCCCGTAAACCATCTGCTGTCCGGCAACGATCTTCTGCGTGCCTTCCTTGATGAAACTCTCAGCCATAATGCCCGCGATGGCGCTTGAACCGCTGCGGATCTGCTGGCAGACCTCATCACAGACGTCCAGCTGGCGGCGGTGCTGCTTCTGACAGTTGCCGTGGCTGAAGTCCACCACCAGATGTTCCGGCAGATCGAATTCGGCCAGTGATTCACAGGCCGCCGCAATATCTTCCGCATGGTAATTGGGTTTCTTGCCGCCGCGCATAATGATATGCCCGTACGGGTTACCGCTGGTCTGGTAGATGGTCATGTGACCGCTCTTGTCCGGTGACAGGAACATGTGGCTGGCACGGGCAGCGCGGATCGCATCAACCGCAATGCGGGTGTTGCCGTCAGTCCCGTTTTTAAAGCCGACCGGACAGGAAAGGGCAGAGGCCATCTCGCGGTGGATTTGGCTTTCGGTGGTACGCGCGCCGATCGCGCCCCAGCTGATCAGGTCGGCGATAAACTGCCCGGTCACCATATCGAGAAACTCGGTCGCCGTCGGAACGCCCAGCTCGTTGACCTGTAAAAGCAGTTTCCGCGCCAGCTCAATACCGTGATTAACGCGGTAGCTGCCGTTCAGGTCAGGGTCGGAAATCAGCCCTTTCCAGCCCACCACGGTACGTGGTTTTTCAAAGTAGGTGCGCATCACAATCTCAAGGCGATGCTGGTACTTATCCCGCAGCCCCTGAAGCCGTTTTGCATAATCCATCGCGGCATCCAGATCGTGGATGGAGCAAGGCCCAATCACCACCAGAAGACGCTTGTCTTCACCATTAAGGATTTTTTCAATACGACGGCGGGAGGCCGTCACATGTTCCGCGACGGTGGCGGAAACAGGATGCCGCTGTGCCAGTTCAGCCGGCGTGACCAGGCTGTCAATGCGCGCAGTGCGGAGTTCATCGGTTTTATTCATGGAATGTCTCAGAAAATTTTTGCTTCATCGGCAGACTACCGGGAAGTGATGGGCATCACCTTAAACCAATCCCTGCTGATTTCAAGTTCGGGGCGACACCGCCCCGTTGTTGCCGATGATGATAACTGAATCTGAGTTAATGTACTAGCGTATTAGTACATGCGGCGGTTAAGTCCCATGATGTCGAGAATTTTGGTGGCAATTTCTTCAACCGAATAGTTGGTGCTGTTCAGCCACGGGATCTGGTTTTTGCGGTACAGCGCTTCCACTTCGGAGACCTCCATTCGGCACTGGCGCATGGAGGCGTAACGGCTGTTCTCGCGGCGCTCTTCGCGGATGGCGGCGAGGCGTTCCGGGTTGATCGTCAGGCCGAACAGCTTGTGCTGCAGCGGCTTCAGGGCGGCGGGCAGCACCAGGTTATCCATGTCGTCAGCAATAAACGGGTAGTTTGCGGCGCGAATGCCAAACTGCATCGCCAGATAGAGGCTGGTCGGGGTTTTGCCGCAGCGCGACACGCCAAGCAGAATAACCTGCGCCTGGTCAAGGTTGCGCATGGAGATGCCATCATCGTGCGCGAGGGTGTAATCAATAGCGGCAATACGCGCATCGTACTTGATCAGGTTACCGGGATTGAGCCCGTGGGTACGGTGGGCAATGGGCGTGGGGTCGAGCTTAAGCTCGCTTTGCAGCGGGGCCACCAGCGCCTGCACAATGTCCTGACAAAAACCTTCGCTTTGTAGAATGATGTTGCGAATTTCCGGGATAACGATGGAGTAGAAGACCAGCGGGCGGACACCGGTCTGCTGATAGATGGCGTCAATCTGGTCCTTCACCGCTTTGGCGCGGCTCTCATTTTCGACAAACGGCAGCGTGATGCTGTTAATCGAAACGGGAAATTGCGACATCACCGCGTGGCCCAGCACCTCGGCGGTGATCGCCGTACCATCAGAAATATAAAAAACGTGGCGATCGACAGCATTATCCATTTTATCCACCCTGAATATCAGACCTAATTGCCTGAAAGCATAAATTAAAAAAGTAAATTTCACAGCAAAGAACTTATCTTAATTATAAATGAAACGGTGTTTTTGATTTTCCTGAAAAGTGGATTTCATTTTTCAAATAGCGACTTTATTTTTGGGGTTTCTGGCTGAATATATAGGAATCATCGGGTTGTTGGCTGGTGGGAAAGTATCCGAAAAGTTGAAAATTTAAATTGCTTACACGATTCACCGTTTTTTTAGCGGAAATAAATATGCCAGTATAAATACGTAGTCAGGTGTTTCTTACTCCGATCAAATATCACAAAAGGATTGTTTCGATGTCCAACAATGGCTCGTCACCGCTGGTGCTTTGGTATAACCAACTCGGCATGAATGATGTAGACAGAGTTGGGGGCAAAAATGCCTCCCTGGGTGAAATGATTACAAATCTGTCGGGTATGGGTGTCTCCGTACCGAACGGGTTTGCCACCACCGCCGATGCCTTTAACCTGTTTTTAGACCAGAGCGGTGTTAACCAGCGCATTTACGACCTGCTGGATAAAACGGATATTGATGACGTTACCGAGCTTGCCAAAGCCGGGGCGCAGATCCGCCAGTGGATCATCGACACACCTTTCCAGCCGGAACTGGAAAAAGCCATTCACGACGCGTACAACCAGCTCTCTGCTGACGATGCGCAGGCCTCCTTTGCCGTGCGCTCTTCTGCAACCGCAGAAGATATGCCGGACGCCTCGTTTGCCGGGCAGCAGGAAACCTTCCTGAACGTCCAGGGTTACGATGCCGTGCTGGTAGCAGTGAAGCACGTGTTTGCGTCCCTGTTTAACGACCGTGCCATCTCCTATCGCGTGCATCAGGGTTATGACCATCGCGGCGTAGCGCTTTCCGCTGGCGTTCAGCGTATGGTGCGCTCGGACGTGGGCTCATCCGGCGTGATGTTCTCCATCGATACCGAATCCGGCTTCGACCAGGTGGTGTTCATCACCTCCGCGTGGGGCCTGGGTGAGATGGTGGTCCAGGGAGCGGTTAACCCTGACGAATTCTACGTTCACAAGCCTACGCTTGCGGCTAACCGCCCGGCGGTGGTGCGTCGCACCATGGGCTCGAAAAAAATCCGCATGATCTATGCCCCGACCCAGGAGCATGGCAAGCAGGTGAAAATTGAAGATGTACCGCAGGAGCAGCGCGACCGCTTCTCCCTGACTGACGCCGAAGTGGAAGAGCTGGCGAAGCAGGCGGTGCAGATCGAAAAACACTACGGCCGTCCGATGGATATCGAATGGGCGAAAGACGGTAATACCGGCAAGCTGTTTATCGTGCAGGCGCGTCCGGAAACCGTCCGTTCTCGTGGTCAGGTGATGGAGCGTTATACGCTGCACGCGCAGGGCAAAATCGTGGCGGAAGGCCGTGCTATCGGTCACCGCATCGGTGCCGGTCCGGTAAAAGTGATCCACGACATCAGCGAGATGAACCGCATTGAACCCGGCGACGTGCTGGTGACCGACATGACCGACCCGGACTGGGAACCGATCATGAAGAAAGCGGCGGCTATCGTCACCAACCGCGGCGGTCGTACCTGTCACGCGGCGATCATCGCACGCGAGCTGGGTATTCCTGCGGTTGTCGGCTGCGGTGATGCCACCGAGCGCATGAAGGACGGACAGAACGTGACCGTCTCCTGTGCCGAAGGCGATACCGGCTACGTCTACGCCGACATCCTCGACTTCAGCGTGAAGAGCTCAAGCGTAGATACCATGCCGGACCTGCCGCTGAAGATCATGATGAACGTCGGCAACCCGGACCGCGCGTTTGACTTCGCCTGCCTGCCAAACGAAGGCGTTGGCCTGGCGCGTCTGGAATTTATCATCAACCGTATGATTGGCGTTCACCCGCGCGCGCTGCTGGAGTTTGACGACCAGGATCCGAAACTGCAGAACGAAATTCGCGAGATGATGAAAGGCTACGACTCACCGAAAGAGTTTTACGTCGGCCGTCTGACCGAAGGGATCGCGACGCTTGGTGCGGCCTTCTATCCAAAACGCGTGATTGTGCGCCTGTCGGACTTCAAATCTAACGAATACGCTAACCTGGTGGGCGGTGAGCGCTACGAGCCGGAAGAAGAGAACCCGATGCTGGGCTTCCGCGGGGCCGGACGCTACGTTGCCGACAGCTTCCGCGACTGCTTCGCGCTGGAGTGTGAGGCGGTGAAACGCGTGCGCAACGACATGGGGCTGACTAACGTCGAAATCATGATCCCGTTCGTGCGTACCGTGGACCAGGCGAAAGCCGTTGTGGACGAGCTGGCGAGTCAGGGGCTGAGGCGCGGCGAGAACGGGCTGAAGATTATCATGATGTGTGAAATCCCGTCCAACGCCCTGCTGGCCGAGCAGTTCCTCGAGCACTTCGACGGCTTCTCTATCGGCTCGAACGACATGACGCAGCTGACGCTGGGTCTGGACCGTGACTCCGGCGTGGTCTCTGAGCTGTTCGATGAGCGTAACGAGGCGGTGAAAGCGCTGCTCTCCATGTCCATCCGTGCGGCGAAGAAGCAGGGTAAATACGTCGGGATTTGTGGTCAGGGTCCATCCGACCATGAAGACTTTGCCGCATGGCTGATGGAAGAGGGGATTGATAGCCTGTCCCTGAACCCGGACACCGTGGTGCAAACCTGGCTGAGCCTGGCGGAACTGAACAAGTAACCGCTTAAAAACGGATAAAGGCGAGGAGATATCTCCTCGCCTTTTTTATTTCCGCCCGAATATGCTCCCCATCACAAATAAAATAAAAAACCAAATATCATAATTTGCCTGTTAATTTAGACAATTGTTAGTGCGCAAAGCGTTGCTAATACTTGAGCCTTACTGCGCATTTCCCTACCGATGATGCGCAACTGGTTGAAATACGTTTTAACCTGATAAAAAGGCAAATAACAATGACACTCTCCTCTGTATTGCGTACCAAAGATAAAATAGGTTATGGCTTAGGTGATATGGCCAGCGCGCTGGTCTGGCAAACGGCAACGTTATTTCTCGCTTATTTCTATACCGACGTTTTTGGGTTGCCCGCCGCGATTATGGGCACCATGTTTTTAGTGGTGCGCGTGGTCGATGCGTTTGTCGACCCGTGCATTGGCGCGCTGGTCGACCGCACCCGGACGCGTCACGGTCGTTTCCGTCCCTGGCTGCTGTGGTTCGCCATTCCGTTTGGCGTGAGCTGCCTGATTACCTTCTATGTCCCGGACGCTGGGCCAACGGGGAAAATCGTTTATGCCTGCGTGACCTACGCGATCTTAAGCCTGATTTACTCCGCGATTAACGTGCCTTACTGCGCCATGCCCGGCGCGCTGACGCTGGATCCGCGCGAGCGCCACTCTCTGCAGTCGTGGCGCTTTGGCCTGTCGTTTATCGGCGGGTTGATTGTGACGGTTATTGCCCTGCCGCTGGTTTCATTGTTAGGTCAGGGCAACGTGCAGAAAGGTTATTTCTATGCCATGAGCCTGATGGGGCTACTCGGGATTGTGCTGTTCTTCTGCTGTTTCCTGATGACCCGCGAGCGTTATTCTCCGCGCAATGATACGTCCGGCTCCATGCTCACCGATTTAAAACTGCTGGCCGGAAACAGCCAGTGGCGTATTGTGTTCCTGTTTAATATTTTGTTGTTAACGGCGGTGGTGACGCGCGGTTCCGCCACGATGTATTACGTCAACTACGTGCTGTTGCGCCCGGATCTGGTTTTTGCCTTTATTGTTTCCGGAATGGTGGCCTCCTTAAGCGGCGCATTATTATCTGAACGGCTGCTGGGAAAATTTGACCGCGTCCGTGCCTATCAGTGGACCATTATTTCCTTCGTCATTTTCGGCGCACTGATTTTCTTCCTGCCGCCTTCGCAGGTCTGGCTCATCTTTGGCCTCAACGTTGTCTTTAGCTTTGTGCAAAACCTCACCACACCGCTCCAGTGGACCATGTTCTCCGATGTGGTCGACTACGAAGAGCACCGCAGCGGCCGTCGTCTGGATGGGCTGGTCTTTTCTACTGCGCTGTTTGCCATAAAATTTGGCCTGGCGCTGGGCGGGGCGGTCGTCGGCTGGGTGCTTGGCATGGTGGATTACGCCCCGAGCCAGGCAACCCAGGCACCGAACGTTCTCTCGACCATAAACGCACTATTCACCCTCATCCCTTGCGCGCTGTTCCTCTGCATGGTCGCGCTGCTTGCCATCTACAAACTCAACAGCCGGCTAGTGGATTCCATTGCCCGGGAGCTGGCCGGCAAACGTGAGGTAAGACCCGAAGCGGGGCAGCTCAGCCCGACAACCCCTTCCGCAATACAGGAGTAAAACATGACAGCTATCTATAAGGACGCGGGACGTCCCGTGCACGAGCGCGTCGCCGACTTGCTGGCGCGCATGACCCCGGAAGAGAAGTTCGCTCAGATGCATGCGTACTGGCTGATCCTCGATGAAAACGGCAATCACCGTGAGCGAAGCGATCTGAGTGACGAATTCGCCGGCGTGAGCGAGCAGGCTGCACTCAGCGAACGGCTAAAGCTGGGGGTCGGGCAGATCACGCGTCCGCTGGGCACCCATATCGTTGATGCAATAAACGGCGTGCGCGCCGCGAACCGCCTGCAGCGGATGATGATGGAAGAGACGCGTCTCGGCATACCGGCGCTGTTCCATGAAGAGTGTCTGGTGGGGCTATTGTGCAAAGAGGCCACGCTGTTCCCGTCGTCGCTGAACTACGGTTCAACCTGGGACCCGGCGCTTGTGCAGCGGGCGGCAGAACAGATTGGCAAAGAGGCGCGCTCCGTTGGCTGCCAGCAGGGGCTGGCGCCAGTGCTGGACGTTTCACGCGACGTGCGCTGGGGGCGAACCGAAGAGACCTTCGGGGAAGATCCCTGGCTGGTTGGCGTGATGGCCACGGCCTACGTAAAAGGACTGCAGGGCGATAAACGCGACCTGCTGGCGACCCTCAAACATTACGTGGGTCACTCCTTCAGTGAAGGTGCGCGCAACCATGCCCCGGTTCACCTGGGCTTTAGCGAGCTTAACGACACCTTCCTGCTGCCGTTTGAAATGGCGGTGAAGCTGGCCGATGCCGGTTCGGTGATGCCGGCCTACCACGATATCGATAATCAGCCGGGGCACAGCGACAGCTTCCTGCTGACCACCGTTCTGCGCGAACAGTGGGGATTCGATGGGATCGTTGTCGCCGATTACGGCGGCGTCAGCCTCCTGCACCAGCACCATGGCGTATCACACGATGCGGCCGAATCTGCCGCGCTGGCGTTCAACGCCGGGCTGGACGTCGAACTGCCGAAGGATGACTGCGCGCGCCACCTGGCCGAGGCCGTCGAGCGTGGGCTGATTTCCATGGCGAAAGTGGACGAAATTGTAAGCCGCGTGCTGACCGAAAAATTCCGCCTGGGGCTGTTTGAAAAGCCGTATGCCGATGAAAACGGTATCGATCTGCAAAATGAGATGACCCGCCAGACCGCGCGGGACGTGGCGACACGCTCGCTGACGCTGCTTGAGAATAACGGCATTTTGCCACTCGGCGGCAAACCCCGCGTGGCGGTGGTGGGGCCGACGGCGGACGACCCGCTGGCGTTGCTCAGCGGCTACAGCTTCCCGGTGCATTTGATCATCAGCGATATGGTGGAAGAGACCTCGCAGGTCACGACCCCGCGCGCGGCGCTGGAACACTATCTGGGTGCATCGAACGTCCGCTATGCCAAAGGGTGTCACATCATCGAAAAACGAATGGCGGGTGCGCCGGTCTTCCCGGGTGACAGCGGCGGCAAACCGATGCAGCAGTCGCCGGTATCGCAAAGTACCGCCCTGATCCCCGAGGCCGTGAAGGCTGCGCAGGAGAGTGATGTGGTAGTGGCCTGCGTGGGCGATCTCGCCGGGCTGTTCCAGAGCGGTACCGTGGGGGAAGGTTCCGATACCGATTCCCTGAATCTGCCGGGCGTGCAGCAACAGCTGCTGAATGCGCTGGTCGCCACGGGCAAACCGGTGATTGTCGTGATGACCGGCGGGCGTCCGTACAACCTTCAGGGGCTGGAGGATAAGGTCGCGGCGCTGATAATGGCGTGGGCGCCGGGGCAGGAAGGGGGCTGGGCCATTGCGGACGTGCTAACGGGGCGTGCAGAGCCTCAGGGTCGCCTGGTCGTGAGCGTGCCGAAAAGCGCCGGCGCGATGCCGTATTACTACAATCACAAGCTCAAAAGCGGCGGTACGCCGTTTGCGTTCCATTTCGGTTCACGTTACCCGTTTGGCCTCGGCCTCGGCTGGACGACATTTAGCTGGGGCGCTGCCCGCGTAGCTGAACGCAGCGTGCCGGTCGACGGTGAGGTGACGCTGAGCGTAGATATCACCAATACCGGGGAGCGCAGCGGCAGCGAGGTGGTGCAGGTTTACGTCAGGGATAAGGTTGCCACGCAGGTGCGTCCGCTTCAGGAGCTGAAGGCCTTCCAGCGCGTTACGCTCTCTCCGGGTGAAACCGCGACGCTCACCTTTACGCTACCGATTGAGATGTTCAACTTCACCCGTCGGGACGGGAAACGCATCGTTGAGCCGGGGGAATTTGAGCTGCAGGTAGGTGCATCGTCGGCGGATATCCGCGAAGTGGTAACGGTGAATGTGACCGGGGAAACGCGGGTGCTGTCAGCTGAGTGGCGGATGCTCAGTACCTGTGAGGTTAAGCGCGCATAGTCAGGATAAAAAAAAGCCCATCGTGGGAGATGGGCAAAGACTACACACAGCAATTCGTTGTTTCACTCAGGGGATTTCCATGCTTATAAATCAAGGTGTTGATTTATAACCGTGTGCTAATAGTAGGCATTGTGTTATTTAGCGTCGATCGGATTCGTCTCAATAGTTAAAGAGACGTAAAGATTTCTTGAGGTTAATAGCTGACTTACTGCTGAAATGGCGGGTCTGACCAGTGAGTAACGAATAAATACTTTAGCAGTATTAAAGTATTGTGAGGGGGAATGTAGGCCGGGTAAGCGTTAGCGCCACCCGGCAAAAAAGCTTAATGCGTGTTTTTCTCTTCCAGCTCTTCCAGTTCACTCAAAATCACGTCCGGGTCAGTTCCCGGCGGCGGAATCTCATGCACCCAGGCGGAGAACAGACGCCAGGTGACGGCGAGCAGCACCGGACCAATAAACAGGCCGATCATACCAAAGGCAATCAGTCCGCCAATCACCCCGGAGAGGATCAGGATCAGCGGCAGGTCTGCCCCCATGCGGATGAGGATCGGACGAATGACGTTATCCATGGTGCCGACCACGCAGCTCCAGACCAGTAAAACCGTTCCCCACGTGGTGTCCCCCGTCCAGTAAAGCCAGATAATGCTGGGGACCAGGACCAGCAACGGCCCGAGTTGCGCAAGACAGGTCATCAGCATTACAACGGTGAACACGGTGGCGTACGGTACGCCGGAAATTGCCAGACCGATACCGCCCAGCACTGCCTGCACCAGCGCGGTGACCACCACGCCCAGCGCAACCGCGCGTACGGCCTGTGCAGCCAGCAGAACGGCGGCATCACCGCGTTTACCCGCCAGACGGGTGGCAAAGTGACGAACCCCTAAAGCCACCTGCTCGCCGCGCCAGTAGAGCAGAGCGCTGAAGAGCAGCATCAGGGTACAGTGCATCATAAAGCGGCCGATATGCGCCGCCTGACCCACAAACCAGGTAGTGGTGGTGCCAATATACGGGCGAACTTTTGCCATCAACGCACTGCCGCCCATCTCCAGCAGGCTATGCCAGCCGCTGTAGAGTTTGGCACCCACCAGCGGAATGCTGTTCAGCCAGGCGAGATCCGGCAGGGTCAGGTCACCGCTGCTAATGGCGCGAATAACGGGGCCACTGGAGTCCACCAGGCTATTCACCAGCAGGGCAATAGGAATAATAAACAGCAGGAACAACAGGAGCGTCATGACCAGCACGGCTAACCCGCGGCGGCCGAAGAGCAGCTTCTGCAAACGCAGCAGCAAAGGCCAGGTGGCAACGACAACGGTCGCAGCCCAGGCAAAGCCGAGAATGAAGGGTTGAACAATCCACAGACACGCAATAATCATGAGGGCCAGGAACAGCACCGACAGCAAAATTTGCGCAACATCCCTGGGCTGGCGAAGATTGACCATAAATGAAACTTTCCTTAAAAGAACACCAGCCATGCTGGCGGGAACGGAAAACCGCGTCTCTCTAATCATTAATGATCTCAGCGGTTTTTGACAGGCGGATTTTGCCTGTAATTCAGCAGAGATTATAAGAAAAAAATGTGATAAAACTTTTAAGATACACGCAAACGATTCCCACAACTCTAATTAGGGTCGACAGTAATGATCCCACAGATTTCTCAGGCACCTGGCGTCGTTCAGCTGGTGCTTAATTTTTTGCAGGCACTGGAGCAACAGGGTTTTACAGGTGATACCGCCACGAACTATGCCGACAGGCTGACGATGGCGACCGATAACAGTATCTACCAGCTTCTTCCCGATGCCGTCGTTTTCCCTCGCTCAACGGCCGACGTGGCGCTGATTGCCCGGCTGGCCACGCAAGAGCGCTTCGCCTCTCTGGTCTTTACGCCGCGCGGCGGCGGCACCGGGACCAATGGTCAGGCGCTGAACCAGGGCATCATTATTGATATGTCGCGCTATATGAACCGCATTATTGAGATCAACCCTGAAGAGGGGTGGGTGCGGGTCGAAGCGGGCGTGATCAAAGATCAGCTTAATCAGTATCTCAAGCCTTACGGCTACTTCTTCGCGCCCGAACTCTCCACCAGCAACCGCGCGACCTTAGGCGGGATGATCAACACGGATGCCTCCGGCCAGGGGTCGCTGGTCTACGGGAAAACTTCCGATCACGTGCTGGGCGTGCGAGCGGTGCTGCTGGGCGGCGATATCCTCGACACTCAGCCGATGCCGGTCGAACTGGCGGAAACGCTGGGTAAAGATAACACCGCCAGCGGGCGTATTTACCGTACCGTGCTGGAGCGCTGTCGCGACAACCGTCAGCTGATCCTCGACAAATTCCCCAAACTGAACCGCTTCCTGACCGGGTACGATCTGCGTCACGTCTTTAACGACGACCTGACCCAGTTTGATTTAACCCGCGTGCTGACCGGCTCCGAAGGGACGCTGGCGTTTATCACCGAGGCGCGGCTGGATATCACCCGGTTACCGAAGGTGCGTCGCCTGGTGAACGTCAAATATGACTCCTTCGACTCCGCGCTGCGCAATGCGCCGTTTATGGTGGAAGCGCAGGCGCTGTCGGTGGAAACCGTCGACTCTAAAGTGCTCAATCTGGCCCGGGAAGACATTGTCTGGCACTCCGTAAGCGAGCTGATTACCGACGTGCCGGATAAAGAGATGCTGGGCCTCAATATCGTGGAATTTGCCGGCGATGATGCGGAGCTGATTGAGAGCCAGGTCACCACGCTCTGCCAGCGGCTGGATGAGCTGATTGCGCAGGGCGAAGGCGGCGTAATCGGCTGGCAGCTCTGTAACGAACTGGCCGGTATCGAGCGTATCTATGCGATGCGTAAAAAAGCCGTGGGCCTGCTCGGCAATGCGAAAGGGGCGGCGAAGCCGATTCCGTTTGCCGAAGATACCTGCGTTCCGCCTGAGCATCTGGCGGATTATATCGTTGAGTTTCGCGCCCTGCTGGACAGCCACGGTCTGAGCTACGGTATGTTCGGCCACGTTGATGCCGGGGTGCTGCATGTGCGTCCGGCGCTGGACATGTGCGATCCGCAACAGGAGATCCTGATGAAACAGATCTCCGACGATGTGGTGGCCTTAACCGCCAAATACGGCGGTTTGCTGTGGGGCGAGCACGGGAAAGGGTTCCGCGCGGAATACAGCCCGGCATTTTTTGGCGAACAGCTCTACGCGGAGCTGCGCAAGGTGAAGGCAGCGTTCGACCCGGATAACCGCCTTAACCCGGGTAAAATCTGCCCGCCTGAAGGTGTCGATGCGCCAATGCTGCAGGTGGACGCAGTCAAGCGCGGCACGTACGACAGACAGATCCCGATTGCGGTGCGCTCCTCCTGGCGCGGCGCGATGGAGTGCAACGGCAACGGCCTGTGCTTTAACTTTGATGTGAAAAGCCCGATGTGTCCGTCGATGAAAATCACCAGCAACCGTATCCACTCTCCGAAAGGCCGGGCGACGCTGGTGCGTGAATGGCTGCGTCTGCTGGCCGACCGCGGGGTTGATCCGCTCAAGCTGGAGCAGGAGCTACCGGAAAAACGGGCCAGCCTGCGCTCGCTGATTGAGCGCACCCGCAACAGCTGGCATGCCAACAAGGGCGAGTACGATTTCTCCCACGAGGTGAAAGAGGCGATGTCCGGCTGTCTGGCCTGTAAAGCCTGCTCCACCCAATGCCCGATTAAAATCGACGTGCCGGAATTCCGCTCGCGCTTCCTGCAGCTTTACCACACGCGCTATCTGCGTCCGGTGCGTGACCATCTGGTGGCGACGGTTGAAAGCTACGCGCCGCTGATGGCGCGTGCGCCAAAGACCTTTAACTTCTTTATCAACCAGCCGCTGGTGCGCAAGCTCTCTGAAAAACACATCGGTATGGTCGATCTCCCGCTGCTGTCGGTGCCGTCTCTGCAGCGCCAGCTCGTCGGGCATCGCTCGGCGAACATGACCCTGGAGCAGCTGGAGGCGCTTACGCCTGAGCAGAAAGCGAACGTGGTGCTGGTGGTGCAGGATCCGTTTACCAGCTACTACGATGCGCAGGTGGTTGCTGACTTCATCCGCCTGTCGGAAAAGCTGGGCTATCAGCCGGTGGTTCTGCCGTTCTCACCCAACGGCAAGGCGCAGCACATTAAAGGTTTCCTGACGCGCTTTGCGAAGACCGCGCAGAAAACGGCTGAATTCTTAAATCGCGTGGCGCAGCTGGGGATACCGATGGTCGGCGTCGATCCTGCGCTGGTGCTCTGCTATCGCGATGAATACAGGCAGACGCTGGGCGATAAGCGCGGCGATTTCAACGTGATGCTGGTGCACGAGTGGCTGCCGATGGCCCTGGACGACAAAGCGGTTCAGGATGTCAGCGGTGAACCGTGGTATCTGTTCGGTCACTGCACGGAAGTGACCGCGCTGCCGGGCGCACCCGCGCAGTGGGCGTCTGTCTTTGCCCGGTTCGGCGCGAAGCTGGAGAGTGTCAACGTGGGCTGCTGCGGGATGGCCGGCACCTACGGACACGAAGTGAAAAACCACGCTAATTCGCTCGGTATCTACGAGCTTTCCTGGCATCAGGCGATGCAGCGTTTACCGCGAAACCGCTGCCTGGCGACCGGCTACTCCTGCCGTAGCCAGGTCAAACGGGTCGAAGGTAACGGTGTACGTCACCCATTACAGGCTTTACTGGAGATAATTGGATGATCTGGAAACGTGCCGTCACGCTGCAGGCGCTGAACGCCATGGGCGAGGGGAATATGGTGGGTCTGCTGGATATCCAGTTCATCCGCATTGGCGACGATGAGATTGAGGCCACCATGCCCGTCGATAGTCGCACTCACCAGCCGTTTGGTTTATTGCACGGCGGGGCATCCGTCGTGCTGGCCGAAACGCTGGGCTCGGTGGCGGGGTATCTCTGCACTGAAGGGGAGCAGAAGGTTGTCGGGCTTGAGGTGAATGCTAACCATATTCGCTCGGTGCGCAGCGGGCGCGTGCGCGGCATTTGCCGCGCCCTGCACGCCGGTAGCCGCCATCAGGTGTGGCAGATAGATGTTCTCGATGAGCAGGATCGCCTGTGCTGCTCGTCGCGACTGACGACGGCGGTTGTGTAAAGTTTTCAGATGTTTTGCCTTTGGTCAAAAACTAGCCAGCGGCTTGTGATATACTGGTCAGGTTTTGTACATAAGCGAGGACATCATGGATACTGAAATAACCCCAACACAGCTGGCAATTGAATATTTACGTCGTGATAAAAGCAACCTGTCTCCGGCACAGTACCTGAAAAAGCTGAAACAGCTTGAGCTGGAATTTACAGATTTGCTGGCGCTCTCTTCGAATGAACTGAAAGAAGAGATCTACTTTGCCTGGCGGTTGGGCGTTCACGTCCATTGAGAGAATAAAAAGGCCGCGATTGCGGCCTTTTTTGTGTCCGGAATTCAGTATTTAGCGGGAAGTTTGTTGATTCTAATAAGCCTGCCGTCTTCCATTTCGATAAATCCACCGGTTTTTAAATCTGCCAGAATGCGCATCACACCGCTGCGGGAAAGCTGGGTTTTCTCCCTGATATACCTTTCCGCCGTCACGCCCAGTCGATAGCTCTCTTCCTCCTCCATCAGCTTCACAAGCTGCTGGCGAATCATCTCATACGCCGTCGGAGCGCCCTGCGGCATCACGTTGTTATAAAGACGACTATAAACAAACATGAGCTGTTTAGAGAGCAGCCCCCATAGCGCCTTTTCTTTGATAATTTCATTCACCCGTTCGGTGGTGAGCGTCCCTATCAGACAAGGGCTAACGGTCTTAATATAATCATTAAAATAGATATCGGTGAGGTTAGCGAGGCCGAACAGGCCGGGGCTACGGGCCGTAGACAGCATCATGTCATCGCTTCTTCTGTAGATGGCGATCGTTCCCTCAAGAATTAAATAGCACATGCCCTGACCGTTGATTTGCAAATCCAGCCGTTCACCGCGAGCAGTACGTCGCGTTGTGCAATCAGGCAACAGGTAAGAAATAAGCTCTTGCGCGTAGGGGGAACCCCGTTGAGACTGTTCTGGAAGGGACATGGTAGCCGACAACCTTAAAAATAACCTGGCTAATTATAGCGCTTCTCCTGTGAGCAGGCACGCTGGCTATCAATATTTTCGCGGCAGATGGTGAACGTCAAGCAGCACACCACGCTCCATGGTGATGTACTTCCCGGTGCGTAATTCCGCCAGTATTCGCATGATCCCACTTCGTGAAAGATAGGTCCGGCTTTTGATATACGCTGCCGCGGTAATATTTTGCCGTATTGCATCCGGTTCCTGCATGAGTTCAACAAGCTGAAAGCGAATGATGTCGTAGGCCGACATTTGCGAAATTTGGGCACAGTGCTCATATACCCGCGAAGCGGTATAAATCAGCAGCTTCGAAAAATGCTCCCATAAGTTTTGCTGTGCCACCACATGATTAAAACGTTCCAGCGAAACGGCTGCAATTTCTGATGTTTCCAGTGCCCTGACATAAAGATGCTCAGAGGAAAACTGACTGCTCACGCCGAGAATAAAGGGTGATGATTCAGAATTTAGCACAATGCCGTCGCCACGGCGGTGTAAGGCCACGCAGCCCTGGGTAAGTAAAAAACACTGACGAATATCGTTTTGATAATAATGGACGATATCACCTTTTGACACAATCCGTCTTTCTGCAGAGGGAAGGATGTTATCAATTATTTTTTCAATATGCTCAAAAGGTTTAACACCCAACACGGTGGAGTGTTCTTTGGTTAATTCAGGTGCCATTCGCGTGTTCATCAGATACCTCATTCACTGATTCGATCATTTTTTGATCGGCATAGAGAATTATCTTAAAAAACAGCATGTCAGGGAATGATTTCAGCGGGTCTAATAATAGACCAGAAGACGGTTGTGGCCTAATTTTATGAATTATAAGAAATTGCATCTTTGGTCCAAAAATAGACCCGGGAAGACGTAAATAAGGTATTCCCCAATAGGTATGTTTTATTTTTGTTAAGGATGAGTCTACAGCTAGACCTTAAAAGAGATTGTGCGCGGAAAAAGAGTTGTATAAATTTTGACTCGTCAGCAGGGCTGATCCGGATTGTACTACACAAGCCGCAAGTGGTTTTTATTTAATGAATGACAGGCAGTATATAAAGGGCCAGATGCAGTATGGTGCTGGAACATATCAGCGCCATCGCCCAATTCCAGTAATGAATAAATCGATACAGAGTGTGATGTGATGAAAAAGAATATAATGATGGTAATGCTGGCAATAAGCGCCGTGCTGCCGCTAAGTCCGGTTTTCGCTGCGGCAGGAACGGTTAATTTTAACGGGAATATTCTTGATTCTGCCTGCGATGTTGATATCGCCTCTCAGAACCAGGTGGTTGTGCTGGGCGATTATTATAAGACGGAATTCCCCTCGACGGGAGCAAGAACAGCGGCAACTCAATTCAATATTGTCTTGAAAAACTGCCCGGTGACGGTGACTAACGCCAAAGTACGTTTTGACGGTACGCCGGATGCCACCAATGCCAGCCTGCTGGCTATCGATTCATCCGTTCCGGGGGCGGCAACGGGCGTGGCGATTAACCTGATGACGGCGGATAAGGCAGACTTACCGCTGCACGGCAGCAATAGCCATACTTATGCGCTGAGCAGCACCGCCGACAATACGTTGAACTTCTACGCACAGTATATTTCAACCGCGGCAACCGTGACCATGGGGCCGGCTAACTCGGTGGCAAACTTCTCTGTGGTTTATAACTAAGTCTTTTGCAGTAATCAGTAGGGGGCCACCCGGCCCCTTTGTTTTATGAGGTATAAAATGCGTTTTATCAAAACCGCCGGATTGGCTGTGGCACTGTTATCGCTAATGATAACGACCGCCAGTGCCGGGGTAATTATTGGCGGCACCCGAATTATATTTGATGGTGCAAAAAAAGAAGCATCAATCAATATTAATAATCCTGACCCGACGCCCTGGTTAATTCAGTCATGGGTAGAAATGCAGGACGGGAGTTCTGGTAAGACGCCATTTATTATTACCCCACCGCTCTATCGTCTGGACGGTGGGCAAAAAAACCTTGAGCGTATTGTCATGACGGGAGCACTGCCTCAGGGGCAGGAGAGCTTATTCTGGCTGAATATCAAAGCCATTCCGTCCGCAACGAAACAGATGAACGCTCTGCAAATTGCGGTAAAAACGCGTATTAAACTGATTTACCGACCGGATGGCCTGCGTGCGTCAACACCAGAGGAACAGGCGGATAAATTAACCTGGCAACGAACAGGTAATCAGCTTCAGGTAACTAATAGCACGCCCTACGTAATTAATTTTAATGAGATTACCGTAGGAGGTAAAAAACTTGATGATGTGACGTATGTTTTACCAGGCACTTTCGCGCGGTTCACATTACCGCCGGGGAGCAGCGGCAATACGCTCACGTTTAAAATTATTAACGACTATGGCAGCCCAGGGAGCACGCACCAGGCCCGTTTGTGATTGTGTTACTGACGGGCACGTGAGCATTAATTAGGTTACTCGTAATGACAACGTTAAATACAAAGAGGCAGCCTGCGCGCCTGGCGATGCTTATCGCCTTAGCGCTTGCAGGTCACTCACCGACGCTATATGCCAGTGAAACATTTAATACAGAACTGGTTGAGCTGGATAATCCCGGTATGGGCAAAGCTGATTTATCGGCCTTTGAATCTGGCTCTCAGGCAGCGGGAACGTATCGCGTTGACGTTATTCTCGACGACCAGTTAATGGATACCCTTGATATAACCTTTACTGCGCTGAAAACCGACAGCGGTAATGAGGTATTGCAGCCTTGCCTGAGCATCGATCAATTAAAACAGTGGGGCGTCAGAACCGCGCTATTTCCTCAGCTCGCTTCAGGCAAGCTGGGATGTGCGGATCTGCAGGCTATTCCGCAGGCCAGCACCGATTTTCAGTTTGGCGCTCAGCGTCTGGTGATAAGCATTCCTCAGGCGGCAGTCGATCTGCCAGCGAGGGGCTATGTGTCGCCACAAATGTGGGACGAAGGAATAACGGCGGCTATGCTGAATTACAGCCTGAGCGCAGCAAACAGCCGGGCGAAAACAGGGCAGGGTGCCAGCAGCGCCAGCCAGTACGCGAACCTGCGTCCGGGGGTCAATATCGGGCCGTGGCGTTTTCGCAATTATACCACCTGGTCACGGGAGGCCACCGGGCAGGATAAATGGGACAGCGTGTACACCTACGCACAGCGCGCCGTGATCCCGCTTAAGGCCCAGCTCACGCTTGGCGACAGCTCCACACCTGCGGATGTGTTTGACGGTATCCCGTTTCGCGGCGGTCAACTGGCCTCGGACGATGACATGCTGCCCGACTCCCTGAAGGGCTACGCTCCCGTGGTGCGCGGGATTGCGCGCACCAATGCGCAGGTCGTGGTGCGGCAGAACGGCTACCAGATCTATCAAAGCTACGTGGCGCCGGGCGCGTTTGAGATTGCGGATATGTATCCCACCGGGGGCGCGGGCGATCTCGATGTGACCATAAAAGAGGCTGACGGTAGCGAGCAACATTTCACGCAACCTTATGCCTCGCTGCCGGTGCTGCAGCGGGAAGGGCGGCTGAAGTATGCCCTCACCGGGGGAAATTATCGCGCCTATAACCCCAGCGTGGAGAAAACGCCGTTCGGGCAATTGACCGGAATTTACGGTCTGCGGCACGGTATGACGATCTACGGCGGGTTGCAGGGTTCCAGTAAATACCAGTCGCTAGCCTTAGGCCTGGGGACAAATAGGGGGGAGGCGGGCGCGCTTTCCGCAGACGTTACGCAGAGCTGGTCAACGCCGGATAACGCCGCCAAAACTCAGGGGCAATCCTGGCGCGTGCGCTACAGCAAGAACATGGTGAATACCGGCACGAACGTTTCAATTGCGGGATACCGCTATTCCACCCGCGGCTATTACGGGATGCAGGAAGTGCTGGACTCCTGGGGAGACGGCAGCGCATTGCAGGACAGACGGCGAAACCGGGCAGAGCTGACGATGAGCCAGTCGCTGGGGGGCAGTCTGGGGGCGATGACGCTCAGCGCAGCGCGGGAAGACTACTGGAATTCCGGTACCTCGATGGTCTCCTGGAGCGCCGGCTACAACAACTACTGGCACAACATCAGCTATGGCGTGACCTGGACATACAGCAAAAATGGTCGTTCAGCCTCATCCGGGAGCGAGAGCGGCAAAACCTATGACAGCGACCGGCTTCTGGCGATTAACGTCAGCGTGCCGCTGGACGCATTTCTCCCCCAGACGTGGGTGAACTACGGCATGAACGCCAGCAGGAATAACGGCGCAACGCACACTGTCGGTATGAATGGCGTAGCCCTTGAAAACAGAGCCCTGAGCTGGAACGTGCAGCAGGGATACGGCACCCAGGGCGTGGGCTATAGCGGCAATATGAACGGCGATTACAAAGGCACATACGGTGACGTCTCGGTGGGATACGGCTATGACAGAAACAGTGAGCGACTGAATTATGGCGTGCAGGGGGGTGTGCTTGCCCACGCGGATGGCATGACGTTTTCTCAGCCGCTGGGTGAAACCAATGCGTTGATTAAAGCGCCCGGCGCCCACGGCGTGGGTATCCGCAATCAGGCCGGAGTACGTACGGATTACCGGGGCTATACGGTGGTCAGCAATCTTTCCGTGTACCGGAAAAACGATCTCGCCCTCGCGCCGGAAAATATGCCTGATGACGTGGAGCTGGAGATCAATACGCGCACGGTGACGCCGACGCGTGGCGCGGTGGTGAAGGCCGAGTATATCTCCAGCGTTGGCCGCAAGGTGCTGATGACCTTATCGGACAGTAACCGCGCCGTGCCGTTTGGGGCGGTGGTCACCCTTGAGGGTAATGCCAACGGCAGCTTTATCGTGGGCGATCGCGGTCAGGTTTATTTAACCGGTATGCCCGAGCGGGGAACGGTCGTTGCGACATGGGGCAATCAGGCCAGCCAGCGGTGTCGCGCCGATTTCAGCCTGCCGAAACACACATCAAACGGCGGCATTGCTGACACCAGCGCCAGCTGTCGCCAGGAACAGTAATATGAAAGACATAAAGATAATTTTATTCGTGTGCTTACTCTCCGGCTGGAATATAGCCCGTGCCGGCACCTGCACCACCATCGTTCCGCAGCTGTCTACGCTGGCGGTGGGAACCATTAACGTTCAGCGTGATGCGCCGGTTGGGACGGTCATCTTCTCCGGTGCGGCGACAGCGACGGGGGCGTATCTTACCGGGTGCAGCAACCCGTTCATGCTGGGGTTTAGCATGCGGTACAACAATGCCACGCTGAGCAGCTACGGTAATCACGTTTACAATACGAATCTCAGCGGTATTGGCATTCGTTTTTCGTCCGGCAATACCTTTGATAACCCGAGCAATACGTTCTCTTATAGCGCGCAAACCTCCTATGTGAACTGGTTTGGTGGAAAAGTCGAACTGGTGGTGACGGGGCCGGTAGAATCGGGTGATTTAGCGCCGGGCATTATCGGCGTCGTGACCATTCAGGGAAGCGACGGCGTTTACCGTGACGGCCTTCCCACGCAGCTCACCTCAGGAACCATTAGCGTCCTCGCATGCAGTATTAACACGCCTCAGCTAACGTTTGCCTTTGGCGATATTCCGGCTTCAGCGTTCACAGGCGGTGTGGGAACCACGCCTGCGGGCGTACAGAATACGCAAAATCTGGGATTAAACTGCAGCGCCGGTACCAATATTTCGGTCTCGCTCAGCGGAATACAAAACCCCGACAGCGCCAATAACAGCGTAATGGCATTAACGGGGCAGGGGAGTGCCGGTACGGCTAAAGGTGTCGGCGTGCAGCTTTTATATAACGGTACGCCGCTGGTATTGAACAGCCGTCTTTTATTAAAACAGTCTGCGGGCGGGCAGGAGACGCTCCCGTTAACGGCGCGTTATTACCAGACATTAACCGCCGTCGAATCAGGCTCGGCCAATGCATCTGCCACGCTTAATATAACCTACCAGTAACAGGTAACAGGATGAATATACGGCACAAGAAAATACTCATGCTTATGTTGCTGAGCTGGGAGGTGTTATCCGCCGATAGCGTCAGTGTCGGTGTGACGGGAAATATCGTGGCCTCTCCCTGCATATTTAATGGCGGGAATACGCAGCTGGATATTAATCTCGGCAATATAGAGGCGACCAATATGGCGACGCCCGGCTCCTCATCCGACCCGGTACCGTTCACTCTGTCGTTTACGCAATGTCCGGTAGGGACGCGCAGCGTGAGGGTGTCGTTTACCGGCACCCCCGATCCCGTGGCCGGCGCGGACTACTACATGAACAGCGGCTCGGCGACAAATGTGGCGGTTGCCATGCGTGAGGCCGCAACGGGGACGCTAAAGGGAACGGGTTCCAGCATCACGCAAAATATTGCGGCAGACAGAACCGCCACGATGGCTATGCAGGCTGCGGTCAAATCGGTTAGCGGTGGTGCGACGCCGGGGAGTATCAGTGCAGTCGTTGTGATGACGATGCAATACAACTAAGACACAAGCGTGTTGATATACCCGTCATACTTCAAGTTGCATGTGCGTTGGCTGCACTCGTTCACCCCAGTCACTTACTTATGTAAGCTCCTGGGGATTCACTCCCTTGCCGCCTTCCTGCAACTCGAATTATTTAGGGTATAAACCTTATTGATTAACAGACATTGGTGCTCGCTATGTTGAATATCCTGATTCAAGAAACAGATCGATTTTTTCACCATGGACTGCAGCGTTTCTTTATGGAGTTCTTTTGGCGCAATTTTAAGCGACAGATCCATTTTGGTGATGAGCTAAGCTACGATAACGTCAGTACGGCGGATATTATCGTTATTACGTTATGCCATGGGGAGACGCTCACCTGTCTTCCTGAATTACAGGCGCGACAAAAAGGTATCGTGATAGGGCTGGTTGAGGATGCACTGCGTTTCTCTGTATTGCCGTCCTGTTTTCAGGATATTATTTTTATTCCCCGCAGTGCCTCGCTCGATCATCTAAGCCAGATATTGTTTATCGCCTGGTATCGCATGCAATCTCCCGGTTATATCTGGAAGAAAATAAGCTGTTCCGAGTGTCAGTATAAAATATTATCGCCGCAGCAAATTCGTATTATGGTAAATTTTTACAGGGGGTTATCGGTGGTGCAGATTGCCCGTGCGCTGAAGATGAGCGATAAAACCGTCTTTACGCATAAGTATATGATGATGCAAAAATTCAATCTGCGAAGTGATTTCGAACTGATGGCTCTGATTCGCAAAATGGTGGAGAAGAAGAGTCACCCGAACATGTTGCGTGACTATCTGGTCAATAATTATGGATAATGTGCCCCTTTGATGCAGTGAATTACAAAACATAGTGCACGGTTATGCACCTATAGAATAGCGTGTGCGTCATGGTACTTTTTATGCTTTATATAATGACGCCTTCGCTATGCAAATTCATAAAACCATCAAGCCGATTTTTGTCTGTAAGTTTCAGTGTGTTGGGCCCGAGTGCTTAATGTCATGCTGTCGTGGCTGGACGATCAATATTGATAAGAAAACCCACCAGAAATATGTCCTCTCCTTACACGCAGGCATTGCCGCCATTGCCAAAGAGAATCTCATCCTTCAGCGAAAGGGCAAGAGCAACTATTCCAGAGTCAGGCTCAACGAAAAAGGGGACTGTCCTTTTATCGATGAAAACAAGCTCTGCATGGTACACCGCGATTTAGGGGAAGAGGCGCTCTCGCATACCTGTAGCACCTATCCCCGGAGTTCAACCCGCTATCAGGATGAGACACGGCATACGATGACGCTCTCCTGTCCGGAAGTGGTGCGACGCGTGCTGTTTGACCCGGATGCCATGCTGCTTCAGGAGCAGGATGAGTTAGTAGCGCGTTACAAAACAAACCTGATTGGGCAGCGTCAGTCTGTCTCGCAGACGCAGCAGGTGATCCATCTTTTTGCCTGGAATTTAATCCAGTCGCCTTCCCGTAACATTGAAGAGAATTTAATGGCGCTGGCACAGTTTATTCTCTGTCTTCAGCACGTTAATTTTGATTTGCATAATAAATTTTCTGAAGTGGAAAATTTCTACGGGGCGTTACTCAATGAACTTCAGAGCGGAAAATCGCTGATCGATTCCGGTAATCTGACCAATTCAAACGCGATGAAATATCTGGCTTTGTCCGTGATGGGGACCAACGTGGCGAAAGATTCGGCCCGGGACGGATTTATTCTTGAAGGGCATCAGCAAATTGCCGCGTATCTGAATATTGCCGGTTCAGACGACGCTGCTGAACTGGAGGCGAAATTCGACAAGATTAATCAGCAGTGGCATAAATTGTGTGAGGATTCCTGTTTGTCAGAACCTTACGTGTTACGCAATTATCTGCTGTATAAACTCTACAGCAGCTATTTCCCCGGCAAAAATACGGCAACCGTCATGCGTCAGTTTTATCGTGTGGTACTGGACTTCTTCTATGTCAAATTCATTCTCAGCGTAAAATCGATGCAGGGTGAAATCGACCAGCAGGTAGTGATGAAAACCATCGCCAGCCTTTCAGAAAAGACCATGCACAATAGCACCATAGATGCGCGCATGGACTTTGCGATTGATAAAATCAACGGCGGCGATGATTTATCCTGCTTGTTGTTGATTGGATAAACGCGCAAGAGGCCGGGTACGCACAGCGTTACCCGGCTTTTTCCTCAGACATTCACCGCATCGATCAGCCGCGATTTCATGGACTGATACGCAGACGCCGCAAAGTCCTCCGCCCAGCGCTGATCCTCAATCGCCTCCAGCTGCACCGCGCAATACTTCGTTTCCGGCGTTTTGGAGATAGGGTCGAGGTTATCCTGGGTCAGCTCATTGCAGGCGCCAATCCACCACTGATAGGTCATATAGACGGCCCCGGCGTTGATACGCTCGCTGATGCTGGCGCGGGTAATCACTTTGCCGCGACGCGAACGCACCCACACCAGCTGTCCGTCGGTAATACCCAGTTTGTCCGCATCGGCAGGGTTCATTTGCACCCGGCCCGGCTCGTCGGCCAGACTTTGCAGCGCGGCGCAGTTCCCGGTCATGGAGCGGCAAGAGTAGTGTCCCACTTCACGTACCGTACAGAGCACCAGCGGATAGTCGTCATCAGGCGTTTCCGCCGGCGCGCGCCACGGTGCGGCAAAGAGCTGCCCCTTACCGCTCGGGGTGTCAAACTGATTGTCTTTGTACAGGTACGGCGTGCCCGGATGATCCAGCGTCGGGCACGGCCACTGCACATGGCCCATTTCGCCCATTTTTTCATACGTTACGCCGTAGAAGAGCGGGCACAGCTCGCGCATCTCATCCCAGATCTGCTGGTTGGAGTCATAATGCATCGGGTAGCCCATCTCGGTGGCGAGCAGGCTGATGATTTCCCAGTCGCGCTTCACGTTGCCGCTGGCCTCAATGGCTTTGCCAAAACGCTGGAACCCACGGTCAGCGCAGGTAAAGACGCCACCGTGTTCACCCCAGGAGGTGGCAGGGAGGAGAACGTCAGCCACCTCTGCCGTTTTGGTCATAAAGATGTCCTGAACCACGACAAAATCGAGCGCTTCAAAACCGCTGCGCACCAGGCCGAGATCGGCCTCAGTCTGAAGCGGGTCTTCCCCCATGATGTAATAGGCTTTGACCTTGCCCTCCAGCGCAAGGTGAGGCACTTCGGTAATGCGCGTTCCGACCCGATCGTCCATCCTGTTGACGTCAATCCCCCAGGCATCGGCGAACTTCTGCCTGACCGCCGGATCGGTAACATCCTGATAGCCTGGAAACATATTCGGCAGAACGCCCATGTCACAGGCACCCTGTACGTTATTTTGACCGCGCACGGGCCCGACGCCGACGGCAGGTCGTCCAAGATTACCGGTCAGCAGCGCCAGGCTTGAAAGCCCTTTGACCACATCGACGGCCTGACCAAACTGGGTCACGCCCATTCCCCACATCACGGTAGCGGAAGGGGCCGCCGCGAAGGTGCGCATCGCCTGGCGAACGTCACGGGCGGGAATACCGGTGAGATGTTCGACCTTCTCCGGCGCATAGTCTTTCACCGTCTGCCGGTAGGCCTCAAGCCCTTCCGTAAAACGCGCCACGTAGCTTTTGTCGTACAGATCCTCTTCCAGCAGCACGTAGCCAAAGGCGTTAACCAGCGCCATGTTGCTGCCGTTTTTCAGCTGCAGATGTTGGTCGGCAATACGCGCCGTTTCAATGCGCCGCGGATCGCAGACGATAATTTTTGCGCCGTTTTCACGCGCTTTCAGCACGCGCCGGGCGACGATAGGGTGGGAGTCCGCGCAGTTGTAGCCAAATACCAGCAGGCATTTTGAGTTTTCAATATCGTTGATTGAATTGCTCATTGCGCCATTGCCGAGCGTCTCCTGTAGCCCGGCCACGGAAGGACCGTGACAGACGCGCGCGCAGCAGTCCACGTTGTTGGTGTTCAGCACCGCGCGGGCAAATTTTTGCATCACATAGTTTGTTTCATTGCCGGTTCCGCGGGAGGAACCGGTGGTCATGATCGACCGCGGACCGTGCTGCGCTTTAATGCTGCTGAGCTTGTGGGCGGTGTAGCGGATAGCCTCTTCCCAGGTAACGGGGGTGAATGCCTCGCCTTTGTGATAACGGATCATCGGCTGAGTCAGGCGCGGGGTGAGCAGACGGGTATCGTTGAGGAAGTCCCAGCCGTAAAATCCTTTCAGACACAAGGTGCCCTGGTTTGTTACCCCCTCGGCCGCTTCGGCACGGATGATACGGTTATTTTCAACGACAAGGTTTAATTTACAGCCTGCACCACAGTACGGGCAGACGCTGGCGATCTTTTTCATCAATAACAGACCTGTTAAGAAATGAAGCAAAGTTGACTGGAATACCCAGTCCCGTAAACGGAGGGTAGCAGGATCCGTGCCAGGATGACTTTGCTGGTTTTACAGGGTGTTATGCGGGGAGAGCGCGTGTCATCGTCAGGCCGATCGTCAGTTTTGACGATGACACGTTAGGTGCGTTGAGTGCAGGAACTTAGAGGTCGTCCATCGTGTAGCCCACCACGATTTCCAGGGTCTTACGAATCACATCCGCCTGAACCACATCATTTGTGGCTTCCAGGGTCTGAATGAGCCAGAGGATGATCGCTTTATTTGACAAATGCCCCTCGGAGGCCAAAACACAGCGTACTGCAGTAGAAAAAATAGCGGACTCTTCAGCAAAACGATCGCCTGCGTGACGGAAGTATTCCGACAGCGCACTGTCTAAAAAAGCAGAATGGTATTCGGGTTGAAGCTGAATATTTTGTCTCATTTGTTCTCACCGTAGCTGTTAAATTGCAGTCAATGTATTTTTTTGGGATCGGACGGTTTTCCACTTCCAAATAACGGCACAACATTGTCTCTGTTATCGTTGAGAGGTCCCTCTCTATTCGTTCGTCCTTGCGCGGTTCTGCGACGCGTAAATGCGATGCTGTTTGAGCCGATCTCGGCAATCACCACCGCAAGAGTCTCCCGCCGCCGGGGATCCTTTTCATGTTCTTTCATGCTCCGCAGACGCTGCAGCAATCCTTCGGTTGTCACTGGCCCCCGCTCTTTCAGAAGAGAGAGAACGGCTTCACCGATAAGCTGGTCGATCAGTCTGTCTGCGTTACTGCTATTCATCACGTTACCGTTCGAAGAGCAGACCAAGCAGCATGTGGTAATGCTCTTCCTCTTCCGGCCCATCGGCTCTTTCGAGGCGGCTGAGCAGTTTGGTACAGAGCGATTTGCGGTTAAGGTTTCGCCCGTCGCTGAGAATTTCGACAACCACCTGGCCAAGCGTCTCCTGTTGGGTAGGAAGCGCGGCCTTTTCGAAGTACTGTGCGATCGCTGCTGCGGAATCTGTGGCGTAACCTTTCTGCTGCATGTTTCGCTCCTGTAAAATTTTGTAATCACTAACGTTACATTTAAGGTATACATAATTCCTAAATCTGTACATTAAAAATGTACAGATTTTTTATATTTTTATGATATATTTTATAAAATACTTTATTTTCATGGTGTTATTTGATTGTTACGAAGCGGTAACGTTACAGGATATATTGTACAAAAAGGTCAGGTGCGGGTAAGTTGTACAGGGCGGAAAAATGTAGCATTAACTCCTGTAAATGGTTGAGATGTAAATTATTTGTCAGGCAATTAATATGCTATACATGATCCTCATCCACCTTTTTTGTGGTCAAAACCCTAACCCCCAGGAATAGCATGCTCACAACCATCATTTACCGCAGTCATATCTGCGCGGACGTTCCAGTGAAAGCGCTGGAAGCAATGGTCGCTGCTGCCAATAGTAAAAACCGGCAATCCAATGTCACGGGGATCCTGCTGTTTAACGGCACACATTTTTTCCAGCTGCTTGAAGGGCCAGTGGAGCATGTTTCTGCCATCTATGAGCAGATCTGTAATGACCCGCGCCACCATAACGTGGTGGAGCTGATGCGCGATCACGGGCCTGTCCGGCGTTTTGGTAACGTGGGAATGGAGCTTTTTGATTTGCGCCAGTTCGACAGGGATGAGGTGTTACAGCAGGTGCTCAACAAAGGGACGACGCGTTACAAGCTGACGTATAACGACCGCCCTCTGCAGTTTTTCCGCACGTTTGTCGAAGCTACGGAAAAAGCCAACTACTTTGAACTACCACCGGCGGATTCATGGGATTTCGTTCCCGAAGAGACGCGCCTGTCCGCGCAGCCCGAGGTGGTCGCGAAAGGGGCAGATTGCAGCTTTGCATTCCAGCCGATTGTCGATCCGTTTATGCAGCAGGTCGTCTCCTGGGAGGCACTACTCCGCTCCCCTGATGGCGGCTCGCCTGGCGTCTATTTCGCCAACCGCCCGCGTGACGAAGTGTATGCATCTGATTTGCAGAGCAAGCAGGTGGCGCTTTCCATGGCCAGCGCGCTGGGGTTACAGGACCAGACGTTATCTCTTAACCTGCTGCCCATGACGCTGGTTAACATTCCCAATGCCGTGGATTTCCTGCTCACCGCGATTGAAGCAAATGGATTTGTGCCCGAGCAAATTGTGGTGGAGTTTACCGAAAGCGAGGCTATTTCCCGTTTTGATGAATTCGCGGATTCGGTCAGGCAGCTCAAAAGTGCGGGCCTCAGCGTGGCGATCGATCACTTTGGCGCCGGTTTTGCGGGGCTACAGCTTCTGGCTCAGTTCCAGCCGGACAGAATTAAGATTAATCGCGATCTGGTCGCGAACGTGCATAAAAGCGGTCCCCGACAGGCCATTATTCAGGCGATTATCAAATGCTGTTCCTCGCTTGAGATCCAGTTCTGCGCGGTGGGTGTGGAGAAGGCGGAAGAGTGGATGTGGCTGGAGTCCGCGGGAATTTCCCAGTTCCAGGGACATCTTTTTGCCAGCCCCCGGCACGGCGGTATTCCGGCTATTGCGTGGCCAGAGAAAAAATTCGAGTTCTGACAAAGCTGTACACAATCGGGCAGAGTTAACTGTACGACTGGCAAATTTTATACAACAATGTATTGACAGGTGAAGGGAAGAGCACCCCATTCACCTGGTCAAAATGCGGCCTTAGTTATACAAATGGTGTGTACAATCTGATAAGGTTGGTGCAGTTAGGTATGGAAGTTCTGAGCGTGAGGGAGTTAATGGCCTATTACAGTATCGGCGAAGTGGCCGAACGATGCGGTATCAACCCCGTTACGCTGCGTGCCTGGCAGCGCCGTTATGGATTGTTGAAGCCGCAGCGAAGCGAAGGGGGTCATCGTCAGTTTGACGATGAAGATATCCTGCGCATTGAAGAGATCAAACGCCTGATGAAAACCGGCGTTTCGGTCGGAAAAGTAAAAGCCTTGCTGGAAAACAAGGAAGTGTTGACGCAGGGCAACTGGGTCTCTTTCCAGGAAGAGATGATGACCGTTCTGCGTTACGCCAGCCCGGCAAAGCTGCGCGCCAAAATAGGTGAGTTCCGCCGCGATCACGCGATGGATGCGTTGATTGACAATATTATCTCTCCCGTCCGTCAGCGAATGAACCAAGACCAAAACACCGTACGTCACATGGCGAGCCTGTTTGATGGCGTACTGATCGAATTCGCGATCGCAAGTCTGGCGGAGTCCCGCAAGAAAGCCGGAAAAGACGCTCTCCTTATTGGATGGGAATGCGATGACCGCACCCCTCTGTGGCTGGAAGCTGCGCGCTTATCGCAGAAGGGCTGGCACATAGACGTGCTGGCAGAACCGATTGACTCACCGCGTCCCGAGCTTTTCCCCGGGCAAAAAATCTTCGTCTGGACGGGGAAATCGCCAACGCCTCGCCAGCAGGAACAGCTAGATCACTGGCGTGAGCAGGGGTTTGCTGTCTCATTTCATCACGGATCCTGAGAGGCCTTAAGGGCCTTTTTTTGTTTTTGTCCCTTTCCTCACCAAAGCTATCTCAAAAATAGGCATTTCCGATGCATATTTTACTTTTCTCCTCTCTGCTATAAATGCCGTGACGAAATGCATTATTAATCAATGCATTGAACAAATAAATCCATCCTGACTGCATCCTTCCACAGGGTCTATGCTTAATAAAAGTAGCCAAAAAGGGCGGTTTAGATGAATGCCCCTGCTGACAGAGGGTTGAAGTGATAATCGTTATCACTAACATGGTGTTATACCCTGATGGCTTATCAGATGAGGTGGACCTATGGAACTGCATTCAGAAACCTTTAATCCTGCCGATTTTGCCTGGCGCGGTTTAACGCTCACACCGGCGGCGGCGGCACATATTCACGAGCTGGTGGCGAAAAAGCCCGAGATCCTCGGCGTGCGTTTAGGTGTCAAACAGACCGGGTGCGCAGGCTTCGGTTACGTGCTCGACACCGTTACCGAACCCGAGAAAGATGACCTGGTATTCGAAACGGACGGCGCAAAATTGTACGTCGCGCTGCAGGCCATGCCGTTTATCGACGGCACCGAAGTGGACTACGTCCGCGAAGGCTTAAACCAGTTATTCAAATTTCATAACCCGAAAGCCCAGAACGAATGCGGCTGCGGCGAAAGCTTTGGGGTATAGGCGGTACTATGTCTCGTAATACTGAAGCAACGAGTGATGTGAACACCTGGAGCGGCGGACACCTGAATTATAAAGAAGGGTTCTTCACCCAGCTGCAGACGGATGAACTGGCGAAAGGCATTAATGAAGATGTCGTTCGGGCGATCTCGGCGAAACGTAATGAACCCGAGTGGATGCTGGAATTTCGCCTGAGCGCTTTTCGGGCATGGCTGGAGATGGAAGAGCCGCACTGGCTGAAAGCGCATTATGACAAGCTGAACTATCAGGACTACAGCTACTACTCCGCGCCCTCCTGCGGCAGCTGTGATGACACCTGCGCCTCGCAGCCCGGCGCGGTGCAGCAAACCGGCGCGGAGAACAGCTTCCTTAGCAAAGAGGTAGAAGAGGCCTTTAACCAGCTGGGCGTGCCGGTTCGTGAGGGGAAAGAGGTGGCGGTGGACGCCATTTTTGACTCCGTCTCGGTGGCGACCACCTACCGCGAGAAGCTGGCTGAGCAGGGGATTATCTTTTGCTCCTTCGGCGAAGCCATTCACGATCATCCGGAACTGGTGAAAAAGTACATCGGGACCGTGGTGCCCTCTAACGACAACTTCTTTGCGGCGCTCAACGCAGCGGTCGCCTCCGACGGCACCTTTATCTACGTGCCGAAAGGGGTACGTTGCCCGATGGAGCTCTCGACCTATTTCCGCATCAACGCCGAAAAAACCGGTCAGTTCGAACGCACGATTCTGGTGGCAGACGAAGGCAGCTACGTTAGCTACATCGAAGGGTGCTCCGCCCCGGTCCGCGACAGTTACCAGCTGCACGCGGCGGTGGTAGAGGTCATCATCCATAAAGACGCCGAGGTGAAATACTCGACGGTGCAAAACTGGTTCCCCGGCGACGGCAATACCGGCGGCATCCTGAACTTCGTCACCAAGCGCGCGCTGTGCGAAGGTGAAAACAGCAAGATGTCATGGACCCAGTCAGAAACCGGCTCTGCCATCACCTGGAAATACCCGAGCTGCATCCTGCGCGGGGATAACTCCATCGGTGAGTTTTACTCGGTGGCGCTCACCAGCGGCCATCAGCAGGCGGATACCGGCACCAAGATGATCCACATTGGTAAAAACACCAAATCGACCATCATCTCGAAAGGTATCTCTGCCGGGCACAGCCAGAACAGCTATCGCGGGCTGGTGAAAATCATGCCGACGGCCACCAATGCGCGAAACTTTACTCAATGTGACTCAATGCTGATTGGCGCAGACTGCGGCGCGCACACCTTCCCGTACGTTGAGTGTCGAAATAACACCGCCCAGCTTGAGCATGAGGCGACGACGTCACGGATTGGGGAAGATCAGCTCTTCTACTGCCTGCAGCGCGGGATCAGCGAAGAAGATGCCATCTCAATGATCGTAAACGGCTTCTGTAAGGACGTGTTCTCTGAACTGCCGCTGGAATTTGCCGTTGAAGCCCAGAAACTCCTCGCCATTAGTCTTGAACACAGCGTCGGTTAAGGAAAGCACATGTTAAGCATTAAAGATTTACAGGTTAGCGTAGAAGACAAAGCCATCCTGCGTGGCCTCAATTTTGACGTTAAGCCGGGTGAAGTTCACGCCATCATGGGACCGAACGGTTCCGGGAAAAGTACGCTTTCTGCGACGCTGGCGGGACGCGAAGATTATGAAGTGACCCACGGCTCGGTCGAGTTTAACGGCAAAGATCTGCTGGAAATGTCCCCGGAAGATCGCGCGGGAGAGGGCATCTTTATGGCCTTCCAGTATCCGGTAGAAATTCCGGGCGTCAGCAACCAGTTCTTCCTCCAGACGGCGCTGAATGCGGTGCGCAAGTATCGCGGCCTGGAGGCGCTGGACCGCTTCGACTTCCAGGACCTGATGGAAGAGAAGATCAAGCTGCTGAAAATGCCGGAAGATCTGCTGACGCGTTCGGTGAACGTTGGCTTTTCCGGCGGCGAGAAAAAGCGTAACGACATCCTGCAGATGGCGGTTCTGGAGCCCGAGCTGTGCATTCTGGATGAGACCGACTCCGGTCTGGATATCGACGCCCTGAAGATTGTCGCTGACGGGGTGAACTCCCTGCGCGACGGCAAGCGTTCATTCATTATCGTCACCCACTACCAGCGCATTCTGGACTACATCAAACCGGATTACGTTCACGTGCTTTACCAGGGACGTATTGTGAAATCCGGTGATTTCACGCTGGTTAAACAACTGGAGGAGCAGGGCTATGGCTGGCTTACCGAACAGCAGTAATGCGCTCCAGCAGTGGCACCGGCTGTTTGAAGCCCAGGGCGGCACGCGCTCTGAACAGGCGCAGCAGCATCTGCAGCAGATGCTGCGGCTCGGCCTGCCGACGCGTAAGCATGAGAACTGGAAATACACCCCGCTTGATGGCCTGCTGAACGCCGAGTTTGTGACTCGCCTGGCGGATATTACCCCGGCGCAGCGCGACGCGCTGGCGCTGAATGTTGATGCCCTGCGTCTGGTGTTTGTCGATGGTCAGTTCCGCCCCGAGCTGAGCGACACGCTCAAGGAGAGCGGATTTGAGGTTGAGATTAACGACGATCGCCAGCGCCTGAGTGCTCCGGTTCAGCCTGAAGTCTTCCTGCACCTGACTGAGAGCCTGGCCCGCGGCGTGACGCATATCCGCGTGAAGCGTAATCATCGTCCGGCAAAACCGCTGCTGCTGATGCATATCACCCAGGGTCTGGACGGCGATGAAATTAACACTGCGCACTATCGCCACCATCTTGAGCTGGCGGAGGGGGCGGAGGCCACGGTAATCGAACATTACGTCAGCCTCAACGACCCCCGCCACTTTACCGGGTCGCGCCTGACGATGAACGTCGCCGCCAACGCCCAGCTTCACCATATCAAGCTGGCGTTTGAGAACCCGCAGAGCCATCACTTTGCCCATAACGACATTGTGCTGGGTCAGGATGCCGCGGCGTACAGCCATAGCTTCCTGCTTGGCGGGGCGGTGCTGCGCCACAACACCAGCACGCAGCTTAACGGTGAAAACACCACGCTGCGCATCAACAGCCTGGCGATGCCGGTTAAATCAGAAGTATGCGACACGCGTACCTGGCTGGAGCACAACAAAGGTTACTGCAACAGCCGTCAGCTGCACAAAACCATCGTCAGTGATAAAGGGCGCGCGGTGTTTAACGGCCTGATTAACGTGGCTCAGCACGCCATTAAAACCGACGGGCAAATGACCAACAACAATCTGCTGTTAGGTCGTCTGGCGGAAGTGGACACCAAACCGCAGCTGGAGATCTACGCCGACGACGTGAAATGCAGCCACGGCGCGACGGTCGGGCGGATCGACGACGAACAGATGTTCTACCTGCGTTCCCGCGGTATCGACCAGCAGGCGGCGCAGAAAATGATTATCTATGCGTTTGCCGCCGAACTGACGGAAGCGCTGCACGATGGTCAGTTAAAACAGCAGGTGCTGGCGCGTATTGGCCAGCGTTTGCCTGGAGGCGAAGCATGAGTTTTCCCGTCGAGAAAGTGCGGGCAGATTTCCCGGTTCTGACCCGTGAAGTAAACGGTCTTCCTCTGGCCTATCTGGACAGCGCGGCCAGCGCGCAGAAGCCGAATCAGGTGGTGGACGCAGAGGCCGAGTTTTATCGCCACGGTTACGCCGCCGTACACCGGGGGATCCATACGCTCAGCGCAGAAGCCACCCAGCGCATGGAGAACGTGCGCACGCAGATTGCCGCCTTCCTCAATGCACGTTCACCCGAAGAGCTGGTGTTTGTGCGCGGCACGACGGAGGGGATCAACCTTGTCGCCAACAGCTGGGGCAACGCGCAGGTCCACGCGGGGGATAACATTATCATCACCCAGATGGAGCACCACGCCAATATCGTACCGTGGCAGATGCTCTGCGAGCGCGTTGGCGCGCAGTTGAGGGTAATCCCGCTCAACGTCGACGGGACGCTGCAGCTTGAGCAGCTTGACGCCTTGCTGGATGACCGCACGCGGCTGGTGGCGGTCACCCAGGTCTCCAACGTGCTGGGGACTGAAAACCCGGTGGCAGAGATTGTAGAAAAAGCCCATCAGGCGGGCGCGAAGGTGCTGATTGACGGTGCCCAGGCGGTGATGCACCACGCGGTTGACGTCCAGGCGCTGGACTGCGATTTCTACGTCTTTTCGGGTCACAAGCTCTATGGGCCGACCGGGATTGGCGTGCTGTATGTGAAAGAAGACATCCTGCAGGCGATGCCGCCGTGGGAAGGGGGCGGGTCGATGATCGCCACCGTAAGCCTGACGGAAGGCACCACCTATGCCCGCGCGCCGTGGCGTTTTGAGGCGGGTACGCCCAACACCGGTGGGATTATCGGTTTGGGGGCGGCGGTTTCTTATGTCTCCGCAATCGGCCTTGATAGCATTCAGGAGTACGAACAGCTGCTGATGCACTATGCGCTTGCGGAGCTTGCCAGCGTGCCGGATCTGACCCTCTACGGACCTGCTGACCGGCAAGGGGTGATCGCGTTTAATCTTGGGAAACACCACGCCTACGACGTGGGCAGTTTCCTCGATAACTACGGCGTAGCAGTCCGTACCGGGCATCATTGCGCCATGCCGCTGATGGCGTTTTACCAGGTACCGGCAATGTGCCGCGCGTCGCTGGTGATGTACAACACAACGGAAGAGGTCGACAGGCTGGTGGCGGGGCTAAAACGCATTCACCAGCTGCTGGGCTAACGGAGAAGCGAAAGATGGCAGAGCTGCCTGACAAAGATAAATTACTGCGTAACTTCTCGCGTTGCGCAAACTGGGAAGAGAAGTATCTCTATATCATTGAGCTGGGACAGCGCTTAGCGCCGCTCGGCGAAGAGGCGCATAGCCCGGAGAATAGTATTCAGGGCTGTCAGAGCCAGGTGTGGATTGTCATGACGCAGTCGGATGACGGCACTGTCGAATTACACGGCGACAGCGATGCGGCAATTGTAAAAGGGCTTATTGCGGTCGTCTTTATTCTTTATCACCGGATGTCGGCGCAGGATATTGTCGCGTTCGACGTCCGCCCGTGGTTTGAAACAATGGCCCTGACCCAACACCTCACCCCGTCCCGTTCTCAGGGACTGGAAGCGATGATTCGCGCCATCCGCGCCAAAGCTGCAATCCTTAGCTAGACTAACAGAACAGCATTCATTCTGTTTCGCGAGGTGGTTCCCGCCTCGCTGGTTTTTCAGCTTTCTGGCATTCTGCCAGTGAATAAGGAATCTCAGCATGAAGCGCGCGTCTCTAATAACTCTATTACTCCTCAGTTCGCTCGGTGCACTTAATTCGGCCCGTGCGATGGACTATCCGTTGCCGCCCGCAGGCAGTCGTCTGATTGGGCAAAATCAAACCTACACGATACAGGAAGGGGATAATAAGCTGCAGACCATCGCCCGCCGGTTTAATACCGCGGCGCAGGTGATCCTGGAAACGAACAATACTATTGCGCCGGTTAACCCTGCGCCGGGAACCGTCATTACCATCCCGTCGCAGATGCTGCTGCCGGACACGCCGCGCGAGGGTATTGTGGTTAACCTCGCCGAGCTTCGGCTCTACTACTTCCCCCCTGGAGAAAACATTGTTCAGGTTTTCCCGCTCGGCATCGGACAGCTGGGGCTTGAAACACCGGTCACGACCACGCGCGTGAGCCAGAAAATCCCTAATCCCACCTGGACACCCACACCGGGCATCAGAGCACGCTCTCTGGAGCAGGGAATTAAATTGCCTCCGGTAGTACCTGCCGGGCCAAATAACCCTCTGGGACGCTTCGCACTGCGTTTAGGTGTGGGCAATGGGGAATATCTGATCCACGGCACCAGCGCGCCGGACAGCGTCGGTCTGCGGGTCAGTTCCGGCTGTATGCGGATGAATGCCCCGGATATTAAAGCCCTGTTCGAACAGGTACGGGTGGGCACACGCGTACAGATTATCAATGAACCGGTGAAGTTCTCCGTTGAGCCGGATGGCAAACGCTATATTGAAGTCCACCGTCCGCTGGCGCAGGCAGAGGGAGAAAACCCGCAGGTCTCGCCAATTACCCATTCCGCAGACTTTGCGAGCTTTGTTTCTCAGTCTGGAAGCGATAAGGCGCTTATTAATAAAGCCCTGTCACGCCGTGCCGGGATCCCGGTTGTCGTGTCGTCGGGTAGCGGCCCGTCAGCCAGTAATAACGTGTTGTCTGTGCAGAACAGTCGGGTGCCTGCAGCGGTAGCGGAAAATGAAGGGGAGAAGGTGACGCAGTAGGGGTTTGACGCAGGCAAAAAAAATGGCGCACAATGTGCGCCATTTTATTAACAGGTACTATTACTTACGGTATTTAGTAGCCTGGTTGTCCAGACGCTGGTTAGCGCGAGCTGCGTCGTCTTTAGCAGCCTGAACGTCGGAACGCATTGCGTTCACGTCGTTGCTCAGCTGGTCAACTTTAGCGTTCAGAGTCTGAACGTCAGAAGACAGCTGATCGATTTTAGCGTTGCTGGAGCAACCAGCCAGCAGAGTAGAACCCAGGATTACCGCGCCCAGTACCAGTTTAGTACGATTCATTATTAATACCCTCTAGATTGAGTTAATCTCCATGTAGCGTTACAAGTATTACACAAAGTTTTTTGGGTTGAGAATATTTTTTTGATGGGAATACACCTATTTTTGATCGTTCGCTCAAAGAAGCATCGAATCAGCCCTTTTCGGGCAAAAATCTAAGGAAAAAAAGGCATTTATCATCGGATTCATCTTAGATAATTCGCAATTAAATAGAAAAACCCGATTTGCTTTTTGAATGACTTTGGCTAATGCGAGGAATAAAAAAAGCGCCCGGAGGGCGCTTTTAATCAAAATTAATTCGTTCGGGAATTATTACAGCACGTGAACAGATGCGGTATTGGTCGTTCCGCTTGGTACCAGCGCACCAGAAACCATGACCACAACGTCCCCTTTTTGTGCCAGACCACGATCAACCAGCTCCAGCGCCACTTCTTTACCCAGACGGTAGAAATCATCGGTAGAAGCGATCTCTTTCACCAGGTGAGGGATCACGCCTTTGCTCAGTACCAGCTGACGGGCAGTGGTTTCGTTGGTGGTCAGCGCCAGGATAGTCGCATCCGGGAAGTATTTACGCACGGCACGAGCAGATTTACCGCCCTGGGTGGCAACCACGATCAGTGGCGCTTCCAGTTTCTCAGCGGTTTCTACTGCACCGCGGCACACCGCTTCGGTGATGCGCAGCTTGCGGCTGTCGTTGTTGTAGTCCAGACGGCTCTTCATTACGCGGTCGGTACGTTCGCAGATGGTGGCCATGATGGACACTGCTTCCAGCGGATATTTACCTTTCGCGGATTCGCCGGACAGCATAACGGCATCCGTACCATCGAGGATGGCGTTAGCCACGTCGCCTGCTTCAGCGCGGGTTGGGCGTGGGTTTTTGATCATGGAGTCCAGCATCTGCGTTGCGGTGATAACCACTTTACGCGCGCGAACGCATTTCTCGATCATCATCTTCTGCGCGAAGATCACTTCTTCAACCGGGATTTCAACGCCCAGGTCGCCACGGGCAACCATGATGCCGTCAGACGCTTCGAGGATTTCGTCGAAGTTGTTCAGGCCTTCCTGGTTTTCAATTTTGGAGATGATCTGGATCTTCTCGCCGCCGTGCGCTTTCAGGTGCTCACGGATTTCAACCACGTCGGAACGTTTACGGATGAAGGAAGCAGCAACGAAGTCAACGCCTTGCTCGCAACCGAAGATCAGGTCTTGTTTGTCTTTTTCAGCCAGCGCTGGCAGCGCGATGGAAACGCCCGGCAGGTTAACGCCTTTGTTCTCGCCCAGGTCGCCGTTGTTCAGCACTTTACAGATAACCTTGTTACCTTCGATAGCGGTGACTTCCATACCGATCAGACCATCGTCTACCAGCACGGTGTTACCAACGGACAGGTCGCTGGTGAAGCCTTCATAGGTCACTGCAACGATTTCATTGTTGCCGACCACGGATTTGTCCGTGGTGAAGGTGAAGGTCTGGCCCGCTTTCAGAGAAACGTCGTTACCGCCTTCCAGTTTGATGGTACGGATTTCTGGACCTTTGGTGTCCAGCAGGATGGCGGCTTTTTTACCGGTCTTGCTCATCACGTTGCGCAAGTTCTGGATACGCTGACCGTGTTCTGCGTAGTCACCGTGGGAGAAGTTCAGACGCATCACGTTCATGCCGGCGTCCAGCATTTTGGTCAGCATCTCTTCAGATTCGGTTTTCGGGCCGATAGTACAAACAATTTTCGTCTTTTTCATGACAGTCTTAGTCTTTAAGTTGGGAAGGATATGGAAATCTCGCTCCGGGGGCGCACCGCCGCGGAGTCAAACCTGTGTTGCAAAAGAGTATATGACACGCACTAAGGATAGGAGACATCAAATGAGCGTGCAGAAGAAAGTGTGCCTGAGTGACAGCCCAACGAAGGAGAGGAGAAGTTGTACGTTGTTTTTTGTATTCCAAGCGCTGAAACCATTCACCAGGGATTAGGCGCGCATTATACGCTGGTTTTAAGATAAAAGGAAAATGGAAACGGTGTTTCAGAATTAATCTGTGCAGTTTCACATAATATTGTTATCAAGGCGTTAAGCCATGATGACAACTTATGGCGGCAGGTGATTGACCTGCCGCGTTTTGCTTATTTTTGCAGCGCCTGGCTGAGGTCGGCAATCAGGTCTTTCGGATCTTCAATCCCCACCGACAGGCGGATCAGCTGCGGCACAATGCCGTTTGCCAGCCGTTGCTCAAGCGGAATGGAGGCGTGCGTCATGCTGTAAGGCTGGCTCACAAGACTTTCTACGCCGCCGAGGCTTTCCGCGAGGGTGAACAACTTCAGGTTGCGAATCACCTCGGTGGCGCGTTGCGCATCGCCTTTTACCACGACGGAAATCATCCCACCGGGTAGCGCCATCTGCGTGCGGGCAAGCTGATATTGCGGGTGCGATTCCAGGCCGGGATAGAATACTTTTTCGACCAGAGGATGTTGCTCGAGCCATTGCGCAATCGCCAGCGCGTTGGTGCTGTGCTTTTCGACCCTCAGCGCAAGCGTGCGGATACCGCGCAGCGTCAGGAAACTGCTGAACGGATCCAGAACGCCGCCCACCGCGTTTTGCAGATAGCCGAGCTTTTCAGCCAGCGTCTTGTTATCTCCCACCACCGCCAGCCCGGCGACGACGTCGGAGTGGCCGTTAAGGTATTTGGTGGCGGAGTGCACCACAATATCGAAACCCGACTCTAGCGGACGGTGGATCACCGGCGACGCGAAGGTGTTATCCGCCACGCTGATGACGTTATGACGACGGGCAATTTGCGCAATGGCCGCCAGATCCGCCAGCTTTAGCAGCGGGTTGGTTGGCGTTTCGACCCACACCATGCGGGTTTCCGGACGAATGGCGGCCTCAAGCCCGGCCAGGTCGTCCGGTTTAACCCAGCTGACCTGCAGGCCGGTGCTGCGCTTGCGCACGTTCTCGATCAGGCGATACGTCCCGCCGTAAACATCATCAATGGCGACAATGTGGCTGTCTTTATCCAGCAGTTCGAGCACCGTGGAAATAGCCGCCAGACCGGAAGCAAACGCGTAGCCGCGCGTGCCGCCTTCCAGTTCGGCGATGGCGGTCTCCAGCGCGTGGCGAGTCGGGTTGCCGCTGCGGGAATATTCATAGCCGGTATGTTCTCCGGGAGAGGGTTGCGCAAACGTCGAGGTGGCGTAAATCGGCGGCATCACCGCGCCGTGCTGATCGTTGAACTCGCCGCTGTGGACGCTCAGGGTTGCCAGGTTTTTCATCATCTATTCCTTTATTGCTGTAGGCGGTTGCGCCATGCGGTCAGCACGTCGCTGCGCGTAATCAGACCCAGAAAGCGGTCATTGTCATTAATCACGGCCACCAGACCGCGGTCGAAGATGGCGTTCAGGGCGCTTTCCGGGGCGTGTTTATCAAGGAACTCCACCTGACGCGTCATGGCCGCCGTCACCGGAAGCGCGAAGCGATCGCCGTCGCCGCCGATATGCCGCAGAAGATCCCATTCGTCGATAATGCCCACCACCTTGCCGTTCTCCAGCACCGGCAGCTGGGAAATGTCATACAGACGCATGCGCGCCAGTACGGTAGAAAGCGTGTCATCCGGAGCGGCGGTAACGGTGGCGCCTTCATCGTGACGCAGGGCGATGTAGTCGGAGAGATCGCCTGCCTGCGGGCGTGCGATCAGCCCTTGCTGACGCATCCAGTCATCGTTGAACATCTTCGAGAGATATTTGTTGCCGCTGTCGCAGGCGAAGGTCACCACGCGTTTCGGCGTGGTCTGCGCCTGGCAATACTTCAGCGCGGCCGCCAGCAGCGTGCCGCTGGAGGAGCCCGCAAGAATGCCTTCCGTTTTCAGTAGATCGCGCGCGGTGGTGAACGCTTCGCGGTCGGTGATGCGCCAGGCGCGATTCACGCCTTCGATGTGGGCCAATGGAGGAATAAAGTCTTCACCGATCCCCTCAACCAGCCATGAGCCTGCATCGTGGTAACGTCCGGTTTCTACCTGGTCGGCCAGCACGGATCCGGCCGGGTCCGCGAGGATAAACTCCGTGTGTGGAGAATGCTCGGCGAACCACGCCTGCAGGCCGCCCAGCGTACCGCCAGAACCGACGCCCACCACGATGGCGTCGATCTTGCCGTCAAGCTGCTCATACAGTTCCGGTGCCGTGGTGGTGCGGTGTGCCAGCGGGTTGGCTTCGTTATTGAACTGGTCAATGTAAAACGCGCCAGGCAGCTCATTGGCCAGACGCTGGGCGTAATCCTGGTAATAGGCGGGATGGCCCTTATTGACGTCGGAGCGGGTCAGCACCACCTGAGCCCCCAGCGCGCGCAGGTGGAAAATCTTCTCGCGGCTCATTTTGTCCGGCACCACCAGGATCAGCGAGTAGCCTTTCTGGGCGGCGATCAGGGCCAGGCCGAGACCGGTATTGCCCGCCGTTGCCTCAACGATCGTGCCGCCCGGCTGCAGCTGGCCGGTACGCTCCGCTTCGTTAATCATCGACAACGCCACGCGATCTTTAATAGAGCCGCCCGGATTCTGGTTTTCCAGCTTCAGAAACAGCGAGCAGGGACCGGTATCAAGCTTGTGCAGCTGGATAAGCGGAGTACGGCCAATCAGTTCGGTGACGGAGTGGTAAATCGTCATGATGTTTTCCTTTCTGGATGTCATGACGGGATGATAGGGCGGTGAAATTTTCGCAATAAAGAACCATTCACTGCCTTTTAGAACGGAAAGGAATATAAATGACGTTTTTGGATGTCAGGACAGCAAGACGTAAAGTTGTCTGGATGTGAGGATGGCTATACTGGCATAAAATGCTGCAAAAATGACCGTTTTTTGCGGGCGTGAGCCAGAAGATATGCATCTGGCAGATATTCATTGCTGAAATTGGTCTAAATGCTGCCCACCCGGTAAATCCGCTGTTTATTTCCGAAAGTTATAACACATTCTTTTTTGTTCATTTAAAAGCTGATAACGCCTGTTTACTATCGTTTGGACATCCATACTGCTAAACCGCCACGGGCGGCACGGATAACGAATAAGAATGATTGTACTGAGCAATATTTCGAAGGTTTTTGACAACGGAAAGGTGGCACTCACGGCCGTTGATAACGTCAATTTGACGATAGCGCAGGGGCAGATATACGGGATTATCGGTTACAGCGGGGCAGGGAAAAGCACGCTGATTCGCCTGCTGAACGGTCTGGAAAAACCCAGCACCGGCAGCGTAACCATCAACGGGCAGAACATTTCTGCCGCTAAAGGTGAAGCCTTACGCCAGGCGCGTCTGAAGATCAGCATGGTGTTCCAGCATTTCAACCTGCTGTGGTCGCGTACGGTGAGTGAGAATATCGCTTTCTCCATGCAAATCGCCGGGGTACCTAAAGCTGACATTAAGGCCCGCGTGGCCGAGCTTATCGAACTTGTCGGTTTGAAAGGCCGCGAGCATGCGTACCCGTCACAGCTTAGCGGCGGGCAAAAGCAGCGCGTGGGTATTGCGCGCGCGCTGGCCAATAGTCCCGATGTGCTGCTCTGTGATGAAGCCACGTCCGCACTCGACCCACAGACCACCGATCAGATCCTCGATCTGCTGCTGGACATTAACCGTCGTTTTAAACTGACCATCGTGCTGATCACGCACGAAATGCATGTGGTGCGCAAAATCTGCGACCGCGTGGCGGTGATGGAGAACGGTAAAGTGGTGGAAGAGGGGGACGTGCTGAGCGTCTTTACCCATCCACAGCAGCCGATCACCCGGCAGTTTGTCCGCCAGGTGAGTCAGTATGCCGAGGACGAAACCTTCAATACTGAACTGGCAAACGATCTGGAAGGCACGGTCATCAGGCTGACCTTTACCGGCCACAGCACGCATAAGCCGGTTGTGGGTGAACTGACCCTGCGCTACGGCCTGACGTTTAACATTCTGCACGGAAAAATGACGCAAACCGCCCACGGCGTGTTTGGTCAGCTCTGGGTGCACGTCATGGCATCCGATGAACAACTGAACAATATCCTCGCCGACCTAAAGCACAGCGATATTGAAGGCGAGGTCGTTAAACATGGCTGAGGATCTCTTTCCGCATCTCAAGTGGGATCAACTCTGGGCGGCGACGCTGGAAACGCTGTACATGACCGCACTGTCCGGGGTGGCGACCTTTGTACTGGGGATCGTGCTGGGCCTGGCGTTGTTTTTAACCGCGCGCGGCGGATTGTTCCACAACCGCACGGTCTATAGCGTCATTTCGATTGTGGTGAACGTGTTCCGCTCGATTCCGTTCATCATTCTGATTGTCCTGCTGATCCCGTTCACCAAGACCGTCGTGGGCACCATTCTTGGCGCCAACGCGGCACTGCCAGCGCTGATTGTGGGCGCCGCACCGTTCTACGCACGCCTGGTGGAGATTGCCCTGCGTGAAGTGGATAAAGGCGTGATAGAAGCGACGCGCTCGATGGGCGCGCGACTGAGCACGTTAGTGTTTCGGGTTTTACTGCCGGAATCATCACCTGCACTGGTATCAGGAATTACGGTAACGCTGATTGCGCTGGTGAGCTACAGCGCAATGGCGGGGGTGATTGGCGCCGGTGGTTTGGGAAATCTGGCTTATCTGGAAGGATTCCAGCGCAACCATGGTGACGTCACGCTGGTGGCAACGGTGACCATTCTGATCATCGTTTTCATTATCCAGTTCTGCGGCGACGCCATTACTTCTCTGTTAGATAAACGCTAATAAATACACACAGGAACCACATCATGAAAAAGACACTGACACTGATCGCCGCAGCAACCCTGAGCGCCCTGAGCTTCGCCTCCTGGGCTGATACCCTGACCGTGGGGGCATCCAACACGCCGCACGCCGAAATTCTGGAGCAGGCAAAGCCGATTCTGGCGAAGCAGGGTATCGACCTGGAGATCAAACCTTTCCAGGACTACATTCTGCCCAACACCGCGCTGGCCGGGCGTGACATTGACGCCAACTATTTCCAGCACATTCCATACCTGAACAGCGTGCTGAAAGATCACGCGGGCGATAAGGATTACGATTTTGTCAGCGCGGGCGCGATCCACATTGAGCCCATCGGCATCTACTCCAAAAAATACAAGTCGCTGAAGGACCTGCCGGAAGGCGGCAAGATCATCATGCGCGACGCCGTTTCTGAAGAGGGCCGCATTCTCTCTATCTTCGAGAAAGAGGGCGTGATCAAGCTCAAGCCGGGCATCGACAAAGTGACCGCGCGCATCAGCGACATCGTGGAGAACCCGAAAAAACTGAAGTTCACGCCTAACGTGGAAGCGTCCCTGCTGCCGCAGATGTACAACAACAACGAAGGCGATGCGGTGGTGATTAACGCCAACTACGCGATTGACGCTGGTCTGGATCCGGTTCATGACCCGATTGCCGTTGAGAGCGGTGAAAATAACCCGTACGCCAACATCATTACCGTTCATCGCGGTGACGAGAAGAAGAAAGATATCGTCGCGCTGGTGAACGTGCTGCACTCGAAAGAGATTCAGGACTGGATCCGCACTAAGTACAAAGGCGCGGTCATTCCAGTAAACAACTAATTAGCTGATTTTACAGATGAAGCCCGGTGAGTCTCTCGCCGGGCTTCTTTTTTGTATCCGGCAGGAGAATCATTTAAGCTCAACGTTTAAAAGGCAATGGAGTGATGACGATGGGTAACGTGACCAAAGATGAAGCGCTGTACCAGGAGATGTGCCGGGTGGTCGGAAAGGTCGTTCTGGAGATGCGTGATTTAGGGCAGGAGCCAAAGCATATTGTCATTGCCGGGGTGCTGCGTACGGCGCTGGCGAACCAGCGCGTACAGCGTAGCGCGTTAACCACGCAGGCGATGGAAACGGTAGTTAAAGCGCTGGCCGGGTAATGCGCCAGCGCTTCGCAAACTGCTCAAGCGAGCAGCAGAGCAGGTAGTAGACCACGCCCGTAAAGATAAAAATGGCCGCCGGGTAGATTTGCACCCGGTTGTTGACCTGTCCTGCCACCGTGGTCAGTTCTGGTACGTTCACGATAAACGCCAGCGACGTATCCTTCAGCAGGCTGATAAAGATACCCACTAGTGACGGCAGAATATTTCTCAGCGCCTGCGGCAGCAGCACGCGCCACAGCGTTTGCTGGGTGCTAAACCCCTGAGACAGCGCGGCTTCGTACTGCCCTGACGGTAGCGCGTTAAGCCCGGCCAGCACCGAGTGCATTACGGTTGCCGCCGTAAACCAGGCCAGGGCCAGCGTGACGGTCAGCGCCCCCGGCAGGTCACCCCCGGTGATGAGCGGCAGGAGATACCACATCCAGAAAATCACGAAGATAAGCGGGATACCACGAATCAGCTCAGCCCACAAAAAGAGGGCGTTACGCACGAGCCCGGTAAAGCGCCAGGCCAGACACGCGAGCGCAACTCCACCGGGCAGGGCGATGACCGCAGCACCAATCGCCATCATTAACGAGAGCAATACGCCACCCGGTTCACCGGTTGCCGCACGCCCCCACAGCAGATAGTCAAGGTTATCGGCAATGACATTAAGTCCGGCAATCATGTTTTTCACTCCCTGAGGTGACGACGATCGGGCTTTTACGTTTCGCTTGAGGTCCGATGCGAACCAGCACCATCCCCATCGCCAGACCGGTCAGGAGATAGAGTGCGGTACCGAGGGTAAATGCCTCCAGCGCGTGCGCGTTATAGCTCTCAATCTGCCTGACCTGATAGGTCAGCTCGGCAAAGCCAATCCCGCTGGCGAGCGAGGAGAGCTTCATCAGATTAAGATACTGCCCCACAACCGGTTGCCAGGCGTTGGCCAGCCCCTGCGGCAGAAGGATGTAACGAAACAGGCGCCACGCGGAGAATCCCTGTGCAAGCGCTGCCTCCCGCTGCCCGGCCGGAACAGAACGCAATCCAGATTCCACTTCTTCGATTAAAAACGCCGAGGTAAAAACACCTAACCCCCAGGCGGAACAGAGAAACTCGGGCGTAAACCACCAGACGTCGCCGGGCAGAATTGACCAGCTGTGATCCGCGTTTACCACGTCGCGAAACGCCTGCGGTAGCCCGTTCCAGGCGGCAAAATACCAGAACAGCAGCTGGACCAGCAGCGGCGTATTGCGAAACAGCGATACCCAGCTGCTGACGACCGCATTCCCGACGCGCCCGCCGGAAAGGCGCAGGAGCATAAAGAGCAGTGCAAGCAGGCTGGCCAGCATGACTCCCGCAAGGGTCACCCACAGGGTGGTGAGAAATCCGGAGAGGATCCACTGCAGAGGCTGTCCGGTCAGTACCCCCTGCCAGTCGAGCGCGGGCATTACAGATGCTCCTGATGCAGCGGGTTAAGCACCTTTTGCAGGAACCGCTGCGCGCGCGGATGCGAGGGCTGGCTGAAAAATTGCGCCGGGGGGGCAATTTCCAGAATTTGCCCCCCGTCGATAAAGACCACCCGATCGGCAATTTCCCGGGCGAACTGCATCTCATGGGTCACCACAATCATCGTGATCCCACTGTGGGCAAGGGCTTTCATCACAAACAGCACTTCGCCAATCATCTCTGGATCCAGCGCGGAGGTAGGTTCATCGAACAGGATTATCTGCGGTGAAGAGGCCAGGGCGCGGGCAATCGCCACGCGCTGCTGCTGTCCACCGGAAAGCTCTGCGGGGAAATGGTGGGCCTTTTCCAGCATCCCGACTTTCTCCAGCAGGGCCAGCGCGCGCTCCTGGGCAGGCAGCGGTTTCCAGCCGTGAACGTGCTCCAGTGCCAGGGTGATATTCTGGCTGGCGGTGAGATGGGCATACAGATTGAACTGCTGGAACACAAACCCCACGCGGCTTCGCAGCTGGCGCAGTCCGGAACCGGAAAGCTTTCCGGTAGGCTTATTGTCGACCAGAATCTCTCCGCCGCTCAGGGTTTCAAGCTGGTTGATAAGACGAATCAGGGTGGATTTACCGGAGCCCGAAGGGCCGAGGATGGCAACCACTTCACCGGGCGTGATGGTGAGGTTAATGTCGTTTAAAACCTGATGGTCACCGTAGCGTTTGTCCACATGACGAAACTCGACGCTGGCCTGTTCCAGATGTGAAAAATCCGCGGCACCGGCCGCGGAGTGTGAGAATAAACCTGAGAGCATATTATCTGGCTTCTATTTTAAAAGCGCGAGGCTGTGGAGCAGGGGTGTCTGGACCGAACCAGACATCGTAGATTTTTGCCGCCTGGCCGTTCTTCTCAAGATTGACCAGTTCATCGTTGACGGCTTTCAGCAGCGCCGCTTCACCTTTTTTCACCCCAACGCCAATCTCTTCTTTGCTCAGCAGGTCGGGCAGGATTTTGAAGTTCGCTTTGTCCGGTGCCTGCGCCAGCAGACCCGCCAGAATGGTGCTGTCCTGGGTAATGGCCTGCACGTTGCCGTTGCGCAGTGCCGTCAACGCCAGCGGAATATCGTCATAAGAGAGCACGCGGGACTGCGGGAAACGCTGGTGCAGCGCCTGTTCACCCGTTGTGCCTTTTACCGCGCCAATGCGTGCCCGGCTGTAGTCTTCGAGCTTATCCGGAGATTTTGCCGGGACCAGGAATTGCTGGCCGGTGACAAAATAAGGCGTCGAGAAATCAATCACCTGCGCGCGTTCCGGGGTGATGGTGATATCCGCCACGATCAGGTCTGCTTTTCCGGACTGCAGCAGCGGAATACGGTTGGCCGGATTGGTGGCGACCAGTTCAAGTTTCACGCCAAGCGATTTTGCCAGCGCTTTGGCGAAGTCCACGTCGTAACCCACGATCTCATGCGTTTTTGCATCAACAGAGCCAAACGGCGGATTGGCGTCAAAGGTGGCCACTTTCACCACCCCTGCGGCCTTAATATCGGCCAGCTTATCGGCCTGCGCCTGTGCTGAAAGCAGGCTCCCGGCCGCCAACAATCCCAAAACCAGTGTCCGTTTTGTAAACCCTTTCATATTTGCTGCCATAGTCATACGCCATCCCGTTGTTTTTGTTTTACCTCGCTACGCTCCCATAAGCGAAAGCTATCGCCAAATAAGAAATCGTTCTTTGCTATGAGCAAAAAAGCATTAGTGAACAAGGTGTTAATGAAGCGTGAAAAGAACAGGATGCTATTTGCAAATCCTGCACATCGACAGTGGATTTTGGTATTTCCCCTGCGCGGAAATTGGGTGTTTAACTGAGAACAGGTTAAGCGAGAGAGGTTGAGACGATGAAAAAATGGATCAGCACGTTACGGCGGTTTTTTGCGACCCGACCAGTGAATGCGGAGAACAGCGCGCAACGTGTTCTTGAGTCAATACTGCCTGTCGCCAGCCTGTATGGCATAGACGTTGCCAACATTGACCCGGAGTGGTTCCATGATAAAACGTCACGCTGAATTGCGCCGCACGCGCGAAATGTACTGGAATGAGCTGTGCTGAATTTTGTTCTGATGCCGGATAGCTGTTAATGTCGACAGATGGTTGAGTCTGCTCAGTTAACGGAATGAAGAACCCTTTTTTCAAGCGCGGCATTATTGTCTGGACGATAGTCTGCCTCATCAGCGGCGTGTTGCTCTATGCCGAACAAATTCGCCGCCAGTTCTGGGAGCGCGATCGCGAGTTCGCGGCACTCTTCTCTGAATTAAGCGCGGTATTAACGCAAAATGAATCTGTACTGCCGCTTCTGAACGGCGATGAAGATATTGCCGCCCTGCGCAAAAAATTCCCTCAGCTTCTTGTTCTGGAAAAGACTACCGGACGCGCGCTTGATGCGCCAAGGGTTGAGCCTGCCCACGAGATGCGGTACTGGCTTTACAACCCCTGGCGTCAAATCCGCGTGCTGGTAGATCTCGGCCCGATCCTGAATGCCCATCATCCTTTTACCCATCTCGGGATCCGTTTTACGCCGAACGGTGACGAGCAGGCGTCTGACGCCTTCTGGCACTGGCAACGTACCTTCCCGCAGCATACTCAACCTTTCACGCTGGAGGCCGATTCACAGCCGGCCTGGTTCGGCGTCAACGGGTCTATTTATCCCTTACTTTTTATCGGATGGGGGATAGTGATTGCGCTGGCGTGCGTGGTGTTCTGGCAGCGTAGAGCGCGTAAAGATGCCGAGCAAAGGGCGCTCTATTATCAGCACGCCAGACTCAATACTCTGGGGGAAATCACCGCTGGAATTGTGCATGAGATAAACCAGCCGCTTACCGCCGCGCAGACATGGATCCAGGGCGCACAGCGCCAGCTGCAGCAGGACAACGGGCAGGCAGTGTCGCAGGCGCTGGCGGCCGCACTGACGCAAATGCAGCGTATTAGCGCCTTGCTGACCCGTTTTCGCGAACACGTTGTACAGGAGAAGGTGATCCTGCGTGAAACCGATCTGGTGCACTGCTGGCTGCAGGTAGTGAACCTGCTTGAGCACGAACGCAGGGCCGAACATATTACGGTCAGCCATGCATTTGCCCCGGGAGCAACGACGGTGCTGGCAGACCGTCTGTGGCTGGAACAGGTGCTGCATAACCTGCTCAGCAATGCGATTCAGGCCCAGCAGCCGGATACTGCCGGTTGGGTTAAAATTGAGAGTCAGAAAAACGAGAGCGGCGTGCTGATCACCATCACAGACGGCGGTCCAGGCTTTAGCCCTGAGGCGTTGCAGAATGCCTTCATGCCGTTTTACAGCGGCAGAGCAGTGGGTATTGGTCTGGGGATGACCTTAACGGAATCATTAATGACGCGTATGAATGGCTCGATTACGCTGGGTAACGCGCCGCAGGGCGGGGCGCAGATCCGACTCCAGCTGGCGCATGGAAAGGAGGCGAAGGATGAATAAAACAATCTGGCTGATTGATGATGATGAGTCTATCAGAGAGTCGATGGCGTTTTTGCTTTCGGGGATGGGCTGGCCGGTAAAGACGTTTGAAAGCGTCGACGCCTTTATCGCTGCCCATGCACGGGATACGGCGCTGGTGGGGTGTATGCTGCTGGATATGCGTATGCCAGGCAAAGGCGGACTCGCCTGGTTGGAAGAGGGCAAGTGGCCCTGGCCATTGTTGCCGGTGATTATCATGACCGGCCACGGAACCGTTGACGCTTGCCGTCGGGCATTTCATAACGGCGTCTTTGAGTTTTTCACCAAGCCGCTGGATGCTGACAAACTTATCGAAACGGTGGGTCAGGCCTTCGAGGAAAGTCAGCGCCGCTTTGCCGACTGGCAGGAAACGTCCCGGGTTAAGGCGCGTTTCGCACAGCTGACCGCGCGGGAACATGAAGTGCTGGGCAAACTGATGGAAGGACTCAGCAACAAGGAGGCGGCTGCACGGCTGAACCTCTCGCCGCGAACGGTGGAAGCGCACCGCGCGGCGGCATTTACCAAGCTTGGCGTCAGTAGCCTGGTCCAGGCAATCCGGGAATACGATAAATTGCAATCCGTATAACTACCAGGTTGAGTGCGTAATCAACCGAATACCGTTTTATCGCGCGGCTGAGTAACCTCTGCTTTGTCTCCCAACACGCGAGGATGCGCGATGAAAAAATTAATGATGGTTGCGGCACTGGCCGCGGGTAGCCTGAGCCTGGCGGCGCAGGCCGATACGTTGAGCCAAAAGAATCTCTCACTGGCCCAGGCGAACGCGCTGGCAACGTCCGCTATTCAGGCGTGTACGGCAAAAAATTATCAGGTGACGGTCACCGTGGTTGACCGTGCTGGCGTGGTAAAAGCGGTACAGCGTACGGATAATGCCGGCCCGCACACGGTTAAAGCCAGTGAAATGAAAGCCTGGACGGCGCTCAGCGCCAAGAATGCGTCAGGCAAAGTGATGGAAGCGGCGCAGAGCAACGCCGGTGCGCAAAACATGCGTGACATCCCGGGCTTCCTGCTGCTGGCGGGTGGCCTGCCGGTGAAAGAGGGCGATGAGACGATCGGGGCGATTGGTATCGGCGGTGCGCCGGGCGGTCAGCTTGATGAAGCCTGCGCTCAGGCAGCCATTGACGGGCTCAAAAAGTAACACAAAAAAAAGCACCGGTTTCCCGGTGCTTTTTTATCAGATCTTGCAGGCATCGCCGCAGTCGTCGTCGGCGACAATCGCCTGCGCTTTTTTGTCTGCATCGTCCAGACGTTCCGCATTACGCTCTTCGGCTTCATCCAGACCGTTAAAGACTAAGTTATCGAGATCAATTTCCATGTGGCACCTGCTCTGTTCAGTATGTGATTCTGGCACAGTATAGGGCAAAAAAAGCCAGCAATGTACCTCGCAGCACATAACGATAATCCCTGCCATACTCAGTGCTTTATTGCTGAGGAGAGCCCATGATTACACTCTGTAAAACCTGTGGAACCGCCTATGACGCACAGCCGGACAGGTGTCCGATTTGCGAGGATGAACGCCAGTATGTGCCTGCTACGGGACAAACATGGACAGATTTCGACACCGTAACCGCTACGCATAGCAATAAATGGCAGCAGCTGGAGCCGCGGTTGTTCGGTATTAAAACGGTTCCCGCGTTTGCTATCAACCAGCGGGCGCTGCTCCTGCAAACGCCCCACGGCAATATCCTCTGGGACTGCATTGCCAACCTCGACCCCGCCACCAAAACGATCATCACCGCTCTCGGCGGCATCAGCGCGATTGCGATTTCGCATCCGCACTATTACACCACGATGCAGGAGTGGGCCGCGGCGTTTGATGCACCGGTGTATCTGCACGCCAGCGACAGAGAGTGGGTCATGCGCGACAGCCCGGCCATTCATTTCTGGCAGGGGGATGTGCTGGAGGTTTTCCCGTCGGTCACCCTGCTGCGTCTGGGCGGGCATTTTGCCGGCGGAACGGTACTGCACTGGCAGGAGGGGGAAGGGGTATTGCTGGTGGGCGATATTCTGCAGGTCACGCCCGGGAAAGATGCCGTCTCGTTTATGTGGAGCTATCCTAACTATCTCCCGCTACCGGCCCGCACCGTGGCGTCGGTTGTCAGTCATCTGGAAGGAAGAACGTTTGCACGCCTGTACGGCGCGTTCGAAGGGCAGAATATCCAGGCCAACGCGGACGAGATTGTGCAGCGGTCGGGCCAGAAATATATTGCTTGTCTGAAGTAAACCACGATGGGTAAACTTTACGAGTGTGATCTCGATCATACCTAAACTAAAACAGATAAAAGAGACATTGCTATGCAACATATCATTGAAGGTTTTCTCAGCTTTCAAAAAGAGATTTTCCCGCAACGTAAAGAACTCTTCCGCAGTTTAGCGTCCAGCCAGAATCCCAAAGCGCTGTTCATCTCTTGCTCCGACAGCCGTCTGGTCCCAGAGCTGGTCACCCAGCAAGAGCCGGGACAACTCTTTGTCATTCGTAATGCTGGCAACATCGTGCCGCCTTTCGGACCAGAGCCTGGCGGCGTGTCTGCCACTATCGAATACGCCGTTGTGGCGCTGGGCGTAACGGATATCGTTATCTGTGGCCACTCCAACTGTGGGGCGATGAAGGCGATTGCGGATAACGCGAATCTGGAGCCAATGCCGGCGGTGTCACACTGGCTGCGCTATTCCGACGCGGCAAAAGCCGTGGTGGAGAAAAAAACCTGGGATAAGCCGATCGATAAAGTCAATGCGATGGTGCAGGAGAACGTGTTTGCGCAACTGAGCAACATTAAGACCCATCCGTCCGTTGCGGTGGGCCTGCGTAATAACTCCATCCGACTGCACGGCTGGGTGTACGACATTGAAAGCGGCAAAATCCTTGCGCTGGATAAAGCGACGAAAACTTTCGTCTCACTGTCTGAAAACCCGGAAGTCTACTTCGAGTAATCAGCAACAGCAGGGCATGGAAGCCCTGTCAGTCCTCACTGTACGGTAATCTCCGCCGTAATCCCGTCGCGGGTTTTTCAGCCGCTTTCGCCATTGCCTCTGCAATCTCTGCACACTCCGCCAACCCCTGAACAAAGGGACGATCGTGCATCAGCCACGGTATCGCACCGAAGGCAATGCGTCCGCGAACGGTTTCAGGCGCTTTTAGGGTGTAATCCTCACCGATGTCGGGTATCTCTTCGCCCGTTGTTTCCAGCTGTTTGCGCAGCGTCGGGAAGGGCAGATCCTTCGTTTTGAGCGGCTTTTGCCCACGTGCGTCAATAAACACGTCGAAACGATAAACGGTCTCTTTTGTAGTTATCACCGTCCGGTCGCTACCAACATCAAGCGTGTAATCGTCACCGAGCGCTGCCACGCTAATGATACCGGCTTCGCGAAGTGCGAGAAGCCGGCGGATTGACTGCGGAGGAATGGCTGCATAGTTGTCGATAAATACCCGGGCGAGCCCCTGTTTGAAGCGTTTTCTGTCCTGTTCGTTAAGATGGGGAACGATCTCCTGAACCACTTCATGCAGCCGAAGCACGGTATAGCGCCATGCCACGGTGCGCCGTTCGCGTTTGTTCCGCTCAACCTCGTTGAGATTCTCTTCCGCCCAGGTAAAGGGGCCGTGCCGTTTACGATCCTCAAACCAGGCCTCGCGAATACTGTCCGCGTTTTGCTGATGCAGAGACACTTTCTTACACCACGCCGGGTCAGCGAGTTGAAGTTCTTTCACCATCAGGGCAAAGATGCGGTCAAGCAGGCCATCCGGCCCTTTGCCGATCTCAGTTTCAACCACGCATTCGGTTAAGACCGACAGCGGCTCATAAGGAATAGGGCAGTAAAAATCGGCTTCTGGCAGAATGCCCGTCCGGGACATCAGGAGAATATTTAACGCTTCGCTGCCGTCATCCAGGACGAATTTATCGTCGCGAAACGCACCATGCTGCATCACCACCGCCATGGCGGCGTCGAGACCGCTTAACGATGTCCCCATAATACCAACGCGGCAGGGAGGAATGCTCGCGTCCATCAGACCGGACCAGGGGCTTGGAAAGAACGCGCGGGTGGCTTTGTCCTCGTCTGGCCAGACGTGACCGGTGGCGATAACCGCAAGGTCAAAGCGCTCAGGAAAGTCGCTATCGTCGACTGAAAGCGTGATGCCAGCCTCCGAGGGGATGATGTCGGTTACGCAGGCGGATTCATGGATATCAACCTGAAACCCCCGCTTTTTAGCCTCTTCAATGATTGAGCGAAAGCTGTCGCGAAAATACTCACCCAGCAGGATCCGGGGCAGGAACTGCCGGTCATGCAAACGGGCTTTATCCACCTTAAAGCGCGCCAGATGGGCGTCACTCTGGCCCTTAAGCCAGTCGAGGTAAGTCATAAACAGCGGCGGGATTTCAATGCTCGCGATGTTTGCCAGCATCAGACGAGAGTTATCGTCGTCGTTATAGGGCATGCCCACGCCAGCTTCATCAGCCTGTTCAAAGACGGAGACCGAAAGCGGCTGAGGGTTTTTAAGAAGCGCGTAAAAGGTGTAAATCCCTGTAGGGCCGGAACCGATAATGGCGATTTTCTTCATCGACGGTTTTCCTCTCTTTTTTCCATGAGAAAAGCGTAGCAGGAGAACAGTGATGAAAATAAGGGATTAGGAAAATTCAGGATATCAGAAGAGGATTTGCACCATTTCAGGACTGAAATGGTGCGTCCGAGTGGACTCGAACCACCGACCCCCACCATGTCAAGGTGGTGCTCTAACCAACTGAGCTACGGACGCAGAATGGTGCGTTCAATTGGACTCGAACCAACGACCCCCACCATGTCAAGGTGGTGCTCTAACCAACTGAGCTATGAACGCAACGTGTTGTCGGTGACAACGGGGACGAATATTAGCGGCACAGCCCCAATGAGGCAAGAGGGAAAATGCATTTTTCTCTCTGATTTCACGCGATTGCTTTATTACCGCGCAAAGTGAAGAGAAAGTAGCCGCCGGCTGGCGGCTACTGCGTATTTAACGTGCAGCGCGTTGCAAAATGACCGTTGATGGCTGGCGCTGCAGGAAGCGCATTCGCATCATCATCATAATCGCCGCCGACGTCAGGCCGATGATAAAGCCCATCCAGAACCCTGCCGGACCCATGCGATCCACCACCAGATCGGTAAGTGCCAGGATGTAGCCAGTCGGTAGACCTAGCACCCAGTAGGCGATGAAGGTGATAAAGAAGATGGATCGCGTGTCTTTATATCCGCGCAGCACGCCGCTGCCAATTACCTGGATGGAGTCCGAGATCTGGTATATAGCGGCCAGCAGCATCAGATGCGAGGCCAGCGCGACCACTTCCGGACTGTCGTTATAGAGCAGGGCAATCTGCTCGCGCAGCGCAACGGTAAAAAGCGCCGTGCAGATGGCCATGCAGACGCCGACGCCCAGCCCGGTCCGGGCGGCCGTTTGCGCATCCAGCGTAGAGCCTTGCCCCAGGCGGAAGCCCACTCGAATGGTCACTGCCGCGGCCAGCGACATCGGCAGGACGAACATCAGGGAACTGAAGTTCAGCGCAATCTGGTGCCCGGCCACGTTCACAATGCCCAGCGGGGAGACCAGCAGGGCGACCACGGCAAACAGGGTTACCTCAAAGAACAGCGCCAGGGCAATTGGCAACCCTAACTGCACCAGACGCGTCATGATGTTCCAGTCCGGGGTGCTAAAGCGGTTCTCGTTACGAATATCGCGCATTGAACGGGCGCGTTTTACAAAGGTGATCATCGAGAAAAACATCACCCAGTAAACGGCTGCTGTCGCCACGCCGCAGCCGACGCCGCCCAGCTCAGGCATCCCGAAATGGCCGTAAATAAAGATATAGTTAACCGGAATATTGACCAGCAAACCAATAAAGCCCATCACCATCCCGGGCTTGGTTTTCGCCAGGCCTTCACACTGGTTACGTGCCACCTGGAAAAAGAGGTAGCCAGGCGCCCCCCAAAGCAGGGCGCGCAGATAGCCCACGGCTTTATCAGCCAGTGCCGGGTCAATATTATGCATAGCGCGTATGATATGGCCCGCGTTCCAGAGCACGACCATGATCAGCACAGAGACAAACCCTGCCAGCCAGAACCCCTGACGGACCTGATGGGCAATGCGCTCGCGACGACCCGAGCCATTGAGCTGAGCGATAACAGGCGTGAGCGCGAGCAGCAGACCGTGGCCGAACAGGATGGCCGGAAGCCAGATTGACGTGCCGATAGCCACGGCCGCCATATCGGTGGCGCTGTAGCCACCTGCCATTACCGTATCCACAAATCCCATTGCGGTCTGGGCCACTTGCGCGATGATCACTGGTATAGCCAGTGCCAATAACTGGCGCGCTTCATTCATGTACTTCTGCACGTGAACACCTTTATTTTGTAGTTATTTGAGAGACTAAAAAAGCCGCCGAAACGGGCAGCAAGAAGAAAATGCAGGGGGGTGCCAGCTATTGTAGCGGGCTTTAGCTATTTATCTAGTGAAAAAATCGCCAGAAAATGCGCCCCGCTGGCAACCTGTTTTTCCAACTGTTATTGTGGTGGGATTAAACGGTGTCATCACCGCCCGGAAAAAACAGGAGTTGTAAGCATGTTTACTGGTATTGTGCAGGGCACCGCCAAAGTGGTGTCCATTGATGAAAAACCTAATTTCCGTACTCATGTTGTTGAGCTGCCGGAATATATGCTTGAGGGTATTGAAACCGGCGCGTCTATTGCCCATAACGGCTGCTGCCTGACCGTAACCGAAATTAACGGCAACCAGATTAGCTTTGATTTAATGAAAGAGACGCTGCGCATCACCAACCTGGGCGAGCTGGTGGTGGGGGATACCGTCAACGTTGAGCGAGCGGCGAAGTTCAGCGACGAGATTGGCGGCCATCTGATGTCGGGGCACATCATGACCACCGCTGAAGTGGCGAAAATCGTGACCTCGGAAAATAACCGTCAAATCTGGTTTAAAATGCAGGATCCTTCATTAATGAAATACATCCTCTACAAAGGATTTATTGGCATTGACGGGATTAGCCTGACGGTGGGGGAAGTGACGCCAACGCGTTTTTGCGTACATTTAATTCCTGAAACGCTGCAGCGCACTACGCTGGGCGCGAAAAAGCTGGGACATCGCGTAAATATTGAAATCGATCCGCAAACCCAGGCGGTGGTCGATACGGTTGAACGCGTGCTGGCCGCAAAAGAAGCCGCAATAATAAAGACCGTCGAAGAAGAATAAAAATAACCCCGGATATCCGGGGTTATTTTTTTAGCGTGCTACGCGCAGCCCGTGTTCAATCCCACGGCTGAATACCACCTGCCAGAGCTGAATATCCCGCGCGCGAAACGCCCCCGCGCAGGCATTCAGGTAATAGCTAAACATCCGTTTGAATCGTTCAGAATAGTTGTCCGCAATCTCTGGCCAGGCCTCCTGAAAACGGGCATGCCATGCCATCAATGTGGTGTCGTAATCGGCGCCAAAGTTATGCCAGTCTTCCATAACGAAATGGGATTCACTGGCGTTGGCAATCTGGCGAACGGACGGTAAACAGCCATTCGGAAAGATGTATTTGTTGATCCACGGGTCAACGTTATTGTCGGTCCGCTTAGAGCCGATGGTATGCAGCAGGAAGATACCGTCCGGTTTTAAATTACGGTCCACCACCTCAAAGTAAGTGTCGTAGTTTTTCGGCCCCACGTGCTCAAACATGCCCACGGAAACGATACGATCAAACTGTTCGTTAAGGTCGCGGTAATCCTGCAGCCGGATATCTACATCGAGACCCTGGCAGCGCTCTCGCGCCATTTTTTGCTGTTCCGCTGAAATCGTGACGCCGACGACGCTGACGCCGTAGTGCTTCGCCATAAAATACGCCAGCCCACCCCAGCCGCAGCCAATATCCAGCACACGCATACCGGGCTGTAATTGCAGTTTCTCGCTAATCAGACGCAGCTTAGCCTGCTGAGCCTCTTCAAGCGTCGATGCGTCTTTCCAGTAGGCGCAGGAGTACTGCATGAAAGGGTCCAGCATACGGTTGAACAGGTCGTTGCCAAGATCGTAGTGTTCTTTGCCGACGATCCATGCGCGTTTTTTACTTTGCAGATTAAACAGTCGGGCAGAGGCGACACGCAGGGTGTCTTTCAGATTGCGGGGGAGTTGATTTTCCAGACCGGCACGCAAAACGCTGGCGAAAAAGATATCCAGCCGTTCGCATTCCCACCAGCCGTCCATATAGCTTTCTCCCAGTCCTAACGATCCCTCCCGCAACACGCGTTTAAAAAAGTCGGGATGTTTGACCTGGGGATCGGATGGCGAAGATCCGTTGATAGTGATGCCTGCGCGACCCAACAGTTCACTGACGATCCGGGACCAGTTATCGTCCGGAACGCTGACTTCTTCTATACACGATGAACTCATAGCTTCTCCATCACCCTACTGTGATCAGAACCTTAAAACAGCGTAGACGCTTTTTTTGGTTTGTGAGAAATCTCACGGTAAATACCGCGAGGCTAGTATCCGACGTAGAACAGAGGAAGGGAGATAACCCTTGCCGAAATGCCTTCCATGGTAAAACGGGAGCACTCCGGCTCCCGTTAACACTTAATATTTATCGTATTTAATCGAACCAAATTTAGTATAGGCCTCAAAATTTGGTGATTCAATAGAAAATTCTTAGCAACCTAATCACTGAAAATTAACATGATTTCTGGCGCGATTATGCATGTGACGTTTCAACCTGAGCGCGGTTATCCTGCTCACGCTGCGCGGAGGCCTGCATACGATAGCCCATCACCGCCAGCGCAACGGTTACCAGCATCACGCTGGTGGTGGTCAGGAGCGGCGTGGCAATCAGCGCGGAGACCACCAGGCTTGCCAGGAAGCACAATCCCAGCTGCAGGGTGTTTTGCAGCGCGGCGGCGCGGCCAGTCGCCTGCGGGAATGGACGGAGTGCCTGTGCCACCACAATCGGGTAAATCGCCCCGTTCGCGACGGCCATTACGCAGAATGGAATCAAAATTTCAGCCAGACCGGCGCCCGGAATAAAGCCAACGGCCCAGGTCCCGATGACGCTTAACGCATAGAGCACCAACAGCCATGGCAGCATCTGCTGACCTTCCCATTTTTGCAGTGCCGCGCGACAGCCGTACCCACCCACCAGGAACGCGATGGTTTGCGGAACATAGCTTAGACCGATGGCCGCCGGGCTGTATCCCATATCGTGCAGAATGAATGGCGAGCCGGTGAGCCACGCGAAGAAGCTCGCCGAGCAGGCGGCATAGATCAGGACATTGCCGCGATACGCTTTGGTGCTCAGCAGGGAGGTGAAGGTAATCGGGTTTGCGTCAGCATCCGCCTCTTTTTTATGCGCGGGTTTGAGGGCAAACGCGGGCAGCATCAGTACCAGCGTGATGGCAAACAGCGTGGCAAAAATGGCCTGCCAGTCAAAATGTGCGAGGATCCAGCTACCCAGCAGCGGAGCAAGGGCAGGTGAGAGACCCACGAGCGGCATTATGGTGGCGAAAATACGGTTTGTGCGGTTAGCCGGGTAGTAGTCGGTGACCAGCGCCTGCCAGGTCACGGCCGCGGCACAGACGCCCACAGCCTGAATAAAGCGCAGCACCAGCAGCCAGGTGGCGTCGCGTACCCATAACATCCCCAGGCAGCCAACGGCAAAAATGGCCAGACCCAGCAGTAATACTGGTTTACGACCAAAGCGATCCGAGAGTGGTCCCCAGAGCAGCTGTGCGAAAGCAAAACCGGCTAGGAACAAACTCAGGCTGGCGCTGATGGCCGCGGCAGGCGTTTGCAAATCTTCCTGCATAGCGGCGAAAGCCGGCAGGTACATATCGGTGGCCAAAAAGCCCAGCACGCTTAAGCCGCCGAGCCAGACTAAAAAACCTTTCCTGGGTTGCATTATTTTATTCTCCTTAAGGAGGCAGGTGTACGTTGGCGCTGAGTGTAGGGAGTGCAAAGCCGCTTGTGAAACGCTAATATTTGGCGGGTGCATTCAAAAATTTTGCAGGCAGAAAATGTGGTCAGATTATTCTCTTGAAGTAGTCGATGCTGTCGCGCGTAACGGCAGCTTTAGCGGTGCGGCGCAGGAGTTGCACCGCGTCCCTTCGGCTATCAGCTACACCGTGCGTCAGCTTGAGGAATGGCTGGCGGTTCCGCTGTTTGAACGGCGACATCGTGATGTGGAATTAACGCCCGCAGGCGCGTGGTTTTTAAAGGAAGGGCGTTCTGTTATCAAAAAAATGCAGATCACCCGTGAACAGTGTCAGCAGATCGCTAACGGCTGGCGAGGACATCTTTCCATCGCGGTGGATAACATCGTTAAGCCGGATCGCACCCGGCAAATGCTCGTCGATTTCTATCGTCATTTCTCTGATGTCGAGCTGCGGGTCTCGCAGGAGGTGTTCAACGGCGTCTGGGATGCGCTGGCGGACGGCAGGGCAGAGATGGCGATTGGCGCCACGCAGGCGATCCCGGTCGGGGGGCGGTACGCCTTCCGAGATATGGGCATGCTGAGCTGGAAGTGCGTGGTGGCAAGCGATCATCCATTGGCGGCGATGGAAGGGCCGTTGAGCGACGATACATTACGCAACTGGCCGTCTCTGGTGCTGGAGGATACCTCGCGTTCATTGCCCAAGCGTATCACCTGGCTGCTGGATAACCAGCGGAGGGTGGTGGCACCTGACTGGGAATCGTCGGCAACGTGCCTCAGTGCCGGACTGTGCGTCGCGATGGTGCCCGTTCATTTTGCGCGCCCCAGAATCGATACCGGAGAATGGGTTGAACTGACGTTGGAGAATCCATTCCCGGATGCGGCCTGCTGCCTCACCTGGCAGCAAAGTGACGTCTCGCCCGCCATGGCGTGGCTTCTGGATTATCTGGGAGACAGCGAAACGCTTAACCGGGAATGGTTACGGGAGCCAGCGTAGCTGGCCCCGTAGAGCGATTAACGACGGTAGTCGCGGAACGGACCATCCGCTACGGAACGGCGTTCGATAAGGCGCGGGTGAACTTCAATGGACTGCGACTCTTCACGTTTGTTGACGATCCTGTCCATCAGCATATTGAAGGCCGTTTCGCCCAGCGAATCTTTCGGCTGGTGAATGGTGGTCAACGCTGGCGTGAAGTAACGCGCGTTACGCACGTTGTCATACCCGATCACGGAAATATCCTGCGGTACGCGCAGACCCAGTTCATCGGCTGCGCAGAGCGCGCCCATGGCCATGATGTCACCTCCGCAGAAAACGGCGGTCGGACGGTGCTGCTGGGAGACGATCTGCTGCATTGCGCGGTAGCCCGATTCCGGCTCAAAGTCACCCTGCACGATCCAGTTTTCCGGCACGTTGATCAGCGCTTCTTCCATCGCTTTCATGAAACCGGCCAGACGGCCCGCGCCGGTGTTGCGCTCCAGCGGACCCGGGATCACGCCAATCTCGCGGTGACCGCGTTCGATCAGGTAACGACCGGCCATATAGCCGCCTTCAAAGGCGTTATCGATGACGGAATCGGTGAAGTCCGCGCGCGCTTCGCCCCAGTCCATCACCACCATCGGAATATGGCGATACTCTTCCAGCATCGACAGCACGGATTCCGGATACTCGGAACACATCACCAGCAGACCATCAACGCGCTTTTGCGCCATCATCGACAGGTAGGCGCGCTGTTTTTCAATGCTGTTCCACGCGTTGCCCAGAATCAGGGTATAGCCTTTCTGGAAGCAGTTTTTCTCTACCGCTTCAATGATTTCGGCAAAATAGGCCGCTTCACTGCTGGTTGCCAGCAATCCAATGGACTTGGTGTGATTAACCTTCAGGCTACGCGCAACGGCACTTGGCGAATAGTGCAGCTCTTTGATCGCTGCCCAGACGGCATTGCGCGTCTCTTCCGCTACGAAGCGGGTTTTGTTAATAACATGTGATACGGTTGTAGTGGAAACGTTTGCGCGTTTTGCTACGTCTTTAATTGTTGCCATTAAATGTCACTCCAGACCATATCCTAAGCTCCTGAAAAACTTGAAGGTAAACGTTTGCCTTCTCTCACCCTTATTTCGCAATGTTGAGTTGCGGCACGCCGGGAAAACGACACGGGACGTCAGGAGGGGGTCAATGGCCGGTACGCTAATAAATTTAGCGTGGAATTTTGTCCTATCTTGATGAAAAGGGGAAGAGGTAAAGTGGTTATCAGTTTAAATCCAGGAAGATTTTTGACGTAAACTGTGCAAAAATGAGCAGGCTCACTTTTCGTGGGGGGATTAAAAGGAGAAAAATTGATGAGTTCCGATCTGAAGTTTTCGCTGTTCACCACCATTATTGTGCTGGCTCTGATTGTCGCTGCTGGTCTGACGGCTGCGCTGCACTGATTTACGCGGAGGGAGAGCGTTCTCCCTCCCGATCGCCCCGATTGTTACTTCTCATGCAAAAATCTTTTGCCATTTTGTTAACTTCTCATTTTTTGTGATTGATGTCATGCTTTCTGCTTCTTTGTTCTGTGTCACCACATGACACGGCATCCGGAGTTGACGCATGAAAATCAATTTTCCCCTGCTGGCCCTGGCGATTGGCGCTTTTGGGATTGGCACCACTGAATTCTCCCCGATGGGGTTACTGCCTGTTATTGCCCGGGGTGTGGACGTTTCGATCCCTGCTGCAGGCATGTTAATCAGCGCCTACGCTATTGGCGTAATGGTAGGGGCGCCGCTGATGACGCTTCTGCTTTCGCACCGCGCGCGTCGCAATGCGCTGATTTTCCTGATGGCGATTTTCACCCTGGGCAACGTGCTTTCCGCCATTTCGCCGGACTACACCACACTGATGCTGTCACGCATTCTGACAAGCCTTAACCACGGCGCGTTCTTTGGGCTGGGGTCGGTTGTGGCGGCAAGCGTGGTACCAAAGCACAAGCAGGCGAGCGCCGTGGCGACTATGTTTATGGGCCTGACGATTGCCAACATTGGCGGGGTGCCGGCGGCAACCTGGCTGGGAGAAGTGATTGGCTGGCGTATGTCCTTCCTGGCGACGGCCGGGCTGGGCGTGCTCGCGATGGTGGCACTGTTCTTCTCCTTGCCGAAAGGCAGCGCGGGGGAACGTCCTGACGTGCGCCGGGAACTGTCGGTGCTGATGCGCCCACAGGTGCTCTCCGCGCTGCTCACCACCGTGCTGGGGGCTGGGGCGATGTTCACCCTTTACACCTATATTTCGCCGGTATTGCATGACATCACCCACGCGACGCCTCTTTTTGTCACCGCAATGCTGGTGCTGATTGGCGTGGGCTTCTCGATTGGCAACTATCTCGGTGGGAAATTTGCCGACCGTTCCGTGAGCGGGACGCTGAAGGGTTTCTTAACTCTGCTGATTGTCATCATGATCGCCATTCCATGGCTGGCACGTAATGAGTATGGGGCCGCCGTTGCGATGGTCGTATGGGGTGCCGCTACCTTTGCTGTGGTTCCGCCGCTGCAGATGCGCGTAATGCGCGTCGCGCATGAGGCGCCTGGCCTCTCTTCTTCGGTCAATATTGGTGCCTTCAACCTGGGTAATGCGCTCGGTGCCGCGGCCGGTGGGGCCGTGATTTCAGGGGGACTGGGGTACAGCTTTGTGCCGGTGATGGGGGCAATCATTGCCACGCTCGGCCTGCTGCTGGTGATGATGTCGGGTCGTAAACAGCCAGAAGCAGCCTGCGCTGCTGAATAAACCAAAAACGCAGAAGGGCGAACCCTTCTGCGTGTCTCTTACGCGGCGAAGTTTTTCGCCACAAAGTCCCAGTTAACCAGCGCCCAGAAGTGCTCCAGGTAGTTCGGGCGCGCGTTACGGTAATCAATGTAGTAAGCGTGTTCCCAAACGTCCACGGTCATCAGCGGCTTAGCGCTGGTGGTCAGCGGGGTACCCGCGTTAGAAGTGGAAACGATAGCCAGTTTGCCATCAGCCTCTTTTACCAGCCACGTCCAGCCAGAGCCGAAGTTCTTGATAGCGGCATCGGTGAACTTCGCTTTGAAATCTGCGAAGCTGCCAAATGCGGCGTTAATGGCGGTAGCCAGTTCACCGGCAGGTTCGCCACCGGCATTCGGTGCCAGGCAGTGCCAGTAGAAGGTGTGGTTCCACACCTGAGCCGCGTTGTTAAATACGCCACCCTCTGAGCTGCGGACGATCTCTTCCAGCGTTTTGCCTTCAAAATCGGTGCCCTTGATCAGGTTGTTCAGGTTGGTGACGTACGTCTGGTGATGCTTGCCGTAATGATATTCCAGGGTTTCCGCAGAAATGTGCGGTGCCAGGGCGTCTTTTGCATACGGTAGTGCAGGTAATTCGAACGACATTGCTTCTCTCCTTATTGTATTTTGCGTTGCCAATAACCACACAGACAACAGGGACAGGATAGCAAATTGAAAGGGTATGCAAAAGAGGAACTTACCCTGCCACGAGCGCGGCAGGGCAGGGGTTAGCGAATGGTTTTTGGCGTCATCACGCGACGCGCGCCGACGTAATGACGTACCCAGTAGTCTTCGCTAAGTGAAGTGATCTGAATATCCTGGCCGCTACGCGGTGACTGGATGAATTTCCCGTTGCCGACATAAACGCCAACGTGGTCAGCTGTACCGCGGCCCTGAGTACGGAAGAACACCAGATCGCCGTTTTCCAGCTCACCACGGTCAACCGGGGAAGCATCGCGCAGATGGTACATCTCATTGGCGGTGCGAGGAATGCGGAACTTGACCAGATCTTTATAGGCGTAATAGACGAGGCCGCTGCAGTCAAAACCGGTACGCGGCGAACTGCCACCCCAGTGATAAGGTTTGCCAATCTGCCCCATCAGTTTGTTCATCGCGGTTTTTTGCGCTTTCTGTACGCGCACTTTATGCACTTCCGCAATTTTCGTGACTTTTGTGCACTTCGCTTTGTGGCCTTTACGCGTGATGCATTTTTCAGTAACGAGGTTAGCGGCGGTTAACGAAGTTTTATTTTTAGCGGTGTGGGCAGTGCGGGAAGATTTGGTTTTCGTCTTGCTGGAAGCTGTCTGTTTAGTCTGTGTGGGTGTTTTTTTCTTGTCGTTCTTAGCGGTGGTTTTTTTCTTACGTTCTGTGGCTTTCACCAGATGGTTTTTTTGTACAGCAGAATGCCGCGCCTGCTGAGAGGCGTTTGCCACTGGCGTGAAAGTGAGTGATGTAAACAGTAAAGCACAGAGCGTGATCGAGATTTTATTTATCCGCGCCACTGGGCAGTCCCCTGATAAATGCAGGTCATCAATAATACCCGCGTGTGATTTACAAAGCCCGTCGATTCTAATCCATAAAAACCCAGAAAGTTAATAGCATTTTTCAATCTACAATCGTGTTTCGTAAGCAAGTGCAAAAAAATCCATCGTTCTGTCGCACATTTGCCCACTCCCTAAGCAAAACCCTGACTGCCGCAGGGGTAAACACCATTTGCAATGCAACTTTTCGTGACTCGGGGTAGAATGTATAAACGTGACAAAAATGTTATTTTCCGATGCCAGTCTGAACCGCTACAATATCAGACGAATGCCGTAACAGAAGTTAAAGGAAGCAAGACATGAGCACCACTATTGAAAAAATCCAGCGACAGATCGCTGAAAACCCGATTCTGCTGTATATGAAAGGTTCTCCGAAGCTGCCAAGCTGCGGCTTCTCCGCACAAGCAGTTCAGGCGCTGTCCGCCTGTGGTGAGCGTTTTGCTTACGTTGATATCCTGCAGAACCCGGATATCCGCGCTGAGCTGCCTAAATACGCTAACTGGCCGACTTTCCCACAGCTGTGGGTAGACGGCGAACTGGTTGGCGGTTGCGATATCCTGATTGAAATGTATCAGCGCGGCGAACTGCAGCAGCTGATCAAAGAAACGGCGGCTAAGTACAAAACTGAAGAGCCGGACGCAGAGTAATTTTCGGCGGAAATAAAAAAGCGACCTGATAAGGTCGCTTTTTTTTATTCTTCGCTGTCGCCCATCGGCAGCGGCCAGCCGCCCAGACGCTTCCAGCGGTTGACGATCTCACAGAACAGCTCTGCGGTGCGCTCCGTGTCGTACAGAGCGGAGTGCGCCTGCGTGCCGTCAAACTCAATCCCTGCCGTGATACAGGCTTTTGATAGCACCGTTTGTCCCAACGCCAGGCCGCTCAGTGCGGCGGTATCGAAGGTCACAAAAGGGTGGAACGGGTTTCGCTTGAGCGAAGCGCGCTCCGCGGCGGCCATGGTGAAGCTGTGATCGAAGGTGGCGTTGTGGGCCACCATGATGGCGCGGCTGCAGTTGCTGTCTTTCATACCTTTACGCACCATTTTAAAAATGGCGTGCAGCGCATCATATTCACTGACCGCACCACGCAGCGGGTTATGCGGATCGATACCGTTAAACGCCAGTGCTTCCGGCTGTAAGTTTGCCCCTTCGAAAGGTTCAACGTGGAAATGCAGCGTGGTGTCCGGTGTAAGCCAGCCCTGTTCATCCATCTTCAGCGTGATGGCGGCAATTTCGAGCAGCGCATCGGTTTTAGCGTTAAATCCGGCTGTTTCTACATCAATGACAACGGGATAAAAACCACGAAAACGGTCGCACAGACCGCTAAATTGAGCGTTATCGGACATCAGGGTCTCTTACATGGGGAAAAAGCAGAGCGCATTATGGCAAATTTTGCAGGGTGATGCAGTAAAACTACGGGCGCACGTTGCGCCCTGAGGGATCAGTTGCCCAGACCGCGACCGGCATCTTTGGCTTCAATCAGCTCGATTTTGTAACCGTCCGGATCTTCCACGAACGCAATCACGGTGGTGCCACCTTTTACCGGGCCTGCTTCGCGTGTGACGTTACCGCCGTTGCTGCGAATGCGTTCACACGCTTCAGCCGCGTTGTCCACTTCCAGCGCGATGTGACCGTATGCCGTGCCCAGCTCATAGCTGTCAACGCCCCAGTTGTAGGTCAGCTCGATAACCGCTTCGTCCGTTTCCGGGCCGTAACCCACGAACGCCAGCGAGTATTTGTATTCCGGGTTTTCGCTGGTGCGCAGCAGTTTCATACCCAGTACGTTAGTGTAGAAATCAATCGAACGTTGCAGATCGCCAACGCGCAGCATGGTGTGAAGTAGGCGCATAATTTCCTCATTAACCTGTGGAACAGACTGTTTTTTTTTTGAACAGAAACGATGTTTTAGTATAGCGGCGAAGTGTCGCCGCTATCAATGAACAATGGCGAGATTACAGAGAAGGGTAGTCGGTGTAGCCTTCTGCGCCGCCGCCGTAGAAGCTTTCCGGACGCTGCGGGTTTAGCGCCGCTTTCTGCTGCAGACGGGCAACCAAATCCGGGTTGGCAATGTAGTCGCGACCAAACGCGACGGCATCGATCAGCCCTTTATTAATCAGATCGTCGGCTTTCTCTGGGGTATAGGCCCCCGCACCGATGATCACGCCGTGGAAACGTTCGCGCACTTTCTGACGGAAAGCTTCAGTGTAAGGCTTACCGCCGGCCCAGTCCGGCTCGGACATGTGCAGATACGCGATACCGCGTTTCGCCAGCTCTTCAATCAGATAGAGCGCGTCGGCTTCTTCATTTGGACCATTGTCAACATTCTGGAAAGAACCGATTGGGGAAACGCGAATGCCGATACGGTCCGGGCTCCACTCCTGGCAAACGGCGTCAACCACTTCCAGCACCAGGCGGGCACGGTTTTCGACGCTGCCGCCGTACTGGTCTGTGCGGTGGTTAGACGACGGCGACAGGAACTGGTGCAGCAGATAGCCATGAGCGGAGTGCAGCTCAACCAGGTCAAAACCGGCTTCGCGTGCGTTAGCCACGGCCTGGCGGAAATCGTTAACGATACCCGGTATTTCATCCAACTCCAGTGCACGTGGCATAGAGGTATCCACGCGGATCGCATTACCGTTTTCATCACGCAGAGAAGTACGGGTATTTGCACTCAGGGCTGAAGCGGAAACCGGAGCCTGACCGCCTGGCTGAATGCTGTTGTGAGAGATACGACCGGTATGCCACAGCTGGACCGCAATACGACCCTCTTCAGCGTGGACGCCCGCGGTGATTTTCTGCCATGCAGCAATCTGTTCCGGGCTATGAAGACCCGGTGCACCTGCGTAACCCTTAGCCTGTGCAGAAATCTGCGTGGCTTCGGTGATGATCAGGCCAGAGCTGGCGCGCTGACGATAGTATTCACCCATCAGTGGGGTTGGGATATCACCCGGCTCAATGCTGCGCAGACGGGTAAGCGGAGCCATGAACACGCGGTTTGGCGCCGTGACGGCACCCACTTTCAAGGGGGTAAAGAGTTTTTCAGCTGACATAAAGACTCCTGAGTAGACCAGTCGACTAGTAATGAGTTAAAAAAAACGCCTGCTATACGCCAGGCGCAGTAATGATGTTTTTCACATGTGTCAGTGCGCTTTCCAGCGGCACGGCACTGCGCGAAATTTTTGCCTGCAGGTTAGCGCCTAACCAGAGCGCATATAACACCTGCGCCTGGGTTAACGGCTCGCCGGAAAAGGCCAGCGTTTTTTCATCGCGGCCTTTCTCCAGCGCCTGGGCCAGCAGGGCGATAACACCGCTGGCACCTTTATCCATCGCTGTACGCATATCTTCTGAAAGATCGCACACTTCGGCAGACAGTTTGACCGTCAGGCATCCGCTGATAATGCCCTGCTGGCAGAACTGGTTCAGCGTTTCCTGATAGTAATTCAGAACACGATCGCGATAGTTACCTTCACCCGAGGCAAAGTGGGTCGCCAGACGCTGGTGATAGCCAGCGTAATGACGTTCCAGCATTGCCACGCCAAAAGCCTCTTTGGACCGGAAGTAGTGATAAAACGACCCCTTCGGTACTTCGGCGGTTTTTAACAGTTCGCTCAACCCCATACCGGTAAACCCGCGATGCATGCAAAGCCGCTCGCCGGTAGCCAGTAAATGTTCGCGGGTATCGTGTTCAGTATTTCTGCTCATGGCCGCACTCTAATAGACCGTTCGGTCTAATGCAAGCGAGTTTACTGACGGCATGCGCTCAGAATATCCAGCTGCTGTTGATAAACCTTTGATTTCACGTCCATCATACCCAGTACGGTCGAGAACAAATTGTCCTGGGAAACCGCATTTTTTGCAGCGTGTTCACGTAAACACTGTTCGCTGATGCCAAAGTTTTTCGCATAGTCCGGGGACAGCCAGAACATAAACGGAATGTGGGTTTGCTGCTCCGGCGCCAGCATGTACGGCGTACCGTGCAGGTAAATACCGCTTTCGCCCAGTGACTCACCGTGATCCGAGAGATAAATCAGCGCGGTGTTCATGCTTGCCTGGCGCGCTTTCAGCGTATCGATGGTTTTACTGACCATGCTGTCGGTATACAGGATGGTGTTGTCATAGGTGTTAATCAGCGCCTGATGATCGCAATCCTGAATTTCGTTGGTATCGCAGGTTGGCGTGAACTTACGGAAATTATCCGGGTAACGGCGATAGTACGCCGGGCCGTGGCTCCCCATCAGGTGGATAACCAGCACCGTGTCCTGCTTCAGACCATCCAGCACGTTGTCCAGTCGGTAGAAATTCACATCGTCAATGCAGGATTTATCTTTGCAGAACTGGTCCAGCTTCCACTGCGTCATGTCGGTATGGGGTACGCGATCGCAGGCACCTTTACAGCCGCCGTCGTTGTCGCGCCAAAGCAGGTTGACGCCCGCATGGTTGAGCACGTCGAGCAGTCCTTCCTGATGGTGAGCGAGATCGGCATCGTATTTGTTCCGGGTCATGCCGGAGAACATGCAGGGAACAGAAACGGCGGTTTCAGTCCCGCACGAGGAGGCCTGCGGGAAGTTAATCACATCCTGCTTTTTCAGCTCCGGGTTGGTTTCACGCCCGTAACCATTCAGAGAGTAGTTCGCCGCGCGAGACGCTTCGCCGATGACAAGCACCAGAACGGTTTTCTTTTGTTGACCGGAAATTAATGGTCCTTTATGGGCATCTTCACCAATCCGCACCAGCGTTTGATCGCCTGCAAACCAGCGCATTTTGCTGTACTTCACCACGGCGCTGACATAGTTCGCCGGGGTCACCATTTTGACGATGCTTTTGTTATTGCGAAACAGCGACGCGTAATCTTTATAAAACAGCGCCGCAATCAGGATAATCACCAGCAGGGCACCGAGCATTGCGGCAACGCGCGTCAGCAGGGCATACCACCATTTTCCGGTACGGATGCGAGTCAACGCCAGCACCACGGAGGGAACGAGACCGGCAAGGGCAATCCACAGAATCATTTGCGGAGTGACCAGGGCGGTCGCTTCCTGAGAGTTGGTTTCGAACACGTTCACAATCATGTTCTGATCGATCACCGCGCCGTAGGTGTACATAAAATAGGTCGCCGCGGCGCAACCGATGGTTAAAACAATCAGCAGCGGTTTACGGATATACGGGATATTGAGTAGGCTAAAGACAATCACCCAGCCGCAAAAAAGTACCAGCGGTACGGACGCGGCAAAGAGGACGTCGTGCAGATGTTCAGGGGCGATAATCGCCCAGCTGCGCTGGATAAACAGCCCATTAATCAACGTAAAGAAGAGTGCACAGCCCAGAGTAAATTTAATGTCGTTACATTGTAACTTTTTGATTAACCACATCGAACGAGAAACCTGTCATTGTAATGATGGGCCGAGTATAGAGAGGGAAGATTAGTGAAACCTTAATGCCATAAATCTGTGGTAAAGCCCTTGCACGTGGCGCGTTTAACGTCTTCACTGTAGGTGAGAGCGGTTATCTGGAGGTGAGTGTGGCAGAGCAGCTGGAGTTTTTCCCCATCCAGAGCCCGTGCCGGGGTATTTGTCAGGTGGATGAACGCGGCTATTGCCGCGGGTGCATGCGTACCCGTGATGAGCGTTTTAACTGGCAAAACTTTAGCGACACGCAAAAACAAGAGGTGCTTCGCCTTTGTCGACAGCGACTTCAGCGCAAAATACGCGCAAACAAAGCCGGTGAGACCGAAGAACCCCAGCAGCCTTCACTTTTTTAACACGGTAATTGCGTATACTCATGACATTACGTCCTTGAGGAAAATGTTATGGTTCAGCGAATTACCCTTGCCCCCCAGGGGCCAGAATTCTCCCGTTTTGTGATGGGCTACTGGCGCCTGATGGACTGGAATATGTCCCCCCTCCAGCTGGCGAGCTTTATTGAAGAGCATATCGATTTAGGTATCACTACTGTCGATCATGCGGATATTTACGGTGGCTACCTGTGTGAAGCCGCGTTTGGCGAAGCCCTCAAGCTGGTTCCGGCACTCCGCGATCGCATGGAGATCGTCACGAAGTGTGGGATTGCCACCACGGCAAAACCAGAACACGCCCTCGGTCATTACATCACCGACAGCGCGCATATCATCAAGAGTGCCGAGCAGTCGCTGGTCAATCTGGCGACCGATCGTATCGACCTGCTGTTAATTCACCGTCCGGACCCGCTCATGGATGCCGATGAGGTGGCGGAAGCCTTCCTGAATCTGCATCAGAGTGGGAAAGTGCGTCACTTCGGCGTTTCAAACTTTACCCCGGCGCAGTTTGCACTGCTTCAGTCTCGTCTGCCGTTCACCCTGGCCACTAACCAGGTTGAGATCTCCCCGGTACACCAGCCGCTGCTGCTGGATGGTACGCTCGATCAGCTGCAGCAGCTGCGCATTCGCCCGATGGCCTGGTCGTGTCTGGGGGGCGGACGCCTGTTCAATGATGATGAATTCCAGCCGCTGCGCAACGAGCTTGAAACTATTGCCCGCGAACTGAACGCTGAGAGCATCGAACAGGTGGTTTACGCGTGGATCCTGCGTCTGCCGTCAAAGCCGCTGCCAATTATCGGTTCCGGCAAAATAGAACGCGTGCGTTCTGCGCTGGCCGCAGAAGAGCTGCAGATGACCCGCCAGCAGTGGTTCCGCATCCGCAAGGCCGCCCTGGGTTACGACGTGCCATAAACCGCCAGAAGGTGACTTTCCGGTGAAATCTTTGCCCCTGGTATACACTTAAGGGGCAAAAAATAACCAGCGGAGGTCATATGAAGCGTTTTGCTCTGGCACTGGTCACGCTGGTTGTTTGCGCAGGGGCGCAGGCAGCCAGCGACGAAGTGGAAATGAATCTCGTCACCTCTCAGGGTGTGGGCCAGTCCATCGGAACGGTGAAAATCACTGAAACCGATAAAGGACTGGAGTTCGCCCCGAACCTCAAAGCACTCCCTCCCGGCGAACATGGTTTCCATGTTCATGCCAAAGGCAGCTGTCAGCCCGCATTAAAAGAGGGTAAACCGTCTGCGGCGGAAGCAGCAGGGGGGCACCTTGATCCACAACACTCCGGAAAGCATGAGGGGCCGGAAGGTATGGGGCATCTGGGTGATTTGCCCGTGCTGGTGGTGAATAACGACGGTAAAGCCACAGAGCCCGTTGTTGCTCCGCGCCTAAAAAAGCTGGATGAGGTGAAAGGTAAGGCACTGATGATCCACGTCGGCGGCGACAATATGTCCGATCAGCCTAAACCACTCGGCGGCGGCGGGGCACGTTATGCCTGCGGCGTGATCTGATCCCCAATTGTTCCCGGTGGCGGCGCCTGTTCCAGCTGCGACAGCGAGCAGTGCAGGCGCCAGATTATCGACGCCAAATCGCGGGCTGCGGGCAGATGATGCCGTGCGAGGGTATCGCAGCTCCGCTGCAGTTCATTCAGCGTGGCTTCCAGCGGTCGCTGCTGGACGCCGCGTTCACTCATCACATCGCGCAGCAGGGAGATACACACATCACGCACCTGCGACAGCGGGTCGGAACGCGTTTCCCACGCGCGAAGCTGCCAGACCACGTGCGAACAGTTCAACAGCACGACGCCCCAGCGCAACAGCCAGCGCCGTGAAAGCGCGTCCTGGCTGTTATTCAGCTGGCTGACGTGGTGATAAACCAGCGATTCATATTCGCTTTCACGCAGATGCGGTTTACGGCTGAGCTGGTCGACAAATCCCCGCCGTAACTCCCGGATATGCCTGCGGCTCTTGCGCGCATCGGAACCGGGACGTAACACCGCGAAAGCGAGCCACGCCAGCCCCACGCCCAGGATCTTCGCCAGGTTGTCATTGAGAAAATCGGCGTAATCATAAACTGGCGGATTCGTCACGGAGATAAACGAGCCCATAAAGACAATCAGCTGTCCCCAGAGACCGGCCAACTTCGGCATTTGCAGCTTCAGAAGCTGCATAGTGGTTAACAGGGGAAACAGGAACAGCAGGAACTGCCACAGATCGCTTATCTGCACCATCAGGCCAAACTTCACCACAAAGCTGAACAGCGACAGCAGCACCAGCGTGCGCAGCAGAAGCGTCAGGGAGTTGAACGGCGAGGCCGCGACGGAGTAAAGCACGCAGCTGATGGCGGCAAGCGTCAGGGCTGCCGTACCGGATTCCCACTGCGTGGTGATGCTCCACGCGCCCACCAGCATCAGCGCACAGAAGGTGCGAAAACCGCTCCACAGTGCTTCCAGATAGTCGGTATGCCGTGCAAGAGCGGGGCTGCCGGGGACGTTGAATTCTGTCAGAGGGGTTGCATTCTCAACCGCATTAATCCAGCGACTGCTGCGCAGGTACAGCCGGCAAAAGTAGTTCAGACGCTGCCAGAAGGCGCGATGGCGGTAGTCGTAGTCATCAACCGGAGCGAGCGGGGCAATAATGCGCGCGACCGTGTAGATATCCGCATCCGGGCGCGCAAGGGCCGCGAGTAGCGTTTCAATCACGGCTCGGGTGCTTTCAGGTGGCGTTGGCCAGTTGAGCAGCATCCGGCGCAGGCTGGAGATAGCGCTGGTCATGCGCAGCTGCTGGTGCAGTAAATAATTAAGCAGGGTGTTCTGACGGCGAAAGCGGTAGTGGCTCCAGAAGGCCTGAATACGCAGCAGATTCATCGTCAGGATCTGCCCGATAACCTTTTCATGCGCGAGACGGATGTCATCGCTGGTATCGGGTTGCCACAGCAGGCTCGCATGCTCCAGCAATCGGGCATGCATTGTTTTCAGCGCGGTGATGAGCGTAGTGCCGTCGGAAGTGCTGGGCAGGATCATCATCATAAAACCGCCGCTGAGGATCCCGACAATCACTTCGCAGACGCGCGCCTGAGCGATATCCCACAGCTCGGTGGTGTCGAGCACGTTAACCACCGGAAAGGCAATAATGGCGGCGGTATAGCCGGCCAGCTGGAAAGCGTAGGCGACGTTATTGGTAAAATGGGCGCAGGCCCAGGTACAGCATCCCAGCCATGTCGCCATGCTCAGCAGGAACAGCCACGGATCGTTTAGCGTATGGCCGGCGATAATCAACGCGGCGGTAGCGCCCAGCAGGCTGCCTGCGATACGGCCAAGGCTTTTACTGATCACTCCGCCGACCGTGGGAAAACTCACCACCGCTGCAGACGTCATCGCCCAGTAGGGTTCATCCAGGTTCAGGTAATAGGCGACGGTCAGCGCAAGACACATGGCAATGCCATTGCGCAGCGCGTAGCGCCACTGGGGACGCGTCGCTTTCAGCCACGGCGTGTTTTGCCAGGAGAAAACCGGCAACTTCATTAACGGGTTCCGATGGCGACGGTGCAGGTGGTGCCGGATACCAGAGTGATGTCCTGCGGTAAACGGTCAAACTCCACGCGAACCGGAACGCGCTGGGCCAGACGCACCCAGGGAACGTTCGGCTTAATGTCCGGCACCAGCCCCGAATCCGTTTCAACGCTTTGGTCGTAAATAGCCCGGCCGATACTGGATACGTGACCCTGTAACTTTTGCGAGCCGCTGTAAAGCGTTATCGCGGCGGGTGACCCTTCGCGGATATGACGAAGTTTGGTCTCTTCAAAATAGCCCACGACATAGAAGGAGTGGCTGTCGACGAGAGCAAAAACAGGTTGGCCAGTGGTGGCATAGTTTCCCACGCGGGCGGAAAGGTTGGTTACCCATCCATCGACCGGGGCGGTGATGACCGTTTGCGTCAGTTCCCACTGAGCCTGTTTTAGCGAGGCTTCGGCAACGTTGACGCTCGCCTGCATGGCCTTCACGTTGATATTCGCGGTGTCTAAATCTTCCGCTGAAATGTAGTTTTGCGATAAATGCCGGCGGCGGTTGGCTTCGTTGTTGGCTTTCGCCAGGTCAGACTGGGCTTTCGCCAGCTGCGCCTCGGCATTCAGGATCGCGATGTGGTACGGGGTATCGTCGATACGGAATAAAATCTCACCCTTTTTAACGTACTGGTTATCCTTAACGAGCAGCGTCGTGATACTTCCCGACACCTGAGGGGTAATACTGACCTGTTCAGCGCGAATTTTACCGTCACGTGTCCAGGGCGACTGCATATAAAAATTCCACATCCACCAGCCCGCAACCAGCGCGAGGGCAAGAACAAACAAGGTGGAAAAGTACTTTAGCGTTTTCAGAGACATATTCACCACACAGTCAAAACGGCAAGGCCCACACAGACGGAGAGGGCAAACAGGGAAAGATCCATCAACATGGGATGCCAGATTTCGCCGGAGTACATCCAGTCGCGAAGCAGACGATGTGCGATGAGCCAGAGAATAAAGCCCACCAGAACGGCTTTAAACAGGGGAGGAAAGTAGACTGACGCACCGAAGATCAGGTCCTGAAGGGGTAACCCCTCTGAGTGATGAAAAAACGTCACAGGCAGAAATCCTTTGCAGTGAACAGAATGCCGCGTTGGCTTGTCTTAGTAGGGTGAAGCATCACAATTCAGTGTAAGTCATACTTTTAAGTTCGATGAATGCAGTATTGCATTTGTTTTGGCAATACAAATGCTGCACACTATTCTAAAATCAGTATAATAACTTAGCAAGCTAATTATAAGGAGATGAAATTGGAATCGCCATTAGGTTCTGATCTGGCAAGGTTGGTACGCGTCTGGCGTGCTCTGATTGACCATCGCCTGAAACCTCTGGAACTCACACAGACGCATTGGGTCACGCTGCACAACATTCATCAGCTGCCGCCCGATCAGTCGCAAATTCAGCTGGCAAAAGCGATAGGGATTGAGCAGCCGTCGCTGGTACGTACGCTTGACCAGTTGGAAGAGAAGGGGTTGATTTCCCGGCAAACCTGCGCCAGCGATCGTCGTGCTAAGCGGATTAAGCTTACCGAGAAAGCAGCCCCTATCATCACTGAAATGGAAGCTGTGATTACCAAAACGCGCGGTGAAATCCTGTCAGGTGTTTCACCGGCGGAGCTGGAAATGCTCATCAGCCTCATTGGACGCCTCGAGCAAAACATCCATGAGCTGCAGTCGCGAGACTGACAAACAATAAGGCCTTGCAGCAGCAAGGCCTTTTTTACTTAAACACGACCACACGGTTACGACCTGTCTCTTTCGCTTCATACATCGCCTTATCGGCATTCTCCACGCACGTTTCCGCGGTTATCGCCGGTGACGTAGCCGTAAACACCCCCATGCTGATGGTGATCGGCTCCGGTAACTGCCCCCCGCTGCTGGTGCTATCAAAGCTGCTCAGATTCAACCGTATGCGTTCAGCCACCTGAAATGCCGCCTCTGGTGAGGTGTTGGTCAGCATCAGAACAAACTCTTCCCCCCCGATGCGGGCTGCGATGTCCTGCGGGCGCACGGAATCCATCAGCAGGTTGGCGACAAACTGCAGGACTTTGTCGCCCTGCAGATGCCCATAGGTGTCGTTGATACGCTTGAAGCGATCGAGGTCGCTGACGATGACGGAAACAGGGCGGTTAGCTTTAGCGATATCCAGCGCCTGATTTAACGATTCATAGAAATAACTGCGGTTATAAAGGCGCGTGAGCGGGTCGCGAATCGAGTTCTGATAGGACTGCTGATATTTTACGTGCGAGTCGCGATACAGCCTGAAGACATCGTAGAGCAGAACAAAAATAATCAGCAGTGTGGCGACCGTTTCAAATAACCGGGCGCGATACCAGGATATATCTTCGGCATGTCCACCCGCTAACAGCATTGATAGCGTGACGATATAGCAGACGCAGAGAAAATTACCGCCCACCCAGAATAAATTGCGCACGCGCGTAACAAACATCAGCGTTGCTAATGTCACTATCCAGAGGACAATTAAAGAAATATTAATGAACTGGCTCCAGAGAACCATAAACTGACGGGTTTCATTATCAACCAGGTCAATGGATAACAATGGTGAATGGCTGGAATAGAGCCAGGCCAGCCCCACTGCGCAGGCGGTAAAGAGAAACGTGCCGCTCACTATTGAGATATGCGCCAGCCGGGAAACGGGATAATCGCGCGTGGTATAGAGTACTGCCGCAATCAGTATCAGCACCGCCATTAAGAGGTGGCGGAACATATAGTAGATCATTGCATCGTTGTAGTTCACGACGTTGAACTGATAGAGATCCAGCCAGGCAGGGAAGCTGGACAGCGTTCCGACCATCAGCAATGCCGAACCGGCAAAGGCGAAAGCGATCGCAATCAGATACAAGCGCCTTCTGTCACACCAGTATTTCATCGCCATAAAACAGGCAATAAACAGGTGAAACACCAGCAAGAAAATGGTGAGCGTAGGGAATAAAAGCGGTGAAAAGGAAGGAACCCATTCAACGAGTTTTAAAAATAGCGTTTGTAATATCCCGATGACAACAATGCAACCGAGGCAGAACGCGATATAACGACTCTTTAGAGAACGACGATTCGCAAGCATATAGGTTTTTGACAAAATTATAATGTATGAAGAGAAGGTAATTGCGAAGAGTCTAATCAATTAGCACAATAAATACTTTGCGCAGAAACAATATACGGCGTGATTAATAATGGATGTGGCGAATGTATTTTGTAAATATATTTGCGAGGGTGATATATATTGTAAATAGATGTGGCCCAACGGCCACATCTACCTTTAATTAACGTGGGGAAACGGTCACCTGGCTACCGTTGCTTGCCAGAACAACGCGCTGGCCTGCAGAGAAGCGGGTATTGCCTTGTTTCTGTACAACCATGATAGTGCTGCCGTCGTCTTTACGAATTTCCAGCTCTACGCCCTGAGTTTTGTTCATCGCACCCTGAACGCCCTGGCCTGCTACACCACCCGCAACGGCACCTGCGGCCGTTGCCAGAGAGCGGCCAGTACCGCCGCCAACGGTGTTACCGAGGAAACCACCCAGAACGGCACCGCCGATTGCGCCCATCACGTTGTTTTCATCGCCACCCTGAATCTGTACAGGGCGTGCGTTAACAACGGTACCGTAAGTCACGTTCTGAACCTGTTTCGCTTCAGAAGCGCTGTAAACGTCGCCAGAGAGTGAACTGTCGTTCACACAGCCAGCCAGAGTTAAACCAATCAGCGAAACGCCCAGTACACGTAAAATCATTTGAATCTCCTGTTCACCAAAAACGCCCCATCGGGGGCATCCGTTATGGCTAAATTATATGGCATAAGGGGCCATAGTTCATATCTTTGCACTAACAATAGGAAAATTGTACTTGAATTTGACTTAACGAGACATAAACAGGATCTGCCCGCGTTACCCGTCTGAGATTGTTAAAAAATATTATCGCCGGATGGCAAAGCGGCGTCGTTTATGGTTGAGTGGATATCCTTAGCCCTCGCAACGTAAGGAAAGCGCATGAAATCGGGTCGCTACATTGGTGTGATGTCAGGCACCAGTCTGGATGGGGTAGATGTCGTTCTGGCCGCCATTGACGAAAATATGGTGGCGCAGCAGGCGAGCCTGACCTGGCCAATTCCCATTTCACTGAAAGAGGATATTCTGAGTATCTGTCAGGGGCAGCAGCTGACCCTCTCCCAGCTTGGACAACTTGATGTCCGCCTGGGGGCGCTGTTTGCGGATGCGGTGCAGGCTTTAATGCAAAAAGAACATCTTCGTCCGCAGGATGTGGTAGCCATCGGGTGTCACGGACAAACGGTCTGGCACGAGCCCGTCGGCGATGCCCCGCACACGCTGCAAATTGGCGATAATAACCAGATTGTGGCGAAAACGGGCGTCACGGTGGTCGGCGATTTTCGTCGTCGCGATATTGCGCTTGGCGGTCAGGGGGCGCCGCTGGTACCGGCATTCCATCAGGCGTTGCTGGCACACCCAGCAGAGCGGCGGATGGTGCTCAACATTGGTGGGATTGCCAATCTGTCGATGCTTATCCCGGGCCAGCCGGTCCGCGGTTATGATACCGGCCCCGGCAATATGCTGATGGATGCCTGGATCTGGCGTCAGTGTGGCCAACCGTATGATAAAAACGCGGAGTGGGCGAGCGAGGGTAAAGTGATTATCCCGCTGTTGCAGTCCATGCTGAGCGATCCTTATTTTGCCTTGCCGGCACCTAAAAGCACGGGACGTGAATACTTCAACTTAGGCTGGCTTGAGCGCCAACTGGCGCCATTCCCGGCGCTCGCGCCGCAGGATGTCCAGACGACACTTGCCGAGCTTACGGCCGTGTCGATCTCCGAGCAGGTGCTTCTCAGCGGCGGGTGTGAACGCCTGCTGGTATGCGGTGGTGGAAGCCGCAACCCGCTGGTGATGGCGCGTCTTGCAGGGCTACTGCCGGGTACCGAAGTGACGACGACCGATGAGGCCGGCATCAGTGGCGATGACATGGAAGCGCTGGCATTTGCCTGGCTTGCCTGGCGAACCATTGCAGGACTCCCGGGGAATTTGCCGTCGGTAACCGGTGCGCGCGAGGCGAGCGTTCTCGGGGCGATTTTCCCGGCCAATCCGCGTCATAATCAGAGTTAACTGAAATTCAGCGCGGCGCGGCATCGTTAGAATGGAATGAAACAGGAGGGCAGGCATGCCCTCCAGGACCAGGAAAGTCTTCGGAATACGCCCATGAAAAAACTTCTTCTTATTGTCGCCCCTTTGTTGCTGTCAGGATGCAGCGTCTATAACCAGCTCCTTGAGCGCATGCAGACCGATACGCTGGAGTATCGCTGCGACGAAAAACCGCTGACCGTGAAGCTGAATAATCCGCGCCAGGAAGCCAGCTTTGTTTACGACAATAAACTGTTGACGCTGAAGCAGGGCATGTCGGCCTCAGGTGCACGTTATACCGACGGTATCTATGTGTTCTGGTCAAAAGGCGACAGTGCCACGGTCTACAAACGCGACCGCATTGTGCTGAACAATTGCCAGCTCGAAAATCCGAAGCGTTGAGATTTTCACAGGGGCGGCGCACAATAGCGCCACCCAATCTCAATGTCAGCTAACGCCATGTCAGATAACGACGAACTGCAGCAAATCGCGCATCTGCGCCGTGAATACACCAAAGGCGGCCTGCGCCGCCAGGACCTTCCCGCTGAACCCCTCGTGCTTTTTGAACGCTGGCTGAAACAGGCCTGCGAAGCGAAACTTGCCGACCCAACGGCAATGGTTGTCGCGACGGTAGATGAAAACGGCCAACCGTATCAGCGCATCGTATTGCTCAAGCATTATGACGAGAAAGGACTGGTGTTCTATACCAACCTGGGCAGCCGCAAAGCGCATCATTTAGAAAAAAATCCGCGTATCAGTCTCCTGTTTCCATGGCACATGCTGGAACGTCAGGTGATGGTGACAGGCAAAGCCGAGCGTCTCTCGACGCTGGAAGTGGTGAAGTATTTCCACAGCCGTCCGCGTGACAGCCAGATTGGCGCCTGGGTATCAAAACAGTCCAGCCGCATTTCTGCCCGCGGCGTGCTGGAAAGTAAATTCCTCGAGCTAAAGCAGAAGTTCCAGCAGGGTGAAATCCCGCTGCCGAGTTTCTGGGGCGGCTTCCGTATTCCGATTGAGCAGATGGAGTTCTGGCAGGGGGGGGAACATCGCCTGCACGACCGCTTTTTATACCAGCGCGAGAATGGCGGCTGGAAAATCGACAGACTGGCACCGTAATCCCCGAAATTTGTTGATTTAAGCGCTAGCGCACACCGCGCTTGCGCTTTATTCTATGGTCCTTTCGCATCAGGCGAAAAGTCGTGTACCGGCAAAGGTGCAGTCGTTTATACATGGAGAATTTGATGGCAAGCAGTAACTTGATTAAACAATTGCAAGAGCGGGGCCTCGTGGCCCAGGTGACGGACGAGGAAGCGTTAGCAGAGCGACTGGCGCAAGGCCCGATCGCGCTCTATTGCGGCTTCGATCCCACCGCTGACAGCTTGCATTTGGGGCATCTTGTTCCATTGTTATGCCTGAAACGCTTCCAGATGGCAGGCCACAAGCCTGTTGCCCTGGTGGGCGGCGCGACCGGTCTGATTGGCGACCCAAGCTTCAAAGCCGCTGAGCGTAAACTGAATACCGAAGATACCGTGCAGGAGTGGGTGGATAAGATCCGCAAACAGGTTGCACCGTTCCTCGACTTCGACTGTGGTGATAACGCCGCGATTGCCGCGAACAACTACGACTGGTTTGGTAGCATGAACGTGCTGACCTTCCTGCGTGACATCGGCAAGCACTTCTCCGTTAACCAGATGATTAACAAAGAAGCCGTGAAGCAGCGTCTGAACCGTGACGACCAGGGTATCTCCTTTACCGAGTTCTCTTACAACCTGCTGCAAGGGTATGACTTTGCCTGCCTGAACAAACTGCACGGCGTTTCCCTGCAGATTGGCGGTTCTGACCAGTGGGGTAACATTACCTCCGGTATCGATCTGACCCGTCGCCTGCACCAGAACCAGGTCTTTGGTCTGACCGTTCCGCTGATCACCAAAGCAGACGGCACCAAATTCGGTAAGACTGAAGGCGGCGCGGTATGGCTTGATCCGAAGAAAACCAGCCCGTATAAATTCTACCAGTTCTGGATCAACACGGCGGACGCCGATGTTTACCGCTTCCTGAAGTTCTTCACCTTTATGGACATTGAAGAAATCAATGCGCTGGAAGAAGAAGACAAGAACAGCGGTAAAGCGCCACGTGCTCAGTACGTGCTGGCAGATGAAGTGACCAAACTGGTCCACGGTGAAGAAGGTCTGGCCGCGGCAAAACGCATTACGGCGAGCCTGTTCAACGGTACCCTGAGCGATCTGAGCGAAGCGGACTTCGAGCAGCTGGCGCAGGACGGCGTGCCAATGGTTGAGATGGAAAAAGGGGCTGACCTGATGCAGGCGCTGGTGGACTCTGAGCTGCAGCCTTCCCGTGGTCAGGCGCGTAAGACCATCGCGTCTAACGCGATCACCATCAACGGTGAGAAACAGGCCGACCCGGAATACACCTTCGTTGACGGCGACCGCCTGTATGGCCGCTACACGCTGCTGCGTCGCGGTAAGAAAAATTACTGCCTTGTCTGCTGGAAATAATTAACGGTCTCGAGGGGCGTGGGAAACCACGCCCCTTTTTGTTTTTTTCAGGGTTTGGTAAGCAAAAATGAAGAACATCCTCGCCATTCAGTCCCACGTTGTTTTTGGACATGCTGGCAATAGCGCAGCGGAATTCCCGATGCGCCGCCTCGGCGTCAACGTCTGGCCCCTCAATACCGTCCAGTTCTCCAACCACACGCAGTACGGTAAATGGACCGGCTGTGTGATGCCGCCTTCGCACCTCACAGAGGTTGTGCAGGGGATTGCCGATATCGACCAGCTCAAACGCTGTGACGCCATACTGAGCGGTTACCTCGGCTCAGCGGAGCAGGGGGAGCATATCCTCGGCATCGTACGCCAGGTGAAAGCAGCAAACCCGTCGGCAAAATACTTCTGCGACCCCGTCATGGGACATCCGGAGAAAGGCTGTATCGTGGCGCCAGGCGTCGCAGAGTTTCACGTCCGCCATGCGCTGCCCGCCAGCGATATCATTGCGCCAAATCTGGTCGAGCTGGAAATTCTCTGCGAGCGTCCGGTGAACAGCGTAGAAGAGGCGGTAAGCGCCTCTCGTGAGCTGATAGCCCAGGGGCCTGAGGTTGTGCTGGTAAAACACCTTGCGCGCGCAGGGCTGAGTCAGGACCGTTTTGAGATGCTGCTGGTGACGAAAGACGACGCCTGGCATATCAGCCGTCCGCTGGTGGATTTTGGCCTGCGACAGCCAGTGGGGGTTGGCGATGTCACCAGCGGTCTGCTGCTGGTGAAATTGCTGCAGGGGGCGACGCTGCGCGATGCGCTGGAGCATGCCACGGCGGCGGTGTACGAAATCATGATTGCGACGAAAGAGATGCAGGAGTATGAACTGCAGGTGGTTGCGGCACAGGATCGTATCGCGAAGCCGGAGCACTATTTCAGCGCAACTCAGCTTTAGACGCCGCCCGACGGCGCTGCGCTTGCATGGACCTACGGAATTTGTAGGCCGGGTAAGCGTCAGCGCCACCCGGCAACACAGGCCGCTCGGTTAATTCAAACCTTCCGCTTTCAGCGCCGCAGCCACTGCAGGGCGCTCCGCCACGCGTTTCATATACGATGCGATATGGTCTAACCCTTCCAGGTTCAGCTTAACCGCGCGCGCCCAGCGCAGCACGGTGAAGAGATACGCATCGGCAACCGTGAAGCGCGACCCGCTAATCCACTGATCGTCCTTCAACGACGCGTTGACGTACTGCAGCTTTTTCTCCAGCAGGGCACGCAGGGTCGGCTTAAACTCTTCCGGCGTATCCGGGCGGAACAGCGGCGTAAAGCCTTTGTGCAGTTCGGTCGCAATGTAGTTCAGCCATTCCAGCGTCTTATAGCGCGAAATTGTGCTGACCGGTGCCAGCAGTTGGCGATCGGGCACGCTATCGGCCAGGAACTGCATAATCGCGACACCTTCGGTCAGCAGAGTACCGTCATCCAGCAAGAGCGCCGGAACTTGTCCCTTCGGGTTAATGGCAAGATAATCATCGCCATTTTCCAGGCGTTTTTTCATCAGATCAACGCCATCCAGCGTGAAATCTTTGCCGCTCTCGCGCAGGGTAATATGGGAAGCAAGAGAGCAGGCGCCTGGTTTATAGAACAGTTTCATCGGTAACTCCTTTTGGCTGAGGTTTCAGCTATGTTAGTGCGCGCACGGATAAAAAAAAAGCCGCTAATGCATTAGCGGCTCGTCGTTTCTCAATAACATTACGCGGTTGCGGTTTTGGTCGCTTTCGCCGTCTTGTCGTCGTCCTGAGTCATACGATTCAGTTTCGGAGCGGTCAGCAGCATCAGAACTGCAATAACTGCCGTAGCGATACCAATCTGCATGAATACGGTACCGTAGACGTTCAGAGAGACCAGTGGATCGGTGACGTTTTCCGGCACAGCCATCAGGTTCGCAATCTTACCCGCAATAATTGCCGCACCGGCAGTGGTCAGGAACCAGCTACCCATAATGAAGCCCATCAGACGCTGCGGAACCAGCTGTGCCACCATCGCCAGACCCAGACCGGAGATCATCAGTTCGCCGATAGACTGCAGAGCGTAGCTCAGGATCAGCCAGTTAACGGAAACGATACCCGCGTCGGTGGCGAATTTGGTGCCCAGCGGCAGCACCAGGAACGCGCCGGAGCACAGCACCATGCCGATAGCGAATTTATGCGGCATTGGCAGACGGTCACCCATCTTGTTATAGATCGCGGCCAGAATCGGGCTACCAATCATGATCCAGAACGGGTTCAGAGCCTGATACTGCTCCGGTTCGAACGCGATGCCCAGAATAGAGTGCTCAACGTTACGAATCGCGAAGAAGTTCAGAGAGGTTGGCATCTGGCTGTACAGAACGAAGAAGATAATCGCTTCCAGCATCAGAATGAACGCCACAATCATCTTACGACGGGCAGCCCCCTGCATGGCGAATGCTTCTTTCGCAAAGATAATCACGATACCCAACGCAACCACGGCCAGAACCGCACGTGCGATACCCTGATTGTGCAGCAGCCAGGTAGCGATCGCGGCAAGGATCACCACGCCCACGATGGTCGCCAGCAGTTTGCCCATGTGCACAGGCTCGAAGTCCGGTTTTGAACCGTAATCTTTAACCCAGCTGCGGCAGAACAGGAAGTTCACCACGGTGATCAGCATACCGACGAAGCTCAGCGCGAACGCCACACTCCAGCCGAATTTCGCTGCAAGCCATGGAGTCGCCAGCATCGAGAAGAACGAACCGATGTTAATGGACATGTAGTACATGGTAAATGCACCGTCCAGACGCGGATCGTCTTTGTTATAGCAAGTAGAGAGCAGGGAGGACGGGTTCGCTTTGAACAGACCGTTACCGACGGCAATCGTCGCCATACCCATGTATACAACAGCCGCATCGTGTCCTGACCATGCAACCAGGCCATAGCCAATCGCCAGGACAATGGCACCCAGCATGATGACACGTTTAGTCCCGAGGACTTTATCACCCAGCCAGCCGCCGATAGCGACCAGGCCGTACACCAGAGCACTGAAGGAAGAGAACAGCGTGATGGAATCGGCTTCGGACATACCCAGCTGTTTTACCAGGTAAACCGCCATGATCCCTTGCAGGCCGTAATAACCAAAACGCTCCCATAACTCGATAGAGAAGATGAGATAGAACGCTTTAGGTTGTTTAAAAGCGTTAAGACTCACGCTTTCATCTGTTGGTTTATTGTTTGCAGTAGACACATATACCTCTTTTTTTACATCCCATATTAACGGGGGTGTTCATAGCGTGATGGCCGTAGTCCATACGCCTTATAGTTATATTGGGAGGAGAAACGGCGGGTAATGTTCACTATCCTGCCCCATCTGGCAATACGTTTGTAATACTCTGTTACATATATCTTGAGTGGTATAATCGTCGGTTCATACAAATGTTATTCAGCGTTAAATTTCATTCGATGAGTAAAGGTAGTTTTTTCGACTGGCAATTACCCTCCCCGACCGGCTTTTGGCGATATGTTCTGCTATTTGTCGTTTGAGGCAGTCATATAGCCCATAATCTGAAAAATCACTGGTTGGATATGCGGCTTTGAGGGAGAGATATCTTGTGCCGCAAAGGGTTTAGGCAGATTTTGATAACAAAAATACAACATGAAGTTATCAGGGTGATCGCGATCACAGATGTATAGAAATTTTTGGCTATGAAAAAAGTATTAACCTGTTGGAGCGTTAAACAACCGAACAAGTGACAGGTTAATGGAAAGGAATGGCGAACAAATAACGGCCAAAAGAAGAGCGTGTGATTACACTTCTTTTGGTAAGGGATTTGATAATCAGATATCGACTTTTTCTTTGTATTCGCAGAGATCTTCAATAATGCATGAGCCGCAGCGAGGCTTACGGGCAATGCAGGTATAACGACCGTGTAGAATCAGCCAGTGATGGCAGTCAACCTTAAATTCGGCGGGAACCACTTTTAACAGCTTCTCTTCGACCTGCTCGACATTTTTCCCCGGCGCAAAGTTTGTCCGGTTAGACACGCGAAAAATATGCGTATCCACAGCGATAGTAGGCCAACCAAACGCGGTATTGAGCACCACGTTCGCCGTCTTACGCCCCACGCCCGGTAAGGCTTCCAGCGCAGCGCGGTCCTCCGGCACTTCGCCCCCGTGCTGTTCCAGCAGGATCCGACAGGTCTTTATGACGTTCTCGGCTTTACTGTTAAACAGGCCAATGGTTTTGATATAGGACTTCACGCCCTCAACGCCCAGTTCCAGCATGGCCTTCGGCGTATTGGCGACCGGATAGAGCAGGGCGGTAGCTTTATTGACGCTCACGTCGGTTGCCTGCGCAGAGAGCAACACGGCGATCAGCAGCTCAAACGGGGAGTTAAAATTCAGCTCCGTCGTCGGGTGCGGGTTCTCGTCGCGCAGACGGGTCAGGATCGCAATGCGCTTTTCTTTATTCATGAGGCCTTCTCGGGTATCCCTTCCTGGACGCTGCGCTCTGCCGCGCGGCGCTTACGTTTTTCATCAATCAGGTATTTTATCGCCAGCATCATGCCAAGGCCAATAAACGCGCCAGGCGGCAGCATAGCCAGCAGGAATGGCGTATCGGTGTGGAACACTTCAATGCGCAGCGCTTTGGCCCAGCCGCCGAGCAGCGCGTCTGCGCCGTCAAACAGCGTACCGTTCCCGAGGATCTCGCGCAGCGAGCCCAGCACGAACATGGCGCACGTGGCGCCCATGCCAATGGAAAAACCATCCAGCGCCGACATGGCCGGGCTGTTTTTCACCGCGAAGGCTTCCGCACGCCCGACCACGATACAGTTGGTGACGATCAGGGGAATAAAGATCCCAAGCGACTGGTAAAGACCAAATGCGTAGGCGTTAATCAGCATCTGGACGATACTGACCACCGACGCAATGATCATGACGTAAATCGGAATACGGATTTCCGACGGCGTCCAGCGGCGCAGGGCAGAGATGGAGAGGTTGGTCAGGGTCAGCACCAGCGTGGTCGCCAGACCCAGACCGAGCGCGTTGGTGGCGGTGGATGTCACCGCCAGCAGCGGACACATCCCCAGAAGCTGTACCAGCGCGGAGTTGTTCTTCCACAATCCCTGGACGATAACCTCTTTAACCTGGCTCATGATTACTCCTCACAGGCCGGAAGATTGTTGATTTGCGCGGGCAGCGTTTCAGCATACAGCCCGGCTCGTTTTACGGCGTTCACCACCGCGCGCGGCGTGATGGTCGCGCCGGTGAACTGGTCGAACTCGCCGCCATCTTTCTTCACCGCAAACGCGGTATCCCCTTCGCCATGAATAACTTTACCGGCGAAGTGCAAAATCCAGTCGCTCAGTCGGGTTTCAATTTTATCGCCAAGACCCGGCGTTTCATGATGCTCCGTGACGCGGGTGCCCAGTATCGTGCCCGAGAAATCGCTGCCAACGAGCAGCTGAATGGCACCGGAATAACCGTCGGGTGCCGTCGCTTCCATCACCGCGCCTACCGGTTTATCCCCTTTGCGGGCGATAAAGAGGCGATGCGTACCTTTCCCAAGCTGCGGCGCGTCTACCACAAAGCAGCTTTTTTGCAGGTCATTATTGTAGAAATCGGACGGGATCACCTGATCGAACAGCGCTTTTTGCTGCTTCGTAGCCTGCTCTTCTATCGTGGTTTTGGTCAACGCATTGACCAGGGCCGTCAGGCCTGTCAGGACCGCGGCGAAGACAGCCAGTGTGACGCCGTGTTTTTGCATCGTTTTTAACATGGCGAAACCCTTAGCGGTGGCCGTACACGCGCGGACGCGTGTAGTAGTCGATGAGCGGAACGGTAATGTTGGCGAGCAGGACAGCAAAGGCCACGCCGTCCGGGTATCCACCAAAACTGCGGATGAGCCATACCAGCAAGCCTGCCAGCGCGCCGAAAATCAGGCGCCCGCGGTTAGTCGTTGACGCCGTAACGGGGTCCGTCAGGATAAAGAAGGCCCCTAACATGGTCGCACCGGAGAGCAAGTGCATCTGCGGGCTGGCCAGTGATTCAGGAGAGAATACCCAGCCCAGCGTGGCGCAGACCGCCAGCGTCACGAGGAAGCTGACCGGGATATGCCAGCGAATCGCTTTTTGCTGCAGCAGGAACAGGCCTCCCAGCAGATACGCCAGGTTGACCCACTGCCAGCCGGCACCCGCCAGCATGCCGCTGTAGATGGCGGATTTCATAATCTGCTCAACGCTGTGCCCGGCATGCAGGGAGGTTTTAAACGTATCGAGAGGCGTCGCCTGACTAATGCCGTCCACGCCCATACGCAAAGCGTTCATGTCCGCGCCGAGCGCCGTATGGCCGGTGAAGATAACGTGCAGGGCATCCATAAAGCCCGGAACCGTGGCCGCAATCTCGTGCGGTGGCAGCCAGCTGGTCATCTGCACAGGGAAGGAGATCAGCAGCACCACGTAGCCAATCATCGCCGGGTTAAACGGGTTATGGCCCAGGCCACCATACAGCTGCTTGGCAATAATCACGGCAAAAACGGTCCCGAGGACCACCATCCACCACGGTGCAAACGGCGGGATACTGATGGCCAGCAGCAGGCCGGTCAGCAGCGCCGAGTTGTCGGCAAGAATGCGGGCCACAGCCACCTTGCGTAGCTTAAGCACAAGGGCTTCCGCTGCTAAGGCGCTGGCACAGCCCAGGATTATCTGGAACAGGGTTCCCCAGCCGAAAAACCAGCACTGAACGGCAATGCCCGGCAGCGCCGCCAGGCAGACCAGCATCATAATGCGCGACGTCTGGCGCTGATTGTGGGTGTAAGGGGAGCTTGCGATTCTGAAAACCATTTAATCCTCGTTAACTGCTTTCTGTGCGGCTTTCTTCGCCTGAACGCGCGCGATGGCGGCGGCAACGGCGGCCTTGCGTGGGTCATCGTTGGCGGCCTGCGGTTGCTCTTCCTGCTGCGCTGCCTTACGGGCTTTGGCGCGGGCAATTGCCGCTTCGACGGCGGCTTTACGCGGATCCACCGCTTCCTGTTCAACCACTACCTGCTGCTCTCCGGCTTTGCGGGCTTTGGCGCGGGCAATCGCCGCTTCAACGGCGGCTTTACGTGGATCGACTTCAGCATTTGCCTCGGCCGTTTGCGCTTTTTCAGCCTGACGGGCGCGCGCTGCGGCCTTACGTGCTTCACGTGCGGCGATCGCTTCGCTGTTGTCAGGTTTCTCGCCCGCCGGAATGATAACAGTCTGCGCCGCGGTGGCTTTTTTCTCGCGAACGCGCGCCAGCGCGGCGTTGATGGCATCCTGATCTTTCTCGCCAGGTTGAACGGCAGCCTGCTTATGGCGCTCCTGACGGGCGATTTTTTCGCGTTCGAGTCGCGCCTGACGTGCTTCAAAGCGCGCTTTAGCTTCCGCTGCGCGTTTTTCTTCCATCGAGATGGCATAAATTTCAGCCTTCTCCTGGCGGAAATATTGCACCAGCGGAATGTTGCTTGGGCAGACCCAGGCGCAGGCGCCGCATTCGATGCAGTCAGCCAGATTATGGGCCTTCGCTTTATCGTGCAGCTGGCCTTTGCTGTACCAGTACAGCTGCTGCGGGAGCAGATCCGCGGGGCAGGCATCGGCGCAGGCGCTACAGCGGATGCAGCCTTTCTCTTCCTGCTCTTCACCCATCTCGGTCGGTGAAGGTGCGAGCAGACAGTTGGTAATTTTAACCACCGGGACATCGAGCCATGGCAGGGTAAAGCCCATCAGGGGGCCACCCATGATCACCATCTGGTCGCTGCCCGGGCAGAAGTCAGCCTGCTCCAGCAGGTGACGCACCGGCGTACCCAGACGCGCCCAGACGTTGCCCGGGCGAGAGACCGATTCCCCGGTCAGCGTCACGACGCGCTCGGTTAACGGCTCGCCGTCCATCACCGCACGTTTCACGGCGTAAGCGGTACCAACGTTCTGCATCAGCACGCCGATATCCGAAGAGCGTCCGCCGTGCGGAACCTGCTTGCCGGTGAGAATTTGCGTCAGCTGTTTTGCGCCGCCAGAGGGGTATTTGGTCGGAATGACGCGCAGGGCAATATCATGGCTACCGGCCAGCACGGCGCGCAGCATAGAGATAGCCTGCGGTTTATTGTCTTCGATACCAATCAGCACTTCCCGCGGCTGCAGAATGTGCGCAAGGATGCGGATACCTTCCACCACCTGGGCAGCACAATCCTGCATCAGACGGTCGTCGGCGGTGATATACGGTTCGCATTCGGCGGCGTTGATAATCAGCGTCTGAATGTTATCGCCGCCGCCGCGCAGTTTGACGCCAGTAGGGAAGCCCGCGCCTCCCAGACCGGCAACGCCGAACTGATGAATTCGCTCGATAAGCGCTTCGCGGCTGTGGGAGCGGTAGTCGCTCCAGCCGTCACGATCGATCCAGCGATCTTCGCCGTCGGGTTCAATAATCACGCTCAGTTCGGAGAGCGCTGACGGATGAGCCACCGTATGAGGAGCGATGGCCACCACTTTACCGGAGGTTGGGGCGTGTACCGGCAGCATACGTCCGCGACCAAAGGTCAGCGGCTGGCCGCGAAGGACGGTATCGCCTTCTTTCACGCACAGTTCACCCTCGGCACCGATGTGCTGCTTGAGCGGCATGACGTAGCGCGTCGCCAGCGGAATTTGACGCAGCGGGGTGCCGTTGGACTGGGTTTTCATCTCCGGTGGATGAATACCGCCGTCAAAGTCCCAAATCTTCTCTTTTCTGAAAGCAGAAAATAACTTAAGCATGTTGTTCCACAGGAATATTGCGAACCGGAATGGTTTGAAGATCCCACTTCCAGCTTTCGGTAGTCGTTTCAACCGGGCGCAACTCGATACATTGCGTCGGGCAGGGGGCCACGCAGAGGTTACAGCCGGTGCACAGATCCGCCACCACGGTGTGCATGGCGCGGGTTGCGCCAACAATGGCGTCAACAGGGCAGGCCTGAATACATTTGGTGCAGCCGATGCAGTTCGCTTCGTCGATCACGGCCAGGGCGCGTACCGGCTCCTGCACGTCCGCATCGCCGTCAACAGGCTGCGGATCAACGTTAAGGAGGGCCGCTATTTTCAGCATCACCGCTTCGCCGCCGGGCGCACAGCGGTTAATTTTTTCACCCTGAATCCCTACCGCTTCGGCATAGGGGCGACAGCCGGGGTAGCCACACTGCCCGCACTGGCTTTGTGGCAAAAGCTCATCAATTTTCTCAACAACAGGATCGTCCTCTACCGCGAAACGGCGGGAGGCGTAACCCAGGATAAGGCCAAACACCAATCCCAGGACGCTGATAGAGGCGATGGCAATCCAGATAGCATTCATTACAACTTCACCAGACCACTAAAGCCCATAAAGGCCAGAGACATTAAACCTGCGGTCACCAGCGCAATCGCGTTACCGCGGAAGGGCGCAGGAATATCCGCTGCCGCCAGGCGCTCGCGAATAGAGGCGAACAGCACCATGACCAGCGAGAAACCGACCGCCGCAGAAAAACCATACAGCGCCGATTGCATAAAGTTATGGCCAAGGTTGATGTTCAGCAACGCCACGCCCAGTACGGCACAGTTGGTGGTGATCAGCGGCAGGAAGATACCCAGCAGGCGATAGAGCGCCGGGCTGGTTTTGCGCACCACCATTTCGGTAAATTGCACCACCACCGCGATAACCAGAATAAAGGCCAGCGTACGGAGATAGGTTAACCCCAGCGGGATGAGGATCCAGGTATCAATCCACCACGCGCAGATAGATGCCAGCGTCATGACGAAGGTCGTCGCCAGCCCCATCCCCATAGCCGTTTCCAGCTTTTTGGAAACGCCCATAAACGGACACAGGCCAAGGAACTTCACCAGAACGAAGTTGTTAACCAGCACAGTGCCGACAAAGAGCAGTAAGTAATCGGTCATTATTTAGCCTGAAATAAAAAAGCCGCCTATTATCGGACAAACCCACGCAGGCGACAACAGGTTATCTGTAAGGTTATTACGGGTTCACGAAGGTGTTTTTCACCCGCGTCGAACGCTTGAAGTAGGGCACCAGCAGCGCCGTAGCCAGCAACGGGAAAAGCAGCTGACGGACGGCCAGAGCGTCTGATACGGGCGAAAAAGCAAACGCCTTCACCGCCAGCAGGACCGAAATCAGCAGCCAGATAATGTAGTGTTTAGGCACGCTCTTACGGCGCTTAAAGAAGGCGATCGTCAGCCATAGCGTGTAGTACCACATCCCTATCGCGAAAACGAACGACACAAACCACAGCGCAATATTAAGCACGCTTTGCGACATCAGGGTCTGGATAGCATGAGGGGTAATCAGCGCGGTAGTATAAAGCAGCAGCGCAAGTGATGCGCTTAATAAAGCAACCAGCAGCCATGCCAGTGGGGCGATTAACCAGCCTCCAATGCGTTCTCCAGGCGTTGCGGTCATGAACTCTCCCATAATCTGCGCGAAATGTTGTACAGCCAGTTTGCAGGGCGGAGAGTATATAACATTTCGCGCGGATGGCTACTTTCTTATAAAACGTAACGCCATACGGATTTAGGCACTTCGCCCACGTTGAACAAACGACCGCCGGAGACCAGCTCCGCACGGCGATGATCGGCGGCGCGATACATATTAATGATGTCCTGATTATCCGACAGGGTGTAGTTCAGATGGTCAAACAGTTTTTCCAGGCTCTCAAGCGAATTGATCTTGCGAAATTTTAATAAATAGTCCTGAACTGTCATATTAATAAGTTTCCATATAAAAGTGAGTAATACCAGTTAAGGTAATTCGTTCGAATAATAAACGGATTAATAAAGACGTAAACAGCCCACTCAGGTAACGCGACGAAATTAGGAGTTTTCTTTGCTGAAATTCAGGCATCAGACGATGCCTGGAAGAGAAGGTTAACCGTGTTCACCAGGGCTGGCAATACGTAACTGACATATTATGTCACTCTTTATTGCAGTAACCGGTTACTTAGGTTGGGCGACGGTGACAGGCTCCGGCGGCTGGTAGTTATCGATATGGCTGGCAACGCCGAGCAAAATGACCGATACCCCAAGAACAATCCATCCCGCTAATTCAATGATTCGATTAATAATTGACGTCATGATTCGTAATTGTACTTTATCCATAAATACTGGGTGCAAATGTTACAGCGAGCGCTTCCCGACGGCAAGCGCTTCGGGAACGGTTCCCTTAAACAAAATCAGCAGGTTAATACTATGTAACAAAAACAACCGGTACAACCTGCTATTTTACGTCATATGACTCATTATTAATCTGTGGTAAAGCCAGGCTAGCCAGTGTGAAATAAGAACGTCATAAAAGAGGATGGCACTATGAGTGATAATATCCGCGTCGGGCTAATTGGATACGGCTACGCGAGCAAAACGTTTCATGCGCCTCTGATAGCCGGAACGCCGGGAATGGCGCTTTCGGCGGTATCCAGCAGCGATGCCGCTAAAGTCCATGCCGACTGGCCTTCCGTGCCGGTTGTCTCTGAGCCTAAACATCTGTTCAACGATCCGAATATTGATTTAATCGTTATCCCCACGCCGAACGATACTCACTTCCCGCTGGCAAAGGCCGCGCTGGAGGCAGGTAAACACGTGGTTGTCGATAAGCCCTTTACCGTCACGCTGTCACAGGCGCGTGAGCTGGACGCGCTGGCAAAGGGTCTGGGCAGGCTGCTGTCGGTTTTCCATAACCGCCGCTGGGACAGCGACTTTCTGACCGTAAAAGCATTGCTCAGCGAAGGAACGTTAGGGGAGATTACCTTTTTTGAATCGCACTTTGACCGTTTCCGCCCGCAGGTACGTAACCGCTGGCGCGAGCAGGCCGGTCCGGGCAGCGGTATCTGGTACGATTTAGCCCCGCATCTGCTGGATCAGGCCGTAAATCTTTTTGGTCTGCCGGTGAGCATGACGGTCGATCTGGCCCAGCTCAGGCCCGGGGCGCAGACAACCGATTACTTCCACGCTGTTTTAAGTTACCCGCAGCGACGGGTTGTGCTGCACGGTACGATGGTCGCAGCCGCAGAGTCTGCCCGGTACATTATTCACGGCACGCGCGGGAGCTACGTGAAGTTTGGTCTCGATCCGCAGGAAGACCGCCTGAAAAACGGCGAACGTTTGCCGCAGGAAGACTGGGGCTATGACATGCGCGACGGCGTTGTAACGCGGGTGGAAGGTGAAGAGCTGGTCGAGGAAACGTTGCTGACGATCCCGGGTAATTATCCGGCGTATTATGCGACCGTCCGCGATGCGCTGAACGGCACGGGGGAGAATCCGGTTCCGGCCAGCCAGGCGATTCAGATCATGGAGCTGATTGAGCTGGGCATCGAATCTGCCAAACATCGCGCCACGCTCTGTCTGGCATAAGTTTTAACTAATTTTGTAGGCCGGGTAAGGCGTAGCCGCTACCCGGCAAATGCTCAACCGCGAGCCACTTTATCTTTCAGCGCCTGCTTCTCTTCAGGCGTCAGGAAGGCGATCTCCAGCCCGTTGATTTGCGCCTGGCGGATCTGATCGCGGCTCAAACCCGCCTGCGGTGCGGCGATGGTGTACTCGTGGATAATATCTACCCCCTGTACCGCCGGATCGTCCGTGTTCAGCGAGGCCAGCACGCCGTGCTCGAGGAATGTTTTCAGCGGGTGCTTGTCAAGTGAGGCGACGGTGCTGGTCTGAATGTTAGACGTCAGACACGACTCAATCCCGATACGCTGTTCCGCCAGGAAATCCATCAGGGCGCGATCTTCGACCGCCTTCACGCCGTGGCCGATACGCTCGGCGCCCAGCTCGCGGATGGCCTGCCAGATACTTTCCGGGCCTGCCGCTTCACCCGCATGCACGGTAATGTGCCAGCCGGCATCGCGCGCTCGGTTGAAATGGGAGAGGAACAGACTGCCCGGGAAGCCCAGCTCATCGCCGGCGAGGTCGACGGCGGTGATGGCATCGCGATGGGCCAGCAGCGCCTCCAGCTCCTGCAGACAGGCTGCTTCGCCGAACGTGCGGCTCATAATGCCAATCAGACGGGCCTGAACATCGAAGGTTTTGCAGCCTTCGCGGACGCCTTCAATGACGGCTTCTACCACGCCTGCAACGGGCAGGTTGTGGGTCATCGCCATATAGCCCGGCGAGAAGCGCAGCTCGACGTAATGCAGGCCGTTGCGGGCCGCATCTTCAATATTCTCGAAGGCTACGCGGCGGCAGGCATCCAGCGAGGCCAGCATCTTCACGCCCCAGTCGAGTTTGCTCAGGAAGCTGACGAGGTCCGGTTCATTAGAGGTCACTTGTACATGCGGGATCAGAGACTCAAGCGTCTGGGCGGGAAGCGTTAAATTGAACTGGCGGCCAAGATCGAGAATGGTTTGGGCACGAATGTTACCGTCAAGGTGACGATGAATATCAGTTAAAGGCAGGCGTGTATCAATCATGGTCGCACTCTTTTCTGGTTAAAGTGCGCCATATTATAAAAACAAAACGGGGTAAAAAGCTATTTGCGCAAGGGAATATTCCGTTGCGCAAATTGATTACTGGAGTGCGTTAATCCCGGCAATCAGGCGCTGAACCCCTTGTTCCAGCTTGCTGCGCGGGCAGCCAGCGTTAAGCCGCACAAAACCCATTCCCTCTTTACCGTAGGTATATCCCGGCATGATGGCGACCTTTTGCTGCTCGATCAGTACTTTTTGCAGCTCATGGTCGTCAATATTCAGCGGACGCAGGTCAATCCAGGCCAGATAGGTCGCTTCCGGCGGCTGCCAGTTCAGATTCGAAAAAGCGCTGTTTAATTCGCGCGCGATATACAACAAATTCTCTTCGAGATAACGGCGTAAGGCATCCAGCCATGGCGCTCCCTGCTGATAGGCCGCAATATGGGCCGTCAGCGCCAGCACTGCGGGGGAAGATAGCCCGTCGCGGCCTTTTAGCGCGCTGAGGTAGCCATTACGGCTCTCTTCATCGCCAATCAGGCCATAAGCGCCCGTGAGCGCCGGAATATTAAAGCTTTTCGATCCGGAAGTCAGAAGCGCCCATTTGCCGCGCGCGACGTCGTTCCACGGCGTGTGACGATGCTCTCCCCACACCATGTCCATATGGATTTCATCGCTGATGACCGCCACGTCATAACGTGCGCACAGTTCAGCCATGTGCGTCAGTTCATCCCGCGTCCAGACCTTGCCGGTTGGGTTTTGCGGGCTGCACAGTAACAAAATTTTGTTTTCGGGTTTTGCCAGGGCGGCTTCAAGGGCAGCCATATTCCCTTGCCAGCCTGCCGGCTGTTTTTGCATCTCAACGGGCACCACATGACGCGCATTGCCCTCAATGGCCTTGTAAAAGGCATCATATGCCGGGGTGTGAACCACCACGCCGTCGCCAGGGGTTGACCAGAGCCGTATCAGCTCGGAAACCATATAGATGACCGAAGGTCCATACACAACGCTTTCAGTATCAATCCGGCTGTTAAAGCGCTGCTGGAACCAGTGCGCGATGGCGGCCAGGAACTCGTCATTTTTCCAGCGGCTGTAGCCGAACACCCCGTGATTAATGCGTTCATGCAGCGCGTCGGTAATACAGGGGGCGGTAGCGAAATCCATATCGGAGATGGTGAAGGGCAGCAAATCGGCTGCACCAAAGCGGTCGGCGACGTAGTCCCACTGCGTACACCAGGTGCCGTGACGGTCCACGACGGTTGAGAAATCAAACATGCTTTATTCCTTAACGTAAAACCCCCTCATGGTGAGGGGGCTGGGGCATCAGGCTTCTACTGTTCGCATCAGGGTGGTCAGCTCATCCTTCACTGACTGCACCTGCGGGCCGATAACTACCTGCAAATTGTGCTGATTAAGCTGTACCACGCCAATAGCCCGGTTGGCTTTCAGGGCGTTGGTGTCGACTTTTGACATATCCGCCACCGACAGACGCAGGCGGGTAATGCAGTTATCCAGAGAGGTGATGTTATCCGCACCGCCCAGCGCCGCCAGAATGGCCGGAGTGTTATAGCCGGATTTACCTACGGTCCCTGCAACGGCCTGTTCTACGCTGGTGGCGGTATCCGCATCACGACCCGGCGTTTTCAGGTTAAAGCGGGTGATTGCGAAGCGGAATATGCCGTAGTACACCGCGAACCAGATAGCCGCCACGACCGGCACCAGGTACCACTTGGTGGACAGGCCGTGCAGGATGCCGAACACCACGAAGTCGATCACGTTGCCGTCGGTGTTGCCGATGGTGACGCCCAGCACCGCCATCACGGTAAAGCCCAGACCGGTTAATACCGCGTGGATCAGATACAGCACCGGCGCAACGAACAGGAACAGGAATTCGATTGGCTCAGTGGTACCGCCCACGACGCAGGCGATCACGCCGGAGATCAGCAGACCTTTAATTTTATGACGATTTTCCGGGCGTGCACAGTGGTACATCGCCAGCGCGGCGCCGGGCAGGCCGCCGAGGAAGGCCGGCATTTTACCCTGCGACAGGAAGCGGGTCGCGCTTTCGGAGAAGCCGTGGGTGGTCGGGCAGCTCAGCTGCGCCTGGAAGATGGTCAGCGCGCCGCTCACATCGTGACCGCATACCTCCATGGTACCGCCCGCTTCGGTGAAGCGAATCAGGGCCACCAGGATATGCTGCAGGCCAAACGGCAGCAGCAGGCGCTCGCCGGTACCGAAGATCATCGGACCAAAATCTCCCGCGCCGTTAATGATGCGGCCAATGCCGTTGATGCCCATCGCGAAGACCGGCCAGATCAGCGGAATGATCAAACCAAACAGGCCCATGACCACGAGGGTGACAATCGGTACAAAGCGGGTGCCGCCGAAGAAGGCCAGGGCATCCGGCAGACGGATATTGTGGAAGCGCTCGTGCAGCATCCAGATAATCACCCCGGCGATCACCGCCCCGAGGATCCCGGTGTCAATAGACTGGATGCCAATCACGCTCTGAATATTGTTGGCTTTGAGCACCGCAGCGTCGGTGGTAGGCAGTATGCCTTTTGCGGTGAGCCAGAAGTTAACCGCGAGGTTCATTACCGCGTAACCCACAAACCCGGCAAACGCCGCGACGCCTTTGTTCTCGCGCGCCAGGCCCAGCGGGATAGCGATACAGAACATGACGGGCAGGAAACTGAAGGCGAAGGAGCCGACTTTACTCATCCAGATAAAGATCGCCTGCAGCGCGGGCGCGCCGAGGAACGGGATCAGCGTGATGACGTCTTTACTGCTTAGCGAGCTGCCGATCCCGAGCATGATCCCGCAGAACGAGAGGAGTGCCACGGGCAGCATAAAGGTTTTACCCAGTTGCTGGAAAAATTCCCACAGCGATATTTTTTGTGCTGCTTTCGCCGTCATAAAACGACTCCTTTATTGTTAAAATCAGTTTGTCTGCCTCAATGCTGCGAGAAGATAAAACGTTTTATCAAAGTTTAGTGCGCGCTAAATCACATTCTCAGGCTTTGACTGGTAGTATAAAGATAACGTATTGATAAAACGTTTTACCGATCTCATTTCAGGGAGTCACGCCGACACATGGCTGTAGCGAAAAAAATCACCATTAACGATGTCGCGCTGGCGGCGGGCGTTTCCGTCAGCACCGTTTCTCTGGTGCTAAGCGGAAAAGGGCGTATCTCGCCCGCAACCGGTCAGCGGGTTAACGAGGCGGTTGAACAGCTGGGCTTTGTGCGTAATCGCCAGGCGTCGGCGCTGCGCGGCGGGCAAAGCGGGGTGATTGGCCTGATTGTCCGCGACCTGACGTCGCCGTTCTATGCGGAGCTGACCGCAGGGTTAACCGAAGCGCTTGAAGCGCAGGGGCGAATGGTCTTCTTGCTGCATGGCGGACGTGAGGCCGATCAGCTCCTTTCCCGGCTCGATATGCTGCTAAACCAGGGAGTGGACGGTGTGATTGTCGCCGGGGCGTCGGGCGTGGGCAGCGAGCTGTGTGAGCGTGCCGCCGAAAAAGGCGTACCGCTGGTGTTTGCTTCTCGCGCCAGCTACCTGGACGAAGCCGATACGCTGCGCCCGGATAACATGCAGGCCGCGCAAATGTTGACCGAGCATCTTATTCGTCGCGGGCATCAGCGCATCGCCTGGCTGGGCGGGAAAAGCTCGTCCCTGACGCGCGCCGAGCGGGTAGGCGGCTACTGCGCGACGCTGATTAAATACGGCCTGCCGTTCCACAGCGAATGGGTCGTGGAGTGTGAATCCAGCCAGAAGAAAGCAGCGGAAGCGATAGGCGCGCTACTGCGAAGCAGTCCGACGATTAGCGCCGTGATTTGCTACAACGACGTGATTGCTATGGGGGCCTGGTTTGGACTGATCCGCGCCGGACGCCAGAGCGGCGAGGGTGGGGTAGAAACGTTCTTCGGCCATCAGGTGGCGCTGGGGGCGTTCGCCGACGTCGGCGAAAACGCGCTCGACGATCTCCCGATCGTCTGGGCCACGACCCCTGCGCGGGAGATGGGCTACACGCTGGCGGACAGGATCATGCAGCGCATCGACAATACGGATGTTCAGGCCGGGCACCAGATTGTGGCGGCGCGGCTAGTGACGGCGAAATAACCTCAGGTCTGTTGCGTAAGCGGGTTGAGCAGCAGCTCGGCCTCAAGGGCTTCCACAAACTTTCGTACTTTTGCCGGGATCAGGCGGGAGGTCGGGTAAACCGCCCACACGGCCAGCGATTCCGGCTGGGCATCTTCCAGGACGATGCGCACGAGTTTCCCCTCTCTGAACGCCGGTTCTACGTACCAGCGAGATAAATTAGCGATGCCCATCCCGCCGAGGCAGGCTTCGAAAATGGCCTCGACAGAGTTCGCGGAGAATCGGCCCGACACCTTCTGCTTGTAGCGTAGTTCGCCCTGTTCGAAAGACCAGTGGACCGTGTCTGACGTGGTCAGACAGCTGTGTGCCGCCAGTTCGTTAAACGATTTTGGATAACCGTTTGCTGCAAGATACTCCGCGCTGGCGCAGAGATCGCGAGGGTTATGGCAAAGGCGATGGGCAACCAGCCGGTTATCGCGCAGCGGCGCAATGCGTAACGCCACGTCTATGCCTTTGCCGACAATATCAACCTGTTCGTCGGTGGCGAGTAAATCGACCTGCAGGGCGGGATGCTGCTGCATGAACCGGGTCAGCATAGGAGCCACGATCTTCCGGCCAAACCCCGCTGAGGCGGTAATGCGCAGGCGTCCGGAAAGGTGGGTCCCGTCGGGAAACAGGTCGGCAAGCGCGTTGCTTTTATCTTCCAGGAGCGCCAGCGCGTGAGGGAGAAAAATATCCCCGTCGCTGGTGGGCGAGAGCGAACGCGTGGTGCGGTGTACCAGCCGAACCCCCAGCTCCGCTTCGAGATGCGTCAGGGCACACGACGCGGCCATAGCGCTCATGGAGAGCCGTCGTGCGGCGCCGGCGAGGCTACCCGCCCTGACGGCTTCAACAAAAACTTCAATATCTTCCAGTCTCATTATATCGTTTTTCGTTATGCTGCCTTATCAAATTACATATCTACATTATTTATCGTTACGCTGCCATAGTCTCTTCACATCCTGATAAACATGAATTTGGAGTGAAGATGAAAAAGTTGAAAACGGTTCTGGCGTTCAGCGGCCTGATGTTTGCGAGCGCGACGTGGGCAGATGCACCCGCGCAGGTGAAGCAGCAGGTCCCCGGCTATTATCGCCTTGCCGTAGGGGAGTACGAGGTGACGGCGCTGTTCGACGGCTATAACGATCTTTCGCCCACGCTGTTACAAGGCCTTTCACCCGACGCGGTTCGTAAACTGCTGGCACAACAAAAAATCGATGCCGAGCGCATGCCTACCGCCTTCAACGCCTTTCTGGTGAATACCGGTAAACACCTGGTCATGATTGACAGCGGGGGTGGCCACTGCATGGCGGAAACCGCCGGCCAGCTTATCGGCAATATGAACGCATCAGGTTATCGGCCTGAGCAGGTCGATACGATTTTCCTGACCCACCTTCATCTTGACCATGTGTGTGGCCTGAGCGATGCGGACGGTAAGGCGTTGTTCCCCAATGCGACCGTTTATGTGCCGCAGGGGGAGGCCGATTACTGGCTCGACCCGGCTAAGGAAGCGAGCGCGCCTGCGAATGCGAAAGCCTATTTCGCTATCGCCAGGAATGCATTGGCTGTGTATAAAGCCACCGGACATCTTAAAACCTTTATTCCGCCCGCTTCGCCTATTCCTGAAGTCCAGACGGCCTATGCCATTGGCCATACGCCCGGCAGCACCGTTTATCGGTTTGCTTCACAGGGAACGGCCATTAACTTCGTTGGGGACCTGATTCATGCTCCTGCCGTCCAGTTCCCGCATCCTGAAGTGTCTATTCGTTTCGATGTCGATTCGAAAAAAGCCGTCTCATCCCGCGCGCAGGAATTTAACGCGCTGGCGAAAGACGGCGAGTGGATGGCCGCGGCGCATCTGCCTTTCCCGGGTATTGGGCATATCACCGCCTGGCAGCAGGGCTACCGCTGGACCCCGGTAAATTATGGTCCTTATCAACGTGCGGCCCATGTGCCTCTGCTGAAATAAAGTGAGGTTAACCGCATGAAAAGTTACGCCGTAACGGCAAACGGCATCCGTCAGTTTGTGGTCGAAGAGGGTGAAGGCGCGCCGGTTATTCTTCTGCACGGTTTTCCAGAAACAAACTATGCCTGGCGCCACCAGATACCGGCTTTATCCCGCCACTATCGCGTGATTGCGCCCGATCTACGCGGATATGGGGAAACGGATAAACCGGCCTCCGGTTATGATAAACGGAACATGGCGCGTGACATCCGGGAACTGATGCGAGTACTGGGTCTGGAGAAGGTGGTGCTGGTAGGGCACGATCGCGGGGCGCGGGTTGCGACCCGCTTTGCGAAAGATTATCCTGAGTTAATCGACCGCATGGTGGTGATGGACAACGTGCCAACGCGTATTGTGGCCCGCGATCTGAATGCTTCGATTGCGCGTGCATACTGGTTCTTCCTGTTTCATCTTGTGCCCGACCTGCCGGAAGCCCTGATTGCGGGTCGAGAAAACGTATGGCTGCGCCACTTTTTCTCGGACTGGACCTACGACCCGTCAACCATCAGCGGCGAGGCGTTTGACACCTATGTGCGCGCGTATCAGGCGCCGGGTGCCGTGCGGGGCGCAATGGCTGACTATCGCGCCAACGCAGAGGATGTGGTGCAGGATCTGGCAGACGCTGACGTGAAAATTAACTGCCCGGTAATGTCGCTGTGGGGCAATGATTTTCACGCGGTTGGCAAGCTCTTCGATATGCAAAGCGTCTGGGCCGAAATGGCGGATAACCTGCGGGCATACGGTATTGATGAGTGCGGTCATCTGCCGCAGGAGGAGCAGCCAGAGAAAGTGAACGCGCTGCTGCTGGATTTCCTGGCGGGATGGAAATTTTAACGGGCAATAAAAAACCCCTCATGCGAGGGGTTTTGTTGTTTACTGCTGCGGCGCTGCCGGTTCGGCTGGCGCTGCGGGTTCAGCCGGTTCCGGCATCCCCAGCGTCGGCATACCAAACATCCCGACGAAGTCTTCCAGCGGCATTTTATCGCCGTTGAGCGTTACCTGGCCGTTGGCATACTGCAGGCTGGTGGAAATCGTGTTGTTGTCCACCTTCGTGATGCGGAACATCTGACCCATGGCTGCCAGGCCTTTCACCTGCTGGTTCGCCAGCTTACCGGCGTCTTCATCGCCGTAGCCTTCCAGCTTCGCAATCTGGGTCATAAACTCGGTCGCCATATCCATTGGGATGGTCAGCTTGCTGTCGAGCGACTTCACGCTGCGATCCACTTCCTGCGCCAGCGTCTGCGGTTCGCCCGTTGCGGTTGCCGGATCTTTCAGGAACAGAGACAGGTTGAAGTTGGTTTCGCCTTTGCTGTTTTTCCAGCTCAGCGGCGCAACGGTTACCACCGGCTCACCTTTCAGCAGGATAGGCAGGTTGTTGAACAGTACCGCCATTGCCTGCTGCTGGTACACCTCAGGGTTCTGCTGCAGCGCGGCATCGGTCAGCAGCGCCTGGCTCTCTTTGCTGTATTTCTGGCTAAATTCGTGCCACGCCTGGCCGTCGATATTGCCGATCTTCAGCGAAAGTTTGCCGGTACCCAGATCCTGATTCTGTACTTTCAGGCTCTTCAGCGTGTAGTCCAGCTGCGTGTTGATGCTCTTACCGTCTTTGGAAACGTCGGATGTACCGTTGATATCCATGCCTTCCAGCACGGCCATCTCTTTGCCTTCAACCGCAATCGCAACCTTGTCGAGAGAAAGTTTCTGATCGCCGATACGCTCTTTGAAATCGGTCATTCGGCTGTTGCCGTCAGCTTTCAGGTTGTTGAAGGTGAGCTGAACTTTTTGGTTATATTCGTTCACGGCATTGACCAGGCCACTTTCAGCTTCACCCGTCAGGGAGAGCACGTTTCCGTCGCGGTCAGCGTCAAGTTTGAAGTTACCGCCGCTAAAGGCGACTTTCTCATTCTCTTTCTCGTAGTTCAGCGCTTTCAGGGCAATATCGGAACTCGTGTCACCGGCATAGCTGATGCGGGTATTAATGTCGAAAGGTGATTCATTCTTCGCCAGGTCAAACAGCGGTTTGGTCAGGTCGTTGTTCACCAGCACGGTGTGAACGGACGCCATCGACGGGATCAGGTTAAACGATTTTAACTGTGCCAGCGGGAGCGGGCCGTGGCTCACCACCTCATCCAGCACCACGCTTTGGCCCGGTTTCAGCCAGCCGTTTTCGGTACCGGCAACCGGCTTCACCACCAGCTGCATATGGCTGGTGAACACGCCGCGCTGATAATTCTGGTAGCTCAGCTCAAGGCCTGCTTCCGGCGCGCTGCGCTTAATCTCTCCGTTCGCCTGCGCCACCATCTCAGCCAGACGGCCTTCCAGCTGTTTCCCGGTAAACCAGGAGGCACCCGTCCAGACCACGCCTAACGCTACAATCACTCCAACCGCTACGACCGATTTTTTCATTGCAACTATCCCTAAAATGAAACCAGGCGGTTGAAACCGCCCGGAGATATAAAGCCTGCCACTAGCTTAGCAAGAGTTGTTAAAAAATTCAGTAAGTGCTTATAGCTTATTAAAAACGCGCGCCAGACGACCGGTGCCGCTCACGCTAACCGGCGACTCGTTCGCTGCAACAAAAGCCGACTCGCCCGGTTTGAGCACCAGACGCTCGCTACCTTTATGCAGAGTAGCTTCACCTTCAACGCAGAACAGGATCGCCGCGCTCTCCTGTGCGATGGCCGTTTCCGTCTGGCTCAGGTCGTGCAGGGAGAAAGCAAAATCATCGACCGGAATAGGGAAGTCCAGCTCTGCGCCGTTTTTGACCGGCTGAGTCAGCAGCTCTGCGGCAGGTTTCGCCACGAACTTCACGTTGGCAACCAGCTCCGGGATGTCGATGTATTTTGGCGTCAGACCCGCGCGCAGCACGTTATCGGAGTTGGCCATCACCTCCAGCGCCACGCCCTGCAGATAAGCGTGCGGGGTTTCGGCAAACAGGAACATCGCTTCGCCCGGGTTCAGCTTCACCACATTCAGCAGCAGAGGAGAGAACAGGCCGCTGTCGTCCGGGTAGAATTCGGAAATCAGGCGGATAGTGTTCCACGGTTCACCTTGCTGGCTGTCCAGAGCTGTTTTCAGCACCGCCAGCGCGTGAGATTTCTCTTCCCCCTGCATATTCAGCAGGCTGGCAAACAGCTGGCTCAGCGCGTCTGCGTTCGGGTTTTCGAGGAAGTGAGCGATAGCCTTGTTGGCACCCGCGACCGGTTGCAGTAGGGAAATGATCTCTGAAAACTCGCGGAACGCATTCATCGCAAGGAACGGGGTCAGCGCAAAAACCAGCTCCGGTTTATGGTTAGGATCTTTGTAGTTACGCTCGGCGGCGTCTAACGGGATACCCGCCGCGTTCTCTTTCGCAAAGCCGATTTCAGACGCTTTCTTGTTCGGGTGAACCTGAATGGAGAGCGGCTGGTCGGCGCACAGCACTTTAAACAGGAACGGCAGTTCGCCGAAGCGCTGAGCTACCTTGTCGCCCAGCAGCGCGGTTTTATCGGCATCAATTACGTCACGCAGGCTGCGTACCTGGCCGCTGGCATCTTCAATTTTTGAGCTGCTCTTCGGGTGAGCCCCCATCCACAGTTCTGCCATCGGCAGGTTGTTCGGGTTGGCGATACCGTAGAGATCCGTTAACGCAGTTTTACTTCCCCAGGCGTAGTTTTGCACCGAGTTAATGAGTTTTTGCATTATCAAGCCCTGATTCAATTATGGAATTAACTCCGGGTATTAAAGCAATAAACCTCATGGAAGTAACCTGTGGATGTAAAAAGTCGTACTAGTCTCAGTTTTTGTTAAAAAATTGTGTAGGATAAGCTGACTCGCTTTTAAGCCGGGCAGCGGAACATCTGCCCTGAATAATCAGACCGAAGCAGTAAGTGAGAGACCAATGTCGAATAAACCCTTCCATTATCAGGATCCTTTCCCCCTCAGTAAGGATCAGACCGAGTATTACCTGTTAACCCGCGATCACGTCTCCGTCTCTGAGTTTGAAGGACAAGAGATCCTCAAGGTTGATCCGCAGGCGCTGACGCTGCTGGCGCAGCACGCTTTCCACGACGCCTCGTTTATGCTCCGCCCTGCGCATCAGCAGCAGGTTGCCGATATCCTGAGCGACCCGCAGGCCAGCGAAAACGATAAATACGTTGCTCTGCAGTTCCTGCGTAACTCAGACATCGCGGCGAAAGGTGTTCTGCCAACCTGTCAAGACACCGGCACGGCGATCATCGTCGGCAAAAAAGGCCAGCGCGTCTGGACCGGCGGCGGTGATGAAGCAGCGCTGGCGCATGGCGTTTACAACACCTACATCGAAGACAACCTGCGCTATTCGCAAAACGCGGCGCTGGATATGTATAAAGAGGTCAACACCGGTACCAACCTGCCTGCACAGATCGATCTCTACAGCGTGGACGGTGACGAGTACAAATTCCTCTGTATCGCCAAAGGCGGCGGTTCAGCCAACAAAACGTATCTCTATCAGGAAACCAAAGCGCTCCTCACCCCGGGTAAGCTGAAGAACTACCTGGTTGAGAAAATGCGCACGCTCGGCACCGCCGCGTGCCCGCCGTACCATATCGCGTTTGTCATTGGCGGTACGTCTGCGGAAAGCACGCTGAAAACCGTGAAGCTGGCCTCAACCAAATACTACGACGGTCTGCCAACCGAAGGTAACGAGCACGGCCAGGCGTTCCGCGACGTTCAGCTTGAGCAGGAGCTGCTGGAAGAAGCGCGCAATCTGGGCCTCGGCGCGCAGTTTGGCGGCAAATACTTTGCCCATGACGTGCGCGTTATCCGTCTGCCGCGTCACGGTGCATCCTGCCCGGTCGGGATGGGCGTGTCCTGCTCTGCGGATCGCAACATCAAGGCGAAGATCAACCGCGAAGGCGTGTGGATCGAAAAACTGGAAAACAACCCAGGCAAATACATCCCGGAAGAACTGCGTAAAGCGGGCGAGGGTGAAGCGGTTCGCGTTGACCTCAACCGTCCGATGAAAGAGATCCTGGCGCAGCTTTCGCAGTATCCGGTCTCGACCCGTCTCTCCCTGAACGGCACGATTATCGTAGGCCGCGACATCGCGCACGCGAAGCTGAAAGAGCGTCTGGACAACGGCGAAGGGCTGCCGCAGTACATTAAAGATCACCCGATCTACTACGCGGGCCCGGCGAAAACGCCTGAAGGCTATGCCTCCGGCTCGTTAGGCCCGACCACGGCAGGGCGTATGGACTCGTACGTTGACCAGCTGCAGGCCAACGGCGGCAGCATGATCATGCTGGCGAAGGGCAACCGTAGCCAGCAGGTGACGGACGCCTGCCACAAGCACGGCGGTTTCTACCTGGGCAGCATCGGCGGCCCGGCTGCGGTCCTGGCGCAGGGCAGTATCAAGAGCCTGGAGTGCGTGGAATACCCGGAACTGGGTATGGAAGCGATCTGGAAAATTGAAGTGGAAGATTTCCCGGCGTTTATACTGGTGGATGACAAAGGTAACGACTTCTTCAAACAGATCCAGTCCTCTCAGTGTTCGGCATGTGTGAAGTAATTCTGTAAATTGCCGGGTGGCGGCTGCGCCTTACCCTGCCTACGAGTCTGGTAGGGCGGGTAAGCGTCAGCGCCACCCGACACCAAAAAGAGCGCACAAAGCGCCATATCGTTTCTCAGAAGTCATCAATACTTATCCCTTAAGCATGTGAGCAATCCCGACAGTGTTATCAAGGAGAAAGTAATGACAACGGTACGCCATGAGAAAGACTCTATGGGCGCAATCGAAGTTCCGGCCGACAAGCTATGGGGCGCGCAAACCCAGCGTTCGCTGGAACATTTCCGTATTTCGACCGAAAAAATGCCCGTTTCGCTGATCCAGGCGCTGGCTCTTACCAAACGTGCAGCCGCGAAAGTCAACCAGGATTTAGGCCTGCTGGCGGCAGACAAGGCCACCGCCATCATTAATGCCGCCGACGAAGTGCTGGCGGGCAAGCATCCCGACGAATTCCCCCTCGCCATCTGGCAGACCGGTTCCGGCACCCAAAGCAATATGAATATGAACGAAGTGCTGGCAAACCGGGCCAGCGAGCTGCTGGGTGGCGTACGCGGCATGGAGCGCAAGGTCCATCCAAACGATGACGTGAACAAAAGCCAGAGCTCTAACGACGTATTCCCCACGGCGATGCACGTGGCGGCGGTGATCGCTATTCGCGAACAGCTTATCCCCCAGCTAAACGTCCTAAAATCCACGCTCAACGATAAGGCGAAGGCTTTCCGCGACATCGTTAAAATTGGCCGTACGCACCTTCAGGACGCCACGCCGCTGACGCTCGGTCAGGAGATTTCCGGCTGGGTGGCGATGCTGGAACATAACCTGAAACATATTGATTACAGCCTGCCGCATCTGGCGGAGCTGGCGCTCGGCGGTACGGCGGTCGGTACCGGGTTAAATACCCATCCTGAATACGCGGTGCGCGTGGCTGAGGAGCTTGCAGCCATTACCGGGCAGCCGTTTGTCACCGCACCCAATAAGTTCGAGGCCCTGGCGACCTGCGATGCGCTGGTTCACACCCACGGTGCCCTGAAGGGGCTGGCGGCCTCGCTGATGAAAATTGCCAACGACGTGCGCTGGCTGGCTTCCGGCCCTCGCTGTGGCATTGGTGAAATCAGCATTCCGGAAAACGAGCCGGGCAGCTCTATCATGCCGGGTAAAGTGAACCCGACCCAGTGCGAAGCCATGACCATGCTCTGCTGTCAGGTGATGGGCAACGACGTGGCCGTCAATATGGGCGGGGCATCCGGCAACTTCGAGCTGAACGTCTATCGCCCGATGGTGATCCACAACGTTCTGCAATCCATTCGTCTGCTGGCGGACGGGATGGAGAGCTTTAACGAGCACTGTGCGGTGGGCATTGAGCCAAACCGCGAGCGCATCAGCCAGCTGTTGAATGAGTCATTAATGCTGGTGACCGCACTCAATACCCATATCGGCTACGACAAAGCCGCCGAGATCGCCAAGAAAGCGCATAAAGAGGGGCTGACGCTTAAAGCCTCCGCCCTGGCGCTGGGCTATCTGACGGAGGCGGAGTTCGACGCCTGGGTACGCCCGGAAGCGATGGTCGGCAGTCTGAAATAATCATCCCGCCACGTACAGGTGCAACCGTGGAATAATCAGCTGTAGCGGTTGCGCCTGAGGTCTGTAACGGTGCTGGACATTTTCAGCATCGTAATTCAACAGTTCTCCAATATCCGGCACGACGGCCCCTTGTTCGGCATCATAAAGCGCAATCAGCGGCGTCGGGCAGGCATACTGCACCTGTTTTTGCTGACCGGAATACCAGACGCGGGCGATAGGCTGCACCTTCACCGGTCGCTTGATCTTGAGGCGCGTGTCCGCCGGTAGCGAGGCGATGCTGTGGTACTCCTGCTCCAGGCGTTCGATCCACTGTTCACGCGACCACGGCGCGACGGTGCGCGGCGTCTTCAGGCTTTTTTCCAGCAGCGCCAGAATCTCGTCCCGGGTAAAGTTTTTAATAATGTGTTTATTCGCCCAGCCGAAGCGCAGCGTGGCGGGGTGGTGCAGAACCGTCAGCGTGCGGTAGGCATTCAGGGTAATCAGCCCCGGAAGCTGACGGTGTACCCACTCAAACCGGGCGGCAGGGGCCAGGCCCGACTCTTCGGTGACGATCTTTTCAAACGTCGCTTTCAGGGTATTGATATGGGCAATCTGGGTTTCAAGCGCCTCGCGCGCTGCGGCATCGGTTTGCAGGCAGATCACGCCAGGCAGACGTACGGCCGCCTTGCTGCTGCGCTGTTCTGACTGCTGCTGGATAAAGAGATGGCGATAGTGTTTCATCGCCAGCTCACATGCGGCGCTGCCGATGTGCTGTTTCACCTCGATGGTATCCAGCGGATCGTGCTCGGCTCCTTTGGCCACGTCGGGCAGGGTAAAGACGCGCGCGGCCAGCAGACGGCAGGTCTGCAAACGTTCTGTCAGAGTGAGTAACTCGTGTTCTATTTCGCGAAAGGTGCTGTTCAGCCTTTCGATGAGATCGTAGGTTGCCATAAACACACTCATTAGTTACAACATACTTATCATATAGCACAGCACGCCGGGTCAGGCCAGCGTGCGGTTTAGGTCAGGCAGGAACGGGAAGGGCGATGTTATGGTATACCGGCCAGCTAAAGCAGAAGCGTGCACCGCCGAGCTCGCTCTCTTCGCAATGCACCGTGCCGCCCATTGCCTGCGCGATAGAGTAGACAATCGCCAGCCCCAGGCCACACCCTCCGGTGGCGCGGTCGCGGCTCGGGTCGAGGCGTACAAACGGTTCAAACACGGTTTCGCGCGCTTCCGGGGCAATCCCCGGTCCGTCATCTTCAACCGTCAGGCTGGCCTGATTGCCCTGCAAATCCAGGCCAATCTGTAGCGTACTTTCGCTGTAGCGCATGGCGTTGTTGATCAGATTATCCAGCACGCGCTCCATCAGGCGCATATCGAGCGCGCCGTAATCACCCGGCGTGACGCGGGTCAACAGCGTGCGCTGCGGGTTCACGCTCTGGACATCATCAATGTGGGTTTGCAGCCAGTCAGGCAGGTCCGGCGTGCTGAGGTTCAGTTCGTTCTGCGGGCGGTCAAGGCGCGCGTAGGTCAGCAGCTCCTCTATCAGCCCTTCAAGCTGACCAATATCGCGATTGAGTGCCTGAGACTCCGCTTCCGTCAGATTCTCGCTCATCTCCAGACGATAGCGCAGGCGGACCAGCGGCGTGCGCAGCTCGTGTGCAATCCCGTCGATCAATTGCTTCTTGCTGGCGATAAGGGCATTGATATTATCGGCCATCTGGTTAAAGGCCACGCCCAGACGTTCAAAGCTGGAACCGCTGTCGAAGTGAATACGTTCGGTAAAATGCCCCTCGCCAAAACGCTGCGCGGCGGATTCGAGTTTCAGCATGTCCTGCCAGTGTGGGCGCATCCAGATAAAGACCGGAAATGCGAGCGAAATGGCGATAAAGGCCATCAGCGCCATGTCCAGCAGACGCATCTGGTGCAAATAATAGAGATAGGGTACCGGCCCGACGGCCAGCACATAATGGCTACGCGGAATTCGCTGGATAAAAGTGTATTTCTCATCCAGCGCGACGATGTCCCCGTCACGCAGACGCTGCATGGCGGGCGGGTCCAGTTCGAAATCTTTCAATGGCTCGATGCGTAAATCGAACGACAGATTCAGATCCAGCTCTTTCAGGGTCTTAGCCCAGTCGTGTGGCGGGATCTCTCTTAACTCGCTGCGCATCAGATACAGCGAGCTTTTCATCAGGTCATCCAGCGACTGCCTGCCCGCACGCTCGGCGGTAAACTTATAAACCAGCCCGACCAGCATGGTCATCACCAGGAAGCAGACAAACAGCAAAAGATAAAACTGCACAAACAGCTTTTTCATTGGATCTCACCGAAAAAACAATACATGCAGAATATACATGAAAACCCTTCGATATTTTTATGTCTGTGAAGCGTGTTACATGGCATTCGCGCTGTTTTTTACCTTGGCGATGAGCTTTTCGGTCACGGCCAGGCCTTCCGCAATGTGCATATCAATCACGTCAGTCCCGAATTCGTGAATTAAATCCAGAAGAATTTCATAAGACTGGATGAGTTCAAGGAGATCAAAGAGCGCTTTTTGATCGGGGCGCGAGGGAGAAGGATGGTTAAGTGCGGCCTGATTAACAATCCATTCAAGATTGGTTTTGATGGCTTCTACCTGATTGTAGTTATACATATTTCATGGGCTTAAATCCTCATTTCAAGATTTATGGGAGAGATATCGTGAACGTTTCACGGTGAAACTGCGTGGTAGCCGGGGCGGTGCCAGCTGAAGAAAGGGCAGTAGAGTATTTAATTATGGAATAGTTCGCGGGCTTAGCAAGTGAATGGTTGCGCAAACGGGCAAATTAACGCGCGAAAGAAAAAGCACCAACGTGTAATGCCTTCTTTTCGCGCAGGTTATCCTGACCGGATAACGCGATCAGGTTTCCCAGGCGTGCGGGGCGAACAGATAACCCTTGTTACGCACGGTTTTGATGCGGTAGGGCTCGGTGGCATTATCCTGCAGTTTTTTCCGCAGCCGCGAAATCGCAACGTCAACGCTGCGGTCCATCCCGTCATAGCTTACGCCACGCAGGTTTTTCAGCAGCGCGTCACGGTCCATGATTTGCCCGGCATGCGTTGCCAGCTCCCACAGCAGGTCAAAGTCTGCGGTGGAGAGGGCGATAAGCTCGCCGGAAAGCAGAACCTGACGGTTGATCGGATCAATGGACAGCGTACCAAAACGCATCGCTTTGTGCGGCGTCAGAGACGGCGCGGGCGCTTCGCGTTCGATGCTGGCGTGCTGGCGTAAGTGAAGGCGCAGGCGGGCAAGCAGAACGGCAGGCGGTGTGGTTTTAAGAATGTAGTCATTAGCACCCATCTCCAGCGACAGAATATGGTTCATATCGCTGTCCAGGGAGGTGAGGAGTACGATTGGACCGTCCCAGCGGGCGCGCAGGTCGCGGCAGAGCGTCATGCCGTCTTTTCCTGGCAGCATGATATCCAGCAGTACCAGATCCGGGTTTTCACGGACGACCACCTCTTCGGCACGATCGCCGCGAGGTTCAACAATGACGTCCATATCATGTTTACCCAGATAGGCGGCGATCAATTGCCCGACTTCGGGTTCGTCTTCAACATAAACAATCTTATTCATACAACGTCTGTTTTCGTGAAAAAAGCCAACATACACCGCGAAACCTTAACCTTCCATTAATCTTTCAAAATTAACGCCGGTTCCGTTATTCTGAGTCATATTGTTACTTGATTGTAATAGGAAAAAGTATGGGGTTGGTGATTAAAGCCGCGCTGGGGGCGCTGGTGGTGTTATTGATTGGCGTTCTGGCAAAAACGAAAAACTACTATATTGCCGGGCTGATCCCACTCTTCCCAACCTTTGCGCTCATTGCCCACTATATAGTGGGCAATGAGCGGGGTACGGAAGCGCTACGCACGACCATCGTGTTTGGCATGTGGTCTATCATCCCTTATTTTCTCTATCTGCTTTCGCTGTGGTATTTCACCGGTTTTCTGCGACTTCCCCTGGCGCTGAGCGGGGCAGTGGTCTGCTGGGGACTCAGCGCCTGGGTGTTAATTTTCTTCTGGAGCCGCTTTCACTAGCGCAGCGGTCGGCCGCCGTCCACGGCAAACGTTCTGCCGGTGACATAGCAGCTGGTGAGCAGGTAATCCACCAGGTCGATCACCTCTTTCTCGCCTGGGGCAATTTTCATGAGCGACTTATTCAGCGCCTGCTGGCGATACTCTGCATCATCATTTTCATTAAACAAAATCATCGCCGGGGCGATCGCGTTCACCTTCACCTCGGGCGCGAGCTTACGGGCAAACGAGCGCGTCATGTTATCCAGAGCGGCTTTACTGGCCGCATAGGCGATGTGCTTGTCGCTTCCGCGCTCCACCACATAATCGGTAAAGTGAATAATGTCGCCCGCAGCATGTCCATGGCCGCGCAGCAGATCCTGCAGGGCATGGTTGAGCAGATAAGGGGTATTGACGTGGATCTGCAACATGGCGGAGAGCGTTTCGCTGAGTGAGGTACCGGGCTTTTCGGCCCGCCATGCGCTGGCGTTATGGATCACGGCGCGCAGCCCCGTGGTGGTGGATTTCACCTTTTCCGCAAAGGCCAGAATGCCGTCATCGGTCGAAAAATCAGCCTGAATGCAAACCGCCCCGGCTTTACGTAACCCTTCAATTGATGGGTATTCCGTACGGTAGCTGACAATGACCGGATGGCGAAGGTTGAGAAAGTGATGGGCGAGGGCGAGGCCGATACGTCGGCCTCCACCGGTGATCAGTATTGGGCGAAGCTGTGCATTTCCCATCGTATTCTCCTTTGCAGTTCAACAATGGGAAAGGCGATGCTATCCCATTAACATCCAGGTTGCCGGTACGGCAGCAACCAGTAACATTCCAATTAATGCCATTTCACGGCGCTTCAGCGCATTCTCCAGCTGATGCGTGCGGCGGGCGTAGATAAACACCAGCAGACCCGGCGCGTACAACACCACCGACAGCAGCAGATGCATAGGCCCGGAAGCATACAACAACCACAGGCCGTAAATACAGGCTCCGACACCCACGACATAATGCGCCGGGCGTGTGGCAATTTTTAACAAATATGCCCCCACTAAGAAATAGGGTACCAGAATCATTTCCGAGGCGATGGTCAGCAGGGTGTTATAGTCTGAACCTGTGAGCCAGATCAGCACCAGACAAACCTGAACGCTGATGTTGGTCAGCCAGAGTGACGCAGACGGTGCACTGTTTTTGTTTTGACGAGCAAACAGGCGTGGAAACGCTTTGTGCGTTGAGGCCAGGAACGGTACTTCAGCCGCCATGATGGTCCAGCTCAGGTAAGCCCCGCAGACGGAGACGATCAGCCCCGCAGCGATCACCACATCGCCCCAGGGACCGAGCATTTTCACCATCAGCCCTGCCATTGACGGGTTACGCATTTCAGCCAGTTCAGGACGCGCCACCACGCCCAGCGACAGCAGCGTCACCAGCAGATACACCCCCAGCGCGGCCAGCACGGCCAGCAGCGTGGCGCGACCGACATCACGTTTATTCCGGGCCCGGGCTGAAACCACGACAGCCCCTTCAACGCCGATAAACACCCACAGGGTTATCAGCATCGTGTTTTTCACCTGCTCCCAGACAGGGACGCCCAGCGCAATACCGCTGAAATCGAGCGTAAACACGTCGAGACGGAACGCAATAAAGGCCAGAACGATAAACAGGCCGAGCGGAACCAGCTTCGCGAGCGTCGCCACCAGGTTGATGCTGGCGGCCGTTTGTACGCCACGCAGCACCAGCCAGTGGACGAACCACAGTAATACCGAGGCGCCCACAATAGACTGCCAGGTATTGCCGTCGCCAAAGAAGCGCAGCTCAGGCGTATCGGTAAAGAAACTGAGCGCGGAGAAGACGATGACCAGATAGGAGACGTTGGCGATAACCGCACACAGCCAGTATCCCCATGCGGAACAGAAGCCAATCAGCTCGCCGAAACCTTCACGTGCATAGGTAAATATGCCGCCGTCCAGATCCGGGCGAATGCGGGTGAGCAGCAGCATGGCAAAGGCCAGCAGCAGTATCCCAACCCCCGTAATGCCCCAGCCAATGAGAAGCGCGGCAGGGCTTGCAACGGCCGCCATGTTCTGCGGCAAACTGAATACGCCTGCACCCAGCATTGAGCTTAAAACGAGTGCAGTCAGAGCACTCAGGCCAAGTTTCTTTTCCATTGGCTTCCTGTTATGAAAGGTCAAAATCCAGAATAATTATTTCGCACAGGCGCATAAAAATGGTGGATCACACTAAGGCGCGGGATTTTACGGAGTGTAACGAAAGCATGCAATGACGTGGGGCAGAAATTCAAAAAAAGTAACAAAAAAGGCGGCATTGCGCCGCCTTTCATAAACGATTTTGTTACTTGTACAGATCGGCGCTGATGGTGACGTTGTTACCACGTTCCTGCCACTGGCGGGTGATGTGGTAATACTTCGCCCCTTTCTTCGCCGCACGCTTCGCGACCTGATAAGAGACTTCCGTCATGTTGCCGTAGTTGCCGGTAAACTTGATGCTGTCGAACGGCACCATCTGCGCAGCAGTGGCTTTGTTCAGCTCTTCAATTTTGGTGCCGTCTGGCAGAGTGACGGAATAACGGCCACCTTTCGTGGATTGCGTTTCAAAGAAACGGCCCACTTCAGCGCTTGGTGCTGCAGAGGTTGCTACGCCAGGAATTTCAACTTTCTTCGCTTCTTCGCCACCTTTCGCTATCGCTGCGCGACCGGCTTCTGAATCAGCTGGAATGGCATCCGGGCTCTGCAGAACACGTTTTTTCGCATCTTTTTTATAGATGAACGCGGTAATACGCTGGTTGCCACCCTGGTTAGCATCGACCTGACGCACGATATAGAAAGAGTATGCATCTTTCTCTTTCGCGGCTTTGGTGATGGCATCGTTCACTTCAGGCTGGCTGCGATAGAAGCCCTGAACGGTGACTGTGTCGTAAGGTTCCAGCTCAATCGCCTGATCTTTTGGCAGCTCAACGACACCGTTGATCACGCGATTTTTCGGTGCGTCAGCTTTTGGCGCATTGTCTTTGAACAGCGCAATGGTCACGCGCTGGTTACCGCTGTTGCCATAATCAGACTGGTCAACAACATAAAACGAGGCCGCTCCGTTTTTATCAGCGGCTTTTGATGCAGCGGCGACGGCATCGCCAATAGAATTATAACGACCCACAATGACCGTATGGTCAAAAGGTTTTAACGCTGCCGCTTGCTCCGGCGTTAACTCTGTCGCGGCATTCGCAGACAGGGCGGTCGCGGAAAGAAGTGCGGACGCCAGGAGTGTGTTCTTAAGCTTCATAAAAATAATCCTTCGCCTTGCGCAAACCATGTACTGGTATTGTTGTTAATTTGAGACGGTCCCGATTATTGCATTTAAAACCCGTCGCTGTCTGCGCCATTTTTCACAGCCTGTGCTCACTGAATCACCGAATTCGATAACATTTAGTGATATGTTGAAAAAACAGGCGTTTGACAAGTAAAACTGATAAAGCATATGACTTTTACAAGTTAATTTAATGTTAATGAGTTGTTCTCTTATGGCGCTATATCATGTTTTTACCGCTTCGCTTGCGCGATTTATCGGTTCCGGCGATGAATTTAAGGTAAATATCACTGTCAGTGACGCCGATCGCTTATTTTTCACAGATAAAGTAAGAAATAGTGTTTTCTGACGGTAGATCGCAGGCGCTATTTTCAGTAGGTTATAGACAGTTTGTTACTGTTTTATTTTCCGGGGTTAATCATATCTCGTTGTTCACGCGACGGTGAAAATTGATACAAACCGCGGGCATTTATCGATAAACCATCATCAAAAACCGATGGAAGGGAAAACTATGCGTATTGGGGTACCAAAAGAACGGTTAGCCAATGAAACCCGCGTAGCGGCAACACCGAAAACGGTGGAGCAACTGCTTAAACTGGGTTTTACCGTCGCGATTGAAAGCGGCGCGGGCAAACTGGCGAGTTTCGATGACGAGGCCTTTATCCAGGCTGGCGCGGAAGTGGTCGACGGTGCTGACGTCTGGCAGTCGCCGGTTATTCTGAAGGTAAACGCACCGGAAGAGAGTGAGATTGCGCTGCTGAATCCGGGAACGACGCTGGTGAGCTTTATCTGGCCTGCGCAAAATCCTGTGCTGATGGAGAAGCTGGCCTCCCGTGGCGTGACGGTGATGGCGATGGACTCCGTGCCGCGTATTTCGCGCGCGCAGTCTCTGGATGCCTTAAGCTCCATGGCAAACATTGCCGGCTACCGCGCCATTGTGGAAGCTGCCCACGAGTTTGGTCGCTTCTTTACGGGTCAAATCACGGCTGCGGGTAAAGTTCCTCCGGCAAAAGTGATGGTGATTGGTGCGGGCGTGGCGGGTCTTGCCGCAATCGGTGCGGCAAACAGCCTGGGCGCTATCGTGCGCGCGTTTGACACCCGTCCGGAAGTGAAGGAGCAGGTCCAGAGTATGGGGGCCGAATTCCTTGAGCTGGACTTTAAGGAAGAAGCAGGCAGCGGTGACGGTTACGCGAAGGTGATGTCCGAAGCCTTTATCAAAGCCGAAATGGCACTCTTCGCCGCCCAGGCAAAAGAGGTCGACATTATTGTCACCACCGCGCTGATCCCGGGTAAACCGGCGCCGAAGCTAATCACCCGTGAGATGGTTGATTCCATGCAGCCGGGCAGCGTGATCGTCGACCTGGCCGCGCAAAACGGCGGTAACTGCGAATATACCGTGCCGAATCAGGTGACCACGACCGCTAACGGCGTGAAGGTGATCGGTTATACCGATCTGCCGGGTCGCCTGCCTACACAGTCTTCTCAGCTGTACGGTACTAACCTTGTCAACCTGCTGAAGCTGCTTTGCAAAGAGAAAGACGGCAACATCACCGTTGATTTTGACGATGTGGTGGTGCGCGGTGTCACCGTGGTCCGTGAAGGTGAAATCACCTGGCCTGCGCCACCTATTCAGGTTTCTGCCCAGCCTCAGGCCGCTCCAAAAGCGGCGCCAGAGCCTAAAGAACCCGCCAAACCGGCTTCCCCGTGGCGCAAATACGCGATCATGGCGCTGGTGATTATTCTGTTCGGCTGGCTGGCTGACGTCGCGCCGAAAGAGTTCCTCGGCCACTTTACCGTCTTCGCGCTCTCCTGCGTCGTAGGGTATTACGTGGTGTGGAACGTCTCTCATGCGCTGCATACGCCGCTGATGTCGGTAACCAACGCTATTTCCGGGATCATTGTCGTGGGGGCGTTACTGCAGATTGGTCACGGCGGCTGGATCAGCTTCCTGAGCTTTATCGCGGTGCTGATCGCCAGTATCAATATTTTCGGTGGTTTCACCGTGACTCAGCGCATGCTGAAAATGTTTCGTAAAGGCTAAGGGGTAGCATATGTCTGGAGGATTAGTAACAGCTGCATACATTGTTGCTGCAATCCTGTTTATTTTCAGTCTGGCGGGGCTTTCCAAACACGAAACGTCTCAGCAGGGAAATAACTTTGGTATCGCCGGGATGGCGATTGCGCTGATTGCCACCATCTTCGGGCCGGACACCGGCAACGTGGCATGGATCCTGGTGGCGATGATCATCGGTGGCGCGATTGGTATTCGCCTGGCAAAACGCGTTGAAATGACCGAAATGCCGGAGCTGGTTGCCATTCTGCACAGCTTCGTGGGTCTGGCCGCGGTGCTGGTGGGCTTCAACAGCTACCTGTACCACACGCCGGGCCTGGAACCGATTCTGGTGAACATCCACCTGACGGAAGTGTTCCTCGGTATCTTCATCGGTGCGGTCACCTTCACCGGCTCCATTGTTGCGTTCGGCAAACTGCGCGGGAAGATCTCCTCTAAACCGCTGATGCTGCCAAACCGTCATAAGCTGAACCTGGCGGCGCTGGTGGTTTCGTTTGTGCTGCTGGTGGTCTTCGTGCGTACCGAAAGCGTGGGTCTGCAGGTGCTGGCGTTACTGGTAATGACCATTATTGCGCTGGCGTTTGGCTGGCATCTGGTGGCGTCCATCGGTGGTGCGGATATGCCAGTGGTCGTGTCGATGCTGAACTCCTACTCCGGTTGGGCGGCGGCGGCGGCGGGCTTTATGCTGAGCAACGACCTGCTGATTGTCACCGGTGCGCTGGTGGGTTCTTCGGGTGCGATTCTGTCTTACATCATGTGTAAGGCAATGAACCGTTCGTTCATCAGCGTTATCGCCGGTGGTTTCGGTACCGACGGAGCTTCTTCCAGTGCGGATGAAGAAGTAGGTGAGCACCGTGAAATTTCAGCGGAAGATACCGCAGACATGCTGAAAAACTCGCATACGGTCATTATCACCCCGGGCTACGGCATGGCGGTGGCGCAGGCGCAGTATCCGGTTGCGGAGATCACAGAGAAGCTGCGCGCGCGGGGTATCAAGGTTCGCTTTGGTATTCACCCGGTGGCAGGACGTCTGCCTGGCCATATGAACGTGCTGCTGGCGGAAGCGAAAGTGCCATACGACATCGTGCTCGAAATGGATGAAATCAACGATGATTTCTCTGATACCGACACGGTCCTGGTCATTGGTGCCAACGATACCGTTAACCCTGCTGCACAGGACGATCCGGGTAGCCCAATTGCCGGGATGCCGGTTCTGGAAGTGTGGAAGGCGCAGAACGTGATCGTCTTTAAACGCTCCATGAATACCGGTTATGCCGGGGTTCAGAACCCGCTGTTCTTCAAAGAGAACACCCACATGCTGTTTGGTGATGCCAAAGCCAGCGTGGATGCGATTCTGAAATCACTCTGACAGAGTAAAGCCCGGTGGCGCAAGCTTACCGGGCCTGGCAAACCTGTAGGCTGGGTAAGGCGAAGCCGCCACCCGGCAAAAAAAAACCGCCGGTTCCCCGACGGTTTTTTTCATCTTGCCAGTCAATCGTCTTCCGGATCGTCCAGCTCAACCGGCGTCTGGTACTCATCCGGCTTAATAACCAGCAGGTCGCAACGCAGATGGTCGATCACCTGTTCAGCCGTATTGCCGAGGAACGCGGCAGAAATACCGGTCCGACCTATGGTACCCAGCACCACAATCCCGGCCTGCAGATGTTCGGCTAAATCCGGGATCACCTCTTCAGGCAGCCCTTTTTCTACGTGGGTCATTTTTTCATCAATACTGAATTTCTGACGCAGCGCTTTCATGGCCAGCAGGTGCTGACCGCGGATCGCGTCGTTGTACACGCTCGGGTCAAATTCAGGCAGCTCAATGGCGATATTGATCGGGGTGACCGGGTAGGCGCCAACCAGATGCACTTCGGTGTGATTGACCTGGTCAGCAAGCTGGATTGTCTCCTTCACCAGCTTTTCGTTCAGCGAATTGTGATAGTCCTCTTCGCTGGCGAGGTTAACCGCCACGACGGCTTTCCCACCTTCAGGCCACGGCTGGTCTTTCACCATCCACACCGGACAAGGGCATTTACGCAGGAGATGCCAGTCGGTTGGGGTAAAGATCACGGACTCCAGCTTGTCGTGCTGGTGCGCCATCTTCAGCAGCAGGTCATGCCCACCGGCAACGATCTCCTGGATGATGGCTTCGAAAGGTCGGTTATGCCAGACCACTTTAATGTCAATGGGTATACCCGCTTCCAGGTAATATTTGGCCTGTTCACGGATCCACGCGGTACGCTGGCTGATGACGCCCTGACGCATAGCAGTGCGCTCGTCAGGCGACAGAAGGGTGGTCATCTCATACGAGAAGTCATAGATCGGCAAAAACGCTTTGATTTTGCCACCAATCCGTTGATGCAAATACACAGCACGTCGTAATGCCGGCTGATCGTCCTGGTTAGGATCGATAGCTACCAGCATGTTTTGATACTTGGCCATACAGGTCTCCTTACTACTGTCACCACAGTCTGTAATTAAAAGAGTAACCTATATATCCTGAATGAAACAGAGGGGAGGTTTTGCCAGATCAATAATTCATGAAAAATTATCAGAGGAATAGCACCGTCGTGGTGACCGCGATAAACGCAATAAACAGCAGCACCATCACCGCTATCGCAAAGGTCGTGGAGTCCTGAACGTAGGTTTTTTCCTCCCCCTTCATTGGGCCAACAAGCATGATCCAGATGAAGATAAAGGTCACTGAGGCAATCACGACTGAAACGAAAAACAAACTTTCTCTCAATTCATAACCTCAACGAGAACCTTTCGGGCGCTGTGTGGGGACGTGCTACGGTGAAAATATCTTGAAACGGAAGTGATTATACCAGACCAATAAATCACAAAAATTTATCAGTCTGGTCATCAACATGCGGAAAGTTATGCCACGTTGCGGGCATGCCCGGCAAGAACGGCCAGCGCTTCACCGTTTTCGATAGTGATGTATTTACCCTTAACGGCCAGCATACCGCTTTTCTGGAAACGGCCCAGCAGACGGCTGATGGTTTCCACGGTCAGGCCCAGGTAGTTACCGATATCGCCACGCGTCATGGTCAGACGGAACTCACGCGGCGAGAAGCCACGTTCGGCAAAGCGACGGGAGAGGTTGTAGATAAACGCAGCCAGGCGCTCTTCTGCATTCTTTTTGGAAAGCAGCAGAATCATGTCCTGATCGCCTTTGATCTCACCGCTCATCAGACGCATCATCTGCTGGCGCAGGTTAGGCATCTTACCGGACAGATCGTCCAGGGTTTCAAACGGGATTTCGCAAACCATCGAGGTTTCGAGTGCCTGAGCAAAGCTCGGGTGATGGCCTGTGCCGATGGCATCAAAGCCCACCAGGTCGCCCGCCAGATGGAAGCCGGTGATCTGCTCATCACCTTGTTCGGTGATGGTGTAGCTCTTGATGGTGCCAGAACGGATAGCATAGAGCGATTTCAGTTCGTCTCCCGCTTTAAACAGCGTCTGCCCTTTCTGAATAGGCTTTTTGCGCTCGATGATGTTATCAAGCTGATCGAGTTCATGCTCATTCAGGGTAAACGGGATACAGAGCTGGCTGATGCTGCAATCCTGGCAATGGATAGCACAACCGCCAGACTGAATGCGTCGTATAATTCGCTTTTCCGGGATCATAGGTTTGCTCAAGCCTTAATTGATATTGGTCAATTTTAACATCTTTTTGGTAAGTACGTAAGCCTGACAAACCCTCAATAAGGACAAGTGACGGCAACGTGTCGCCATCTTCTTGAAATTCCACAGCTTGATTATGGATTTTTAGCCTAACCGGAAGAAAATTAAGCACAAAAAGCCTGGGAACTAGAGCAAGAGATACCCTTCATGACGCAGTAACCACTCTTTTCGCTGCACCCCTCCGGCATAGCCGGTCAGGGTACCGTTGCGGCCAATCACGCGATGGCAGGGCACCACGATGCTGACCGGGTTGGAGCCGTTTGCGGCGCCCACTGCACGTGCTGCCCCTGCGCGACCTAGCTGTTCCGCGAGCTGCCCATAATGCATGACCTGTCCGCAGGGAATGGACCGCAGCGCTTGCCACACTTCGCGCTGAAAAGGCGTGCCTGCCGTGGCGGTTGGCAGGGTGTCAATGATGCTGAGATCGCCTTCGAAGTACGCCGCCAGCTTGTCGCTCAGTCCGCCCGGGTTGGTGGCGCGGATGCGTTCATACCCCTGTGAGCGGTAATGAATATCGAGCAGTTCTTCCATGCGGTTGCTGTGCTCTTCCCACTCAATGGCGCGCAGACAAAATTGCTCGTCCGCGATCACCCACAGCGGCCCAAGCGGCGTCGTAATCTTATCTTCGAGTAATCTCAGCATCCTCATTCCTTTAGTTCAGCCTCGGGGTGATCCCCGGCCCAATCGGGAGGCCGACAAGATACCATGCGACCAGCATCACCAGCCATACCCCTAAAAAGATAAGCGGGTAGGGTAAAACCAGCGAATAGTAGGTACCCAGTTTGGCCTCGGGTTTATAGCGCTGCAGGAAGCCTAAAAACAGCGGAACAAACGGTGAAACCGGCGCCAGCGGAATGACCGAGGAGTCCGCGATGCGGAACAGGATCTGCGCGAAGGCCGGATGGAACCCAAGCATCATAAACATCGGCACGAAAATCGGGGCCAGAATCGACCAGATGGCGGAGCCGCTGGCGATAAACATGCACAGCAGGGATGACAGCAGCGCCAGGCCGACAAACGCCGGTACACCGCTTAACCCGGCGGCCTCCAGCGCATCAGTCAGGCCAACGGCCATAAACTTGCCCATGTTGCTCCAGTTAAACATGGCAACGAATTGCGCCAGCGGGAATACCATCACAATAAAGCCAGCCATCTCTTTCATCGGCTCGATCATCAGCTGCGGCAGATCGCCCTGGCGGCGGATTTTGCCAGTGGCGATACCGTAGGCGAGCGAAACGACAAAGAAAAATAGAATAATCAGCGGCACAATGCCCTGGATAAACGGCGAGGGCAGGACGGTATGTTTAACCGGATCGCGCAATATCCCGTTTTCCGGCACCACCATCAGCGCCACCAGCGCGATAAAGGCCAGCGAGATAACGCCGGCCACGCGCAGGCCGAAGCGCTGCTCTTTGCTTAGCGTCTCGAGCTTTTCATCGCTACGGCCTTCCCATTTACCGAGGCGCGGCTCGATGATTTTATCGGTGATCAGCCCACCGACAATTGTCAAAACAATCACCGAGCTGGCCATAAAATACCAGTTGTCGATCACGCTGACGTGCATGGCCGCATCGATGGTTTTCGCCGCCTCCGTGCTGATGCCAGAGAGCAGCACGTCGGTGGTGACGATCAGCAGATTAGCGGTAAATCCGCAGCCCACGCCCGCAATCGCCGACAGCAGGCCTGCCACGGGGTGACGCCCGACGGCGAGGAAGATCAGCGCCCCCATCGGCGGCATGATCACCAGCGCGGCGTCGGAGGAGATATGGCTGAAGAAGGCGATAAACAGCACCATGTAACTGGCGTAACGCGCGCTGACGTGAGAGGCCATTTTCACCATCAGGGCTGGTAACAGGCCCACGCGCTCGGCGAGCCCGGCCCCCAGCACCAGCGCCAGAATGGCACCCAGCGGGGCGAAACCGCTGAAGTTTTTAATCACATTGGGTAAAAACCAGTGCAACCCCTCAATGCTCAGCAGGTTTTTCACCGCCACCAGGCTGCCGTCGGCCGGGCTGCGCACGCTAACGTCAAAGGCGGAGAGCGCGGCGGTAGCGACCATCAAAATCACAATCAGATAGATAAAAAGCAGGAAAGGGTGCGGCACTTTATTGCCGATCCTTTCAACCCAGCCATAGAGCTTACCGGATGGGGAATGCGAAGGTATGGATGACATACTCATGGGCGTTCCTCGGGAGTGTTGTGTTGTTGTGTTGTGTTGTGTTGTGTTTTTTTATTTTAAAGGTGACGGTGTCACGCCCTGTGGGATAGGACACACGTACGGTTTTTCTTGTATTTGTTGTTCAAACTCTTCACGGCATTTTTTCAGCAGAGCGGCATCCTGCAGCAGATTTAGCGCGGTTGCGCCCATGACTTTCCCTGCCAGCAGCATACCTTTGTGGGCAATGGAGGTTCGCCCCTGCGCCACCAGCTGCCAGGTGTGCAGAGGCGTGCCGACGGTAAAGCAGGGGCTGAAGCACTGGGCAACCGGCATTTTCCAGCTGACGTCACCCACGTCCGTTGAGCCCGCCAGCACGTTGTCGGTGATGGCATATGGGGCTATTTCATCCACCAGCAGCGTCTCCTGATGACGGCGGGCAAAGGCTTTCCCCGCTTCACCTCCTGTAGCGGCAATATTTTTGAGGCTGTTTTGCAGATCGTTTGGCGTCAGCGTGGCGCGGATCTCGCGGGCAAAGTCGCGTTCTTCTTCCGTCCAGGCCGGCGTGCCGTAGTGCTGCAGGGCGCGATACATCGCCGCCTCAAGCGTGCGGTTCGGCAGGTAGCTGGAGCAGGCTTTGTCAAAGCGGCACTCGACGGTGGTTTCGGTCATCATTGCCGCGCCCTGGGCGATTTTCTCGATACGTTCGTAAATTTGCTGCGCATCGGCCATCTCCGGGGCGCGGATCAGGTACAACACCTCGGCCTGCGCCTGCACCACGTTGGGCGAAATTCCGCCGGTATCGGTAATGGCATAATGGACGCGCGCCTTCTCAATGATGTGTTCGTTGAGGAAGTTGGTGCCGGTGGTCATCAGCGTTACGGCATCCAGCGCGCTGCGCCCCAGATGGGGAGAGTTGGCTGCATGCGCCGCCACGCCGTGAAAGCGCCACGCGGCCTGGATGTTAGCCAGCGTGCTGACGTTAAACATGCCGGCAAAGGCTTCCGGGTGCCAGGTGACGGCGGCATCGACGTCGTCAAACAGGCCTTCGCGCACCATAAAGGTTTTCCCGGAGCCGCCTTCTTCACCGGGACAGCCGTAAAAACGCACCGTCCCGCTGCCGCCGTGCTGCTCCAGCCAGCTTTTTACCGCCACCGCGCCCGCAAGCGCCGCGGTGCCTAAGAGGTTATGCCCGCAACCGTGGCCGTTAGCCCCCGGCGTGGCGGATTGCGCCGTTGCGCAGTGTGCCTGCTGGCTTAACCCTGCCAGCGCATCGTATTCACCGAGCAGGGCGATAACCGGTTTCCCGCTGCCGAAGCTGGCGATAAAGGCGTTGGGAATGCCGCCTGCTTCGCGCGTGAGCGTGAAACCTTCGGCTTCCAGCGCGCTGGCGAGCCGTTCGGCGGACCAGAACTCTTCAAAGCGGGTTTCAGGATGATCCCAAATCTCATCGGCAATATCGGTTAACGTGCGACATCGCGTGTCGATCGCATCGGCAATAAAAGCGTAGTTGTCCTGCATTACACACCTCGCGTCCACGGGAAATTGAGCGCAGTCCGCGCCAGCGTTTCGATGGCGATAGTCATGATCTGCTCATCGAAGTCGAATTTTTCGTTGTGATGTCCGGCGCTCAAATCTGTGCCAAACACCATATACGACGCCATGCCGCCGTTCTGCTGCACGCGGGCCATCATCAGCGTGGCGTCTTCGGAACCGGCCGGGGCTTTCACCTTATCGATCGCGTGAACAACCCCGGAAACCTGACTGGCCTGTTCGCGCAGATAATCAACCCAGGCCGGTGTCGGCGAGCTGGCGGTGGCGGCACCCATCAGGCGCATCTCTGCCTTAACGCCGTAGAGTGCGGCCGCGCCGTTAATAACTGCCTGCGCGCGTTCAAAGACATACTGATTAATCGCTTCGCTTTCGCCGCGCGTTTCAACCTTCATCAGGGCATTGGCAGGCACCACGTTGCGCCCGCTGCCCGCCTGCAGTACGCCAACGTTCACCCGGGACGCCCCTTCGCTGTGCGGGGCGATGCTGTGCAAGGCGATCGCGGCCTGTGCGGCGGCGAGCAGGGCGTTACGCCCGTCCTCCGGTTTACCGCCTGCGTGTGCGGCAACACCGGTAAAGCTCACGTCGAACTTGGTGGTCGCCATAAAGTTATCGCTGCCGCAGACCGTCGTCCCGGCAGGCACGCCGGTACCAATATGGATAGCCGTAAAATAGTCCACGTCGTCCAGCGCCCCGGCGGCAACCATGGCGCGCGCGCCGCGCGTCCCTTCTTCGGCTGGCTGGAAGATGAGCTTGATGGTCCCGCTGAGCTGCGCTTCCTTCTGCTTAAGTACCTGCGCCAGCCCCAGCCCAATCGTGGTGTGGCCGTCGTGTGCGCAGGCGTGCATCATGCCCGGATTGCAGGAGGCAAAACCGTCGCGGAATGGGTGATGGCTTTCATCGAGCGCTTCGCTTAAATCAAGGGCATCCATGTCCACGCGAAACGCCAGGGTGGGGCCAGGGCGGCCGGTATTGAGGGTCGCCACGATGCCGGTAAACCCGCCTTCAAACGGCGCCAGCCATTTCTCAGGCGCACCTTGTGCGCGGGCGCGGTCAAACTCTCGCGAAAGGGTGGCATTGTCGGGCAGCCCCATACGGCTCTCGGCATCCACCACGTCGCGGCCCATCGCCAGTTCGTAACCCAGCGAGTCCAGGACTTCCGCAACTTTCGCTGCGGTACGAAACTCTACCCAGCCGGATTCCGCAAAATGGTGAAAATCGCGACGCCATGCGCTCAGCTGCGGGGCTAACGTCTGGATGTACTGCGCCAGTGTGTCCATATCTGTTCCTGTCATCATTAAAATATGTGAACTGCTTCACGCTGTGATAGTTTTTACTTATCACTAACCGATTTTTCACAGTTTTAACCGTTCAGGAATTACCCTCGCACATCCCTTTCCATTAAAGTAGATGACAGTTTCTTTACTCTGATAAACAACGGTTATCGGTCGGGCTATGTCATTTCAGATTAAATTTCATCAAATCCGGGCGTTCGTTGAAGTCGCGCGTCAGGGCAGCATTCGCGGTGCCAGCAGGACGCTGAATCTTTCGCAGCCGGCGCTGACCAAATCCATTAAAGAGCTGGAGGAGGGCATGGCGGCGCAGCTTTTCGTGCGCAGGAGCAAGGGCGTCGCGTTAACCGAATGCGGTGAGGGCTTTTACCAGCGCGCGAGGTTGATTCTGGAAGAGTTGCGCGCGGCGCAGGATGATATCCGTCAGCGGCAGGGTGAACTGGCCGGGCAGATCAATATCGGGATGGGTGCCAGCGTTTCACGAAGCCTGATGCCTGCCGTTATCACTCGCTTTCATGCGCAACATCCGCAGGTCAAGGTACGGATTATGGAAGGGCAACTGGTGTCGATGATCAATGAATTACGCCAGGGTGAGCTGGATTTCACCATCAACACCTATTATCAGGGGCCTTATGACCACGAGTTTACGTTTGAAAAACTCTTCGAAAAGCCGTTTGCGGTATTTTGCCGTGAAGGGCACCCGGCAACGGGGGCAACCTCTATTAATGAACTGCTACATTATAACTGGACAATGCCGACGCCACGGGGAAGTTATTATAAGCAACTGGAAGAGGTATTTAGTCATCGCTCGCAAATACCGCGAATAGGCGTTGTCTGCGAAACCTTTTCCTCCTGTATTAGCCTGGTCGCGCAAAGCGATTTTTTAAGCATATTACCGCAGGAGTTGGGCTGTGACCCGCTGCTGGCGCACCGACTGGTCATGCTACCGGTTGTCGAATCGCTTCCAAAAGCAGCATATTATTTAATTCAGCGCCGTGATTCACGTCAGACGCCCCTTGCCGAATCATTAATTACGCAATTCAGAAGGGAAGCGAGGAAAATAGTTGTGGCGTGAAAAGCCGATCATAAAAAAACAGGGTCTGCCCGACATCTGACAGACCCTCCAGTACACACAGCAGTGCGTCCTTTCGCCAATCCTGAGTATTATTTCCATGAAGCAGGTTTATTTAGGTATAACACCTTTCCCGAAAAATGGAAGGGTATTGAGTATTTGATTTTACGAAAATTTAACACAAATCACTTATTTTACCTTTGCTGAAATTTTAGTTAAGTGATGTTTAAGTTCACTTTATAAATACTATATATATTCATCGGGTTAATATTTATGGCGCACGACGGCGTATAGCGGCGATTGAGGCCGGCCTCAGGCGCAGGTATAGTACCGTCCTCAGTTGTAGCCGGAGGATGTCCATGAACCCTGACGACAAATCATTTTTTCTTGACGCCATGGAAGATGTCCAGCCCCTGAAGCGCTGCGCGGATATTCACTGGCAGCCGAGCCGCAATACCCGGGCGCGCGAGGAGGTGGATAATGAACAGCTGGATAACTTCCTGACGCTGGATTTTCTTGACCTTCTGCCCCTCGAAGAGCCGCTGGCGTTCAGGCGCGAAGGAGTACAACAGGGCGTTATTGATAAGCTGCGCTCGGGCAAATACGCCCGCCAGGCCAGCTTAAACCTCCTGCGTCAGCCCGCCGAACGCTGCCGGCAGATGCTCTTTTCTTTCATTCGTCAGGCCGGGCGCGACGGGTTACGCAACCTGATTATCATTCACGGAAAAGGACGCGAGCAGAACTCACATCCTAACGTGGTGCGCAGCTATCTGGCGCGCTGGTTAACCGAGTTTGAGGAAGTGCAGGCTTTTTGCGTGGCGCTGCCACATCACGGCGGCAGCGGGGCATGCTATGTCTCGCTGCGCAAATCCGATGAAGCGAAACAGGAGAACTGGGAGCGGCACGCCAAGCGCAGCCGCTAGCGGGCGATATCCTCGCCCGCCTGAAACTCAGAACGTTTCCCAGTTGCTGTCGGTAGAGGCGGTTGTCGTTGCCGGGCGCAACAGCTGTGGCGTTTTCACATTGGCCGGGCGTGGGGCTACCGCTTTTTCTTTTCCGTTCAGACGAAACGCGGCCACTGCCTGGCGCAGCTGTTCGGACTGATCTTCCAGTGCCGCGGCCGCCGTGGCGGACTCCTGCACCAGCGCGGCGTTTTGCTGCGTCACGCTGTCCATTTGCGAAACGGCCAGGCTCACCTGTTCAATGCCGCGGCTCTGCTCGTCAGAGGCTGATGAAATCTCGCCCATAATGTCGGTTACGCGGGTGACGGCGGCGACGATTTCCTTCATGGTGGTGCCAGCCTCGCTAACCTGCTCAGAGCCGGTACTCACGCGGCTGACAGAGTTCTCTATCAGTCCTTTGATCTCTTTCGCCGCCTGTGCGCTGCGGCTCGCCAGCGTACGGACTTCGCCCGCAACCACCGCAAAGCCACGACCCTGTTCCCCGGCGCGTGCGGCTTCCACCGCCGCGTTAAGCGCCAGGATGTTCGTCTGGAATGCGATGCTATCAATCACGCCGGTAATATGCGCAATTTGCTGCGAGCTGTCGGCGATTTCGGTCATGGTTCTCACCACGTTATCCACCACGTGGCCGCCGCGCGCAGCGGTTTCAGAGGCGTTCTTCGCCAGCAGCGTAGCCTGACGGGCGTTATCGGAGTTCTGCTTAACCGTCGCCGTCAGCTCTTCCATGCTGGCGGCGGTCTCTTCAAGCGAGGCCGCCTGCTGCTCGGTGCGGGCGGAAAGATCGTTGCTCCCTGCGGCAATTTCGCCTGCGCCGGTGTAGATGGAATCTGTACTTCCGCGTACGGCGCTGACGGTGGTCACCAGCGACTGCTGCATCTCATGCAGGCCAGCGGCCAGCTGACCCATCTCATTGCGGCCGGAAAGCGCGATATCCTGCGTCAGATCGCCTCCTGCAATGGCGCGAATATGGTTCATAATGGTGTTGAGTGGTTTTAACAGCAGGTGTTGTAAACCCTGCCAGATAATCACCAGTACCGCGATAACGGCCAGCAGAATAGCGGCCAGCGTCCACTGCATCTGCGTGAAGCTGCTCTGGTTCTCTTCGGTGGCCGCCTTCAGCAGGGTGTTGTTTTCGGCGCGCCAGCGGTTATAGACCGCCTCCATATCGTCCTGAGCCTGCTGTGCGTCCAGATCGCCATAGGCCTGGTAGTTGTCGGCGCGCAGATACTCAATCGACAAACGCATCACTTCGTGCATCTGATTCCAGGATTTCTGCATCTCGTCGGTTAAGGCCGCATCCTGGCCCTTAACCTGCGGCAGTTTCTGCCACTCTTTGTTATAGGCTTCGGCTTTTGCCAGCGAGTCGCCTGCGGTGCCAAGCAATTTATTGATTGCCGCAAGGGAAGCCGGATCACGCTGGTTTTTCAGGTAGCGGATCGCCACACGGGTGACGGTGACGCGCGTTTTCACCAGCGTGTTCACGCTGTCGCTCAGGCTTTCCTGCTGGGCATTGAGTACGCCGGAGTTCTGGAAGTTATGGCGATCGTTGCTGACGGCAGAGTAGAACAACCCTCCCGTGACAACTTGCAACAGACAGAATATGGTGAGGGCAAAGATAATACCGGTAATCACGTGCAGATTTTTCAGCATGGCGGTCGTCCGTTAGAGAAGATGCAGGGGTACTTAATTACTATCGTCGTAGAGAATTTAAACTTTAATTAACTTGCGCTTAACTAAGGGCTCTTTGAAGGAACCTGTTGTAAACCCGGATCATTTTTATGAGGAAGGTCAACATGAGCAGCATTGATAAAAGCGGGACGTACGCGCTCGGAACGCGGACGGTTAAACGACTGGGCTATGGCGCGATGCAGCTGGCCGGGCCGGGCGTTTTTGGTCCTCCGAAGGATAAACAGGCCGCGCTGGACGTGTTACGCGAAGCTGTGGCAGCGGGGGTTAACCATATTGATACCAGTGATTTTTATGGCCCCCACGTGACGAACCAGCTGATCCGCGAGGCACTGCATCCTTACCGGGACGATCTGACGCTCGTCACCAAGATTGGTGCCCGTCGCGATAGCAAAGGCGCCTGGCTACCGGCGTTCTCCGCGCAGGAACTGACTCAGGCGGTGCATGACAACCTGCGTAATTTGCAGCTGGACGTGCTGGATGTGGTGAATCTGCGGATCATGTTTAGCGTGCACGGGCCGGCGGAAGGGTCGATTGCTGAACCGCTTTCCACCCTGGCAGAATTACAACAGCAGGGGCTGGTGCGTCATATTGGCCTGAGCAACGTCACGGCCACTCAGGTCGCGGAAGCGCAGAAGATGGTGCCGGTAGTGTGCGTGCAGAACATGTACAACATTGTGAACCGGGGCGACGACGCGCTGGTGGATCTGCTGGCGCAGCAGGGGGTGGCCTATGTGCCATTCTTCCCGCTGGGGGGCTTTACGCCACTGCAATCTTCCGGGCTACAGGCTGTTGCAGACTCACTGGGCGCGACGGCAATGCAGGTTGCGCTGGCATGGCTGCTGCAACGTTCCCCGAATATCCTGCTGATCCCAGGCACCTCTTCCGTGGCGCATCTGCGGCAAAACCTTGCGGCGGGCGAGCTGCGGTTACCGCCTGAGGCCCTGGAAACGCTGAATTCGCTGATGGACTGATCGTGACATACGCAAGGCCCGAAGGGCTTTGCGTGCTATATGATTTTATCTGACATTAAAGTCAATATTAAGTGATTCAATTTTTGTGAATTTACTTTTTTGCAAGTCACAAATAAGTCATTTTTTTGTGACTTTAAAATGACTTGTGTTATGAGGGCTATTAACGCTAACCAGGAAGAACCTGAGGCGAGTTCCGGACAGAGGATGCAGCTAAATTAAATCCGCTCAAACTTCAACGTGTTTGGGTTCGCTTCCGGAAATGACCTTGATCCCTGGCCACAATCCGTAATACTGTATTTATATACAGTATCTGGCGAGAAAGGCATTATGGACACTCTCTTTTCTTATCATCCAAACCAATGCATTGAATTACCTTTATTTTTAGAGCGTGTTGCCTGTGGTTTCCCCAGCCCGGCGCAGGATTATGTGGAAGATCGTCTCGATCTTAACCGGCTGGCAGTGAGACACCCCAGTGCGACCTATTTTATCAAGGTGAGCGGAGACTCCATGATTGGGGCGGGGATCGGCGACGGCGATCTGCTGGTGGTTGACCGTTCGTTAAACGCCGAACATGGGGATATCGTCGTCGCGTCGGTCGCCGGTGAGTTTACGGTGAAAGAGCTGCAGACCCGTCCGGTTCTGAGACTTATGCCACATAATGCCCGCTATCAGCCGATTACCTTTCAGTCCGAAGAGGAGCTGCAAATCTTCGGTGTCGTCACCCACACCCTCAAAACGCATAAACATGTTCGCGCTGGTTGATGTGAACAGCTTCTATGCCTCCTGCGAGAAGGTGTTCCGCCCCGATCTACAGGGGAAGCCCATCGTGGTGGTTTCCAATAATGACGGCTGCATTATTTCCCTGTCGCGGGAGGCAAAGCAGTTCGGCATAAAAATGGGTGAGCCATATTTTAAGTTCAAAGAGAAGGGCTATCCGTCGCGGGTTTACGTCTTTAGCTCGAACTATGCGCTGTATGCCGATCTCAGCAGTCGAGTGATGCAGACGCTGACCGATCTCGCCCCGGCAATAGAGATTTACTCGATTGATGAGGCGTTCGTGAACGTATCAGGAGTCAATAACTGCATATCGCTGGAAGCGTTTGGTCACCAGATGCGCACGCAGGTCTTTAAAAATACGGGCTTAACCGTTGGCGTCGGTATTGCCCCGACAAAAACGCTGGCGAAGCTGGCTAACTATGCGGCGAAGCGGTGGGCCGGCACCGGCGGCGTGGTCGATCTCTCTGATCGGGAGCGGCAGCGTAAGCTGCTGGCAAAGGTTGCGGTAGAGGAGGTGTGGGGCGTAGGGCGGCGCATCACGAAAAAGCTTAACGCGATGGGGGTTACCACGGCGCTGGATCTGGCGGAAGCGTCTTCCTGGGTCATTCGCAAACATTTTAACGTGGTGCTGGAACGCACGGCGCGCGAGCTTCGCGGTGAGCCCTGCCTTGACCTGGAAGAGTTCACCCCCACGAAGCAGCAAATTATCTGTAGCCGTTCGTTTGGACACCGTATTACCCAATATGAAGAGATGCATCAGGCGATTTGCGCCTACGCGGAGCGGGCAGCAGAAAAACTGCGTGGCGAGCATCAATATTGCCGTTTTATCAGCGTGTTTGTGCGCACCAGCCCGCATGCGGACAACGAAATTTATTACGGCAATCAGGCTTCGGTCACCCTGATGACGCCCACCAATGACTCGCGGGATATCATCCGTGCCGCCACGGAGGCGCTGGGGCGCATATGGCGCGACGGGTATCGCTATATGAAAGCCGGGGTGATGCTGGCGGACTTTTTCAGCAGCGGCGTCGCCCAGCTGAACCTGTTTGACGATAATCGTCTGCGCGCCAACAGCGCGGCGCTGATGGAGATAATCGACAGTTTAAATCATTCCGGCAAAGGGAAGGTGTGGTTTGCCGGGCAGGGTATTGAGAAATCCTGGGCGATGAAGCGTGAGATGCTGTCACCAGCCTATACGACACGGTACGCCGATTTACCGGTGGCGAGGTAGCGGATGGTTGCGTTATTTCTTTTGCGTCAACCAGGTTGCCGCAGCCGTCAGTACGCCGATCAACGGCATTTCGCCCGCCCCGGCCAGGAAGTTATGGCGATCGATTTCATTATTTCTGCGGATATCAGCAAGGCGGGTCAGCGCCTCTTTTTCATCCGCGGCGCCGATCTCCTCAAACTGTTTTTCAAACCCCTGAGCGATGAGCTGAGCAGCCGAGTCGGTGTTTGCACTCTCGATCGCAATGAGGTTCGGGCCTTTTTGGAAAAAACGGTAATCCGGCATACGTGCTCCAGATAGAGAAGAATACGGTGAAAATACTCTATTCCTTGCGGTTAAAAAACGCACGTGATTTACGGTGGAAACGATCGATTTTTCTTTATTATTTCAGGCAGTAATTGCTCAATCACGCCCACGACGCTCCGGACGCGTTGCGGAATGAAGCGGGCGTCAGGATAGACGGCATAAAGGAAGCGATCGGGTAACCGCCAGGCGGGTAATACCGGTACCAGCGTGCCGGCCTGTAGCGCGCGGGCCGCAAGGGGTCGCTGCATGCCGCCGATCCCGATGCCTGCCTCCAGCGCCTGCAGCAGCGCGTCGCTGGTATTGGCCCGAAAAACGGTGTTTACCTTCACGTCGAGGGTGTCCTCATCAGATATCAACTTCAGCGGAGCATCCGGCGGGATGCCGCTAAATCGTACGTGCGGCAGCGTCGCCAGCTCGCTGACGTCGTGCACCGCCTGAAAACCGAGGGCGGCAAATAGCGCGGTTTCAATACGCGCCAGCACGCGAGCCGCATGCGCCTGCGGGGGCTCGCTGCTCAGCCGTATCGCGACATCCACGCCCTCCGTCACCAGATCGGCAATGCGGTCATCAAGGGAAATCATCAGATGCAGTTCTGGATGCAGGCGTTGCAGCGCCAGTAAAGGGGGCAAAACAATCTGACCCAGGCCGCTCGGCAGCTGGACATGCACGCTTCCCTGAAATTTATGGTCAACGGGATTCAGCCGCCTTTCCGCTTCCCGCATGGCGTCCAGCAGCAGCTGCATGTCGCGCCGGTAACGTTCTCCCTGCTCGGTCAGCTTCATTGTGCGCGTTGTGCGATGCAGTAACACCACGCCGAGCTCTTGCTCAAGGGCGGCGATCTGCTGGCTAACGGCGGATTGTTTCATCCCGCTCTGGCGGGCGGCTGCCGAAAAGGAACCCGCCTGTGCAACGCAGAGAAAAGTGGAAATGGCGTTGAGCTTATTATTCATTTAATGGTTTTTCTGATAAGTGCCATCAGCTGTAAGGGATATCCGCTAAAAAAATAATATATGACACTGCGTCTGTCACCCATTCTGGAGAAATACCATGGATAAAAAGCAGCAACACAACGTCGCCCTGGTTGCGGGGGCCAGCGGCATTGTCGGCAGACAGCTTGTCAACACGCTCCTGCATCATCAGTGGGAGGTTATCGGCCTCAGTCGCCAGGCGGTAACCCATCCGGACGGCATTCCGATGGTGAACGTCGATTTACTGGATGCGCGGGACACTGCACGGGCGCTGCACTCCCTGCACGGTATCACCCATCTCTTTTACAGTGCCTGGGCGAATGCGGCGAACTGGACAGACATGGTTGAGCCGAACGTTACGATGCTGCGTAATCTGGTCAGCACCCTCGAAAAAACGGCACCTTTACAGACGGTAAGCCTGATGCAGGGATACAAAGTCTATGGTGCGCATCTGGGGCCGTTTAAAACCCCGGCGCGGGAAAGCGATCCCGGCGTACCGGGGGCCGAGTTTAACGCCGCGCAGCTCACATGGCTCAGCCAGTTTCAGCGGGGGAAAGGCTGGCACTGGAATGCCATCAGGCCGGGCGTGGTGGGAAGTGCTGTATCCGGCAATACCATGAACCTTGCGCTGAGCATCGCCCTGTACGCCTCACTGTGTAAGGCGCTGGGTTTACCGCTGCGTTTTCCCGGTTCGGAACAAGCCTGGCACAGCATCGTCGATCATACTGACGCCGGGCTGCTGGCCGAAGCAACGCTGTGGGCCGCCACGTCACCTGCGGCACAGAATCAGGCGTTCAACGTGAATAATGGCGATATCTGGCGCTGGAGCGAGCTGTGGCCGCGCATCGCACGCTGGTTTGAGCTGGACTCTGCGCCGCCGGTGAGATTGTCATTTCATCAGCTGTTTATGGACTATCGCGGCGTATGGCGCGACCTTGCCGGGGAACGGCTGGTGGAAGCGGATATTATGCAGCTGAGCGACGGGCATTTTGCCGATTTCGTCTTTAGCTGGGATTACGACATGTTCGGTGACGGGAGCAAGCTCCGGCGGTCGGGCTTCACGCGAATGCAGGCGACCGATGAGATGTTCTTCAGCCTGTTCGCGCAGCTGAGAGCCGCGCGGATTATTCCCTGACCGTAAGAGGTGTTGTCATCAACGATCGGCGCGTTATACTCACGTGTTGATAAAAAAGTATGGCGGGGCAGGGATATGCACGAGAGTTTAAAATTACTATCAGTCGCGCTGCCCCTTATTGCGCTTTTCATACTGTTAAGATTTTTTGTCAGACGCATTCGCCAGGCAAAATGCATTATTTCAGAGCGTAACGGGATGAAAAAGATATCTGCCAACCCCTCACTATTTGGCGGGAATGCAGGTAAAACCTGGTTTTATGATGACCAGTTTTTATATGAAGTTAAAAACAACGCCACCCGCAAGATTGCGCTGGCTAATATCATTAAAATCGGGCCGGGGAATACCGAGATAAATAGCAGACGGGTCTGGATTGTTATTTACCGTGACGGTGCTAATGAAAAGCAGGTGCAGTTTTATAACAATCTCACCCTCTGGAATCATAACTTCACGGCTTTTCTGGCTGCGGTGAAAACTGCCAATCCTGATGCTGTCGTTAAAGAACGCGCAATCCTCAATTTGTGAAAAACAACCGCAGACGGTGTGCGGACGCCGCTCTTGTGCAGCGTCCATAGCATCAGAGTTAAGGGCTTACTCAACCGTTAACGCGTTAACCACCTCTGCCACGCTTTTCACGCTCTGGATGTTCCCAATCCCCGTGCCGAGCGCGATATAACCTTCATCGGTGTTATCTTCCAGCATGCCCAGGCGCAGGCCCCGTAATCCGCCCATCGCCTTGCCCAGCGCTTCGTTGCTTGCGCCTGCTTTATCCATCGCCGCCAGTTTTTCCGCCAGCTTGCCGGGTAGAGAGCGGTAGTAATGGGGTACGGTGCGAAAAAGCAGCAAGTCGAGACCGTTGGCGGCAACAATTTTATCTTTGACCCCCTGCGGCACGCGGCTTTCTTCGGTACTGATAAACACCGAACCGGCAAATACGCCTTCAGCACCTAAGGCATGCGCCGCTCTGGCGGTGCGATTATCGGTAATACCGCCCGCCGCCATCACCGGAATATGCTTCACGGCATCGGCAATCAGCGGCACGATGGAAAAGGTGCCAAGCGCCGTTGCGGGTAACGTTCCGCCCTCGTCAAAACCGGTGGCGACAATAATGTCTGCTCCCATATCTTCTGCGAGGCGGGTGTTCTCCGGCGTGGGGTTGATATCGCGATAGATAATGGCGATACCCGCCTCTTTTAATTCGCTGAACAGCGCCGGAATAATGCTGCCTTCCCCATAGCCCGTATACACCACGACCCTGACGCCTTCTTCTTTCACCACCTGAAGAATAGGCCCTGTCCAGACGTCATTAACGGCTGTGGGGATCAGGTTCACGCCAAAGGGTTTTTCGGTCAGCCGTTTAGTTTTACGAATTTCTTCCCGCATTTTTTCGGCGGTCGCTTCCGGCGTGGAGACCGCGGTGTCGGCGGTTAAGCCCGCGTTGGGTCCCAGCACGCCGAGTCCGCCGGCATTGCTGACCGCAGCGACTAAACGGGCGTCAGTGAGCCAGGACAGCGGTCCCTGAATAACAGGTTTTTCGATACCCAGGATCTGGCAAATACGGTTATTTTTCATAGCAGACTCTTCCTCATGTTTGAATGGGGGAGAGTGTAGGGCGCAAGATTGTTAGGAAAAATAGCCAAAAACATTCATCACTGTTATAAAATTAATAACAATAATTTTATCCTGCTCGCGGCAAAACTATCCCTTATGCAAATAAACCTCTTTGAATCTATAAGAATTTTTATTGAGATTGTCGAGTCAGGGAGCCTTACCCAGGCATCGGAGAATCTGCAGGTCCATCGCCCGGCCGTTACCAAAGCGTTACAGCTTCTGGAGCAACACAGCGGAACGCGGCTACTGCAACGCACAACGCGTCGGATTAGCCTGACGCCGGATGGAGAAGCGTTTTATCGCCGGAGCAAACCCCTGCTGGCGCAGGCGGACGAATTACTGGAGTCGTTTGGTGCTGACCGGGCAATACACGGCCAGCTGCGTGTGGATATGCCCATCTCTTTTGCGGCGCTGCGGGTGATACCCAACCTGCCTGATTTTTATCGTCAGCATCCTGAGATTGACATCATTCTGAGCAGCTCTGACCGCCGTCGGGATATGCTGCGGGATGGTCTGGACTGCGTGCTGCGGGTGGGCGAGCTGGACGACGGCGACTATATCGCGCGTAAAATCGGGAACATTAAAATTACGACCTGTGCCAGCCCGGCCTGGCTGGCAAAACACGGTACGCCGGAAACGCTGGATGATTTACAGAATCATCAGGCCATCAACTGGATTAATAACAGCAGCAGAAAAATTCATCCGTGGACGTTTAGCACGCCAGAGGGCACCGCGGAGATTAGGCTGCCCGGTAAGCTTGTCGTGGATAACTCCGAGGCCTACATCGCGGCAGGCCTGGCCGGGCTGGGGTTGATGCAGGGGATGAATCTCTTTCTTCAGCCTTACATAGACCGCGGTCTTCTGGTTGAAGTTCTACCAGAGCATCGCTCTCCGGACCGCAAATTGTCACTGCTCTATCCACACCGCCACCTCTCCCGCAAGGTGCGGGTCTTTACCGAGTGGCTGGAGAGTCTGGTGTAAAAGCAGCCAGTTCATGGCACAGCGCGCCAATCTGTTCCACAGCGTTCAGCAGGCGGGGCGTGGGTTCGTTTGCGCAGTTTAGCCGCAGAAAATGCGTTAATTCTGCGCCAGGGGAAAAAAGGGGGCCAGGGCTGACGCCAATGCCCAGCGCCAGCGCACGACGATGCACCTCCAGCGCGTTGACCTGCTGAGGAAGTTCCACCCACAGCAGAAAACCGGCAGCGGGTACGTTAACGCGCGTACCGGGAGGGAAACTGGCCTCGACCCGCGCCACGACGGCGCGTATTCCCTCTGCGACCCGGCGCTTTAGCCGCCGCAGGTGACGATCGTAGTCGCCGCTTGCCAGCATCTCACTCGTCGCGGCTTCCAGCAGCGGCGTGCCAGCCCAGTCTCCGGCCATGCGGGCCTGTAAGACCTGCGGGTGGTAGCGTCCGGCGGCAATCCAGCCGATTCGCCAGCCCGGCGCAAGCGTTTTAGACAGGGAACTGCAGTAAATCACGTTCCCGCTGCGATCGAACGCTTTACAGGCCGGAGGACGCTGCCCCTCGCCGACCAGATCGCCGTAGACATCGTCCTCAATCAAAGGAATACCCGCCTCTTCAAGCAGGGACACAAGTTCCTGCTTGCGCGCGACGGGCATGCTGGCACCCAACGGGTTTTGCACGGTTGGAGAGGCCAGAACGGCAGCGGGGCGGTGGCAGCGAATGGCGTCAGCCAGCGGTTCCAGCAGCAGGCCTTCCACAGGATCGGTGGGGATCGCTAAGGCCTTCAGGCCTAAATCCTCCAGCAGCAGGAGCGTACCAAAGTAGGCTGGCTGCTCAATCGCCACGACATCGCCAGGCTGACACACCGCCCGAAGGGCCAGGCGTAGCGCCTGCGTCGCGCCCGCGGTGACGATAAGATCGTCCGCGCCGAAGCGGGCTCCCCACTGCGCAGCACGCGCGGCAATTTTACTGCGCAAATCTCCCCTTCCCGGAGGCAGGCTGTAGCTCTGCCCGTGCGCGTCCAGACGACGTCCCGCAGAGTGCAACGCCCGCTGCAGCGCATCTCCCGGCAGCCAGGCGGGATCGGGCAGGGCGGCGCCCAGCGGGATCAGTCGGGCTTCTGCACTGCTGAACAGCGACCGGGCCACGGCGGACATGGTGACGGGGACCGGGCCTGTCGGGGAACGCGCAGGCTCCACGCGCGGAGGGAGGCTGGTCTGGCGGATGTAATAACCTGAACGCGGCCGCGCAACGATCAGCCCTTCAGCCTCCAGGCAGCGAAGGGCCTCCAGCGCCGTCGGAAGGCTAACGTGCTCACGTTCAGCCAGTTTACGCGCGGAGATCATGCGGTCGCCGACGCGCAGCGCACCAGACGTCAGCGTGAGGCGCAGCATCTCAGCAATTCGGCGATAGTGTGGGGATGATTGTGACGGGGCAGACATGGGTATCTGTTCAGGCTAATTTTCGATAAAACTGACTATACAGCCAATGATGCGCGCCATCTATAGTGTCCGGCATGTTCAGGACAAGGAGGCATTATGCACAGCGATAATTTCAACATTTCCACGTATTTCAAACGCATAAACTACACCGGGCCAGCGGCTGCCGACACGGCTACCCTGCATGCGCTGATGCGTCATCAGCTCTTTTCCGTCCCCTTTGAAAATCTGGACGTGCAGGCGGGCAAAGTTGTCTCGCTGGCGCCAGACGATATTGCCGATAAGGTATTAACGCAGGGGCGCGGCGGCTACTGCTATGAGGTGAACGGGCTTTTTGCCATGGCGCTGGCGGCGTTAGGGATACCTTACCGTTTCGTGGCGGCGCGCCCGATGTTCTACCCTGCTCGGCGGCCGAAAACCCATATGGCGCTCATCGCGGACGTGGATAGCCGCCAGTGGCTTTGCGACCTCGGGTTCGGCAGCTACGGCATCCGCGCGCCTATGGCGCTGGACACGCTTGATGTGGATATCACGCAGGATTTCGACACGTTTCGGCTAAGCCGCAGCGCGGAGGGTGAGTATCTGCTTGAGGCGAAGGTTGAGGGTGAATGGGCCCGGCAATACGGCTTCGATCTCACCCCCCAGGAGTGGATTGATTTCGTCCCGGCCAACTACCTTAACTCCACGCACCCGGATGCCATCTTTGTGCAAAAGCTGGTGGTAGTGCAGCATCGCCCGGAAGGACGCCAGATTTTACTGGGCGATGTGCTGAAAACCATCACGGCGAACGGCACTGAAACGCGGAAACTGGCGGAGGAGGACATCCGCCATGTCCTGAAAGACCGTTTTGCGCTGACCGCCGCGTAATCTGCCGGGAAGCGGTGGGGCCTCAGCACTGCCTCTCTTCTGGGGTTTTACGCTGAGCCCCCCACTGTAACAGCAGGCTAAACGACGCGGGTAATACGGTCAGCGTTACCAGCGTCGCAACCAGCAGCCCGCCGATAATGGCATAAGCCATTGGGCCCCAGAAGACCTGGTGAGAGATAGGGATCATCCCCAGAATGGCGGCACAGGCGGTCAGACAGATGGGTCTGGCCCGGTGCTCCGCGGCCGCCATAATCGCGGCATCGTTTGCCATCCCCTGAGCAAGATTGCTGTCAACTTCGCTAATCAATATCACCGCGTTACGCACGATCATCCCCGCCAGGGCGATGACGCCCAGCAGCGCCACAAACCCCATCGGCGTTCCGCCGGGCAGCATAGCCAGCACGATCCCCGGTAAACCAAACGGGGCCATCAGGAGCGCCAGCAGCATCCGGGAGTATCGCCGCAGCTGAAGCATCAGCAGCAACAGCATGATGACCAGCGTCACCGGAAGAACGGTAAAGACGGAGTTATTCCCCTTATCCGATTCGGCAGCCGCGCCGCCTTCGTCAATGCTGTAACCTGCCGGCAGGCTCGCGCGCAGCGTATCGACCGCCGGACGCAGCGCTGTCGATACCGCTTCAGCCCTCAGTCCCGGGGCAAGATCCGTTTGCACCGTGATAAAGGGCACGCGCTGCCGACGCCAGATGACCGGATCGTCCACGCCCCAGACCGGCGTCGCGACGGCGCTTAGCGGAATTTTTTTACCGTCATTCCCCTGAATCGTGAGCGAGGAGAGGGTGGCGGTGCTGTGACGCGCGCTGTCCGCGGCCCGGAGCACCACGTCAACGAGGCGATCGTTATCCCTGACCGAGGTAACAACGCTGCCGGACCAGACGGTATTCAGCGTGCGGGCCAGACTTTCTGATGAGATCCCCACCGCCCTGGCCGCCGTCTGATTCACCTCAAGGGTAATGACCCTCTCCGGCTCTCCGGCCGTCTGGTTAACGTCGCGGGATAACGGCGACCGGCCAATCGCGTCCGTGAGACGGTTCGCGAGCGCCCGGACCTGCTGATAATCCGGCCCGCTCACCCGGTATTTGATTGGCCAGCCGACGGGGGGCCCCAGCTCAAGGGGCGATACGCGCGTGATAATGTCGCTAAATTGCGTCGCCAGGATCCTGTTCAACTGCGTATGCAGACGATCCCGCGCCTCGAGATCTTTAGCCACCACAACCATCTGGGCGATATTTTCATTTTCCAGCAGCACGTCCATCGGCAGGTAAAAACGGATGGCGCCCGACCCGACGTAGGTAGAGTAGCGATCGATATTGCCGTTGCCGGCCAGCGCCTTTTCCAGCCTTTCCACCTGTCTTAGCGTCTCCTGCTGCGAGGCGTTGGCCGGAAGCGTCAGGCTGATCAGCAGCTCAGGCCGGTCGGAGGCGGGGAAGAACTCGCCCTGCATAAACGTCGTGCCGTACGCTGACAGCCCCAGCGCGGAAAGGGCGAACAGCACGGTAGCGAGCCGGTGACGCAGTGCCAGGCGCAAAAGCCGTCCGTACCCGCGCGCGATCCTGCCGGGGCCTGATGCACTATGTCTGATTTTTTCCGGCAACAGCCACGTCCCCGTCAGCGGCGAAAACAGGATCGCGACAGCCCAGGAACAGAGCAGGGCAATGAGCACCACCGCAAACAGGGAAAAGCAGTATTCACCGGCGCTGGAGGCCGCGAAACCAACGGGAATAAAACCGGCAATCATCACCAGAGTACCGGTGAGCATTGGAAATGCCGTCGTCCGGAAGGCCCAGGTGGCCGCGTGCAGGCGGGAATCCCCGGCTTCCAGCCGGGAGACCATCGTTTCTACGGCAATCATGGCGTCATCCACCAGCAGACCCAGCGCAATGATCAACGCCCCGAGCGAAATGCGCTGAAGGCCGATGCCGGCGAGCATCATGCCGGCAAACGTCATGGCCAGCACCAGCGGGATGGCCGTCGCCACCACCAGCCCTGCCCGTAAACCCAGCGAGACAAATGAGACCGCCAGCACGATAACAACGGCTTCGATAAGCACCCGGATAAAACCGCTTACCGCGTCACTGACCACCGCCGACTGATCGGCGACTTTCACCATCTCTATACCGTGCGGCAGCCCGGCGCTGAGGGCCGCCATTTTGGCATTCAGCGCCGCACCGAAACGCAGCATGTTGCCCGTCGGCGCCATCGACACCGCCAGCCCGATCGCCGGTTTGCCGTTCACCCGGTAAGCGGGGGCCGGCGGCTCGGCGGTTTCCCGCGTGACGGTGGCAATGTCGGTCAGCGGAATATAGCGATTGTTAACGTGCAGCGTGACGGCGCGTAAACTCTCTTCGGTCGAGAGCGCCCCGCTGACCTTTATGGCGATATTCTCCTGTCCGGTGCGCATAATCCCTGCCGGGACAACCGCGTTTTGCGCCCGGAGGGCATCGGCAACCTCCTGAATATCGAGCCCCATACCGGCCAGACGCGCCGGAGAAAAGGCGAGGACCCACTGCTCCTGCTGTTCGCCCAGCAGGGTGGTTTTGCCCATATCCGGCACGGACATGAGCTCCCGACGTATTGTTTCTGCGCGATCCTGGACCTCACGCAGGGTGAAACCCTCGGGAATAAAGGCATAAATGGTGCCGAACGTGTCGTCAAACTCGTCGTCAACGGCAGGGCCCTGCACCCCTTCAGGCAGGGACGGCGCGATGTCCTGCATTTTCTTGCGAACCTGATACCAGATGCCCGGCACGTTTTGCGGGGGCGTATCGTCACGAAGGTTGACGTGGATAACGGTGCGTCCGGCATGAGTTTCACTTTCGAGATAATCCAGCCAGGGCGTTTCCTGCAGCTTTTTCTCAAGGGTATCGGTCAGCAGACGGGTGGTATCCGCCACGGATGCTCCCGGCCACTGCGCGGAGACGACGGCCGTTTTAATGGTGAATGCCGGATCTTCGTTACGCGGCAGCTTCTCATAGCAGAACACGCCCATCGCAATGACCAGCAGCATGAAAAAACTGACCATCTGCTGGTTCTTAAGCGCCCAGGCGGACAGGTTAAATTTCGCTTCCGCGCCTGCGCTCATGGCTGAACCTCCCCGGGCACCACCGGCTCGCCGGAACGTAATGTGCTCACGCCAGCCGTAATAACCCTGTCGCCGGGCCTAAGGCCGGAGGCAATCATGACGGAGGTGGCCGTATAGCTGGCGGGCACCACCACGCGCAGCTGCGCCTGCGACTGCGGGGTGATCACAAAAACCGCCGGTTTGTCGCCGGCGCGGCTCAGCGCCGACGCGGGCAGGGTAAACCCGTGCGGAGCGGTGGAAGGCAACGTAACGGTGACGCTGGCGCCCAGCGCAATGGCCGCTGGCGGGTTTTGCAGGGTGGCCCTGACGCGCCAGGTGCGGGTCTGAGGATCGGCCTGCGGGGTGATATCCCGCAGCGCGGCAGACGCCTGAACTGACGGGTCGCTGAGGAGGGAAACCTGCAACTCCGCCTTGTCCAGAGGCGGGACCGCATCGGGCGTGGCAATATCAAACACCACGTCGCGGGCTTCACCGGTCGCCAGCGTCAGCACAGACTGACCGGCGCTGACAACCTGCCCCGCAGACGCGCTTACGGCCGTGATCGTGCCCGTTTGCGGGGCGATCAGGCGCGTCCAGCCCAGGCTTTCGCGTGCGTTACGCCATGCAGCCTCGCTGCTTTTTAAGCGCGCGCTGGCGACAAGCCAGTCCGCACGGGCGCTGTCGAGCTGCGTGCGGGCTATCGCGCCTGTTGGCATGAGCTTTTGCATTCGACTGACGTTAAGCGCGGCGACCTGCGCAGAGGCTTTAGCGCCTTCATAGTCGGCCGCGGCGCTGTCGAGCTGGTTTTGCCCGGTCGTATTATCAAGCGTGGCCAGCAGCTGTCCGGCGGTGACCCGATCGCCAATATCGACGCTACGCGTCAGTATCCGGCCTCCGGTGCGAAAGCTCAGCGTCGTTTCATCGTGGGCATGGATTTCACCGGTTCTTTCCAGCGCGGGAAGCGATTGGGCGGCGCCCACGACGACGTACCGTACCGTACGCACAGGGGCTGGCTGATTTTCGTGTTTATCACCACAGCCGGTCAGCGGAAAAATCGCCAGCGCAATCAGCGCCAGGGGAAGAAAATGCAGCCAGGAAAGGGTGCGCGCCACGCCGTACAAATGATGCAGGCAGTGGCGGAGGGAGAGAATAAATTCGTCTGACATAACGCCGCTCCATAAAGGTGATGGCGTTATTAAATGCGCGCTACGTCGAGAAAGATTCGATGTTGTGTCAAGGCTTTATCAAGAGTGAAGATTTTCATTATCGGACGGATGCCAGGGCAATAAAATGCGCACCGCGAGGCCGCCTGATTCCGGTAATGACGCGCTAATCTCCCCCCCATGCGCCTGACAAATCGCCCGGGCGATGGACAAACCGAGGCCGCTGCCGCCGGAGTGCCGTGCGCGGGACTGCTCCTCGCGGCTAAAACGTTTAAACATTTCCGGTAAGAACTGGGGCGAGACGCCCGGCCCGTCATCGGTAAATTCGAGGGTGTAATGCCCGCGGGCGTAGTGCAGCGCCACATCAAGGTGGCCGCCTTCGCGTCCGTAACGTAGCGCATTTTCCATAAGGATGGTAATGACCTGGCCCATCCGGAACGCATCGCCCCGGAAGGGGCAGGTGTGCGGGTTACGCAGCGTTATTCTGAAATGATGCGCATCGGCCTGGGGCATGATCCAGGCAGCCCGCTCCTGAATCAGCTCATCCAGACAGAACGGCTGGTCCTCCAGCACAAGGTTACCCGCATCGGCCAACGAGATAAGGTGGAGCTCATCGGTGAGACGATTGAGGTGCTGGAGCTGCTTCATGACCATTTCCAGCTGCGCGGGGCTGGCATCAAACACACCGTCTAACATGCCCTGCATCCGCCCGATGGCGGCCGTCAGGGGCGATCGCAGCTCGTGTGCCATCGCCACGTGTGAGGCGCGGAGCTCTTTTTCATAGCGGGCGAGTCGTCCCGTCATGGAGTTAAAGTCCGTCGCGAAGCTGACCATTTCCGCCGGCGCATCCTTGATGAGCTCTGCCTGACGGCCAAATTGCCCTTCGGCGACATCCTTTGCCGCATCACGAAGTCGGCTGAACTGCAGCGCCAGCGGCCGGGCGTGTTTTAGCCCCATCACCACAATAAACGGGATCATCACCAGCACTAGCAGCGCCACCGTGGCCCAGTCCGCCGAAGCGATGGACGGCGTGGAATAGCTCAGGCCCCACCAGGTATCCACAATCGTGTGGAAACGGGCCGGGTTGAGCTGCGGGTTCTGGCTGAGGGTAAGAAACTCTTGTCGGACCGCCGCCGGCATCCTGCCCATTATCCAGTAGTTCTGGACCGCATAACGCAGCCACATACAGGTCGCAATGACAATCACGCTGCCGATGGCCAGGGCTAATATGCGCGCGCAAATCCAGCGCCACAGAGAGGAGTGCCGGTGTTTTATCATGGCTGTCTGAACCTGTAACCTACGCCGCGAACATTGATCAGCACGCCGGAAATACCGCCAGCCTCGAGTTTTTTGCGCAGGTTATAAATATGGGTGTCGACTACGCGCTCCAGCGCCTCGCTTTCCGGCAAACAGTGCTCCAGTAAATACTGGCGGGAAAACGGGTACGCAGGAGAACGCAGCAGCGTTGCCAGAAGAGAGAATTCCGTTGGCGTAAGATCGAGCATTACAGGCGCGTCGTCGCCGTTATCCACGCTCGCCACAATGGCGGCGACATCCACCGCCAGCGTTTGCCAGCGAAGGATCTTTTCCTCTGTCTCTTTTTTACTGCTGCGTCGCAGTACCGCCTGCACCCGCGCCACCACTTCGCCCGGATGATAAGGTTTAACAACATAATCATCGGCACCGTACCGCAGGGCACCAATGCGATCGGGGGTATCTCCCATGGCCGTAACCATGATCACCGGCACGTCGCTTTTACGACGCAGGCCAGTCAGCACTTCGGTGCCGTTAAGCCCCGGCAGCATCACATCCAGCAGGATGAGGTCGGGTTTCCACCGCTGCGCCATCTCCAGCCCGGAAAGACCGTCTCCGGTAATGGTCACGTCGTAATTTTCACGCCGTAAATAGGCTTCGAGCACGCCAGCCGCGTCGGCGTCATCTTCAATAATCAGTACTCTTCTGGACAACATCCGTTCTCCTTGACCGTTTCTTAACACTATCCCGACGATTCATTGATTTTGGCAAATCATACTGCGCCAACATTGTGTGGCCGCCCCTGTTTCAGGAGACGCCAGCGTCTGTATGGAGAGCAGTATGATAGCGATAAAAAAAGTCCTGTATATGTCCGTCCCGCTTCTGATGGTCGTGGCATCCGGCGCGCAGGCGGATGATGGCACCGCGTCCGATTCCTTAACAGTTGGGCTGGGAGGGCAGTACGCCCCCCGTTACTCAGGCTCAGACAAGCAGGTGTGGCAGGTGGTTCCGGTGCTGCAGGGTCGTCATGGCGCTTTCTTTATTGATGCGCAAAAAGGGGTGGGATATGACCTGCAAAACGACAGCGGTTGGTACTTCGAACACACGCTGGGCTACGACTTCGGAAGGGCTGAGAAAAATTCTGGCTGGCGTGAGGGCGCAAACAATCTGAAAGGGATGGGTGACATTGATGCCACCCTGAATACCGGCCTTGCCGTCGGCTGGCAGGCAGCGCCCTGGCTGAGCGTTGAGGGCAGAGCCACGCTGCCGTTAACGGACAGCCAGGGGGGAAGCTATCAGGCCTCCGTGACGCTGATCCCGGTACAAAATAACCAGGACACGATCGCCTTTCAGTCCGCGGCCCTGTTTGGCGACAGCCGTTATCTGAATACCTGGTATGGGGTCAGCGAGCAGCAGAGCCGCCGCACCGGCTATAGCCGCTATGCTGCGCCGGGTGGATTTTATGGCGTCGATACCAGTCTGACCTGGAGCCATCAGTTCGATGCTCACTGGGGGACAGTCCTGAGCGCGGACTATACCTGGCTTGGCGACCATGCGAATGACAGCCCGATTGTGATGCGGCGCAATGAGGGGGCTGCAACCGCCGCTATCACCTGGACATTTTAACCAGGGAAAGGGTCAGGCAAAGAGTCCCTTAATAAGCATCCAGAAAAGAGAGAGCAGGCAGAGGATTTGTACCGTTCGCAATGACCACAGCTGAAAACGCCATTGATAGCGCTCCCGGGCATCGGCTTCTGCGATCGGGTCTGCGGCGGCGTCCGCGGCGTTTTTCCTTATGCGGCGCAGAAAATCATGACACAGCCAGACCAGAAGTATGAAGGCAATGATTCTGGAGAAAAGTAAACCGTAGGCGGTATAAAACATATCCCAGTAGCAACTGAGGGTGTCCATGGCCTTTTTCCTTTCCTGAGCCGCCCATACGGCAGATATGGGCGGTGAACGATTATTTCTTCTTATTCATCATCGCTTTTAAATCAGCAAAGGGATTAAACGTGGCGACGCCCACGTCTTTTTGCGCGTCTTCCCCGGCAACCACGGTGGTACCGTACTGATCCGCTTCGGTGTATTTCGAATGTTCGTGATCGTGGCAAAACAGGCACAGCAGCTCCCAGTTGCTGCCATCTTCCGGGTTGTTGGTATGGTCGTGATCGATATGGTGAACCGTGAGTTCACGCAGATTGGAATAGACAAACTCGCGCGAGCAGCGTCCACACACCCATGGATAGATTTTTAATGCTTTTTCGCGATAGCCGCTTTCCAGCCGCGCGTAGTTTTTGGGGATCAAAGCCATTGCCGATTTTACCTGCCATAAAAAGAGTGGGGAATATTATATCCCATTATGGAACGTAATGACGAACCCCTCAATTCAATCAATTTATTTGAATCATTCCGTTAAATAAACGCCGTTTATTCTCTCCAGATACTGCGTAAAGTAGATAGTACGCAAAGCATTATCAGGACACATGGTTATGAAAAAGATCGGGTTTTTATCCTTTGGTCACTGGACACCCTCGCCGCAGTCCGGCACGCGCTCAGCGGCAGACACGCTGCTGCAGTCCATCGATTTAGCCGTGGCGGCTGAAGAGCTGGGGGCCGACGGCGCGTACTTTCGCGTGCACCACTTCGCCCGACAGCTTAGCTCGCCGTTCCCTCTGCTGGCCGCCATTGGCGCAAAAACGAAAACCATCGAAATCGGTACGGGCGTGATTGATATGCGCTATGAAAATCCGATGTACATGGCCGAGGATGCGGGCGCGGCGGACCTGATTTCCGGCGGGCGTTTGCAGCTTGGCATCAGCCGGGGCTCTCCGGAGCAGGTAATTGATGGCTGGCGTCATTTCGGCTATGTGCCGCAGGAAGGGGAAAACGAGTCGGATATGGCGCGCCGCCATACCGAGGTGCTGCTTGAGGTGCTGCGCGGTGAAGGGTTTGCCAAACCGAATCCACAGCCGATGTTTCCGAATCCGCCGGGGCTGCTGCGTCTGGAGCCTTATTCAGAAGGGCTGCGCGAGCGGATCTGGTGGGGTGCCGGTTCAAATGCGACGGCCGTATGGGCCGCGAAACTCGGAATGAACCTGCAAAGCTCAACGCTGAAAGACGATGAAACCGGTGAGCCGTTCCATATTCAGCAGGCAAAACAGATCCGCGCGTACCGGCAGGCCTGGAAAGATGCGGGGCACACGCGCGAGCCGCGGGTATCGGTTAGCCGCAGCATTTTTGCACTAATGGACGACCGTGACCGGATGTACTTCGGTGCCAGCCGCAACGACAGCGATAGCGTGGGTTACCTGGATGAGAAAACGCGCGCTATCTTCGGGCGCAGCTATGCCGCGGAGCCTGACAAGCTGGTTGAACAGCTGAAAAAGGACGAGGCGATTGCCGAAGCCGATACGCTCTTACTGACCGTCCCGAACCAGCTGGGTGTGGATTATAATGCGCACGTGATTGAGTCCATTCTCAAGCATGTCGCACCGGCAATGGGCTGGCGCAAGTAGTCGCTCCGCTTTCAGCCGTGAGATCGTTATGGAAAGACCCTCTGGTCTCGCCGTTTTGGCGAGCCAGTGGGTACACCGTAACCTTGCTGTACCCACTGGCGGACTGACCGCTATTGATGGCTCATATCGCTCAGCAGCACGGCGATACTTTGCCCACCCGCCGTCTGTTCAAGGCCAATTTTGACGATGATGGTCAGCGGGACGGAGAGCAGCATCCCAACGGGGCCGAGCAGCCAGCCCCAGAATATCAGGGACAAAAAGACCACCAGCGTGGACAGTCCCAGGCCCCGGCCCATCATTCGTGGCTCAAGAATGTTACCGAACACCAGATTGATGACCAGATAGCCGGCCAGCAGGATCAGCGCGTCATAAAGCCCGCTGAAAACCAGCACCTGAAGAATAGGGGGGATCGCCGCCAGCACGGACCCGATGTTAGGAATATAGTTAAGCGCGAACGCCAGTAATCCCCAGACGAAGGCAAAGCGAACGTCCAGGGCCAGGAGCATCACCCAGACGACACCGCCCGTGACCAGGCTAATGGCCGTTTTCAGCACCAGATAGCGGGAAACGCTGTCCAGCGCGCGTTGAATCGCCCCCATCCCTTCAGCCGGACGGACCATCATCTGCTGCAGCTTTGCCGGCAGCTGAGGCACCTCCAGCAGCATGAACACCACCGTTAAAAACAGCAGAAAAATAGACGTCATGGCATTGGAAAGCTGCGCCAGCAGGCTGGTGACGATAGTCATGGCCGCATTCGGGTCGATATATTTCAGGAGCTCCTCAACCGAGACTTCGATACCCGCGCGCTGCAGCCAGGGTTCAAGCTGCAGCAGCGGTATCGCCAGCGAAGAGCGGTATTTCGGCAGCGTTCGCGCCAGTTCATTTAGCGAGGTCCCGAGATACGCCACCAGCAAGACCATCGCCACAATAATGATGCTGATAAGCAGCGTGATAGCCAGCACGCGTGGGATGCGCAGGCGCGTCATGCGCTGTACCAGCGGGTTCAGGATCACCGCAATAAACAGCGCCAGAATAAAGGGCACAATAATGTCGGCGGCAAAGCGAACGCCTGTCAGTATAATCACCAGCATGCCCAGCATGATGACAATTTTTAACCCGTTCAGGGTAATGATGGGTTTAGCCATGGTGACTCCGTATTTTTCTTTATATTTATAATAAAGGCGAAAGGCGATGCAATAAACTAACCAAAATCAAACGGGGTGGGTAAAGAATTGCAAAGACTTTGAGTAAAATCCTGGCTTATGGTACAAATTTGGTGTGTTTAACTACCGAGGACAATTTTCATCCGCAAAGACGAGAAGCAACAACGCGGATAATTGTAATTTTATGGACAATCTGTTCAGGACGTACGCTTCAAACAACACCGCTGTATTTTTCACCTCCTTCTTCCTGCTTTCTGGTGAGCAACACTGGCGCACCGCACTATAGTCATATCTTCTGCCTGAGCTGGCGCTAAGCGCTTAGCTGTCTGATTTCAATTCGTATTTTTTGGTTTGCTGCTCGCAGCGGGCCACGATGGATTATATTCTCAAGCAGGAGAAAAACATGTTTTACTGGATTTTATTAGCCCTGGCGATTATCGCTGAAATTACCGGCACGCTGTCGATGAAATGGGCAAGCGTCAGCGATGGCAACACCGGTTTTATTTTAATGCTGGTGATGATTTCACTTTCTTATATTTTCCTCTCGTTTGCGGTGAAGAAAATCGCGCTGGGCGTCGCGTATGCGCTGTGGGAAGGGATCGGTATTTTGTTGATTACGCTGTTCAGCGTGCTGATATTTGACGAAACATTAACAACAATGAAGATCGCCGGGTTAACGACGCTGGTCGCGGGTATTGTGCTGATTAAATCGGGCACCCGTAAGCCTGTCAAACAGCAGAAGGAGCAGAACCATGCAACAGTTTGAGTGGGTTCATGCGGCCTGGCTGGGGCTCGCCATCGTGCTGGAAATTCTGGCGAACGTCCTGCTTAAATTCTCCGATGGTTTTCGCCGTAAAATATACGGCCTGCTGTCAATTGCTGCGGTTCTGGGGGCGTTCAGCGCCCTTTCCCAGGCGGTAAAAGGTATCGATCTGTCGGTGGCCTATGCGCTGTGGGGTGGTTTTGGTATCGCCGCCACGCTGGCTGCAGGCTGGGTGCTCTTCGGCCAGCGTTTAAATAACAAGGGCTGGATAGGACTCATATTGCTGCTTGCCGGCATGATCATGATAAAACTCGCCTGACAGACCTCAAGCCATTATTTACAGGCAGCGAAATTCGCTGCCTGTATTACTCTTAGAAAAGCAAAACATTGAAGAGGATGGCTGATGTATCGCACATTAAGCTGGCGCAATATTCCCACCGCGAGAACGTTGTTTGCCATGGTCTTCATGGCGGGGATCGGCTTAATCATCTCCATCGTCGCGCTTCTCTATCTTTCCCTGCACCTTATCAGCACGAAAACCAATGAAATTGACGAACACCGCTCGGCGCTTTCCGTGCAGGGTGCCATTCAGACATCGGTTAACCGCGTCTCCTCTCTGGTACTCGATAATGCCGTCTGGGACGATGCGGTGCGGGAGGCCTACCGTTCAGTGCTCGATACCGACTGGTTGTATAACACCTGGGGCGCTGGCTTTAAAATCAACAATCTCTATGACGGTACCTTTGTGCTTGATGAACATTTCAATGTCATCTGGGGATCGTTTCAAAGCCAACACTTCAACGAGACCAACCTCGACTTCTTTGGCAAAGGCCTCAAAGCGCTTATTGACCAGCACAGGCGATCGCTCTCTGGTGAAAAAAATATCTATGCGGGGATCAGCCAGACGCGCCACGGTGTCGCCTTTGTCGGAATAGGGCTGATTCGCCCGATGGTCGGAAGATTACAGGTGACCGATGGAACGCGCCGCTATCTGGTGATTACCCGTCATCTGAACGCCAAAATATTATCCGACCTGGGGGCGACCTTTCAGATTGATAACCTCAACTATTCTCCAGGCAAAATCAACGATCGCAGCATGCCGCTGCGCAGTGCTGCGGGGGAGTTAGTCGGGTATCTGAACTGGCAGGCGCGGCTTCCGGGCGCGCAGGCCGCCCGGGCGGCATCTTCTGACATCCGGCAGATTGTGGTGCTGGCGTCGGCCCTGATCCTGCTGTTTATTCTGGTGAGCAGCGTGGGGCTCTACAAGCTTGCGCGCGGAGAAAGCCAGGCGCGTCTGGTCGCAAGAACGGACTGGCTAAGTCATCTGCCGAACCGGCGTGCGCTCATCGAGGCGCTGGATCGGGTGAGTTTACGCTGTGATATCGACGTCAAAAGCGTGGTGTTTATCGATCTGGATGGCTTTAAAGACGTGAATGACATCTACGGCCACAGCGTGGGTGACGATCTCATCGTGGCGATTGCGAAAACGCTGAGTGAACGCGTGCCGCCGGGCGGGATGCTGGCGCGAATGGGCGGGGATGAATTTGCCATGACTATCGGCGGTGATAAGGCCGAGGCAGAGGCCACCGCCTTTGCCGTTTCCGTGCTGGATTTTCTCACCACCCCCATTCATCTGGGGGAACGCACCATCCATATTGGTGCCAGCATCGGTATCGCCAGCGGAACCCTGATTGAGTGCAACAGCACCGAGCTGTTTCGCCGCGCCGATATTGCCATGTATCACTCCAAAATGAGCGGGAAAGGGCGTATCACCCACTACGACGCGGAGCTGAACAGCGCCAGGGAACGCAAGCTGGCGATTGAAAATCAGATCCGCCACGGTCTGGAGCGCGATGAGTTTGAGGTCTGGTATCAGCCGATTATTGACGCCCGCAGCCAGAAAATGAGCAGCGTCGAAGCGCTGGTCCGCTGGCCGCGTCGCCCGGACGGGCCGTTAGGCCCGGATACCTTTATCGCCATTGCGGAAACCAGCGGTCTGATTTACAAACTGGGCCAGTTTGTTCTGCAGCGGGCCTGCCAGGATCTGCAGCCGTACGGTGACTTAAAGCTCTCCGTGAATATCTCTCCCGCACAATTTCGCGATCCTGCCTTCGAAGAAAAAGTGGCCAGCGTGCTGGAGACCACCCGTTTCCCGGCTAACAGGCTCCAGCTTGAGGTCACAGAGTCCTATGTGCTGGAAAATCCTGAGCGTGCCCGCATGGCAATCGCCAATCTTAAAGCGCTGGGCACCGCGGTGGCGCTGGATGACTTTGGCACCGGTTATTCAAGCATTGGGTATTTGCGGCGTTTTAACTTCGACACCATCAAGATTGATAAATCGCTGGCCGGGCTGGTGGATAACGATGAACAGGCGGCCGCGCTGGTGAGCGGCACGGTGCGGATCGCCAATGCGCTGGGCATGGCGGTGGTCGCAGAAGGGGTAGAAACCGAGAAGCAAATGAAACTGCTGCGGCTGGCTGGCTGCGATCAACTGCAGGGTTTTTGGTTCAGCCAGCCGATGCCGATTGAGTCAATCAGGGCGTTACATCAGGTCAGAAGGTGTTGATTTACTGCTGTGCCAGCGCTTCGAGCTGGTCGCGGAAACCGGTAACGGACAGGGCCCGGTTATCTGCGCGCCATCTGTCTTTCGCCGCCGGCGCAGAGCTCTGGACACCAATCAGCTGCCAGCCCTTATCCGTTTTCAACATCAGCGGTGAGCCGCTATCGCCCGGCAGCGTATCGCACTGATGCGAAAGCACGCTGGTTTGCGCCCAGCCCGTCACAATACAGTCGGTATGCGTATAAAGCGTATCCAGATGATCGACAGGGTAGCCTGATTGGGTCACCTTCCGGTCGGCGGCTTTCAGCGCGGCGGTGAGGGCGGCTTTGTCGCCGTCAAATAACGGCAACGGCGTAATGCCGGAAGGCGGGTAGCGTAAAATGATCAGACCAAAATCCCATGAGGCGGCCGCCGGTGGCACTATCCAGCCGTCACCATCCGGTTTCAGGCGCTTGCCAAGAGAGGGATCAACCCGGCCTTCAATGCCGTGGATTTCATAGCGCCAGATGCCTTTTTGCGACACAAATCGCAAGGCAACCGCTTTATCCGGCTTGCCGTTTGGTGGGGTTAGCAGACAGTGGCCTGCCGTCAGGGCAAGCTGCGGGGTGATCAGTGTTGCAGTACATAAGTTACCGCTGGCGGTTTCCAGTTGGCCTATAGCGTCCCAGGGTGCCTGGGTCGGGTCGGTGACGCGCGTGCGATCGTCATGACCGAAAAAAAGCGTCTTTAGCTCTTTCGCGCTAATGGTGTCATCACCGCCATCATCCGCATGTGAAAATCCAGAAAAAAGACCAAACGTTCCCAGTAACAACACAACAGATTTACGCATATCACACTCTGGTGGGGGTAATTATGATTATTAAAAGTGAACCCTATGAAAATACTATAGACGGGACAGCGCTAAAGTGGGAGTAAAATCAGCGTGCTACAATCAGGAAAGATAAAAATGGCTTGCGATGAGCGCGCATAAAATAAGCAGGATCAGAATCAGCTCAAACCGATAGCGTCGCAGCATACGCCCTCCGGATAAAAAAAACGGCGCGGAACCTGTTCCGGTTCAGCGCCGGTTTACCAACGTGCCCCGTAAGGCACGGTTAAGCTTGTACTCTTACGCAGCTGGCTGTGCAGCTGGTTTAGCAGCTTCGTGTTTTACTGCTTTTTTGTGATGCTTTTTAGCAGCCTGAGCTTTCTGTTCTACGGCCGGTTTGGTCGCTTTTTTGTGTTTGTGGTGCTTTTTAGCAGCCTGCGCTTTCTGCTCTACAGCCGGTTTAGCGGCTTTTTTGTGGTGTTTTTTGGCAGCCTGAGCTTTTTGCTCGGTTGGTGCTGCGGTTGCTGGTGCAGCGGCTTCTTTTTTCGCTGCAGCTTTGTGGTGTTTCTTATGGTGAACCGCTTTTGCTGGCGCAGCGGTGGTGGTTGCAGCAGGCGCGGCAGCCGGTGCAGCAGTTGCGGTAGTGTCAGCAGCAAATGCAGCAGAAGACAGACCCATAGCAGCGGCAACAACCAGAGCTAATACTTTATTCATTCTCATACCCTCGAATTTGGTTTTTCATTTAACCCCACTGCGGGGCCGTTGAAATAACTATATCCCTGTAAACTCGGGGTTTCCGTGAGTGATTGGTATCGGCGTGTAACGGAATGTACAGAGGGGAAAAAAGGTGTACGAACAGGCACGTTCGTACACGCGAGGGCTATTTCTTTAGCGCAGCCAGAATTGCAGCCGGTGGCTGGCTGCCAATAATCGAGCGTGATTCTGGCTCGATGACCACCATGAACGGTGTGATGTTGATGCCCAGCCTTTCAGCCAGAGCAGACTGGCGAGTGACCCGGTCGGAACAGGCAGGCGTTGTTTCGTTATCCGGTAAAAATCCCGTCATCGCTTTCTGCAGGCTTTTGACCTTATCGGTTGAACACCAGACGCGCCCCATATCCTCAATGACCGAGTCGCGAATAGGTTTAGGGGCAACGGTCAGAAACGACATGGTCAAGCCGGCATCCGTATACTGCTTCACGTTTTTCACCACGTTGCTGCAGTAAACGCACTGGTTATCAATAAACACCAGCAGCTTGTATTTTTCTGCGGGAGCCTGAAATGTGATGGGCTGGAGATCTGCGAGAGAACGGGTGATATCGTTATATGCTTCTAGCGGGGTGTTATCCGTGGCGGCGAAGGTACTTAAACTCGTCGCGCACAGTACGGCTAACGCCATCGTTTTCATTATGCCTTTCATTATTCATCCCTTTATTTATTTTTTAACCCTGGCCTGATAGCGGTTTAATTATGTAGCCAGGATTAAACTACATACCTCAAGTGAGATCGCAAAGGAATGTGCAGAATCATATTCTTATGTAGAAGAGCAAAGAAATTGCCGGAGCGCACTCCGGCAGGGGGGAATTACAAATAACGGGAGGTCAGATGTTCGCGGAAGTAACGGATATTCAGATCTTCACCCGTCGCCTGGGTAATTAACTGCGACGTGGTAAAGCGGCTACCGTGCTGCCAGATGTTCTGACGCAGCCACTCGAAGAGGGCGGAAAAATCGCCCTCTGCAATGGAGGCCTGTAGACCCGGCAGCGCGGTACTGGCGGCGTGGAACAGCTGCGCGGCATACATAGCTCCCAGCGTATAAGACGGGAAGTAACCAAAACCGCCGTCGGTCCAGTGAATATCCTGCATACAGCCGTTGCGGTAGTTGTCTTTGGTTGATAACCCAAGCCAGGCCTGCATCTTCTCATCCCACAGGGCGGGAATATCGTCCACCTCGATTTCGCCGTTGATCAGCGCCCGCTCAATCTCATAGCGCAGCACCACGTGTGCCGGGTAGCTCACTTCGTCCGCATCGACGCGGATATAGCCCGGTTTTACGCGCTGGTTCCAGGCAATAAAGTTCTCTTCGCTGAACGCCGCCTGGCTGCCAAAGCGGGCATGTACCGCAGGGAGAAGATGTTTGAGGAAGGCTTCACTGCGTCCCAGCTGCATCTCAAAGAACAGGCTCTGCGATTCATGGATCGCGGTTGAGCGGGCCAGCGCAATCGGCTGTCCTGCCCACGCGCGCGGCAGGTTTTGTTCGTAGCGCGCGTGTCCGGTTTCGTGGATCACGCCAAACAGCGCGCTGAGCAGTTCATCCTCGTCATAGCGCGTGGTGATGCGCACGTCCTCCGGTACGCCGCCGCAGAACGGGTGCGCACTGACATCCAGGCGACCGCCGTTAAAATCGAAGCCGAGCATCTTCATGGCTTCCAGGCCCAGCTCGCGCTGTGTTGCGGTCGGGAAGGGACCTTGCGGGGGAACAAACGACCGTTGAGCCTGTTTTTCCACCACGTTTGCCAGCAGGTCCGGTAGCCAGGATTTCATATCACCGAACAGAACGTCCAGACGGGCGCTGGTCATGTCGGGCTCAAAAATATCCAGCAGCGCATCGTAAGGTGTACACCCTTTGGCTTCGGCCCGCAGACGAGCCTCTTCGCGGCTGAGCTTGACCACCTCTTTCAGGTTGGCGGAAAAGCCCTGCCAGTCGTTAGCGGGGCGCTGAGTGCGCCAGGCATGTTCACACTTGCTGCCCGCGAGGGATTTGGCTTCCACCAGCGATTCCGGCAGCAGCGAGGCCTGCTGATATTGACGCGTCATTTCGCGCAGGTTGGCCTGTTCAACGTCATTCAGATCTTCACCTGCCGCTGCAGTCAGCAGGTCGCCCACTTTTTTATCGGTCAGGATCTGGTGTTGCAGGACGCTCATCTCCGCCAGCGCCTCACCGCGTGCGGCACTGCCACCTGGCGGCATCATCGTAAACATGTCCCAGCTGGCGATGGAGGAGAGGTGGGAGAAGCGGGAGAGGCGCTGAAATACTTTTACAAGCTGTTGGTATTGCGGGGTTTTTTGCATTCTACATCGTCCTTCTAAGTGGGAGTGTTCTAAGGAGCATTCGTGAATAGTAACAAACATTCAACACAATCCCTGCACATTTCCTTCACTGAAAGAGATGGGTATGTATGGAGGAAAAGACACTCTAAACAGATGCTGTGGGTACCGGATTCAGTTCGATATCACATACTCGGTCATGCGCACACCACCACGTCAGACCGTGTGTATAAGACCAGACAGCCGTTGAAACAGATGCTTCTGGCGTTAAATAAGGCCACAGTGATGTCTAGACAAGTCCAGTAAGGAAGGAAGGGGGGCGAAACTCCCCCCGCTGTGCTTTAGTTATCTCTCGTAATTATATTTTTTCAAAACAGTTGCCTCTGACATGCCTGTGTATTCAGACATCGTTTTATAGTTAGGCTTCACTATTGGTTTCAAACAGTTTAAAAATGCTTGTTGCTTATTGTGATAGGTAGGAAGGTGTCCCCACTCTTTGATTTTACTCAGTTCAATGTTGCTCTCAGCAATCTTCGGAAACTCCAGGAGAAATTGATGTAATTCATCAAGGACATAATCAGTTAAAGAAATTGCTGATTCTGTTATATCTACAAATCCACCGCAGAGTTCATCACCAAGCATTTTTCGTACTAAATTCACGTCCCTGTATTCCAAGATACCAACTTGAGACATAACCTCTTTAACCCTTTCATTGATATGGTTTCTTTTACGCAGAAGCTCCATAACTTGATTGTAGTTTTCAAACATCGCGCCAATCTTGACAACATTTCTCCAGGATTTACGCAACTCATCTATTGAAGGTTGCTTAATTTTTCTTCTTAAAATGCGATGAAGGAATGTCCATTTTATCTTTTGCCAAAGACTCTTATTTGCTGTGGGTCTAGTCCTAATGAAAAAAAGCTCATGAGCATTGAATTTAACATCTTCGAGCTTGGTGACTATTGTGGGGAATTCTCCCGCCCTTACCAGCGGGACGTCTGATGAGATGTGCTCGTAATTTGACTTGATTGCTACCAGCTTTGCCAGACATCCATGTGCTAATACAAAAACTTGGTTTGCTGCTACAAAATTGTCTCTGGCAATGTTTTTTAACTCTTGACGTTTGCTTATGCGAACAGCGGAAAGACCACCCAGTAGTGCACCAAAAAGAGCAATCACAAAAGGAAGAACATAGTCCTTAAGATAATCGGGTTTTGGTTGAAGTGCTGATATAGCCTTGGCAATAAGCTCTGCATCATGACTCATCACTTTGATTCCTCATCCTGCATACGTTTCATCCATTCAGCATGGCATGTCATGAGTTGTTGATAAGCTGATGTTTTTTCCATTCTTGTTCTTCCTTATCGTGTTGGGAGTGTTCAGGGAGTGTAACGTGATTTAGGGAGGATTAATGCATTTTTGATACAAGGGGCGTGAAGCCCCTTATCAGTCAGTCGTAGAGCCACTTGCCTGCTTTTGCGGACTCTGCAAACATTCTTACGGTCAACGGGATGCGGGTTGCTTCAACTTCTTCCCGCTTCAGCTTGAACCAGCGATCTAACAATGGGGTATTCTGCCAGGGAAAATAACGAGACCAGTTCACGCCAGACAAATCCACGTTAAACTCTTTCTCGTATCGGTTTAATGCATCATGAAAGTCATCCCCCGGGGAACCAAATAAATCAGAATCAAGTTCCAGAGGAACTTCTTTCCAGTCTTTATCCAGATAGCCAGGAATTTCATCCCGAAACATAAATAACACGTCGTCTACGATGCTCATCAGAAAAATGTCCACGCTATGCGGTCTTTTGGTCGTGCAATCAAATTGTATTTTTCTTGCGTACGTGTTGAAACTCGATGAAGAGTCAGTGCAAGCGAGGTCCATCCTAGCCAGGGGATGTAACGACCAATTACCGCAGCGAGTTTGTTAGTTGGCTGCATTCTGACTCCAACGGGAGTGGGAATTTTAATCCCGAAAGGGAGACGTGCGTCCCGTAAAATTATTCGCGCGTACTTTGAAACAACGCTCGTCCCCAGGATAGCACCTTCAGGTTTTGCCCGAGTACCTAGCCATGGTTGCCCGCCCAAAATAGCCGCGCCTGAAACGGCATCTATCCCCAACTCCATACAGAACTCCTCCAGAAAAATGATCTCAAGTAACTCACCTGGAGTGAGGTTTGAATGGCCTCTGTAGAAGTAGGTTCCGTTAATCTCTTCCGTAGTATCCATACCAATACCCCAGTTACGCTGTCGCCCGTTCATTCCATGCGTCAGAGAAAATGATATTGCCGTCGTTATGTTTCCACGTAATTTTCTCATAGCGCAATTCAACCGTTTCGAGGTGGTTGTTATTATTATCGCCCGGCGCGGCCATTGCAGGTGATACCGCAACAATCCGCACGCCTTCCAGAAGAATATTGAAGTACTCAGCTTCAAGACCTGCGTCATTAATTTTATAGAATTTGAGTTCGGCTTTTTGTAGAGCCTGACCTGTCGCGACCGCTTTATAGAGATAGGGTGATGAGTAATCGAATTCCTTTACGATCATCATCGGGGAGTGGATGCGTTTACCCGTAGGTTTACCTGTCAGGTTATCGGTGGGAGTCGAAAGATTGTGGTGAAATCCTTTGAACTCAATGCTGTATTCCCTGTGCTGCACATCACAACCACCTTTAATCAGTGCACCACCGTCATCGAATAACCACATATTGCCTGGAATAGCCATTTTAAAACCCTTCTTTTCTTAGGATGGAGTCGATGAGCTTACAAAAAGAGGGAGGGGCGATAAATGCACGAAATGGCTATAATTAATTGATTTTTCTAAATTTTAAATTAAGCGTGACTAACGTAAGAAACGACCCCCCGCACAATTACGCTCATGCGGGGGATAGCGTTTGTTTATTTCAAACGCTGATGCAAACTCCCTCCCACCAGCAGCGCCGCGCACAGCATCAGCGCAATAAACCCGCCCACCCCGTTCCAGCCGTAGTTATGCCAGAACACACCGCCGAGCGTCCCGGCGATGCTGGAACCCAGATAATAGCTAAACAGATACAGCGACGATGCCTGTCCTTTGGCGCGACGCGCGCGCGGACCAATCCAGCTGCTGGCGACCGAGTGGGCGGCGAAGAACCCCGCGGAGAAGAGCAGCATTCCGGCAAAAATTAGCCACAGGGAGGAGAAGAGCGTCAGCAGCAGGCCGAGCAGCATCATCGCCGTGAAGAACAGCATGACCGGGCCGCGCCCATAGCGTGCGGTCATCGCCCCGGCTTTCGGCGAACTCCAGGTGCCGGTCAGGTACGCCACGGAAAGCAGGCCGACCACCGCCTGGCTCAGATGCCACGGGGAGAGCATCAGGCGATAGCCAATATAGTTAAACAGCGTGACGAAGGAGCCCATCAGCAGGAAGCCTGCCAGAAACAGGCGCGGTAGCCCCTTGTCGCGCCAGTGCAGGCGGAAGTTGATAAACAGCGTTTTTGGGCGCAGGGAGGTAGGACGGAAATGACGAGACTCCGGCAGAATTTTCCAGAACATCAGGGCTGATGCCAGCGCGAAACAGCCGATGACCGCCAGCGCAATACGCCAGTTAAAGAAGTCCGTGAACACCCCGCTCAGTAGGCGTCCGCTCATACCGCCAATCGAGTTTCCGCTGATGTAAAGCCCCATAGAAAAGGCAACAAAGCTCGGGTGGATCTCCTCGCTAAGATAGGTCATCCCGACCGCTGCCACGCCGCTGAGCGATAACCCAATCAGCGCGCGCATTACAAGAATACCGTGCCAGCTGGTCATCATGGTCGAAAGTAACGTACAGACCGAGGCCAGCATCAGGGCGGTCACCATCACCGGTTTACGGCCAATGGCATCGGACAGCGGGCCGGTAAAGAGCAGGCCAATCGCCAGCATACCGGTAGAAATGGAGAGGGAAATGCTGCTGCTGGCAGGCGATACGCCAAACTCATGAGAGAGCACGGGCAGGATCGGTTGAACGCAATAGAGCAGGGCGAAAGTGGCCAGACCGGCGGAAAAGAGCGCCAGCGTGACGCGCATAAATTGGGGGGTACCACGTTTAATGAACTGAACCGGCTGCGATGTTGCAGGTAAATCATTGATATCTCTGGCCGGATCGATATCAATAGTAGTTGTACGACTCACACAATTTCCTTGCTTAAACATCCCCGTGATTTCTGGTGACGGGTATGACCACATGTTCAGGGTAGGAAAATGTAAATATTCTGTCTAATATATTAATAATCTCAAATGATACTTTAAAAATATGAATATCGAGCTGCGTCATCTTCGCTACTTTGTCGCCGTCGCTGAAGAGCTGCATTTTGGCCGCGCGGCGGCGCGGCTGAATATCTCTCAGCCACCGTTAAGCCAGCAGATTCAGATCCTCGAACAGCAGGTCGGGGCGCGTCTACTGGCCCGTACTAACCGCAGCGTGAGCCTGACGGCGGCGGGAAAGCAGTTTCTGAACGACAGCCGACAAATCCTCAGCATGGTCGAGGATGCCGCCGCCCGGGCAGAACGGCTGTATCTCGGGGAAGCCGGAGAGCTGCGAATCGGGTTTACCTCATCCGCACCGTTTATCAGCGCCGTCTCGGAGACCCTGTCGTCATTCCGTCGTCACTTTCCGGATGTTCATATTCAGACGCGTGAAATCAATACCCGCGAGCAGATTGCACCGCTGAATGAAGGTTCTCTGGATCTGGGGCTGATGCGCAATACCCAGCTGCCGGACACGCTGGCGTGGGAGGTGATCCTGCGCGAACCGCTGATGGCCATGATCCCACACGATCACCCGCTGGCGTCGCGTCCGTCGGTTTCGCTGGCAGAGCTCGCAAAAGAGCCGTTCGTCTTTTTTGACCCGCAGGTCGGGACGGGGCTGTATGACGATATTCTGGGTCTGATGCGCCGCTACGATCTTGCTCCTGTCATCACCCAGGAAGTCGGGGAAGCGATGACCATTATTGGTCTGGTCGCCGCCGGGCTGGGCGTGTCTATTCTCCCGGCCTCCTTTAAACGGGTACAATTACGCGAAATGCGCTGGGTGACCATCGCCGAAGAGGATGCCGTTTCAGAGATGTGGCTGGTCTGGTCAAAACATCGTGAACAGGGCCATGCCGCACAGCGCTTCAAACAGCAGCTAATTAACGCCTCTGCTGGCCGATATTTTCAGGCGAAAGGGGGTAAAAATGTGCGGTAAATCACATGGCTAAGTAAATATTTGACGGCAACCATGCAAGTGCTTCACCATAGCTAACAGTTTATTTCGAAGCTCGAAAATAAGGGAGTACGAGGTGGTTGCTGATAGTCAGCCAGGGCACATCGATCAGATTAAGCAGACCAACGCCGGCGCGGTATATCGCCTGATTGATCAGCTTGGTCCGGTTTCGCGTATCGATCTTTCGCGCCTGGCACAGCTGGCACCCGCCAGTATCACCAAGATTGTCCGCGAAATGCTGGAAGCGCACCTGGTTCAGGAAACGGAAATTCAGGAGCCGGGCAGCCGTGGCCGTCCGGCCGTCGGGCTGGTGGTTGAGACGGAAGCGTGGCACTACCTGTCGCTGCGCATCAGTCGGGGCGAGATCTTCCTCGCACTGCGCGATCTGAGCAGCAAGCTGGTGGTGGAAGACCGGCTTGAACTGCCCCTCAACGCGGAAGAACCGCTTCTCGACGCGATTGTCACTCACATCGATCACTTCTTTATTCGCCATCAGCAGCGGCTTGAGCGCTTAACGGCGATTGCCATCACCATGCCGGGCATTATTGATACCGAGAATGGCATCGTTCACCGCATGCCGTTTTATGACGATGTCAAAGAGATGCCGCTGGGCGAAGTACTGAAAAACCACACCGGCGTGCCGGTCTATATTCAGCATGACATCAGCGCATGGACCATGGCGGAGGCGCTGTTTGGCGCATCCCGCGGTGCGCGGGATGTGATTCAGGTGGTCATCGACCATAACGTCGGGGCGGGCGTGATCACCGACGGACGTCTTCTCCACGCCGGAAGCAGCAGCCTGGTGGAAATTGGCCACACCCAGGTCGACCCGTACGGCAAGCGCTGCTACTGCGGGAACCACGGCTGTCTGGAGACCATTGCCAGCGTGGAGAGCGTGCTGGAGCTGGCGCAGGTGAGGCTCGGCCAGTCCATGAGCTCCTCGCTGCACGGACAACCCTTAACGGTGGATTCCCTCTGCGCCGCAGCGCGTCAGGGCGATCTGCTGGCGAAGGACATTATTACCGGCGTGGGGAATAACGTTGGCCGCATTCTGGCCATTATGGTGAACCTCTTTAACCCGCAAAAAATCCTCATTGGCTCGCCGCTCAGCCAGGCGGCGGAGATCTTATTCCCGGCGATCTCGGCCTGTATCCATCAGCAGTCGCTTCCCGCCTACAGCAAAAATATTGCGGTAGAAAGCACCCAGTTTTCCAACCAGGGTACGATGGCCGGCGCGGCGCTGGTCAAAGACGCCATGTATAACGGCTCGCTGTTGATCCGCCTGTTACAGGGTTAACTCTTTTCCGCAGATGTAAGAAAAATTGCGCTATCTCAAGCCGGGTAGCGCACGCATCCCGTAGACTTCCTCCACTGAATTATTTACCTGGTTTATATTTTCGAAGCATACCCAAGAGGTGGAGTGAGTCATGCTTAAGCGTTTCTTTGTTACTGGTACAGATACCTCTGTTGGCAAGACCGTCGTATCCCGCGCATTGCTGCAGGCTCTTGCAGCAAGCGGTAAACGCGTGGCAGGGTACAAACCGGTCGCAAAAGGCAGTAAAGAGACGCCAGAGGGATTGCGTAATAAAGACGCCCTGGTGCTGCAAAGCGTCTCGTCACTGGAACTGCCTTATCACGCGGTCAATCCCATTGCGTTAAGCGAAGAGGAGAGCAGCGTAGCGCACAGCGGCCTGATTAATTATCCCCTGTTGTCCGACGGCCTGGCGAACCTGAGCGAGAAGGTCGATCACGTGGTGGTCGAAGGCACGGGCGGCTGGCGCAGCCTGATGAATGACCTGCGTCCGCTTTCTGAATGGGTGGTGCAGGAACAGCTTCCGGTGGTGATGGTGGTGGGTATCCAGGAAGGGTGCATCAACCATGCGCTGCTGACGGCGCAGGCGATTGCCAATGACGGCCTGCCGCTGATTGGCTGGGTGGCAAACCGGATCAACCCGGGCCTGGCGCACTACGCTGAGATCATCGACGTGCTGAGTACCAAACTGCCCGGACCGCTGGTGGGTGAACTGCCTTATCTGCCTCGCGCCGAACAGCGTGAGCTAGCGCAGTACATCGATCTCTCTGCCCTCGGTGGCGTGTTGACCGTAGACCGAGTCGTGGCGTAAGGTCCGCGACAGCACGGACGCCACCACGCAGGCGACCAGTAAACCGGGCAGTAAAAAATACTGCCCGGTCATTTCACAGACCATCAGCGCCGACATAATAGGCGCATGCGTGGTCGCAGCGAGTAACGTTGCCATTCCCGCCAGACCCAGCAAAATCGCCGTCTCAGAACCCGGTAACCACAGCGCGAAAAGTTGTGCAAACAGCATGCCTGTCGCCATGCCGACAAACAGCGTGGGCGTAAACACCCCGCCCGGCGCGCCCGAACCGCTGCTTGCCAGTACCGCCAGCAATTTACAGATAAACACCCCGGCAATGACCGTCAGCAGCGGCGGGGCGAGCAGAAAAGCCTGAACCACGCTGTAGCCATTTCCCCACACCTTTGGCGTGAGGAGAGACAGCAGCCCGACGATCAAACCGCCCAGCGCCAGCTGCCAGGGCGGAGAAAGTTTCAGGCGCAAAAATAAAGAATGGCTGAACGCCATCAGCCACATCAGCAGCGGACCGCAGAGCCCCGCCAGCAGGCCCATGGCGACCAGCAGGCCATAATCTGCCGCGGTGAGGATGCCGCTCAGATGGACCGCGTAGAGCGTGCCGGCACCCGGAGCCAGGAGCTGCGTGGTGAGAAGCGCCACCACCGCCGCAATAACCACGGGGCCGAGCGAGGCCAGCATCAGTGTGCCAAACAGAATTTCTGCAATGAACAGGCTTCCGGCTAAGGGCGCATGGTAGGCGCTGGTCATCCCGGCCGCGGCACCGCAGGCGATCCAGAGCTTCCATTCAGATTTTGGCGTAAAGCGCCGGGCAAAAAAGGAGGCGGCGAGGGCGGCGAGCAGGATCATGGCCCCTTCACGCCCGATGGCGCTTCCGCTGGCAACGACCAGCAGCGAAGCAAGGGATTTAACAAGGCTGGCGCCGTAATCAAACTGGCCGTCATCAGTCTCCAGGGCTTCCATATAATCGGTGGGTGCGTGAGGCCGCTGTGCAGTCAGCCGCTGCCATCCCCAGAGCAGCAGCCCGGCAGCCAGCCCGCCCAGGGCTGGCGTCAGCGCGCGCCGCCAGGGAGAGAGCGACGCGGCGGCATTCACCAGGCTCCCGCTGTCATTGCTCAGAAACAGCCACTCCAGCAGGTACATGCTGTGACGAAATACCGCAACGGCCAGCGCGGCCAGCACGCCGGTGACGGTGGCAATCAGCAGGCGACGAAACATCGCGCGGATGTCGGGGTAGGTATGAAGACGTTGCATGAGTCGTATTTTAACGAGGACGATACGATATTGTGGCGGGAAATCGCGGGGTTAGCAAAAGGTCTGCGTGCGAAAAGGCCGGGTGATGCCCGGCCGGAAAGGTTAGCTGTTGCTATGAATATTCAGCGCTCGACGCGTACGGCCTGAACTCAGGTACTCGGCAATATAGTCCTGCGAAATCTCGCCGTTGTAGCGCCCGTCCTCATCCACGATCGGCATCCAGCTGGTATTGCTCTCATACAAGCGAGAAAGCACCACGCGCAGGTTGTCTTCCGCTTTGCCGGTCATGCGGAACGGATGCAGGATGTCGGCGCAGGTACCGCTGGCGTTGCGCGCTTCGCGGCGCTTAACAAAGCCCAGCGGTTTGCCGTTCTCATCGACCACCGTCACGGCACGAATGTCATTATCATCCATGGTCGCAAAGGCTTCGGGAAGCGGCGTAGAGCCCCGCACCGTGATGGTCGGCTGCTGGTCGGTCACGTCACCTGCGGAGACCAGCAGCAGGCGCTTCAGCGTACGGTCCTGGCCGACAAACGAGCCGACAAAGTCATTCGCCGGCTTCGCCAGCAGCTCATCGGGGCTTGCGCACTGAACGATTTTCCCCTGACGGAATACCGCGATACGGTCGCCGAGCTTCAGGGCCTCGTCGATATCGTGGCTGACCAGCATGACGGTTTTTTTCAACTTGCGCTGCATCTCCAGGAACTGGTTCTGGATCACCTCGCGGTTGATCGGGTCCACCGCACCGAAGGGTTCATCCATCAGCAGTACCGGAGGATCCGCCGCCAGGGCGCGAATGACGCCGATACGCTGCTGCTGCCCGCCGGACATCTCGCGCGGATAGCGGTTGAGAAACTTATGCGGATCCATCGCCACCATATCCATCAGCTCCTCGGCGCGGGTTTTACAGCGCGCTTTATCCCATCCCAGCATGCGCGGTACGACGGTGATGTTCTCTTCAATGGTCATGTTCGGGAACAGACCAATCTGCTGGATCACGTAGCCAATGTTGCGGCGCAGGGTCACGGTGTCCATGCCGCTGGTGTCTTCGCCGTTAATCAGGATCGTTCCGCTGCTCGGGGCGATCAGGCGATTAATCATCTTCAGGGTAGTGGTCTTCCCACAGCCGGAGGGGCCGAGCAGGACGCACATTTCCCCTTCGGGCACGTTCAGGTTAACGTTATCGACGGCCTTAACGGTCTGGCCGTGCTTCTGTGAAAATTGTTTGGTGAGGTTTTCCAGTTTTATCATTATCGAATCCCCTTTGGAGTCAGTACCACCTGCAGACGGTGCAGCAGCCAGTCGAGCACAATCGCTAACAGACAAATCATCAGCGCGCCCGCAATCAACATGCGAATGTCACTTCCACCGATGCCGTTGAGCAGCAGCAGGCCCAGGCCGCCCGCGCCGATAACGGCTGCAATCGCCATCACGCCGATGTTCATCACCACGGCGGTGCGGATGCCGCCGAAAATCACCGGCAGCGCCATCGGGATTTCAACCCAGCGCAGGCGCTGCCAGAACGTCATGCCGATGCCGCGCCCGGCTTCGCGCAGGCCCGGCGGCAGGCTGTCGAGCGCGGTGTGGGTGTTACGCACAATCGGCAGCAGCGAGTAGAGAAACACCGCCGTAATCGCGGGCAGGGCGCCAATCCCCTGACCGATCAGCGAAAATAGCGGGATCATCAGGCCAAACAGAGCAATGGACGGAATGGTCAGCACGATGGTGGCTATTCCCAGCACCGGCGTCGCCAGCCACTTGTGGCGGACAATCAAAATGCCCAGCGGGACGCCGATGAGAATGGCTAAGCCCACGGCCAGCGCCACCAGCCACAGATGCTGCAGCGTCAGGGTCAGCAGGTAGTCCCAGTTATCGAGAATGTAGTGAATCGTCTCCATAGCGCCTCCTACAGCAGCTGTTTGCTACGCAGGAAATCTCGGGCGACCTGCTGCGGTGACTGATGGTCGATATCCACCTTCTTGTTCAGTTCGGTGATAACGTCGTTATTGAGCTGGGCCGAGAGGGTGTTGAGCGCCTCTTCCAGGCCCGGGTTGGCCTCCAGCGTGTCCTTACGCACCACCGGGGTGACCGCGTAGCTCGGGAAGAAGCCTTTATCATCCTTCAGCACCTTCAGGTCGAAACCCTTCACGCGGCCGTCGGTGGTGTAAATCAGACCGGCATCGACGAAGCCGTCGCGCACCGCGTTATAGACCAGTCCGGGGTCCATCTGGCGGATCTGTGGGCGGTCCAGCGTCAGGTTATAGGCCGCCTGAAGCGGCTTCATGCCGTCGCTGCGCCCGGCAAACTCCAGGTCTAAGCCCAGCAGCCAGTTTTTGTCCGGGTTGGTTTTACGAACCTGCTCAATCTTCGCCACCATCTCTGACATAGTGTTGATATGTTCCGCCTCGGCGCGCTTGCGCTGCATGGCGAAGGCATAGGTGTTGTTCATATCGGCGGGTTTGAGCCACACCAGACCGTGCTTCGCGTCCAGGCGTTTCACCGTCTCGTAAGACTCCTGCGGCGACATGCGCTTGTTGATGTGGTTAAAGATGATTAATGACGTACCGGTATATTCCCAGGTCATATCAATCTGTTTGTTGATCATCGCGTTACGGGAAATCACCGTGGCGATATTGGTTTGCGGCTGAACCTGAAAACCCTTCTTTTGCAGGTACTGCACGGTCATCGCCGAGAGAATATGCTGCTCGGTAAAGCTCTTGGTCGCCAGAATCAGCGGGGCTGCCATTGCCTGGCTGGTGAACAGCGCCGCGGCATACAGCGCCGTCAGGCCGGAAAACAGTCTCATAAAAGCTCCTTGTTATTGTTATCGAGCGAGATGGGGACTCATCACGCGACCCAGCGCCGCCAGCAGGGTATCGAGGATCAGGGCGAACAGGGCGGTGGCCGCCGCGCCGAGGATCAGGGTGGGGAAATCGTTCAGGTAAATACCGGGGAAAATCAGCTCGCCGTAGCTGCTGGCGCCAATCAGGAACGCCAGCGGTGCGGTACCGACGTTAATGGCGGTGGCGATGCGGATCCCCGAGAGCATGACCGGCCAGGCAGCAGGCAGCTCGACCTGGCGCAGACGCTGCCATTTGGTCATCCCAATCCCGTTTGCCGCTTCCAGTAACGACGGCGGGACCGAGCACAGCCCGGCGTAGGTATTGCGCACTATCGGCAGCAGCGAAGCGAGGAACAGAGCAATAATGGCGGGCGTATCGCCGATGCCAATCACCACCATCGCCAGCGCCAGCACGGCCAGCGGCGGCAGCGTGTTGCCGACGTTGAAGATTTGCATCACGTACTCGGCGATACCCCGCGCGGCCGGGCGGCTCAGCAGGATACCGGCAGGAATACCGACCAGCAGGGCAAAAAACATCGACGAGAAAACCAGAATCATGTGCTGTTGCCCGAGATAGACCAGGTCAACCTGACGCGCCTTAATCGTCTCCAGCCCGATGCCCCAGACGAGGAGGACGAGGATCACGATAATGGCGCTGACAAACAGCAGCGAACGTTTGAGTAATGGGTGCATTGCGGTGTGTCTCCCTGTGCGCATGCGTTATAGCAACCACCGGTTGCCTGTTGTTATGCCATGTTTCGGCAGGGGTAGTTGACCTATAGCAAGCGATTGGGAAGGGTTCCAGCGAAGGGGGGAAATCAGTAACCCTATGAAAAATGAGATAACCTTAGCTCAAGCCTTATGGTAAAAGGCCTTGATGCGGGTCAGGCAGAATTATCTTAAAGATGTTTTTGATATGTGACACCGTCACTTAATAGGGGGGGGACCCGCACGATGTGGTGCGGGTCGCAGGCATTACACCATGCCGTTATTGCCGTGGCGTAAAAACGGCGGACGTTGATTCAGGCGTTCAAACCAGGCTTCAATAGCGGGCACGGTCGGTTTATCAAACGGCGTCATTTTCCAACGGTTAACCGACAACCCCAGCACGATATCCGCGAGGGTGAAGCCTTCACCCGCCACCCATTCCCCTGAACGCTGGAGCTGTTGCTCAAGAATAGTGATGCAGTGATTCCACTCTTTAATACCTGCGGCAATTCGGTCTGGATCGTTAAAATCCGGGTTGTTACGGCCCAGGGCCGGGAAGACATAGCGCCAGGCGTTGTTGAATTCAGTCGCTTGCCAGTCCATCCAGCGTTCGACGTTAGCACAGGCCTGCGGCTCGTCAGGGAGCAGATCGTTACGACCCGCTTTACGCGTTAGATAACGGCAGATCGCGTTGGATTCCCATAACACAAAATCGTCGTCGATCAGTACCGGCACCATGGCGTTCGGGTTCATGGCGCGGAAGGCCTCCGTTTGCGTTGAGGCGAAGCCGCTACCGTAATCTTCCTGCTGATACGTAATACCAGCTTCTTCGCAGGTCCAGAGCACTTTACGCACGTTAATGGAGGTTGTTTTGCCGAGGATTTTAATCATGCAGACGCTTCTCTTCACTGTGGGGAATCGTTTAAAAACAATACACCCGCAGTGAAGAAAAGAGGGAATTATTTACTGAGAGCAGGGCGAACCCTGCGCACGCGAAGCGAGATCCTCATGATGGAGAAGGTCGCAACCACAACGAGCATTAAGCCCAGCGCCAGCATCGCGTGAAATCCAAACCCTCTGAACAGGATCAGCCCTGCAATACCGCCGGTAATAAACGAAAACAGGGTGGTTAAATGGGTTTTGAGCTGGCTTTTTTGGGCCGCAGTATCTTTAGAGTAATCCCGTCGCAGCATGGCGACGACGACAGAGGCCAGCGATATTCCCGCATCGGTAAGCGTTCCTGTGATATGCGTCGATCTCACCCGTCCGCTGGAAAGCTGAGTGGAGGTGGAATTATGAATGCCCATCAGGCCACACAGGAAAACGATAATCTGACGATTTGTGGAAAATGAGTGGAAATACATTTCGTACAGCGAAACGCCGGCCAGTAATAATCCCTCAATAATCAGAATCTGACAAAAAATGAGCCTGACGTTATGGATAATGCCCCACAGCACCATTATGCGCGCCGCTATCGCCCCCGCCACAAATGAAAGGATAATAGCGCCGAAGAAAAGAATATCGTTCAGGTCAGTGGAAGAGACTTCACTTGATAACTGGGAGGTATTGCCTGTCATGTGGGAGGGAAAGAAGCCAAACGCACCCAGCGCGATGGCATTCAGCAAACCTGCAGAGGTCGCCAGCCACAGGGCAAGCCGACGATCCTCCTGATGCGTTCGATCTTTTTTTAGCTTAATGAGCAAAGAATACCTCCGGTTTGAGCTTTGCCTTTTCAGGCTAGCAAAGCGCGTGAACGGGCTGACCAGGATATTGCTTAATTATTAGCGTATTGAAAAAGAGTGGGGGTTTCGTAATTAATTAAAATAAACCTGTTTATTTAATGCCTTTAGCGTGCTGGCGGGACGTGCAAAAGGTCAGTATCGCGGCGCTTATCAGCAATAGCCCACTCATGGCGAACGTGCTTTGCCAGCCAACATGGTCAAACACCGTGCCGCCCGCCGTTGAGCCCAGCGCAATGGAAAGTTGAATAACCGCAACCATCAGCCCGCCGCCTGCTTCAGCATCATTGGGAAGGGTGCGCGCGAGCCACGTCCACCATCCGGTAGGAGCTGCCGTTGCCAGCATCCCCCAAAAACCCAGCAGCAGGGCGACGCCCCCGACGCTTTGCCCGGAAAGAATTAACAATCCGGCAATGGCGGCCATCAGCAGAGGGATCGCCATCAACGTCAGGTAAAATGCGGCGTTAAGGATTGGGGCGATAATCAGGGTGCCGATAAAGCCCGCCGTTCCGATAGCCAGCAGGATCAGCGATAGCCCGGCATCACTCACCTGCGTAACCGTTTCAAGAAACGGCCGCACGTAGGTAAAGAGCGCAAATTGCCCCATAAAGAACAGGCCGCAGGCAATCAGGCCGACAGAAACCACGGACTGGCGAAATACGCTCCCGCCCGCTGCGCTGTTTTTATTGCCTTTCATCGTCGGCAGGCTAAAGCACTGCCAGATAAAGGCCACGATCGCCACGGGAACCAGGCACAGAAAGGCGCCGCGCCAGCCAAGGGTTGCGCCAAGATAACTGCCCAGCGGGGCCGCCACGACCGTCGCCAGCGCGTTCCCGCCGTTGAAAATCGCCAGCGCGCGGGAAACCTGATGTCTCGGCACAAGTCGAATGGCCGTTGCGGCGGACATTGACCAAAAGCCACCGATCGCGATACCAATCAGCGCGCGGCCAGCCATATACACCGAGTAACGGGATGCGAAGGCAATAACGATCCCCGATATCGCCATCAGCAACGTCATCCCCAGCAGGAGATATTTGCGATTCATATTTCCGGCCAGCCGGGACAGGAAGAGGCTGGTCACAACGGCCAGCGCGCCGGAGATGGCAATTCCCTGGCCCGCGAACCCCTCCGTCACGTCCAGATCGCTGGCGATGGGCGTGAGCAAGCTAACGGGCATAAATTCTGATGCAATCAGCACAAATACGCACAAGGTCATGGCAAAAATCCCGCCCCAGTACGACGTCCCGGCTTGTTGTGATGTGGTTTGGCTTAATGTGGACATATTCAGATTTCATCAAGAGCCACCCGTAAAACGGGTGGCATAGGGGGTTATTTCAGGCTGGTTTTGAAGAACTGCTCGAACTGCGCGAAAGGGATCTTCCCGGCAGCATTGTCGTACAGGTCGACATGGTTCGCGCCTGGGACAATCACCAACTCTTTCTGCTTACTGCCGACGGCTTTATACGCATCTTCTGCAAAATAGCGGGAGTGCGCGTTTTCACCGGTTACGATAAGCGTAGGAATGGTAATCTCCCCGGCATAGCTCAGCAGCGGCATATTCATGAACGATAATGGCGTTGTCGCGGTCCATGCGCCGGTGGAGTTGACTGAGCGGGCATGGAAGCCGCGCGGCATCCGGTAGTAATCAAAGAACTCCTTGAGTACCGGATTCGGGTTGGCGGGTAACGCTTCCGGCAGAATACGTTCCGCAGCAGTCACCTTGCCGTTGGCATCGACATAGATGTCATGACCACCGTGCGCGAAGGTGCCGCGCTCGGCATCTTTCCAGCGCTGCTCGTTCAGATACTGCAGGACGGCACGGCGATCGGACGTTGAATAACGATCTTTGCCGTCGCCGACGCCGTGACCCATCGCCCGGCTCATGTCGTACATCACGCTGGTGGCGACCGCTTTCACGCGGGTGTCCATGGAGGCTGCATTCAGCGCCATCCCGCCCCAGCCGCAGATGCCGAGAATGCCGATGCGGTTACGGTCGACCTCTTTCTGTAACCCCAGAAAATCCACCGCCGCGCTAAAGTCCTCGGTGTTGATATCCGGAGAGGCGACGTTGCGCGGCTGTCCGCCGCTTTCACCCGTGTAGGACGGGTCGAACGCCAGAGTCACAAAACCGTGTTCTGCCAGGGTCTGCGCATACAGGCCGCTGGACTGCTCCTTAACCGCGCCAAAGGGGCCGCTGACGGCGATTGCCGCCAGCTTACGGTCTGCACGGTCTTTCGGAAGATACAGATCGCCCACGAGGGTAATTCCGTAGCGGTTCTGGAACGACACTTTGCGGTGGTCGACTTTGTCACTCTCGGCGAACGTTTTGTCCCAGGTGGTCACCATCGAAATGGGCGCGTTTGGGTTGGTTGTTTCTGCATAACTCATTGTCGTTACTCCACTTAATGATGCGCATAGCAGCATCGCAACTGACAGTTTTTGGGTGAATGTTTTCATCAGAGATACCCTGCGTTGTTGTGATGCGGTCATTATAGTGAGCAGAAATAGTGCTGATTAGAGGCCCAGAACTGCTAGGATTCATATCAGATTGTTATAAATGGCGAAGACAAGATGGCGAAACGGGAAAACTATAATGAGCTGTATCTCTTTACGCAGGTGGTGCGGGAGGGAAGCTTTACGGCTGCCGCGCAGCGGCTCGGGCTGGCACAATCCGGAATAAGCCGTTCGGTGCGGGAACTGGAAGCGCGCCTGGGCGTTCAGCTGCTGGTGCGCACCACGCGAAAACTGTCGCTGACCCACGCGGGGGAGCAGCTCTATCAGACCGCCGAGTCCGCGTTCGATACGCTTGATAATGGCCTTGCGACCCTGGCGCATTTCCGCGAGACGCCGTCCGGTACGGTGCGGATTAACGCCAGTCAGCACGCCATCGATAAATGTCTTCTGCCAAAGCTTGCGGTCTTTAAGCAGCGCTATCCTGATATTCGCCTGGAATTGATGAACGAGAGTCGATTTGTCGACATCATCACCGAACGGTTTGATGCGGGCGTTAGGCTGGGCCCGGAGGTGGCGCAGGGGATGATCGCGGTGCGCATCACGCCCGATATGGAGATGGCCGTGGTTGGTACAACGGAGCACTTCCGGCGCCATGGTTTCCCGCAGACGCCAGCGGATTTAGGGGGGCATCCCTGCATCGCCTACCAGTTTGCCGATGGCAGCCTCTATCAGTGGGAGCTTGTGGTGGACGGAAAGAGCGTTACCCATCGGCCGGAAGGGCAATGGGCGCTGTCGGACAGCTATATGGAAGCCGAAGCCGCCCGTCTGGGGCTCGGGCTGGCCTATGTGCCGGTGGAGCTGGTGGCCGACGATCTGGAGCGCGGCACGCTTATCCGGGTTTTGCAGCGCTACAGCCTGCGCATGGACGGGCTGTTCCTCTATTATCCGCACCGCAACGTGTCGCCCGCGTTGAGAGCGGTGATTGATACGTTGAGGATTTAGGGGAGGGGGGTTATTTTTCTGGAAGACGCCTCGCAAACCGCAAATTAACCGCGTGAAATTCAGGGTTATGTCTTTTCTACAACCGATCGGGGTCGTAAAGTGCCTGCGTTGCGGCACATCCGCAATCGGGCGTAGGAACCCGCATCTACCATATAGTGACATTTCGTATGTCGCGGCAGCGCCGATCCCGTTACAATTGCGGTGGCGCTGGCGGAGCAGCCGAAAGGCTGGCCGTTTTTCTATATGGGCGGTATTCCTACCTCTGTCAGCGCTACCCCCCGAGCGTAGGAACTTATTGGGTGGCTTAATGAACTGCATATAGAAGGATGCCTTGTATGGCTACTACCCCAACCCTGACTTCTCTCCCGTCTGACGAAAGCGTCATTCTGCAACTTCTGTCCCAACCGCTTCCGGTGGATGCCGATCTTTTCATCGTCGCCGACAACTGCGCCGCGCTGGTAAGCGTGCTGGTTGAAATCGAGGATGCGAAGCTGTTTACCGTGCTTTGCGAGCGTCTCCTTCAGGCTCTGCGTAAGCTGCGGGAACTCTGTGATGTCGATTTGCCGCCAGACCTGATCGCGCAGTTGATCATGGGTGAGAAAATGAACTCCTGCGTGCCGGACTGCTGGCAGGACACTCTAACTCAGGTGGACTATGTTCTGGCACTGACACAAGCGGTTATGGGCGGAACGCTGCCCGCCCACGTAGCGAAAGAGCTTACGGGCTTGCTGCACGATATGGTGTGGCTGCTGGCTGAGTTTGTGAAGGAGCCGCGCATTACTGCGCATTAAGGATGCTGGCGTAGAGGGGCGGCAGCGCCCCTTTGAAACCGTGGTTAACGTGATGAGTTCGTGGTATCCAGAAGCGACGTACCGTAGGAGTTGTCGATGGTACAAAGCCAGCGACCGTCGCTTTCCTGTCGAAAAACATAGGTCGCGCGGCGCGACATTTCCGTTATCCCGCCCCGACCATCAGGAAAGCGCAGAACGGTTTCCATGATAACGAGGGCATTACCACCACCCTCTATTACCTGCATCTCCCCTTGTTCGACGATCAGCTGATCCTGAAAATAATCAGAGATGGCAATAAACGCGCTGCGGATATTTTCTTTGCCTTTAACCGTCATGCCGGGCTTGACCACCAGAGCCGCATCTTCGGCGTAGAACGCCATCAGGACGTCATAGTTTTTGGTCGTGATGGCGTGGTCGCAGGATTCGATTATCTGGCGTAGCGGGTGTGGGGTCATGCGCATTTCCTCTTTGGGGGGTAAACACGTATTAACGTAACAGCCTGGTGCGTTTGTATAGCTACCAGGTTTTATGGCTGGTAGCACTGGTTTTTAGTTAACGTTACGTCAGCTATAAAGAAGCGGATATAAAACCCTACTTGTTAAAGAGCTGCACCTTCAACTAATACAAATGTTCCGATCGCAGCACCTGACCGTATTGCCCTTGCTTTCTGATATTCTGGGCTTTCATAAAAACGCCTGGCTTCGGCAAAAGAATCGAATTCAAAAATAACATGCCGTTCATGAATTTCCCCCTCAAGATTTTCATACTGTCCGGACCAGGCAATTATTTTCGGATTGAAATTCTTCATGGCATCTCCGGCAGCTTTGGCATATTCAGCATATGCGATGGGATCTTTTATCGTCACATGAGCAATTAAATAACCTTTATTCATTTTTAAACCTTCCTCAGTGATGAGGTATTCCAGCCTAAATACACCAACAGGCGATAACTTAAGCTGAATTGAGTGTGAAAGGAGTTTATTAGGTATTATAGTAGTTATAAATATCGAATAAAGTAACGCACTGTTACCTGAAAGGTGAACAATGAAAAATCTGGAGATACTGATCATTTTTGCTCGCGTGGCGGACATGAAGAGCTTTACGCTGGCGGCGGAAAGTTTGGGCATTCAGAAAGGACGCGTGTCAATGGTGGTACGCGAGCTTGAACGAGAAGTTGGCGCGACACTGTTGCATCGGACAACTCGAACTGTACAACTGACGGAAGATGGGCGGGCTTTTTATTCGCGAGCCCTCGATCTTCTGTCAGCAGCCGAGGAGTTGAAATCAATGTTCTCTCTCGAGGGCATGTCACTAAGGGGGAGAATACGCGTTGATATGCCGGCGGTATTAGCGCAGAGCGTGGTGATTCCCGCATTGCCGGAGTTGATGGAGGCTCACCCTGAACTGGAACTTGAGCTTTCAAGCACTGACCGCCGGGTCGATCTGGTTCAGGAAGGATTTGATTGCGTAGTGCGTCTCGGCCCGATTGTTGATGAAACGCTTATTGCGCGGCCACTGGGACATCTACGAATGATCAATGCCGCTAGCCCGCGCTATCTTGAACGATTTGGTGTGCCACAGACTATTGATGATCTGATTAACCAGGGACACAGAATGGTACATTATATTCGCAATTTTGGTTCTAAACCTGACGGTTGGGCGTATCCGACTGAAGATGGCTATAAGTCTCTGATGTTACCCGGCACGGTGAGAGTCAACAGCGTACCGGATTATCATGAGGCAGGACTGGCGGGCTTAGGCTTAATCCAGGGCGGTTATTCCTCGCTCTTACCCCACATCAAACGCGGCGCACTGGTTGAAGTTCTGCCGGATTTGCCTCCAGAACCACTCGCTGCTTTTTTTGTCGTCGCGCACAGACGCAATTTGTCGCAGCGGGTCAGGGCTTTTATGAGCTGGACAGAAGAAATTTTAAAACCTTACTTTGACTAACTGCAGGAATCATAGCCATTGAGAAAAGTGATTTTCCATAAAGGAGGTGATTCCACGCGAATCATGGTAAGGCGGAACCGGGAAATAATTCATTGCTACTCTGAGATATAATATTAGTTCAGACAAACAGCAAAAAGGATGTAATAAGGTGCTGACTTATATCACTATAGGTACAAATGATCTTCAGCGCTCCGTGGACTTTTATGACGCTATTTTTAACGTTCTTGGCTACTCACGTCAGCCTGCATGGACAGAAGACTGGGTAATGTGGGGAAATAAAAATAATCCTGATGAGATGTTCAACTTCTGTATTTGTCCTCCTTTTGACCAACAACCCGCAACGGCAGGAAACGGGACGATGTTCGCATTCAGAGCAGATAACGCGGAACTTGTCAGACGGTTCCATACTGCTGGCCTCCTTGCGGGAGGGAAAAATGAAGGTGCACCAGGTACACGAACCGCGTACGGCCCCGACTTTTATGTTGCCTATCTGCGTGATCCTGACGGACATAAGCTGGCATGCGTTTGTCATCCTTATTCTCCTGAAGCAGATACGTTCGTAGACGAAGAATAGTACCGTGACCCGAAAAAGGATTGTCGTCTTAGGCGCTGGGATTACTGGCGTATCCATCGCATGGCATCTTGCCCACCGCTATCCTGTTCTTCTTTTACTGATGAGAGCAGGACGGTTTACGTCGCCTCTATGCACCCAGCCGTGACTTGCGCAGCGACGATTGGCAGACTGGTCTCTGAAGCGTTATGCGACGGTCAGAGCGATGAAATCCCGCAATGTTACCGGCCATCCCGCTTTAGCGGGTTAAAGGGCTGAAACGAGGTTTCTGATCTTCTCAGCCTTTTCAAAATGGTCCAGTTTCATTTCCATAATCCACCAGTGCGCCACTTCCATAAGCAGTTCAGGATCGTCATTTTTATTAGCAAAAAAAGCATAAAACGAGAGCCCAACATTGCTTCCCTTAGCGGCGATTTTTGCATCACAGATCCTGATGATTTTTTCCTTCATTCCCTGCCGCACACCATCTCCTTACTCTTTTCATTTTCTGACTAAAAAAGCCGTAAGCAGTTATCTGCTTACGGCTTTCGGATCGGTGATGATTTTTCTGACAATCAGGCCGCTTTCACAGCTCTGATTTTTTTCGTGTCAGCCCCATCGGATTCTGTTCTATCCGTTGCAGCTGGAGCGTTGAGATCGGGAAGCTTGCTGGTACGCAGAATATGCTGCACGGTCTCTTTCTGCTCGGCGAGATACAGGCCAAGATTTTCAGCCTGCGTTTCATCCATCTGCATTCCGCTTTGCAACAGCCAGTCGGTGAACGCGTCTGCCATATCGAGCAGCTTGTCGTGAGCGTCAGCCTCTTTCTTACTGGCAAATGTCATTTTCTCTTCACCTTTTCTTACGACAACAAATTTTGTTTCAACAGCCATTATGCGCACCTCATACTGTAATTATATACAGTATAACAGTTCCAGCTGTATTTTGCAGCTAAAAAATGCTCACATTTCTAGCGTGCAGGGGGCGCATTCGAAAACCGTGCGCCGATCGCATCACGCTCATAGCCCTGCGGCTGCGTCAGTATCTGGTATAAATCAGGACGGCGACCGTGGATCCAGCGCCGCCCGGTGCTCATAGCGAGCAGGCTTAAATCCAGCTCGGCGCTCACCATCGCATCTTCCGCTGCCCAGGTTTCACTCACGATCCTTCCATAAGGGTCGAGGATCATCGCATTGCCTGTGCGCACTTCGTCGTCATCGGCACCGACGCCGTTGCTGAAGAGAACAAATACTCCGTTGTCATGCGCGCGGGCAGGCAGCCAGCGCATGAGCCATTCCCGACCGCTTGGCCCTTTGAATGCGGCCGTAATCTCTTCCTTGCGCGTTTCCCGCTCCTCCCAGAGCGCGAGCGGAATTGGCTTCATTGCGTGAGGACTGCGGGAATCGGTACCGCCTGTTTGATGCGGCGCGAGAAGAATATCCGCACCCAGCAGCGCCGTCGCGCGCACATTTTCGACCAGATTATTGTCCCAGCAAATCAGGATACCGACCTTCACTCCCCACGGCGTATCAAAAACGGTAAAGCGTTCCCCGCTGCTGATGGCCGGATGTTCAAAAGCATGGAGTTTACGATGCGTATGCATTGAGCCGTCCGGCATACAGGCAACATACGCATTGTAGAGGCGGCCATCGTCGGCTCGTTCAATAATCCCGGCGCCAATCAGCATTTGATGTTTGATTGCCAGAGAGCGGATTAACGTCAGGGAAGGGCTGTCAGCAATCGGTTCGGCCAGCGCAGATACCTCCGCTGCGGTGAGCTTAGGGACATGCCAGTAGCCGGTGATACACATTTCAGGGAAGGTGAGAATTTTCACCTGCTCAAGCGCTGCCTGTTCAATAAATTTCTCCATGATCAGCAGGTTGTATTTTTTGTTATTGGCCTGATGCTGAAACTGTACGGTTGCAGCCTTTAAGAATTCAGGTTCGTTCATGGTGCGTCTCCGGTTGTTATCGAAACTGAATTACATAACGATTACTAATAACTGTATAATCAAAACATTTCTTATTTCGATAACCATCTGGAATGAAAAAATGAACACCCGGTTGCTCAAAGCCTTTTTGATGCTGGCTGAAAAAGGAAATTATGCCGATGCGGCGCGAGCGCTGTTTATCTCGCAACCGGCATTGACCAAACAGATTAATCTCCTCGAATCTCAGGTGAATATGTCTCTGTTTTCACGAGGACGTCACGGCGCAATACTGACGGCCGGCGGCAGGCGTTTGCTGCCGGAGGCTGAAAAAGTGGTCAGGCAAAGCCAGCTATTTATGCAGCATGCTGAGCGAGTATCAAAAGGGGTTGAGGGGCATATTTCCGTCGGGTTCGGTCTTTCAAGCTTTTATCTGGCACCGCGCTGTATCGCTGACTTTCGCCGGGACTACCCGGGAGTCGAGATGTCCTTGACGGATCTGCCTTCCTTCCAGCAGTACGCGCTTTTGCAAAATGATGAGCTTCAGGTGGGTTTTGTCAGGGTTCCTCCCCCCGTGGCGCTTGAATACTTGCCGTTATTTACCGATCGGCTGGTTCTGGTTGCGCCCGCCGCGTCGCCGACAATGTCGGCCACTGAGTGGCTAACGCAACGGCCTCTGCTGCGGCTGTATGATGAGCGAGGGCGGGGGTTAAATGCGCAAATAGACCGCTTCCTGCATGACAACGGTCTTTTCATCTCATCAACTCAGCTGACTGATGATATCCAAACTATCGTCGCGATGGTGATTGCGGGCATCGGCGTTGCCATTCTGCCCACCAGCGTGACGCATATCGCGCCGCCGGAACTGATGGTGATTCCGTTAACGGGGGAGTCAATAAGCTGGAAGGTGGGCATCGCCTGGGACGCAGGCAAAGAAGATGTCATCCGTGACAACTTTATTGCCAGCATACGTAAGGGCATTTCCGCTGATTGCGGGGAATGATGCCTGAGGGCACCATCCCGCGCGGCACACTACCTGGATTGCTGGCGCAACGGTTGCGTTTCCGGGCCACTTATACTGCGCCGCCAGGCGCCAGGCGCCTGACCATACTGACGCTTAAAGCTGCGGTTGAAGGACTGCTGTGAGTCAAAGCCCAGCGCGATCGCCACGTTAAGAATCGGCTCATCGCTGTGGGTTAAGCGCTCGACCGATTTTTGCAGCTTTTGCGCGCGAATATAGCCGGCGAGGGGATAGCCCGTATGTTCTTTGAACAGCCGCTGGAGGTGCCATTTTGAATAGCCGGATCGCCTGGCGACGGACTCAATGTCCAGACGGCTGTCCAGGTTGTTGTCGATCCAGTCGAGTAAATCGTGCATAAATGCGCCAGTGTTCATCTGGTTACCCCCACGCAGCATATCTAAAAGTATCTTTGTCTGTTGCATTAAAAGGTGGCGCGTTTTTGTATTAATTGCAAGTTTTATTGTTGCATTTAAATTCTTGACCGAAACGGGGCTTTTCACATCGGCTCAAATAGCACATAAAGTGCAACAATTATTCTTGCACTTAGTTAAGCGCCTTCCTACAATCGCCGCGATAGTGTATTCGCAACTGTTACAGTTTTGTGGCGATGAACGACACAAATGGCCTTAAGCCAGCTACCGGACAAAGGAAGTGGCGCGGTGTCTCCTGCTGCGTCTTGCCCGGCGGCTACCAATACCGGAATAAAAATAATGAGCCTGCAAAAAACCTGGGGTAACTTTCAACTGAGCGCGCTGGGGGTGATGTTGCTCTCCGTGCTGCTCGTCGGGTGTGATAACAGCGTCGCGCAAAACGCCGCGCCACCTGCGCCCGCCGTCAGTGCCGCTGACGTGGTTGTGAAATCTATTAGCCAGTGGGATAGCTTTAACGGTCGGATTGAAGCGGTGGAGAGCGTTCAGCTACGTCCGCGCGTGTCCGGCTACATTGATAAAGTGAATTACACCGACGGCCAGGAAGTGAAGAAGGGCGAGGTGCTGTTCACCATTGATGACAGAACCTATCGCGCCGCGCTGGAACAGGCGCAGGCGAACCTGGCGAGAGCCAAAACGCAGGCCAGCCTGGCGCAAAGTGAGGCTAACCGTACCGATAAGCTGATCAATACTCACCTGGTCTCACGGGAAGAGTGGGAGCAGCGTCGCTCGGCCGCCGTTCAGGCGCAGGCCGACATTCGCGCCGCACAGGCGGCGGTTGACGCGGCTCAGCTCAACCTGGACTTCACCAAAGTGACCGCGCCTATCGACGGTCGCGCCAGCCGGGCGTTGATCACCAGCGGGAATCTGGTCACCGCGGGTGACACTGCTAGCGTCCTCACCACGCTGGTCTCGCAGAAGACGGTTTACGTCTACTTTGACGTGGACGAGTCTACCTATCTTCACTATCAAAACCTTGCCCGCAGCGGGCAGGGAGCGTCCAGCAATCACACGGCGCTGCCGGTTGAGATTGGCCTGACGGGCGAGGAGGGCTACCCCCATCAGGGCAAAGTGGACTTCCTTGATAATCAGCTCACGCCGAGTACCGGGACGATCCGCATGCGCGCGCTGCTCGATAACGCGCAGCGTCAGTTCACGCCGGGACTGTTTGCCCGCGTGCGCCTGCCGGGCAGCGCGGAATTTAAAGCCACGCTTGTCGACGACAAAGCGGTGCTGACCGATCAGGATCGTAAATACGTCTATATCGTGGATAAAGAGGGGAAAGCGCAGCGCCGCGACATTACGCCGGGGCGTCTGGCTGACGGTTTACGCATCGTGCGGCAGGGGCTGAACCCTGGCGATAAAGTCATCGTCGATGGTTTACAAAAAGTGTTTATGCCGGGTATGCCGGTTAACGCGAAAACCGTTGCTATGACCGCCAGCGCCGCCCTCAACTGATCCCTTGACCTGAGAATCCAACCCATGGACTTTTCCCGTTTTTTCATCGACAGGCCGATTTTTGCCGCCGTCCTGTCGATTCTGATTTTTATCACAGGATTAATCGCCATCCCGCTGCTGCCGGTAAGCGAATATCCTGACGTCGTGCCGCCAAGCGTGCAGGTGCGCGCAGAGTACCCGGGCGCCAACCCGAAAGTGATTGCCGAGACCGTGGCGACGCCGCTGGAAGAGGCGATCAACGGCGTTGAGAACATGATGTACATGAAGTCCGTCGCGGGCTCGGACGGCGTGCTGGTGACCACCGTCACCTTCCGTCCGGGAACTGACCCGGATCAGGCGCAGGTTCAGGTGCAAAACCGCGTCGCGCAGGCCGAAGCGCGTCTGCCGGAAGACGTGCGGCGTCTGGGCATTACCACCCAGAAACAGTCGCCGACGCTGACGCTGGTGGTGCATCTGTTTTCGCCAAACGGTAAATACGACTCCCTGTACATGCGTAACTACGCCACGCTGAAAGTGAAGGACGAGCTGGCGCGTCTGCCCGGCGTCGGCCAGATTCAGATCTTCGGCTCCGGCGAATACGCAATGCGCGTCTGGCTGGACCCAAACAAGGTGGCGGCGCGCGGGCTGACGGCCTCGGACGTGGTGACGGCGATGCAGGAGCAGAACGTGCAGGTGTCCGCCGGGCAGCTTGGCGCGGAGCCGCTGCCGAAAGAGAGCGATTTCCTGATCTCCATTAACGCTCAGGGACGTCTGCATACCGAAGAAGAGTTTGGCAATATTGTCCTGAAAACAACGCAGGACGGTACGGTCGTTCGCCTGCGCGACGTGGCGCGTATCGAAATGGGCTCCGGCAGTTATGCGCTGCGCTCCCAGCTCAACAATAAAGACGCGGTCGGGATTGGTATCTTCCAGTCACCGGGGGCGAACGCCATCGATTTGTCTAACGCGGTGCGCGCCAAAATGGACGAACTGTCCACGCGTTTCCCGGCGGATATGAAGTGGGCGGCACCTTACGATCCAACCGTGTTTGTGCGTGACTCCATCCGTGCCGTCGTGCAAACGCTGCTGGAAGCGGTGGTGCTGGTGGTGCTGGTGGTGATTCTGTTCCTGCAAACCTGGCGTGCGTCGATCATTCCGCTGATCGCGGTGCCGGTTTCGGTAGTGGGTACCTTCAGCATTCTCTACCTGCTGGGCTTCTCGCTGAATACCCTGAGCCTGTTCGGGCTGGTGTTGGCCATCGGTATCGTGGTGGATGACGCCATTGTGGTGGTGGAAAACGTCGAGCGAAATATCGAAGAGGGGCTTGCGCCGCTTGCAGCGGCGCATCAGGCGATGCGTGAAGTGTCCGGGCCGATTATCGCGATTGCGCTGGTGCTGTGCGCGGTGTTTGTCCCGATGGCGTTTCTCTCGGGCGTGACCGGCCAGTTCTACAAGCAGTTTGCGGTGACGATCGCCATCTCCACGGTGATTTCCGCCATCAACTCGCTGACGCTTTCGCCGGCGCTGGCGGCTCTGCTGTTAAAGCCGCACGGCGCGCCGAAAGATTTTCCGACCCGGCTTATCGACCGTCTGTTCGGCTGGCTTTTCCGTCCGTTTAACCGCTTTTTCCACCGCAGCTCGAGCGGCTATCAGGGGCTGGTGGGCAAAACGCTTGGACGTCGCGGCTCAGTGTTTGTCGTTTATCTGCTGCTGCTCTGCGCGGCAGGCGTGATGTTTAAAGCGGTACCGGGCGGGTTTATTCCGACACAGGACAAGCTGTACCTGATCGGCGGCGTGAAAATGCCGGAAGGTTCTTCCCTGGCGCGTACCGACGCGGTGATCCGCAAAATGAGCGAAATCGGGATGAATACCGAGGGCGTGGACTATGCGGTCGCGTTTCCGGGGCTGAATGCGCTGCAGTTCACCAACACGCCGAATACCGGGACGGTCTTCTTTGGCCTGAAGCCGTTCGACCAGCGTAAACATTCTGCTGCGGAAATAAACGCGGAGATTAACGCGAAAATCGCGCAAATCCAGGAAGGCTTTGGCTTCTCCATCCTGCCGCCGCCGATTTTAGGGCTGGGTCAGGGGTCGGGCTATTCCCTGTACATTCAGGATCGCGCCGGTCTGGGCTATGGCGCGCTGCAAAACGCGGTGAACACCATGTCCGGGGCGATTATGCAGACGCCGGGGATGCATTTCCCGATCTCGACCTACCAGGCTAACGTGCCGCAGCTGGACGTGCAGGTTGACCGCGATAAGGCGAAAGCGCAGGGCGTGTCGCTGACCGATCTCTTCGGTACGCTGCAAACCTATCTGGGCTCGTCGTACGTGAATGACTTCAACCAGTTCGGACGTACCTGGCGCGTGATGGCCCAGGCAGACGGACAGTTCCGCGACAGCGTGGAAGATATTGCTAACTTACGCACCCGCAATAACCAGGGCGAAATGGTACCGATTGGCAGTATGGTGAAAATCAGTACTACCTACGGGCCGGACCCGGTGATTCGCTACAATGGCTACCCGGCGGCGGATCTGATTGGCGATGCCGACCCGCGCGTGCTCTCGTCCACGCAGGCGATGACGCAGCTCGAAGGCATGTCTAAGCAGATCCTGCCGAACGGGATGAATATTGAATGGACGGACCTGAGCTTCCAGCAGGCCACGCAGGGCAATACGGCGCTGATCGTCTTCCCGGTTGCGGTACTGCTGGCGTTCCTGGTGCTGGCGGCGCTGTACGAAAGCTGGACGCTGCCGCTGGCGGTGATCCTTATCGTGCCGATGACGATGCTCTCCGCGCTGTTTGGCGTCTGGTTGACCGGTGGCGATAACAACGTGTTCGTGCAGGTAGGGCTGGTGGTACTGATGGGGCTGGCCTGTAAAAACGCCATTCTTATCGTGGAATTTGCCCGCGAGCTGGAAATTCAGGGCAAAGGCATCATGGAGGCCGCGCTGGAGGCGTGTCGCCTGCGTTTACGCCCGATTGTGATGACCTCCATCGCCTTTATTGCCGGGACCATTCCGCTGATCCTCGGCCACGGTGCGGGTGCCGAAGTGCGCGGCGTCACCGGGATCACGGTGTTCTCCGGGATGCTGGGCGTGACGCTGTTTGGCCTGTTCCTGACGCCGGTGTTCTACGTGACGCTGCGTAAATTCGTGACGCGGCGCGGCAAAGTAGAAAGGGAAGTTCTGCCTGCGTAGGGACGTTGCAGATAATAAAAAACCGCCTTCACAGTGAAGGCGGTTTTTTTTCGCAGCAGGTAAAGCATTATGACGTTTTTTGATACTGAGCTATAAGCTCGGGGAGCGGATCCCATCCGCTGCTGTCGGCGTTTTTCACCGCGTCCAGGGCGCTTGCCACGGTATGGCGGGCCAGTACCGCTAACGATGCCTGCTCAGCTTCTTCGGAAATCGATTTAAAGTACCAGCACGCGTTAGCACTGACCACGCAGCGGGCCGGCACGTCAGGGCGCGACGCCCACAGCTTTTTATCTTCGATGACCGAAAGGTAGATGTCGCGCAGGGTGATCTCTTCCGGCGGGCGACCGAGGTGAATTGAGCCGTTACGGCCAAGCGTTGAGACGATAATGCCGTCACGCGTCAGCGGAACCATCAATTTGCGGATGAAGCTCGGGTTCGCTTCCAGGCCGTAGGCCAGAATCGCACTTGTCGAACGTTCACCCAATTGCTCCGCCATCGCTACGCTGAGAACCATCTGCAAAGCTGTCGGGAAGCGGTAATCTAACATTTTTGTATCCTGGGTTGCGGTGAATCTTGTTCTTTTTGGCACCGCAGAGGTGAATAAGCAATAAACAACAATATAACAAATACGGTAATTTTTTTGAAGCAATCTGCGGCATTTGCGATCAAACACCCTGTTCCGGTTTAGCTAAACGTGCGGTTCGGGAAGTCAACCGTCACCATCAGACCCCCTTCAGCGGAATTACTCAGGTTTACGCTGCTGTTGTGCTGCTGCGCCACCGCTTTGACGATGGCAAGCCCCAGACCGCTCCCGCTTTGCATCTGATTAGGGTCGCGGAAAAACCTGTCGAACACGCGGTCCCGCAGTTCAACCGGAATGCCGGGGCCTGCATCGGAGACACGCAGCTGCGTGCAGCGATCGCGTGCACGTACGTCAACCTGAATCCGCCCGCCCTCAGGACTGTACTTCACGGCGTTCTCGATGAGGTTATCAATCAGTGACATCAGGCGTTCCCTGACGCCTGGGATCCAGATTTCATCTTCAGCGAAGAATTCCAGCTCAATCCTGCGCGCAGAGGCTAACGGTTCCAGCTCGGCCATTCGCTCCTGGATGAGCGTCGTCAGCGGCACGGGCTCCATGTCCGTGTCAATGCGCGCTTCGCTGTGCATCAGCAGCAGCAGCTGATTAACGAGACGCGCAGCACGGCTGTTGCTGCGGATAACCCCCGCAAGCAGCTCCTGTTGGCTCTCGCTGATGACCCAGGACTGGAGCGCATCCACGTTGATGCGCATCGCAGCGAGAGGCGTACGCAGCTCGTGCGCGGCATCCGCAATGAAAACCCGTTCTCTTTCAGCGCTTTCACGCACCCTGGCAAGGAAGTCGTTGATTGCATCCACCATCTGGCGAAGCTCTCTGTGTTTGGGGACGGCTTTTAAGGGAGAGAGATCGTCCGGCGTGCGTAATGAAATTTCATTGACCACCCGGTTCCAGGGGCGCATCGCAATGCGAATTGAAAGCCACGCGGGAAACAGCAGAAAAGGGAAGCACACCAGCAGCGGCAGGATGTAGTAGCCGCGCGAGTTGAGGTAGATAAAGAAGTTCCAGCCGCTTGCTGGGGTGAAAAGGGTGACCTCCACGTCGGAGTGAGCGGATTTGAGGGTGCGGCTGGTCCAGACGCGACCTTCACTCTGAACATGCTGCATTTCCCCAAGCCGGGTGTTTATTACCCCTGCGGGTGCGCCGTCTGATGCAAAAATAACGGTATTATTCTTGCGAACGATGAGGTTAATGGACAGCGCGGGATCTTCCCCGCCGCCATAGCCCTCGCGCAGCGCCTTGCTGAAGGCTTCCAGCACGGCGCTACGATCCTGCGGGCGTCCGTCCGTACGCTCAACCAGGGTAAAAAGGGTTTCGTACGTATTACTGCCCGTGAGGATGGGAGGGCTGCGCAGGTCCTCCCATAAAATAAAGGTTAAAAAAAGACTCCACAGCAGGGTAAGCAGCAACATCTGGGCGATGATAATTCGCCGTACCAGCGTCGGGCGCCTCAGGTGGTACCATAAGTTTCGCATTAACCGGTCACCTTCTGGACAGAGACGGTATCAATGACATACCCGACCCCACGCACCGTTCGCACATAGCCGTCGCCGATTTTTCGCCGCAAATTACCCATATGTACGTCGAGCGCATTGCTGAGGTTTTCTTTGTTGCCAAATATCCGTTCTTCAAGGAACCGTCGCGTAAGCACGCGGTCAGCGCGCAGCATCAGCGTTTCAAGCAGGGCGTACTCACTGGCCGTCAGGTCAACGTGGCGGGCGCTCACCGTTACGCGACGCGTTGGCACATGCAGAGACAGCCCGCGAATTTCTATTGCCTCATTCTCAAAACCGTAACTGCGTCGTGCAAGGGCTCTCACTCTCGCCAGCAGCTCGGCGAGAACAAAGGGTTTGACCAGATAGTCGTCTGCGCCCGCATCCAGCCCGCACAGGCGATCCTGCAGCGTACCTCGCGCCGTCAGTATGATCACGGGGATCCCCTTAAGCTGCTGACGCAAACGCGTCATCAGGCTCATGCCATCGCCATCGGGCAGCCCCAGGTCGAGCAAAATAAGCTCGGGCACGCAGACGTCAAGCTGATGCAGCGCATCCTCTTTCCGGCGAACCCATATAACGTCAAATCCCTGATCTGAGAGGGCGATACGTACGCCATTGCCGAGATCCAGGTCGTCTTCAATAAGTAGAATTTTCACATTGGTAACTGTATCGACAGTGAATGAAGAACATCTTAAGAAAAAAACGGTATCAGGAAATCTGTCCGGTTTACAGCACCCGCGCGCGCTTCAGTGTTTCTTCATTTTCAGCTCATAAGAACCTTAGGGTCAGTATTCAAAATGGGCGTTCTGGCGGTTAACCGCATGCATCGTCATCATTTGAATCCATAAGGACTCCCTTAATGAGAAACATCGAACTGCGTCATACGTTCCCCCATTTATTCCCGGGCCGCAGCCTGAAAAACATTGTGCCGGGCGTCGTTCTGGCGTTACTGGCCACTCCGACACTGGCGGCAGAGCAGAGCCAGGGCAATGTGTTAACCCTTGGGGGCGGCGTAGATGTCGCGACACGCTACTCGGGTTCAGATAAAACCCGCGTCAGCGCGGCTCAGGTGGTGGATTACTCCATGGCCAATGGTTTTTTTATCGGCACCACGCGGGGTATCGGTTACGGCAACAACATCGGTAACCTGGATTACAGCGCGGCGCTGAGCTATCGCATAGGCCGTAAAGATAAAGACGTGAGCAGCGATTCGATAAGCTCTGGCAGCGACGAGCTGCGAGGGATGGGCGAGATAAAAGGCTCGGCTATCGTGGTGCCCGGGCTGGGGTACAAGGTGACCGACTGGCTTAATCTGCAGCTGCAGGCTGAGGTTCCGGTTTCTGAGAGAGACAACGGTGAGGCTGTACACTTCGGCATTTCCAGTCCGCTCTATACTTCACCGAATAATGCGGTCACGCTGGCGTTGACCAGCAGCTGGGGATCCGACAAGTATATGCAAACGTACTATGGCGTCAGCGCCGCCCAGTCGGCCGCATCGGGATTTGCCCGACATGACGCCGGTGCCGGAATTTATGCGTATTCGCTGAATCTTGACTGGACCCACAGGCTCACCTCACGCTGGAGCGTGCTTGCCGCAGCGGGCGTGACGCAGCTGACGGGGGATGCCGCCGATAGCCCGATTGTACAACGCAAGACGTCGCCCACGGGAAGCCTGAAAGTGACGTACAGCTTCTGATTGTTGGGCGCGCTGTCCTGAGGTTTTGAGCGCGCACTCGCGACATATATAAGCCGCTCCGCTTAAGATGGCGGGGCGGACCGTTTACTGGCAGGAATAATCATGAACTATCTAAATTCATTGCAGAGAATATTGTCAGTGGACCCTTCACGGATGCAGGTGCTTTACGCGGTCCGTGATTTGCAACTTCGTGACTGCTGGGTCGGGGCGGGTTTCGTCAGGGATGCCGTATGGGATCATATGCATGGAGATTGGCATCATTCCTTATCTGGCGATGTGGATGTCGTCTGGTACGATCCCGAATGTTGTACCCCAGACGATGAACGTCATCTGGAAAAAGAACTTAAACAGCAGTTGCCCGCTTTTAACTGGTCTGTGAAGAATCAAGCCAGAATGCATCTGCGCAATGGCGATAATCCCTATCACTCAACAGAAAATGCGCTGTTGTACTGGCCCGAAACCGCGACGGCCGTGGGCGTCAGACTGGGCGATAACGATCTTATCGAGGTCATTGCACCCTATGGTCTTGATGACCTGTTTGAGTTACGTTTAAGACCGACGCCAGCATTTGAGCGGGAAAAGTATGATGTCTTTAGGCGACGCGTTGAAGAGAAGCGTTGGTTAGCGCGTTATCCTCAGTTGCAGCTCATTAATTGAGTAGGATTTATATCTCATAATCTAATCTGTCTGTTGGAAGCTCATTTCACCCGTTTATATCATTTTCGTCTCGAAGTTTGGGTTTGCAACTATCTGTGGGGGAAAAAAAACGTCTCCACAGGGGAGGGAGACGTCAAGAATAAAATGCTAAACAACAATGCCATCACAGCAATAGATAATGTGTCGAAAACGGTTAAAACCAACGAAACCGTTTGCGTGCGCTATTTTGTCATAACAAGGTACTGTTAACAGCTACCAGAATGGGTATTAATACCAGCTTGTATTTTCGTTACCCGGTCGGTGCAGACAGACCGGTTCATTCAGTCTTTGCCGCAGCATGTTGAAGCTGGTCATGTTGCTCAAGCTCATACTCGATAAATGCGCTTATCATGGTCCGGTAGATTTTCTCGATAATCACTTCTGAAAGCCCAGCCTCAGCTGCCTGCCTGCGAACCTTACAGATGACCTGTTGCACGCGATCGGGAGCCCGAACGGCTGAGTGATCTGTTTTGAATGCCGCTGCAGCTTTAACGCATTCGGCACGACGGGCAATGATGTTGACCAGCTCGCAGTCTAACTGGTCGATCCGGATGTACCAGTGATACCTAAACCTTGCGTTTTTCCGCCCATTTAAGGATTGCATCGAGAGCTGGACACAATGCCTGCCCCCAATCAGTAAGTCGATATTCCACCTTCGGTGGTACCTGCGGGTAAACCATGCGCGACACAATGCCGTCGGCTTCCAGCTGTCTGAGTTGTTGCGCTAGCATTTTCTGCGAAATTTCGGGAATCAGTTTTTCAAAATTCGAATAGCGTTGCACCTTTCCGTCGAAAAGATGAAACAGGATAATCAGTTTCCAGCGACCTTCCAGCAGTCGCAGGGCTTGCTCCACACCGATTGCGGCAGATTCAGGGCTATATAACTTACTCATAGAACAGTCACTCACTTTTTTGTGCGTACTTGTCAATTTAACAGTCTATGGTAAAAATTCTCGTACTGTAAATAACGGGATCATTGAGCCATGTCATTATCACTTCCGAACGCTATTTCACTCTATTTCACGATCAGTAATGGGGCCGATATTGCCGACATTAAGCACTGTTTTACCACCAATGCTATTGTGATCGACGAAGGGAAAACTTATCAAGGACATGCGGCAATCGAAGCGTGGCAACGGGCCGCGCAGTCTGAGTTTGACTACAGTGTAGAGCCCATTGAAATTCTCACTGAAGGTGCCCGGTTAACAGTCACGTCTTACGTGGTGGGTAATTTCCCCGGCAGCCCAGTGGTGCTCAAACATGCTTTCGGTCTGGTTGGCGACAAAATTAACACGCTGGAGATTGTCTGATGTCGATGGATCTTGATTTTCAGGGTAAGCGTGTGCTTGTTACCGCTGGTACCAAAGGGATCGGTAAAGCGGTTGTCGCGCTGTTAAAGCAGCAGGGGGCCACGGTGTTAACCACCGCACGTCACATTCCCACGGATTCTATTGCAGACGCATTCGTTGCGGCAGATTTGACCACAATCAAAGGGTGTAACTTAGTCGTGGAAGCGGTTCAGAAGCACCTGGGTGGTGTCGATATCATCGTGCACATAGCTGGTGGTTCTAACTCTCCCGGCGGTGGTTTTGCAGCACTCGGTGAAGATGAGTGGCAACAGGAACTCAATCTTAACCTGTTGCCTGCGGTACGAATAGATCGTGCCTTGTTGCCTGGGATGCTGGCTCAGCAGAATGGCGTGATTATTCACGTCACCTCCATTCAGCGTGAGCTTCCGTTACCGGAATCGACCACGGGTTATGCGGCGGCGAAAGCGGCGTTGTCGGCGTATAGTAAAAGCCTGTCGAAAGAAGTATCCCCTAAGGGAATTCGGGTGGTTCGTGTTGCGCCTGGCTGGGTAGAAACCGAAGCATCGGTAGCATTGGCAGAACGACTAGCGCAGCAGGCAGGAACGGACTACGAGGGCGGTAAGCAAATCATTATGAAGGCTTTAGGTGGCATTCCGGTGGGGCGTCCCTCAAAGCCCATCGAAGTGGCGAACCTCATCGCCTTCCTGGCGTCTTCCTGTGCTGCCACTATCACGGGTACGGAATATGTTATAGATGGCGGCACCATCCCAACGGTCTAGTTATGTATTTTAAACGGCTGAATATTAGGGCCGTTTAACGTTCACTGACGCCAATCGAGTAAATAGCAATTATGTTCGCTTCTGGCACAAAGCAGACATATCCGGGGTCGTAAGACATCAGCTATAAGTTAAAAGCGGACCTTAGTGCTGTCCGCCGATTGGCCATGTTTCGGCGAGCCGCATGGCAATTCAGCTGGCTGCATAGTCATGCAGCCGGATAAATTTTACCATGCGAGTTTCCGGTCGTTTTCCGGGTTAATACATAGCAGTTTTATCCTTTCGCACCGGAAGCGTCGCCAGTACCTCATTGGTGCTGCTGGTAACGACGTTATGGTAAATCACCTGCGTTTAACAAGCCGATTGCATGGTCAAGTTGCTTGTAGAGTTTGTGCCTCAAATCATCTAGCTCGTCATTTTCTCGAATTAGAGGTATTCCATTTTTATGGAGAACAATATCGTTAAATGATCCCATCCCGCCGAAGAGCTTTTTCAATGAGTAAATGGATGATTCACAATCAACATCGAGCTCGATGACCAGTTTTTCAAATGTTTTTGCCCATGAATTCTCGTCGTTTGAGGATAGTATTTTAATGATGTCGGTTACTGTTTTCTTTATTTCATTTTTCATTTCAAACCACCACTTCTAAGTATCTTAACGCCAGGTATTTTCCACGGTGTAGGTATTACAACTTGCTCAGAGCCACCGGAAAAAAGGTCTGTTTGATAGCCAACTTCTCCAACATATACTTTCGTTCCTGCGGGTATTTGGATCTCGTGATAGCTAGCAAGAGGAGATTCACTTCCATTAGGCCATTTGGGTAGCAGAGCCTTATCTATCCTGGTTTGGATCACTCCTTGTGATGCTCCCCGTTGATTGACAACGTACCCTGATGCTGGCTCCGCCAGCGCCTGGGTTCTGTATGACCGGGGACTGACCAGAAAAGGTCCGCTATGAGCGAGGAACGGACGCAATCCCTCATTGATACCAGCAGCAGGCTTTAGCTATTGCAAAGCAGCACTGATAGCACGATTTTACCTCAAGTGATAAGGTCAGGTTTCCCATACCCTTATGAGAAGGTACGTCCGTGAGCATTTCAGAGAACTATGAGTGGCATAAGGATAACTACCTGGTGAGTACAGACAGGGAAAAACTGGATGTACAGGCTATCCATCGCTATCTAACGAGGTCGACCTGGGCTAAAGGGATTGACCTGTCAATTGTAGGCGCATCAATCGAAAACAGTCTTAATTTCGGCGTTTACCATGATGAAAAACAGATAGGTTTCGCGCGATTGATAACAGATTACGCTACATTCGCTTATCTATGTGATGTTTATATTCTTGAGGAATATCAGGGAGAGGGTCTGGGAAAATGGATGATGCAATGCATACATCATCATCCCGTCTTTGAGCAGCTTCGCAGAATCATGCTGTTTACAACAACAGCTCCCTGGCTCTATCAAAAATTTGGGTACGAACCCGTTAATCGGAAAAACTATGCGTGGAGTATCACCCGGCCTGATATTTATACCAATGGAAAAAATCGCGGCTGACCTACGCTCATATTCATCTCCAGGCTGGCCAGTTTACAGTGTCCGCTTCTGGCACAAAGCGGACATAGCCTGTACCAGGATGGCGGGGTTGAGCAAAGCGCGACAATTCAAAGCGTTATCATGGTGCTAACCGCGCATGTCGAAGCTGGATTTTTGAAAATCTCTATAAACTTCCGGATTGCTGAAGGCCGGGAATTTGGCTTTATGGGCGGCTGATTTTATCGCTTCGCAATAGGCCTTATTGCCGTTGCTGGTTGAGATGTTTAAAGGCGTGCCATCCTGCGCAAATTCAATATGCAACCTGCATTTTTTCCCTTTCCAGGTTTGCGGCTCTTCAATTTCGGCATTGATTGCCGCTCTGATTGCCCGCGCTTGCGCGCCCCATTCATCCCGATCGTCCCAGCGTCCTGAACCGCAATTACCCGTTGCCGTGGTCTTATGGCAGCCGGAAGGGTGTAGCGGCGCGCATCCTGCGGCCAGGTTCACCAGTATAGCCACCATAGCGATTTTCTTTACTGCTTGAGACATTCCCACTTCTTACCCCGCAATCCATTTAATCTTCAGTAATGTTTAAATATTCTTCCGTAATTCCTGTCCTCTTTTCAACTACCAATAACCAGTCACAACGTCGGCGATCTGGCTGCCGGTCCCACCTCCGGCTAAGCGGTCGTTTTTGAACTATGTTTAAAACCAGTCAGAATAATAAAATGGTTGAAGTGTTATTAGGGCCTCAATCCGGAGCATTTGAAAACCAGAGTTTCGTTTAAAAGTGTGCCAACATTTCGTGGGTAATATTCATGTCCGGAGAATAATGTGTTCGGAAAACTATTGTTGAACTACATGCCAGGGTTACAAAATTTGTTGGCCTACGATAAAAGCTGGCTAAAAGATGATGTAAAAGCCGGGTTATCCGTTGCGGCTGTCGCGCTACCCGTAGCTATTGCTTATGCTGAGCTGGCGGGGGTTGGGGCAATAGTAGGGCTGTATTCCTGTGTTTTACCAATGATAGCTTACGCACTGTTTGGCTCTTCACGTCAGCTTATTGTGGGCCCTGATGCCACGACCTGCGCGGTGATTGCGGCCGTCGTGTTTCCTCTTTCAGCGGGAAATCCTGAACTGCACTGGCAACTGACGATCATCATGACATTGATGATGGGCGGATGGTGCCTGCTTGCCAGTAAATTTCGGCTGGGCGCGCTTGCCGATCTACTTTCTCATCCCATTCTTACGGGTTTGCTTAATGGCGTAGCCGTGACGATTATTGTCGGGCAATTAGGCAAGGTTTTGGGGATAAAGCTAGATGAAACGCAGGTTATTGAGAAAATAATGGCTTTGCCAGGCCGAATTTCAGACAGCCATTTATTAACGATAGGGATATCGCTTTTAACGTTAATTATTTTGATGGTTATCAAAACGTATCGTAGCCACTGGCCAGCACCTTTGATTGCCATTGTGATAACAACGGTACTGGTATGGGGAACATCTGCGCAACAGTACGGTATTGCCACCATTGGCGGGGAAGGCTTTCAGCCTGGTTTACCCGTCGTTCACTGGGGGGCGTTCCAGCCCGGTCCGATGCGTGATTTAGTGATCCCAGCACTGAACCTGGCTTTGGTCAGCTTTGTCAGCCTGATGCTAACCGCTCGCAGTTTCGCCGCGAAAAATGGCTATGAAATTAATGCGGATGCTGAGTTCAGAGCGCTGGGTATTGCGAATCTGATGTCTGGTTTATCTCAGGGGTTTGCTATCAGTGGAGCCGATTCCCGGACCGCGGTTAATGATTCAGTTGGTGGGAAAAGCCAGCTGGTTTCCGTAGTCGCAGCCTTACTCATCGGTATCGTAGTGGTATTTTTCACTCAGCCATTACAATTTATTCCGGTATCCGCATTAGGTATTGTTCTAATGTATGCATCGTGGTCATTGATTGACTTACGCGGGCTATGGAACCTGAGGCGAAGAAATAAACAGGCATTTCGTCTGGCCTTCTTCACGTTTGGCTGTGTGTTAATTATCGGCGTTATTCAGGGGATCGGCCTTGCGGTGTTGCTTGGCCTGCTACAGTTCCTTCGCACAGTCTTTCGTCCCTCTGAGCACTTACTGGGTACTGACGAAAATGGAATGATTCACTCATTAGGTAATACAACCGATATTAAAATGGTCCCGGGCGTGCTGATGTATCGATTTAACTCGCCGTTGACCTATTTTAATGTGGCTTATTTTAAACGCCGGGTATTGAACTTAGTTGATGGTGCAGCATTACAACCTAAATGGGTGATTATTGATGCCGTGGCTTGCTTCACCTATTCAGATATCAGTGTCCTGGCAACCATTAATGAGTTAAAGCGTGACCTGAAAAGTCGACAGATTACGTTAATCCTTGCGGGCAGGAAAACGGAATTAACGCGCTGGTTTAAAGATAGTCGGCCAACAATGAATGATGATGACATGATTCTGGCACCAGATCTTTATCTGGCACTCCGGTTCATTCAAAGCAAAGAGAGTGCGAGTGAGGGTGGATCAGGCGGCGATGCATAACTAAATCCTGGTTAAAGGCTTGTAGTTCCAGCTTTTGGTACAGGGCTGCTGTTGCAGCCCTGACCGTCTTAAACTTCAATCGATTATAAGCAAGGGGCGAAAGTAATAATTATGATAGCCTCAAAAAAGCGTATCAGGATATCTATATGCGGAATTTAACCAAAAACTTGCATGGCTTCCAATTGCTCTGTTTTCATTTGATTGCAAGATGATAAAAATTTATCTTTAAAATCTGGCGGGGGAGTTCTTAATTGCTGAACCGCCTCTTTATTTACTTCTATCTCCCGCAACTGTGCAATTGTACTTCTACGAATCGATGAGAGAAAAAAATCACCTGCATTCTCTTTATTACTCTCTATATAATTAGTGAGTATTTTAGATGACACCTGAACTGCTTTTTCCTCAGAAAAACCCAAAGTAAAGCGAGAGTAGATCACATTGTATTGGTATAGACATGCTGCTTCAGCCATTTTTTTAGCTTGCTCTCTTGGGGAGAGCTCACTTGCCCACGACTGGAAAGTGATGAGCAATATAAGCAGTAATAATCGTATTTTCACGTGTAGAATCCATATCCATTAGAAGACAATATTTAAACCTATCTTGCGTAACCTTGACAGCAACCGCTTCTGACACGCAGGGAACATTCAGAACTGCTACCACCGAGGCTTAACCACTGACGGCACTGGACAGTGAGATGATCCTGTCCATAGCAGGTTGCTCCGCTGTGGATGCACAATCTGTAGTGCGAACATCTGGCCGACAGCGAGGAGCAGGCCTTGAGTGCTATTCATTTTCACAGGCGCAATAAAAGATGGCGACTACAAATAAATAAATTCATATTTCACAATGTAAGTTCCAATCTTATTAACACGAGCTGTTACCCATACTCCTGTCATTCCCTGCTTACGGTGACTGTGCAGATATTCTTTGTTGGTACAAAGCTGTATCCATCTGTTAGTATTCTGATCTTTTAACCAGAGACCAGCTTCACAATGTCCATGCTTACCTCGCGATGGTCCCGGGAAGACAACTTCATATTCAGATTCATAGCCAATTATTTTGTCCGGAAAGAGATAGACATAAATATCATAACAATTTAAGCTCAATAAAAAACCAAGGAAAAAACCACTAAAGAAAACATTGGCAAAGTATTTTAATGTTTGGTTAAAAGCGTGCACAAAAAAGGTTCGTATAACAAAAAGGGTTCCGATCAATACTCCAAAGTAGATATACGTCTTCCATTCAGGAACCGATTTTTGTAAAATCGTATTATTGGAGATGCTTGATACCCATGACATATACCAGATCCATGCACCGAGAATGCTAAATGTCACGGCTGTTATGAGTAATCTTTTTAGCTTGTTCTCGGAGTGATGATTTTCAGTCATTTTTTTATTTGTTTGTATCAAACGATAGCATAGACCTTTCAAGGTAAGGTCATTATATATTATTTATATTAATATGCCTCCTGTTTCGATATGAATTTTTAAACGTCCTCTTCTGAGCGTAGCTTGCTCGCCACCAGCAAGCAAGCCACAACCCTTAGCGATACAGCGTCTTTTCCGCAACAGGAATAACCAACCCGGATCGCCAGTCCGCCAGCGTTAGCTGCGCAAGCCTGCCCAGCGCGGTATAAAACGGGTGCCCGGCCTTGTCGACAAATACCGACAGGAAGCGGGTGCTCCACGGCAGTATATGCCACGCCAGAAGCCGATCGCATTCCGACTCGCGGCCATTCTCGGCCAGCCACGCCGCCAGCAGCAGCAACGTGCCGAAATGATCTTCCGGTTCATTCTGCTGCATCTCAAAAGCAATGCTGTTCTCGCGCATCCACTGGCGCAGCGCGAGGGTGGAGTCGCCAAACAGCACGGATTCGCGGTCAAGCCAGACGGAACCCCATGGCGGAGCGGGCAGGGCATAAGGGCCAATAAACAGCCGTTGCCAGGCGTCCGTCAGCGGCTCATCGGCAGGCGCGGCAAAGGTTTCGGCAACGGGTTGCAGCATTTCCGGCGGCAGGGGCCAGTCCTGAACCCAGTCGCCAGCGGTGAGGGCCTGCACCAGCGGCGCAGCCTGCTCGCTGTCGGGTGCAAAATAAAACAGCGCGCCCAGTACGCGGGCGCTAAACGCGAACGATTCACGCTGTGAGACGTCTTTCATTACATCTTCCTTGTTCGCGCGGATGACGCCCGCGCGACTGTGTTAAACCAATTTATAGACCATAGAATAAACCACGGTCATGCGCTTCACTTTCTAGACCTTCTCGATCTGCACCAGATTGGTGTGCTGCGGGTTGCCTTTTGCCAGCGGCGACGGGCGGTGCGTGGTCAGGGTATTGATGCATGACCCGTGGTCGATGCGGTCGCCGTTCATATTGGCGTTGTGCCAGGCACCCTGGCCCATGGCGCTCACGCCGGGCATGATGCGCGGCGTGACTTTCGCTTCAATTCGCACCTCACCGCGGTCGTTAAAGACGCGCACCGTATCGCCGTTTTTAATGCCGCGTTTTTCGGCATCAACAGGATTAAGCCAGACCTCCTGGCGGCAGGCCGCTTTCAGCACGTCGACATTGCCGTAGCTTGAGTGAGTACGGGCTTTGAAGTGGAAGCCAAACAGCTGCAGCGGAAATTGCGCGCGTTCGGGCGCATCCCAGCCGTCAAAGGTCGAGGCGTAGACGGGCAGAGGGCTGATGGTTTCATCTTTTGCCAGCTCCCAGGTGGCCGCAATCTCCGCCAGCTTGCTGGAGTAAATTTCAATCTTGCCCGATGGCGTTTTCAGCGGATTAGCTTCCGGGTTCTCGCGGAATTTTTTATAGGCCACAAAGTGCCCGTTCGGATCTTTGCGCTTATAAATGCCCATTTTTTTCAGCTCGTCATACGACGGCAGTTTGGGATCTTTTTCGAGCATTTTGGCATACAGATACTGCAGCCACTGCTCCTGCGTGCGTCCTTCGGTGAATTTCTGATGGACATCCGGACCGAGGCGTTTCGCCACTTCGCTCATGATCCAGTAGATGGGCTTGCGCTCAAACTTCGGCGCGGTCACGGGCTGGAGGAAAATCAGGTAGCCCATGTTCCCGGCGTAATCGTTAGGAATGATGTCTTCCTGCTCGACGGTCATCAGGTCCGGCAGCACGATATCGGCGTACTTCGCTGACGACGTCATGAAGTTATCGATGACGACGATCGTTTCGCACTTACTTTCATCCTGCAGGATATCGTGGGTTTTATTAATATCAGAGTGCTGGTTGATGATGGTGTTGCCCGCGTAGTTCCAGATGAACTTAATCGGCACATCCAGCTTATCCTTGCCGCGCACGCCGTCGCGCAGGGTGGTCATCTCCGGCCCACGGGCGATGGCGTCCGTCCAGCTAAAACAGGATATTTGCGTTTTGACCGGATTATCCGGCAGCGGCATACGCTCGATGGTGATGGTGTACGTCGACTCACGCGCGCCGCTGTTACCGCCGTTGATGCCTACGTTTCCGGTGAGGATAGGCAGCATCGCGATCGCGCGGGACGTCAGTTCTCCGTTCGCCTGACGCTGTGGCCCCCAGCCCTGGCAGATATACGCCGGTTTGGCGGAGCCAATCTCGCGCGCAAGCTTAATGATGCGATCGGCGGGTATGCCCGTAATGCGGGAGGCCCACTCAGGGGTTTTCGCCGTATTGTCCTCGCCCTGGCCGAGAATATACGCTTTATAGTGACCGTTAGCGGGCGCGCCTTCCGGCAGCGTTTTTTCGTCGTAGCCAACGCAGTATTTATCCAGGAACGGCTGGTCGACCAGGTTTTCGTCGATCAATACCCACGCGATACCCGCTACCAGCGCGGCATCGGTACCCGGGCGGATCGGGATCCATTCATCTTCGCGCCCGGCGGCGGTATCGGTGTAGCGCGGGTCGATAACGATCATGCGGGCGTTAGAGCGCTCGCGAGCCTGCTCCAGATAGTACGTAATCCCGCCGCCGCTCATGCGCGTTTCAGCCGGGTTATTGCCGAACATGACCACCAGCTTGGTGTTTTCTATATCAGACGTGCTGTTGCCGTCGTTGCTGCCGTAGGTGTAGGGCATCGCGCAGGCGATTTGCGCCGTGCTGTAGGTGCCGTAGTGGCTCAGGAAACCGCCGTAGCAGTTCATCAGGCGCGCCACCAGTGACGCATAAGGAGAGGAGCGGGTGATGTTGCCGCCGACAATGCCGGAGGAGTAGTTAATGTAAACCGCTTCGTTGCCGTATTTAGCCACCACGTCTTTCAGGCTGGCGGTGATAGCGTTTAGCGCTTCATCCCATGTGATGCGCTCGAACTTGCCTTCACCGCGTTTGCCCACGCGTTTCATCGGGTAGTTCAGACGGTCAGGATGATTAATGCGACGGCGAATAGAGCGTCCGCGCAGGCAGGCGCGCACCTGGTGGTTACCGTAAATATCCTCGCCGGTGTTGTCCGTTTCGACCCAGTACACTTCGTCGTCCCGAACGTGCAGCCGCAATGCGCAGCGGCTGCCGCAGTTGACCGAGCAGGCACCCCAGACCACTTTATCTTCGGCAGCGTTAATGGCGTTTTGCACCGCAGCGGCAGCGCTTTTCACGCCAAAGGGCAACGACAAACCGCCGGCGGCAAGCGCCAGAGAACCTATGGCAGTAGATTTTACGAGTGTTCGACGGCTAATTCCGCCGTGATGATCGACCTCAGACATGGCTCACCCCAACATTGAGATTACGTATTATTTTTCCCGTAATTACAACCGGGCTAATGATGGGGTGAGTGTTACTTATTTGGGGGTATTAGATCTTAATCCTCATCAAATCAACGGGGATTGAGGGTAAATTACTGAGCGTCCGCAGCCCCGGAGCCTGTTCGGGTATACAAAATTTTAAAGGTGTCGTTGGCACAATGGCCCACCACCTGCGTGCCCGGCTGGTCGGCCTGGTCGTTTGGCACAATGCTCAGCGTAAAACCTGATTCCGGCACGCCGTTGTTGATAATTTTCTGCTGAATGTCGCTTTTCACGCGCTCGCAGGAGTCCGGTGCCGCCAGTGCGGCCGTTGAGGCGCTCATTAACAGCAGGGCGGTAATCCAGGGTAACCGTTTCATCTGTAGCTCCTTTTCTCTGTGTGTAGATTAATTTTAGCAGGCTTCGTGTAAACAACTGTATTTGCTAATATGATTGGGAATAATCTCCCTGTACGGTAACAAATGTGAAGAAATACGCAGCGATAACGCTACTGGCAGCAGCACTGGTGGGGTGCGACAACAACTCCGCGCCGCTGTCGTTTACGCCCGAGATGGCGAGCTTTTCGAACGAGTTTGATTTTGATCCTCTACGCGGCCCGGTCAAAGATTTTACCCAGACGCTGTTCAACGAGAAGGGTGAAGTGTCCAAACGGATCGCCGGTACCGTGTCGGCGGAAGGCTGTTTTGATACGCTGGAGCTGCACGATCTGGAGGCCAATACTGGCGTCGCGCTGGTGCTGGATGCCAATTACTACCTTGATGCGGAAACCCAGCAGCGGAAAGTGAAGCTGCAGGGGAAATGCCAGCTGGCCGAACTGCCGTCAGCCGGTGTGACGTGGGATACCGACGATAACGGTTTTGTGGTGGCGGCGCACGGCAAAGAGATGGAAGTGAAGTACCGCTACGATGCGGATGGCTACCCGCTGGGCAAAACCACCGTCTCCGGGGATCAGCATCTGTCCGTCCAGGCAACGCCGTCTAAAGACGTTCGCAAAAGAATGGATTACTCGGCAGTCAGCATGCTGAACGACAAGCCTCTGGGCAACGTGACGCAGAGCTGCGACTACGATCGCCACAATAATCCGGTGAGCTGCGATCTGACCATCACGGACGATAGCGTCAAACCCGCCGTTGAGCGCAAGTACACCATCAAAAACACGATTGAATATTACTGAGAGTAAAGCCGCGCAGGTTACTGCGCGGTAGGTTTCAGCAGGCTGGCGCCTGACGGCTTGTGCCCGGCCAGGTGCTGATGCTGGAAGATGCACATGCGAATGGTATTGCGGTATTCACCGTTGATAAAGAACTCGTGAATCAGCTCACCTTCCACCATAAAGCCCAGCTTGCGGTAGATATGGATCGCTTTCTCGTTCTCTTTGTCCACAATCAGGTAAAGCTTGTAGAGATTCAGAACGTTGAATCCGTAATCCATTGCCAGCTTCGCCGCCCGTGAGGCGAGGCCTTTTCCCTGATGCTCAGGGGAGATGATGATCTGGAACTCCGCCCGGCGGTGAACATGGTTGATTTCAACCAGCTCCACAAGACCGGCTTTTTCGCCTTCACACTCCACCACAAAACGACGTTCACTTTGATCGTGAATGTGCTTGTCGTAGAGATCGGACAGCTCGACAAAGGCCTCGTAAGGCTCTTCGAACCAGTAGCGCATCACGCTGGCATTGTTGTCGAGCTGGTGGACAAAGCGCAGGTCTTCACGCTCCAGCGGACGGAGCTTAATGTCGCAGGGAGCCGACATTATGGAGCTACCGTGCGGCCAGTGCGGCGATCCAGGCAGCGCAGGGTGTTAGGCTCCCAGTAGGCATTGACGTTTGCACTTTGCTGACACTTATCGCGTGCGTCAAAAGCGACATCTTCTTTGTCCCACTCTTTTTCAGCACGTTTGTTGACCTTCTGACGAAGGTTGCGGGTGTCATTCCATTGTTCTTTGTCCATAGCGGCGTTCTGGCGGCTTTGCGCGCTGTCACCAGACTCAATGACGAGTTTGCTGGTTTCCGCTGACGCGGAGGCGGCGAAGGCGAACGATGACAGCGCCAGAAGGGCTGTCAGACAAAGGCGTTTGCTTAATGTGGTCATAGCGTTTCCTTTTAAATGGGTGCAGATAATCAAGTTACCCCGTACAGATTCTACACTAAAGCAAAATGACGGCATACCCGCGGAGCAAGTATGGAAAAGTAAAGGACATCATCAGGTATGATGTTTAAATAAAACCTCACCTGATGTGAAATATGCTTAAAACGACGCTGCTTTTTTTTGCCACCGCGCTATGCGAAATCATCGGCTGCTTCCTGCCCTGGCTCTGGCTGAAGAAGGGGGGAAGCGTATTGCTGCTGATCCCGGCGGGTGTCGCGCTGGCCCTGTTTGTATGGCTGTTAACGCTGCATCCGGCGGCCAGTGGGCGCGTTTACGCGGCTTACGGTGGCGTCTATGTTTGTACTGCGCTGCTGTGGTTACGCGTGGTGGACGGCGTCAAACTCAGCGCGTACGACTGGGCCGGCGCGCTGATTGCCCTGTGCGGTATGCTGATTATTGTGGCGGGATGGGGGCGGGCCTGACCCCCCCGGATTTTGTGATCGTTAGCTGATTTTATGATCATTATACTTGTATGGTAGTAGGGTTGATGGGTAAATTTCCAGCATCACAACGAACGATGTAAGGAAAGGAATTATGAAGATTGTCGCGGCTGACGTGTTTGTTACTTGCCCGGGGCGGAACTTTGTCACCCTTAAAATTACCACCGATGAAGGGATTGTCGGGCTTGGCGATGCCACGCTGAACGGACGCGAACTCTCGGTTGCTTCTTACCTGAAAGATCACCTTTGCCCTCAACTGATTGGCCGCGATGCGCACCGCATCGAAGATATCTGGCAGTTTTTTTATAAAGGTGCCTACTGGCGTCGCGGACCGGTCACCATGTCGGCCATCTCCGCCGTGGATATGGCGCTGTGGGACATCAAAGCCAAAGCCGCCAACATGCCGCTCTACCAGCTGCTGGGCGGTGCCTCCCGGGAAGGGGTGATGGTCTATTGCCACACCACCGGTCACACCATCGACGATGTGCTGGAAGATTACGCCCGTCATAAAGAGATGGGCTTTAAGGCGATCCGCGTGCAGTGCGGCGTGCCGGGCATGAAAACCACCTACGGCATGGCCAAAGGCAAAGGGTTGGCCTACGAGCCTGCGACAAAAGGCGACTGGCCGGAAGAGCAGCTCTGGTCTACAGAAAAATACCTCGATTTCACACCGAAGCTGTTCGACGCGGTGCGAAGTCAGTTCGGCTTCAATGAACATCTTCTGCACGACATGCACCATCGCCTGACGCCGATTGAAGCGGCGCGTTTCGGCAAGAGCATCGAAGAGTTCCGCATGTTCTGGATGGAAGACCCGACGCCTGCGGAAAACCAGGCGTGCTTCCGTCTTATCCGCCAGCATACCGTCACGCCGATTGCAGTGGGCGAAGTGTTTAACAGCATCTGGGACTGCAAGCAGCTCATTGAAGAGCAGCTTATCGACTATATCCGCACCACCATTACCCATGCGGGCGGCATCACCGGGATGCGTCGCATCGCAGACTTCGCTTCGCTCTACCAGGTGCGTACCGGTTCACACGGCCCGTCAGATCTGTCGCCTGTGTGCCACGCGGCCGCGCTGCATTTCGACCTGTGGGTGCCGAACTTTGGCGTGCAGGAATATATGGGCTATTCCGAACAAATGCTCGAAGTCTTCCCGCACAGCTGGCGGTTTGATAACGGTTATATGCATCCGGGCGATAAGCCGGGTCTGGGCATTGAGTTTGATGAAAAACTGGCAGCGAAGTATCCGTACGATCCTGCCTATCTGCCGGTGGCCCGTCTTGAAGACGGCACGCTGTGGAACTGGTAAACGAGGAGCGAACGATGAAAAGCGTAGTGATTCAACAGCCGAACCAGCTGGTCATTGAAGAGCGGCTACTCCCGCTGCCGGGCGCGGGTGAAGTACGCGTCAAGGTTAAACTGGCCGGGATTTGCGGTTCAGACAGCCACATCTACCGCGGGCATAACCCGTTTGCGAAGTATCCACGCGTCATCGGCCATGAGTTTTTTGGCGTGATTGATGCCGTGGGTGAGGGCGTCGACAGCGCGCGTCTGGGACAGCGCGTTTCGGTCGATCCGGTGATCAGCTGCGGGCACTGCTACCCGTGCTCCGTCGGTAAGCCTAACGTTTGCACCTCGCTGGTGGTGCTGGGTGTTCACCGTGACGGCGGTTTCAGCGAATATGCGGCAGTGCCCGCTAAAAATGCCTGGCCCATCCCGGACGCGATCCCGGATAAACACGCCGTTATGGTTGAACCCTTCACCATTGCCGCCAACGTGACGGGGCAGGCCAGTCCTGTTGAACAGGACGTTGCGCTGATTTACGGCGCGGGCCCGATGGGGCTGGTCACCGTGCAGGCGCTGAAAGGCGTCTATAAGGTGAAGCAGGTTATCGTAGTTGACCGCATTGATGAACGCCTGAAAATGGCTCAGCGCAGCGGCGCGGACTGGGTGTTTAATAACGGCGAGCAGTCGTTGCAGGCCGCGCTGGACGAAAAAGGCATCAAACCGACGTTAATCATTGATGCCGCCTGCCATCCAACGATTTTGCAGGAAGCGGTAACCCTGGCTTCTCCGGCGGCGCGCATCGTGCTGATGGGCTTCTCCAGCGAGCCGAGCCAGGTCGTTCAGCAGGGCATCACCGGCAAAGAGCTGGCGATATTCTCCTCGCGCCTGAATGCCAATAAATTCCCGGTCGTGATCGACTGGCTGGAAAAGGGGCTGATCGACCCGGAAAAACTGATCACCCATACCTTTGACTATCACCACGTTACAGACGCCATCGAACTGTTTGAGAAAGACCAGCGGCAGTGCTGCAAAGTGTTACTCACGTTCGGCCAATAATCATATAAGCGGTTAAGAGCCTGCGCAGACAGGCTCTATGTGGTACGCATCTTACCTTTTAGAGATAGCCATTATGACGCAAGCACAACCTCAAAGAACCACCTCCGATCTGGTGAAAGCCGCCGTTTCCGGCTGGCTGGGCACCGCCCTGGAGTTTATGGACTTTCAGCTTTACTCCCTGGGAGCCGCCCTGGTCTTCCATGAGATCTTCTTCCCGGAACAGTCTGCCGCGATGGCGCTGATCCTGGCGATGGGAACCTACGGCGCAGGCTATATTGCGCGCATCGTCGGGGCCTTTATCTTCGGACGAATGGGCGACAGCATTGGCCGTAAGAAGGTACTGTTTATCACCATTACCATGATGGGGATCTGCACCACGCTGATTGGCGTCCTGCCGACCTATGCGCAAATCGGTATTTTTGCCCCCGTTCTGCTGGTGACGCTGCGTATTATTCAGGGGCTGGGTGCCGGGGCAGAGATCTCCGGGGCCGGGACCATGCTGGCGGAGTACGCGCCGAAAGGTAAACGCGGCATCATCTCCTCGCTGGTGGCGATGGGCACTAACTGCGGGACGCTGAGCGCAACGGCGATCTGGGCGGTGATGTTCTTTGCCCTCGACCGTGAAGAGCTGATTGCCTGGGGCTGGCGCGTGCCGTTCCTGGCAAGCGTGGTGGTGATGATCTTTGCCATCTGGCTGCGTATGAACCTGAAAGAGAGCCCGGTCTTTGAGAAAGTGAACGATGCACAAACCGTGCAGCCGGACACCTCACTGGGTTCAATGGTGAAAAGTAAATCCTTCTGGCTGGCGACCGGCCTGCGGTTTGGTCAGGCGGGTAACTCGGGTCTGATTCAGACCTTCCTCGCCGGGTATCTGGTCCAGACGCTGCTGTTCGATAAAGCCATCCCTACCGACGCGCTGATGATCAGCTCCATTCTCGGGTTTATCTCCATCCCGCTGTTGGGCTGGCTTTCCGATAAAGTCGGACGCCGTCTGCCTTACATTATCCTCAATATCTCCGCCATTCTTCTCGCGTACCCGATGCTGTCGATTATCGTCGATAAGAGCTATGCGCCGGGGACGATCATGCTCTCTATCATCGTTATTCATAACTTCGCCGTGCTGGGGCTGTTTGCCCTGGAAAATATCACCATGGCGGAGATGTTTGGTTCGCGAAATCGCTTTACCCGCATGGCTATCTCAAAAGAGGCGGGCGGTCTGGTGGCGGTGGGCTTTGGTCCGGTGCTGGCGGGGATCTTCTGCAATATGACCGGCTCGTGGTGGCCGATTGTTGTCATGCTGGTTGCCTACTCCATGATTGGGCTGATCTCTGCGATCCTGATGCCAGAGGTGCGGGACCGTGATTTGAGCGCAGCGGAAGACGCTGCGGAGAACGCCCCAAAAGAGCCTGCGGCCTATGGCGCTGTCTCCTCGCGACGCTAATGGTTTATAGCTTGCGTGACTTGTCACACAACTTTATCTTTATGTCACACCACATGACCAAAAGTTAATATAAATCAAAATCTCAAACGGCAGTATCAGTATGGTTGATGGCAGATATTTTTTTACTCCAACTGCCATTCTAGTTGGTGTAGTCAGCAGGCGCTGCCGCTTAAGCAAAGAGCGGCAGCGAACCACAGCTTTCTAATTGATGAGTCTTAATCATGGAAAACACGTTATTACAGGCCAGGGCGACGCTGCCTCAGTACGATCGTAACAGCCTTAAAGCACGCATTGTTCATTTAGGGTTTGGCGCATTTCACCGCTCACATCAGGCGGTGTATGCCGACATTCTCGCGGCTGAGCATGGCAGCGACTGGGGCTACTGTGAGGTTAACCTGATTGGCGGCGAGCAGCAGATTGCCGATCTTAACGCGCAGGATAACCTCTATACCGTGGCGGAAATGTCCGCCGATACGTGGACATCCCGCGTGGTTGGCGTGGTCAAAAAGGCGCTGCATGCGCAGGTTGACGGGCTCGAGACCGTGCTGGCCGCGATGTGCGAACCGCAGGTAGCGATTGTCTCGCTGACCATCACCGAGAAAGGGTACTGCCATTCGCCGGCGACCGGGCAACTGATGCTCGATCACCCGTTTATTGTTGCCGACCTGCAAAAACCGTACCAGCCAAAATCCGCTCCGGGCGTGGTCGTCGAAGCGCTGGCGCGACGCAAAGCGGCAGGCCTGCCTGCGTTTAGCGTGATGTCCTGCGACAACATGCCGGAGAACGGCCACGTGATGCGCAATGTGACCTGCGCTTACGCCCGCGCGGTAGACGGTGAGCTGGCGGACTGGATCGAAGCCCACGTTACCTTCCCGTCAACCATGGTGGATCGCATCGTGCCCGCAGTTACTCCCGATACGCTGGATAAAATCGAACAGCTGACCGGCGTGCGCGATCCCGCAGCGGTGGCCTGTGAACCGTTCCGCCAGTGGGTGATCGAAGATAACTTTGTCGCCGGGCGCCCCGAATGGGAAAAAGCCGGCGCCGAGCTGGTGTCAGACGTCATTCCGTTTGAAGAGATGAAGCTGCGCATGCTCAACGGCAGCCACTCATTCCTGGCGTACCTGGGCTATCTGGCGGGTTATCAGCATATCAACGAGTGTATGGAAGATGAGCACTACCGCGTCGCCGCTCACGCGCTGATGCTTAACGAGCAGGCACCAACCTTAAAAGTGAAAGGCGTCGATTTAGCACGCTATGCCGAACTCCTGATTGCCCGCTACAGCAACCCGGCCCTGCGCCACCGTACCTGGCAAATCGCGATGGACGGCAGCCAGAAGCTCCTGCAGCGTATGCTGGATTCCGTACGCTGGCACCTGGTACATCAGAAACCTTTCCCGCTGCTGGCGCTGGGCGTGGCCGGCTGGATGCGCTATGTCGGCGGCGTGGATGAGCAGGGTAACGCCATTGACGTGAGCGATCCGCAGCTGGCGGTGATTCAGGTGGCGGTGAAGGGAAGCGCGGAAGGGGAAAGTCGGGTCAACGCGCTGCTCGGCATCGAGGCCATCTTTGGCAAAGAGTTACCGCGGGAAGCGAAATTTGTTGATGCGGTGATGAAGGCGTACCAGATGTTACTGCAAAAGGGCGCAAAAGCGACCGTGGCTCAGTACGTGTCTCAACGGTAATTCAGCACATGCCGCCGTTTGCGGCGGCATGTCTGCGCACGGCTTAGTGCATACCCAGGCGAATCAGCTCGATCGGTTCGAACTTACCTTCGCATCCTTCCACTTCAACCGTTTTACTACGACGCACCTGCTCGGCACTGAGGCCGTCGCTGTGGATCGCTTTAATCACGCCGAACTGGTTTGTGCCGCTAATCATGACGCGGCTGCCAGTGGTGATTGCATTACGGTTACGGTCGTATGTCATCATGGTATTTTCTCCTCTCTAACCTGTTCGTTACGGCGCTATTTCAGGTGTGCCGTTCACGGGGCATATAAATACGCCTGTCCGCGCTTCATGTTTTTGTTTTTGATCAAACTCACACTTTTTTCTTTATTGTGTCTGGCGCTGACGGTTCACGACGGTAATTTACAAACCCGACAGTTATTTTCTTTAATTGATAGTTTCGACAGGGAAGCGTTGAGGATTGGTTTATATTCCTGATGTCATGCTGGGTTCAGGAAATAACCCTTTCATCGGAATAAGGAGTCAGGCTTATGTATAAGAAGATTTTGATGCCTGTTGATGTGTTTGAAATGGATTTGAGCGACAAAGCGGTGCGCCACGCGGCCAATCTGGCGAAGGCAGAGGGCGCGTCGATTACCCTGGTCAATATTCTGCCTGCCAGCAGTCGGTCTCTGCTGCGGGGATTCAATGCCGATATTAAAAAGTTTGAAGAGTATATGACCGCAGAGTCCGGGAAGAAAATGAACGAGCTTAAAAGACTCTTCGATATCTCCCCTGAGAATATTCACAGCATGGTTCGCTTTGGCAACGTCCGCGATGAAATCATCAAGCTCAGCAAAGAGGGGGAATATGACGTCATCGTCATCGGGTCGAAAAATCCGAGCATCACTACGCATCTGCTGGGTTCAAATGCCGAAACAATCCTGCGCTACGCCACTATTCCGGTGTTAGTCGTTCGCTAACCCTGTCGCCGCGCCCGAAAGGGGGCGGCGTAATATTACTCTTCGCTAAACCACTCGCTATTTTCCTGACGAATAAGCTGCACGGACTCGCTAATTTCCTGCAGGTGCAGCGTCATCGCTTTTTCCACACCGTCCTGGTCGCGCTTTTCAAGCGCGCTGAAAATATCATGATGCTGTCGGAGCAACATTTCCGGCGGGGAGACGTGATCGAGACTCATGTAACGCACGCGGTCGATGGTGGCTTTGATGTTTTCGATGGTGTCCCAGGCCAGCTGGCAATCCGCAATTTGCGCCAGTTTCTGGTGGAACTCATCATCAAGCTGGAAGAAGTCATTGAGCTGCTTGCGGTCAATCGCAATACGCTGCTGATGCAGGTTCTGCTCCAGCAGGTAGCACTGGTTGTCGTTGATGAGCGTTGCAGCACGGCGCGCCACCGCGCATTCAATGGCCTGGCGAACAAAACATCCGTTACGTACCTGAGAAAGTGAAATTTTATTCACATAGCTGCCGCGCTGCGGGCGGATTTGAATCAGACCATTTTCCGCAAGCTTAATAAACGCTTCACGCACCGGCTGACGGGATACGTCAAAACGCACGGACACCTCTTTTTCAGAAAGCGGCGTTCCCGGCGGGATCAGGCAATGGACAATATCACGTCGCAAAATGCGATAGATTTGCTGGTTTACGGGCTGGGTGGGATTAAGTTGCGATTCAGCGGCCATGAGTTGTCATTTCTCAGAGAGTTAGCCTGAACATACTACCATTCTTTTATGACCCGAAACAGACCCGGCCCGCAGGCCGGGAAGGGCACATTTAGCCACGATGGACGCTAAGTCCGCCAAAACTCTGGCTGACTGGCATCATTTCTACGGTATTGATGTTGACGTGCTTTGGCAGCGTCGCCACCCACCAGACCGTTTCGGTGACATCTTCAGGCGTCAGCGCGTTCGCATTTTCGTAGGTCTTGCCCGCTTTTGCGTCATCGCCTTTGAAGCGGACGTTGGAAAATTCAGTGCCACCCACCAGGCCCGGCTCGATATCGGTGACGCGAATGGCGGTGCCGTGCAGATCGGTACGCAGGTTAAGGCTAAACTGGCGCACAAACGCTTTCGTTGCGCCATAAACGTTGCCGCCTGCGTAAGGCCAGCTCCCGGCGGTGGAGCCGATATTGATAATGTGGCCGCGGTTGCGCTCGACCATGCCCGGCAGGACCGCGCGGGTCATATAGACCAGCCCTTTGTTGTTGGTGTCGATCATATTTTCCCAGTCTTCCACGCTGGCTTTATGTGCGGGCTCCATGCCCAGCGCCAGACCGGCATTGTTGACCAGCACGTCGATGGCGCGCCACTCGGCGGGCAGGTTGGCAATCATCTCTTCAATGGCCGCGCGGTTACGCACATCCAGCTGCGCGGTCAGGATGCTGTCGCCTAATTCGTCTTTCAGCTCCTGCAGACGTTCCTGACGGCGACCGGTCGCAATAACCTTATGCCCGTTGGCGACGAAGCGACGCGTGATGCTTTCACCAAAACCTGCCGTTGCCCCGGTAACTAAAATAATCATCTCACTGTTCCTCAACGCTTTTTGTGTTGTACTAACATAGCACGGCCGCAGAGGGTGCGTTAAGGCAACATTTGTATGACAGCATTGCAGGGGATGGCGGCCTGGCCTACTCTGGGAGGATACCCGTACTCAGGAGTGAAAGATGACGGCCACCAATCCCTTTTTTGAAATCAGCCTGTTGCCTTACCAGGCTCCCCATTTTGATGAAATCAACGACAGCCACTATCGTCCGGCTTTCGATGAAGCCCTGCGCCAGAAGCGGGCGGACATTGACGCCATTATCTCTCAAACCGCTGCGCCAGATTTCAATAACACCGTGCTGGCGCTGGAGAAAAGCGGTGCCATGCTCTCGCGCGTCAGCAGCGTTTTCTTCGCCATGACCTCCGCGCACACTAATACGTACCTGCAGGAGCTGGAGGAACAGTTCTCCACCGAGCTTGCCGAACTGGCGAACGATATCTGGCTGAATGACGTGCTTTTCGCCCGCGTGGAGAGCGTATGGCAGGACCGTGCCGCGCTGGACGCCGAATCACACCGGCTGGTAGAGGAGATTTATCAGCGGTTTATTCTGGCCGGCGCGCGTCTGAATGAGACAGAAAAAGCCGAGCTGAAGGCGCTGAATACCGAGGCGGCCTCCCTGACCAGCCAGTTTAATCAGCGCTTGCTGGCTGCCGATAAGACGGGCGGGCTGGTGGTGGATTATGCGCACCAGCTTGATGGGCTCAGCGCCACTGAGATCGCTGACGCTGCGCAGGCTGCCGCGGAGAGAGGGCTAAACGATCGCTGGCTGATCCCGCTTCTGAACACCACCCAGCAGCCCGCGCTTTCAACGCTGCGCAATCGTCAGACGCGCGAAAACCTGTTCAACGCAGGCTGGACGCGCACTCAGAAAGGGGATGAAAACGACACACGCGCGCTGATCCTTCGTCTGACGGCGCTGCGCGCGCGACAGGCCCGCCTGCTGGGCTTTGAGGATTACGCCAGCTGGAGCATCGCCGATCAGATGGCGAAAACCCCGGGCGCCGCGCTGGAATTTATGCGCGGCATTGTGCCTGCCGCCCGCGCCCGTGCGGAACGCGAGCAGGCCGATATTCAGAAGGTCATCAATGACGAGCAGGGTGGTTTCACCGTGCAGGCCTGGGACTGGGCTTTTTATGCGGAGCGCGTGCGCCAGGAAAAATATGCCCTTGATGAGTCGCAAATCAGGCCTTATTTTGCGCTCAATACCGTGCTGCAGGATGGCGTATTCTGGGCGGCCAGCCAGCTGTTTGGCATCCGCTTCGTCGAGCGCTTCGATATTCCGGTTTATCATCCGGACGTCCGCGTATGGGAAATTTTCGACCATACGGGAGAAGGTATGGCGCTGTTTTACGGCGACTTCTTTGCGCGCGATTCCAAGCAGGGTGGAGCGTGGATGGGGAATTTCGTTGAGCAATCCTTCGAGTTTGCTGCCCGTCCGGTGATCTACAACGTCTGTAACTACCAAAAACCGGCTAACGGCGGCGTCGCGCTCCTCTCATGGGACGACGTGATAACCCTCTTCCACGAGTTCGGCCATACGCTGCACGGGCTGTTTGCCAGCCAGCGCTTCGCCACGCTTTCCGGCACCAATACCCCGCGTGATTTTGTTGAATTCCCGTCGCAAATCAATGAGCACTGGGCCAGCCATCCACAGGTGTTTACCCACTATGCCCGCCATTACGAAACCGGCGAACCGATGCCGGACGCGCTGCGGGAAAGCATGCTCAACGCAACGCATTTCAACAAGGGCTACGACATGACGGAGCTGCTGGGTGCCGCGCTGCTGGACATGAACTGGCACGGCATCGGTGAAGCCGTTTCGAGCGTGGAAGATTTTGAAGCGGCAGCGTTGAAAAAAGAGGGGCTGGATCTGCCGGCCGTACCGCCGCGCTACCGCAGCAGCTATTTTGCCCATATTTTTGGCGGGGGCTACGCGGCGGGGTACTACGCCTATCTGTGGACGCAGATGCTCGCGGACGACGGCTATCAGTGGTTTGTCGAGCAGGGCGGGCTGACGCGTGAAAACGGGCAGAAATTCCGCGAGGCGATTTTGTCTCGTGGGAACAGCACGGATTTAGCTGAACTGTATCGCAACTGGCGCGGGCACGATCCGAAGATTGAACCGATGCTGGAGAACCGTGGGCTGAGTGAGTAGAGTCATCAGCAGCTGAAAATATAACCGGGCGTGATGCCCGGTTTTTTGTCATTTTTCTTACCTAATATTGCTGCGTCGATGGTGGGGATATTGCCGCGCGGAAAATCACGTAAATGCATTGTATGCATGTTTTTTGTTGTGTCATTTTCTGATAAGATTATTCCTAATTTTTACCGATGGAATAGGGACATGAAAAAAATAGTTGGCGTAATATTACTTTCCTTTTTACTCGCCGGTTGTGATCAACCTAAAATTGATTCATCAACTGATGACGCAATGAAATCATCTATAGCTAAAGTCAGAGAGTCACTTCCGGAGAATAAGCGGGGGGAGTTTGATAACGCTCTACAGGTGGTGGCATTCAGTAACATCAATATGGCTGATCTAATACAAAGTGACAAAGAAGACCTAAGCAAAAAGATGCGCGATTCTCTGTCTGGAAAGACTGCCGACGAAGTAATTTCATATGCTCAGAAAGTAAACGCGGAGAAAGAGCTTAAGCAGAAAGAGCAGGTGCTTCAGGAAATCAAAGGGCTGGAACAGAGAAAAGCTAACGCAGAGAAAGCCATAGAAGCGCTGAAAAAAGTCCAGGTTTTATCATCCCAACTTATCAAGGAGCCCCAGGAAGACGGTAAGCCACAACCCATAATAAAACTGGTCGTTAAAAACAATACTGATACCGTTATCTCCAGGGCATACCTTCAGGGAGTGGTTGCAGGCAGTGGGCATTCAGAACCCTGGCTGGTAAGTAATTTCTTTTACGATGTTCCTGGTGGACTTAAACCAAATGAAGAAGCCACGTGGACTCTGGCTCCGCCTAAGGATTCTGAATGGGGTCGACTTTATGTCCCAACTGATGCCGTTTTCACTGTGACCGTCGCAAGGGTAGACGGGCCTGATCGCCAGGCGTTGTTTGATGCAACAGGGTTCACAAAGAAAGATGACAGCAGGCTTGAAGATCTTAAGAAAAATAATCTTTGATTTATGACTCATAATTGACCCGCTTCGGCGGGTTTTTTTATGTTGAGAGGAAACGTGGTGAGCGAAAAATATACTGCTGGAAGAGAATGGTCGTTTAGCTATTCAACACGCTCCACATCCTTTGGTGATCTTTAGAATAACTCCGCTCGGAAACTGAAAATAAAACCGGGACAAGTATGGTGAAATAAGGTGTTTTATTCATGCACTTATTATGAATTAAAATGGATTTGAAATGTTAAAGCCTATTCCAGGGTCTATGACATGACGCCTGTAGGTGGTAAGCAGCCAGATGGAAGCGTAAAACTCTGGTAATAACCTTTACCCGTAAATTGTGTTTCGGTGGGTCGGTATTAACAAAATAACCGATTAACGCCCGGTGGCGTTGCCGCCACCGGGCAATACACGCTCACACGATTTCGTTAGGGCACGCCTCGCCTTTTTCCAGCTGCTGCAAGTTACCCAGCGTCGTTTCCGAAATGCTGATCAGCGCTTCGGCGGTCAGAAACGCCTGGTGCCCGGTAAACAGCACGTTATGGCAGGCAGAGAGGCGACGGAACACGTCGTCCTGGATCACATCATTAGACTTGTCTTCAAAGAACAGATCGCGTTCGTTCTCATATACGTCCATCCCCAGCGCGCCAATTTTTTGGGTCTTCAGCGCTTCGATAGCGGCCTGAGAGTCAACCAATCCGCCGCGGCTGGTGTTGATGATCATCACGCCGTCTTTCATCTGGTCAAACGCCGCCTGGTTAAGCAGGTGGTAGTTTTCCGGCGTCAGCGGGCAGTGCAGGGAGATCACGTCAGACTGCGAAAACAGGGTCGGCAGGTCGACGTACTCCACGCCCAGATCCAGCGCCGCCGCACTTGGGTACGGATCAAACGCCAGCAGACGCATGCCGAAGCCTTTCAGAATGCGCAGGGCGGCCACGCCAATTTTACCGGTCCCGATCACGCCCGCGGTTTTGCCGTACATGGTAAAGCCGGTCAGCCCTTCCAGCGAGAAGTTGGCGTCACGGGTACGCTGATAAGCGCGGTGAATACGACGGTTGAGCGACATCATCATGCCAATCGCATGTTCCGCGACCGCTTCCGGGGAGTAGGCCGGGACACGAACCACCTTCAGACCCAGCTCTTTCGCCGCGTCGAGATCCACGTTATTAAAGCCCGCACAGCGCAGGGCGATGTACTTCACCCCGTGTTTTTTCAACTCCTCCAGCACCGGACGACTGCCGTCATCGTTAACAAAGATGCAGACGCCTTCACAGCCGTGCGCCGTTTTGGCGGTCTTTTCGGACAGCAGAAAGTCGAAAAATTCAAGCTCAAACCCGTAAGCCTCGTTAACATGTTGCAGATACTTTTTGTCGTACTGCTTTGTGCTATATACCGCGAGTTTCATAAGACTTTCTCCAGTGATTTTGCATTCACGTTAGCATGATTAAAATTATCTTACAATTTCTAAAATATTATTGAATTCAATAAGTTCTATCAATTATTCTAGAGCATATGTACATCCTAACTCCATGATATTCTTACTACGAGAAAGTTCAGGCGCGAATCTGGTCCGGGATAGCCTGGGAATAAGGGCGTTGATAAAGGATGTGATCGAACGTCTGGTTGGATTACGTTAAAGAATGGCAAGCGGGCGTAAAAACTGCAATGCTTCCGGAGGCAATGGAACGACTTAACAAGTTGTTGAGTTTTTAGACAGAAAGGGAGAATGGAGCATGTCGCAACAATTTGAGTTGTCATTAACCCCGCCCATTATGCCTGCCTTGTGCTATTTTATTGTATCTATTGCTGTTTTTTTCTTGCTGTACATGGGTAAGCTCAAGGTTAACAAACGCAGAAAATATCCTCTCTTCATTGCTTACACTCTGTTTGTTATAGCAATTGCAGCCGTACAAATTAACGTATTTGCCAATGGCTATGCGTTCATGAGCGGTTTTTTGCATATCGACTTTGATCCCTGGCGTTACGACTCAGTGTATTGGGGGTCATTGATATTCGCTATGCTTTACCTGCTGGCGATGCCACGGAACAGGTATTAGCCTCCCAATTTTGTTATTTACGCTGAAGGTATGCGTAACCTATTGAATATAAATCGAGTTCTTTAGGTTGCGTATAGCAAAAAATTTACCACATAGCGTTACAGCATCTATCCTTAAACTTGGCGTTGACTTCAACTCAGTCGCTAAACATGCGACAATGATCGGCACTGCCGGCTTAATTCTTTCGCTAAATCAGGATATTAACTGCCCATGAAGGGTAAATACAAAGCCGCATTTGCGCTTTTACTGCTGTTCATATTGTTGCCGCTGACGCTGCTGATGACGCTCGCCCAGTGGGTACCGACGCTCGCCGGGATCTGGCTGCCCGTCGGGACGCGCATCGCTTTTGAGGAGAGCCCAAAGCTCACTCGTCACGCGCTGGTCATCCCCGATCTCCGTTATCTGGTTGAAGACTGCGAAATAGCGCGCATCGATAACGTGACGCTGTCACATCCAAGCCGCTGGAAACTGGATATCGGCGCGCTGGATCTTAACTCCGTCTGCCTCAGTAAAATTCCCCAGTCCGCGCCGTCAACGGTTGCCCCCAAAACGCTGGCCCAGTGGCAGGCGGTATTGCCCAATACCTGGCTCACCGTTCATCGTCTGACGCTTTCGCCCTGGCAGCAGTGGCAGGGTGAGCTTAATGCGTCACTGACCCCGTTAAGCCAGGAGATCGCCTATAAAGGCGAGCAGGTCAGCATCAAAGGAAAACTACACGGTCAGACGCTCTCGGTGAGCCAGTTCGATATTCAGCTACCCGATCAGCCGCAGCCCATTAAACTGGTTGGGAAGTTCACGCTGCCGCTGGTTCCGGATGGTGTGCCGGTGAAAGGCCACGCGGTCGCGACCTTTAACGTGCCACAGTTAACGTCCCTGGTCGATGCCGATCTCGACTGGGAAGACAATCAGGGTCAACTGGTGGTCATGGCGAGAGACAACCCCGATCCGCTGCTCGACCTGCCGTGGCAAATCACGGCGGAACAGCTGAACATCAGTGACGGACGCTGGAACTGGGACCTTTCCGGTATGCCGCTAAGCGGGCGCATTTCGCTTCGCGCCGATAACTGGCAGCAGGGGCTGGATAAAACCACGCTGAGCGGACGACTGAACGTGCTGACGCACGGCGATGCGGGGAAAGGCAACGCCGTACTGAATATTGGGCCCGGCAGGCTCAGCCTGGAAAACAGCGACATGCCGCTGCACCTGAGCGGCGAGGCGAAACAAAACGATCTCATTCTTTACGCCCGGTTGCCGGCAAAGCTGACCGGCAGCCTGTATGAACCGCAGCTTGCCTTTGAACCGGGTGCGCTGCTCCGCTCGCGCGGGCGCATCATCAACTCACTCGACATCGATGAAATCCGCTGGCCGCTGGCGGGCGTGAAGCTCACGCAGAAGGGCGTGGACGGTCGTTTACAGGCAATTCTGCGCGCCCATGAAAACGAAATGGGCGATTTTGAGCTCCACCTGGACGGACAGGCCAACGACTTTTTACCCGACAACGGTCTGTGGCAGTGGCGCTACTGGGGGAAAGGTGGTTTTACGCCGATGAATGCCCGCTGGGATGTCGCCGGAAAAGGCGAGTGGCGCGACAAGCTTATCGAGCTGACGGCGCTCTCCACCGGTTTTGACAAGCTTCAGTACGGCACGATGGACGTCAGCAAGCCGCGCCTGGTGTTGGATCGGCCGGTGCGCTGGTTCCGCGACCCTGAAAAGCCGAGCTTCAGCGGCGCGCTGTCGCTCAATGCCGGGCAAACCCGTTTCTCCGGCGGCAGCTTTTTGCCGCCGTCGGTCCTGACCTTCAGCGTTGACGGTACCGACCCGACGATATTCCAGTTTAAAGGCGACCTCCATGCGGACAAAATCGGCCCGGTGCAGGTGAACGGCCGCTGGGATGGCGTACGTCTTCGCGGGCAGGCCTGGTGGCCGAAACAGTCGCTCACCGTATTCCAGCCTTTGATCCCGCCGGACTGGAAAATGACGCTGCGTGACGGGGAGCTCTATGCGCAGATCGCCTTCTCGGCGGCGGCCGATCAGGGCTTTGAAGCGGGTGGGCACGGGGTGCTGAAATCCGGCAGCGCCTGGATGCCGGATAACCAGATCAACGGCGTCGATTTTGTGCTGCCGTTCCGCTTTAGCGAAGGGACCTGGTCTCTCGGCACGCGCGGCCCGGTCACGTTGCGCATTGGCGAAGTAGTAAACCTGGTGACAGCACGCAATATTACCGCCGACTTACAGGGGGACTATCCCTGGACGGAGGACAATCCGCTGCTGCTTACCAACGTGAAGGTGGAAGCCCTCGGCGGGAAGATCACTATGCAGCAGCTGAGGATGCCGCAGCACGATCCAGCCCTGCTGCGCGTGGACAATATCTCCTCGAGCGAACTGGTTAGCGCCGTTAATCCGAAACAGTTTACCATGTCGGGCCCGGTCAGCGGGGCGCTGCCGTTCTGGCTGGACAATGAAAAATGGATCATTAAAGATGGCTGGCTGACCAACCCGGGTCCCATGACGCTGCGCATCGACAAAGACACGGCGGACGCCATCGTGAAAGATAATATGGTGGCGGGTGCTGCAATTAACTGGCTCCGCTATATGGAAATTTCGCGTTCGTGGACGAGAATCAATTTAGATAACCTGGGTGAATTAACCATGCAGGCGACCATCAAGGGGACCAGCCGCGTGGATGGCAAAAGCAGCTCCGTCAATCTGAACTATACCCATGACGAGAATGTCTTTACCCTCTGGCGCAGCCTGCGTTTTGGAGACAACCTGCAAACCTGGTTTGAGCAACATGCGGCGATACCTGCTCCCCGCAGTTCGACTGGCAAGGAAAGTGAGGAACAACAATGAAAATGAGGGCTGGTGTGCTCACCGTTGCCGCTGCCGCGCTACTGACCGGCTGTACGCCGCGCATTGAAGTCGCTGCACCGAAGGAGCCGATTACCATCAATATGAATGTCAAAATCGAACATGAGATCCATATTAAGGTCGATAAAGACGTTGAAACCCTGCTGAAATCGCGCAGCGATCTGTTCTGAGGACGCCATGAAACGATTAGCTCTGATTTTACTGGCACTGGGGATGAACGTGCAGGCAGCGGCGCTGACCTTAAACGATGCCCGGGCGCAGGGGCGCGTGGGGGAAACCCTCAGTGGTTATCTTGCCCCGATTCAACAGGACGCGGAAACGCTGGCGCTGGTCAATCGTATCAACGCGGCGCGCACGGAAAACTACCAGAAGCTGGCTGACAGCAACAATTTACCGGTTGATGAAGTGGCGAAAATGGCCGGTCAAAAACTGGTGGCCCGCGCGCAGCCGGGCGAGTACGTGAAGGGCATTAACGGAAAATGGCTCAAGAAGTAGCTAGCGGTAGCGCCTGCGGTATTCACCCGGCGAGACGCCAAAACGCTGCTTAAATGCCGTTGAAAAATGGCTATGGTCGGTGAACCCCCAGCTGTAGCCAATCCCCGCCAGCTTTTCATCGTCGCCGGCAGAGCGCAGCACCTGCGCGCAGAGATCCAGACGACGGTTTTTGATGTACTGCGCCACCACCAGTCCCTTCTCGGCAAACATGCGGTAGAGGCTGCGTACGGACATACCGCTCTCGGCGGCAATCCATTCCGGGCGCAGAGATTCAGACTGAATATTGTCGTCAATCATCGCCACCACGTGCTGGAACTGACGTTCCTTACGCGGCTGAATCAACTCGCGCTGCTGGAAAGCGGGGCGCAGCAGACAAACCATCGCTTCAAGCGCCGCTTCACTCTCCCGGTCACTCAGGTCAGCATTGTTCATACTGTCCATCAACAGACGGTGGCTCAGCTGGACCGTCGGCAACGAACGGGAAAGGGTGAGCGCACAGCTTATTTCCTGAAACCGACACTGCTGCTCAATAATCTGACGGGGTACCAGCAGAGAAATCTGGCGGGATTTTTCCTGCCAGTTGATTGAGCAGGGGCGCGATGCGTCAAGCAGCGTGATATCACCGGTTTTAAGCACCGCTCGGCGGTCGTCCTGTTCAATCTCCGCGCTGCCTTCAAGCTGGAACACGGTATAGAACCAGGCATCGTTACTGTTTTTGATCTCCTGACGAGAGCGGAACAGGTTAACGCCGCCGGCGGTAACGGTACTGAGCTTCAGGCTGCGCGCGTAGCTGGTTTCCAGTTCACCGAAGAATTTTCCCTCCAGAGGACGGGCGTTAAAACGCCCGCAAACCTGGTTAATTTGCGCCAGCCACTGCTGATACTGTTCCTGCTCGCTTGCACACGCCATCGTTTCTCTCACTGCGCCGTCAACGTTTTCGCATTGTTACATTTGTGTTGCATTTTGTCAGAGCTATGAGGCTGACTATAGGAAAGAACACTCACCGGGGACAGCGATATAAGGCGGAATTATCACGATTTGCGGAGCCTGTCACAGGTGGCAAAGCGAATGTCACAGAGACAAAAGCGAGAATGCGAAACCCCTCTTAGACTGGATTAACACCCTGCGAATAATAACGAAGGAGTATCCTATGTCTGAATCCCAGGTGGCTATTCAGCCTGCCGTGCAACAGTTTTTAGACCGACATCATGGCCTGTGGATTGAAGGGCGTCAGGCCGCGTCGGACAGCGAAAAACGGCTGAACGTCTATAACCCGGCCACGGGCGAGGTGATTGCCTCGACTGCCGATGCCAGCGTCGATGACGTCGACCGCGCCGTGATGTCCGGCTGGCGCGCCTTTGTTGCCCGCAGCTGGGCCGGAAAATTACCGGCGGAGCGCGAGCGGATCCTGCTCCATTTTGCCGATCTGGTAGAACAGCACAGCGAGGAGCTGGCCCAGCTTGAAACGCTGGAGCAGGGCAAATCCATTAATATTTCCCGCGCCTTTGAAGTGGGCTGCACCCTCAACTGGATGCGCTATACCGCCGGGCTGACCACCAAAATTGCGGGTAAAACCCTCGACCTCTCTATTCCACTGCCGCAGGGCGCGCGCTACCAGGCGTGGACGCGCAAAGAGCCGGTTGGCGTCGTGGCAGGGATTGTGCCCTGGAACTTCCCGCTGATGATCGGGATGTGGAAAGTGATGCCTGCCCTGGCCGCGGGTTGCTCTATCGTCATTAAACCGTCCGAAACCACGCCGCTGACCATGCTGCGCGTGGCGGAACTGGCCAGCGAAGCGGGCATCCCGGACGGGGTGTTCAACGTGGTAACCGGGAGCGGCGCGGTGTGTGGCGCAGCGCTGACCTCACACCCGCATGTTGCCAAGGTTAGTTTTACCGGCTCTACGGCGACAGGCAAGCAAATTGCCCGCACGGCGGCGGACACGCTTACCGGGGTGACCCTCGAACTGGGCGGCAAAAACCCGGCGATTGTGCTGAAGGATGCAGATCCTGCGTGGGTGATAGAAGGCTTAATGACCGGAAGCTTCCTGAACCAGGGGCAGGTCTGCGCGGCGAGCTCCCGCATCTATATTGAAGCGCCGCTGTTTGACACGCTGGTCAGCGGGTTTGAACAGGCGGTGAAATCCCTGAGCGTCGGGCCGGGCATGTCGCCGGAGGCGTTTATTAACCCGCTGGTGTCGCGCGCGCACTGCGACAAGGTGCAGACCTTCCTTGATGAAGCGAAAACTCGCCATGCTGAACTGATTGTCGGAAACCGTGGCCCGGAAGGTAAAGGCTATTACGTTTCGCCTACGCTGGTGGTCAACCCGGATGCCGCGCTGCGGTTGACCCGCGAAGAGGTGTTTGGTCCGGTGGTCAACCTGGTGCGCGTTGCTGACGGGGAAGAGGCGCTCCAGCTGGCAAACGACACCGAATATGGCCTGACGGCCAGCGTCTGGACACAAAATATCAGCAAGGCGCTGGAGTATACCGACAGGCTGCAGGCGGGCACCGTCTGGGTGAACAGCCATACGCTGATCGACGCCAACCTGCCGTTTGGCGGGATGAAGCAGTCCGGCACCGGACGTGACTTTGGCCCGGACTGGCTGGACGGCTGGTGTGAAACCAAATCGGTTTGCGTGCGGTATTAAAAAACAAGCCGGGTGGCGCTGCGCTTACCCGGCCTACAACAGCACGAGCCGTAGGCCGGGTAAGGCGTAGCCGCCACCCGACATGTTTACAAAGACCACCGATCCCGCCCGGCCTCCTTCGCCCGATACAGCGCCGCATCGGCGCGGGCGATGATCTCGGTGCCGGCTAACCCCTCCGCCATGCTTGCAATGCCCATACTGACGGTGACATGGTCGCTGACCGCTGAGGCGCTGTGCGGTATGGACTCCGCGCGCAGGCCGTCCTGAATACGCAGGGCAACCTTTTCTGCGATGTTTTCCGGGCAGTTAAACAGGATCACTACGAACTCCTCGCCGCCGTAGCGTGACACCACATCCTCTGGTGTGCGCACCGACTGCTTCAGCACGCGCGCCACGCGCGTCAGGCATTCGTCACCCGCCTGGTGCCCGTAGGTATCGTTGTAGCGTTTGAAATAGTCGATATCCAGCATGATCACCGAGAAGGTTTTTTTCTGCTCAACCGCGTTTTCCAGCACCACTTCCATTTTCCGGCGATTGGCGGTTTTGGTTAACGGGTCCTGATGCGCCAGCGCGTCAAGCCGTGAAATCAGCAGCTGATTTTGCTGGTTGCGTCGCCACGCTTCGTCAAACCAGCTTAACAGGATGAAACGCCCGCAGATCAGGATCAGCGTAAAGACGCTCCAGATAATAACGAAGTGAAGGTTAAGGCCCTCATTGAGTCTCCAGCTGGCGACCGGCAGGGTGACCCATAGCGGGAGCACAAAGGCGAGTAGCCCTTCAGGGTAAAAATAGAGCGCCGTTAAGCCAGCGAGTAATAAAATGACGCACAGGGGCCAGACGTGAGGCAGCAGCAGTTGGGTAATAAACCAGAAACAGGCTACCGACCAGATGGCGCTACAGATAAACAGCACGACGCTGATACCGGCGATACGCCGCCAGGCCATCAGGACCAGCGCGGCAGAGAGGATAATAATCCCAAGCATGGAGGCATCGACCATTTTCGTCAGATGCGGTGAGGTCGGATAAAGGGGATCGCCGGCCTTAAGCAGGATGTGTCGCAGCAGGATCATCACGGCAAAGCTGACGTTGACGAAAGCCAGCCACGGCAGGTTTATCGCCAGTCCATGCATGACCATGGCATGGCGCGTCGGCCAGGTTGCCCGTTCAAGTGTCGGTTTTTTTCTTTTTTCCATTGACGTTTTCACCCTGTCCTGGCCACACGTGAAGCAGGAAAGGGCGGATGAACCGCCCTTATGCTCGCGACGTTACGGTGTCACAATGTTAAACCAGAAATCAAACTTGTCCATATAGCTAAGCATGGCATCAAGTTTAGCGCTGTCGCCACTAATTTTAATCTTTCCGCTATCCTGAGCCTGTTTCAACGTAACTTCCTTGAGGATAATTTTATTTAGCGTGTCACGGTTCAGCGTCAGCGTTGCGTCAGCATCTTTAGCTTCAGCGTTCGCCGTGTGGTTCAGCACGCCGTTTTCCAGCTCGAGTTTGTACTTCCCGCCATCGCTGCCTAAGTCAATGTTAAACACCGATTTAGCCTCTCCGGCTTTCTGACCATTGATATGGACAGCCAGATAGTCAAAGAACATCTCTGGCGTCATCGCGCGTACCGTATCCGGGCTGGCGGTATTCGGCGTTGGACCTTTCACCACGCCGTTACGCAACTCTTGCGCACCGGTCAGGTAGAAGTTACGCCATGGGCCAGATTCAGCCTGATAGCCAAGCTGTTCCAGCGCGTCCGCTTCCAGGTTTCGCGCCGCCTGGTTGTTTGGGTCGGCAAAGACTACTTTGCTCACCACCTGCGCCACCCAGCGGTAGTTCCCCTGGTCGAAGTCGGTTTTCGCCTTGTTCAGGATGGCATCCGCGCCGCCCATATACTCAACGAATTTCTTCGCGCCTTCTTCTGGCGGCAGTTCGTCCAGGGTCGCCGGGTTGCCGTCGAACCAGCCCAGATAAAGCACGTAGGTAGCTTTGACGTCATGGCTCACCGAACCGTAATAGCCACGGTTCGCCCAGGTATGTGCCAGTGAGTCCGGGAGCTTGAAGTTAGCGGCGATTTCGTCGCGCGTCAGCCCTTCGTTTGCCATGCGTAGCGTCTGGTCGTTGATATAACGATAAAGGTCACGCTGGCTTTTCAGCAGCTTGACCACGTTTTCGTTGCCCCAGGTCGGCCAGTGGTGCTGTGCCATAATGATTTCGGCTTTGTCACCCCAGCGCACAATCGCCTGGTTGATGTATTTCGACCACGGCAGCGGTTCACGAATTTTTGCGCCACGCAGAGAATAGGTATTATGCAGGGTGTGGGTAACATCCTCTGCGGATTCAATGACTTTTTTCTCTTCGATATACCAGAGCATTTCCGATGGTGCTTCGGAACCCGGTGCGAGCATAAAGTCGTAGGTCAGACCGTCGATAACCTCTTTCTGCCCATCTTTTTCAATAATATTGGTCGGCGCAATCAGCGTCACCGTCCCGGCGGAGGTGGTGGTCCCAAGACCAGCACCCACCTGACCTTTGGCATCTGGCTTCAGCAGGTTGCCGTACATATAGCTGGCGCGGCGGCTCATCACGTTACCTGCCATGATGTTCTCGGCAACGGCTGCCTCCATAAACCCGGCTGGCGCGTAGATTTTCACCTTGCCAGCTTTCACGTCAGCTTCATCCACCACGCCGCGCACGCCGCCATAGTGATCCACGTGGCTGTGGGTATAAATGATGGCAACGACAGGTTTCTTGCCGCGATTTTTAAAATAGAGATCCATCCCGACTTTCGCCGTTTCTGCCGACACCAGCGGGTCAACCACGGTAATACCGTCTTTCCCTTCAATGATGGTCATATTCGACAGATCAAGATTTCGTATCTGATATACGCCATCGGTCACTTCAAACAGGCCGCTAATATTAATCAGCTGAGATTGACGCCATAAACTGGGATTAACGGAGTCCGGTGCCTTATCGCCTTCTTTAATAAACGAATACTGCTGTGGGTTCCAGATGATATTACCTTGTTCCCCTTTGATAACGTCCTGAGGAAGAGGCGCAATAAAGCCTTTATGGGCATCCGTAAAATCGGTGTTGTCGGAGAAGGGAAGTTGATTAAACAGGGCGTTATTGGATTGTTGCGTCGCGGCAGTGGCATCCTTCGGGGCTTCTGCGGCATAAGTCGAATTTGCGGAAATAACAAGCCCTGCCAGCGCAAGACTCCTGACGATCAAATTGAATTTCATCCTAACCTCTCAGTGATGTATTACGTCGTTCGTGGAAACTTCGAGTCCTGGCTGAAAGTGGTTCAAGAAATGCAAGGAAATAAACGAGGTGAAATAACTATAATCGGGGAGAGGTATTCAGCAAGTAAATAGATGAAAAACCGGGCATTACGCCCGGTGCGTTATTTATTTTTGTTCGTCTTTTTTCTTCCCGAGCGTTGGCGTCTCGTCGAAGAAGTTCCACGGTTTGAGCAGGGTATGCACCCATTCCGTCGGCATGATCGGCCACTCTTCCGCCCGCGCCACGTGGGTGGTGCCGGTGGTCATCCAGACCACGTCGTCCTGGTCGTTCAGCGACTCGTTATCCTTGCTGTACTGCCCCAGGCCCGTGTCGTGCACGGAGCGGTTAGGGAATTTCCCTTCCGGATAGAGCTCATCAGGATGATAGCGGGTCACCCACAGCTGTTTGTCCATAAAGCTCAGGCGATGGTAGATCCACTCGTCCGGGGCGAACTTCGCGCCGGTCGCCACCGGGTGCGTACCGCCCGCGTAAGGGATTATCTGGTACGAGACCGGGTTGCCCATGCGGTTCTCTTTGCGGGTGTTGCTCAGCAGGCGAATGGTACCCGGGTCGAATTTCTGCGCCGCCTGCTGCTCGGTATCAATATCGTACTGGTTAATCTGCATGGTGCTGGTGCGTGGGCCACCGGCGGTATTCGGCTTAACTTCCGGATCCATGGCCACCAGCTTGTTGTTGATGCCATCCACGTCCATATCCAGGCGGAAGTTGTAGATGTGCTGGTGTGTGGTGCCCACAATGTTATGGTCGATCAGCGTACCGTAACGGGTGTCGTCTTTCGCGGTGGCATCGTGCATGGTTTTCGCCTGCACGCCTTTCACCGCTTCGATACCCGTCGCGCCGGCGTCAATGCCGATGGTGCCATTTTCATGGAACACCCAGTCGAAGATGTAATCGTAGTTGCCAACGGTACTGACCCAGCGCACCACCAGCTCGCGGCGCTCGGTGCTGACGTTAGGCTGGCCCATCTCCTGATGTTTGTACTCCGGCCCGGCGTAGCGTTCGAAAATGGCGATCGCGCGCGGGATCTCCATCGGCGCGCCGGTGTAATCCGGAATGGTTTCATTGAGCATGACGGCGTTAGACGGCACGTCTTTCCCGCGCACCAGCGGTGAGGTCAGGGTGCCCATACCGTAATCGCCGGAGTCGAGATAGGCTTTAAAGTACCAGCCCACGTCCGGGTCGCCGTACGGGACGATCATCCCGCCTAAAGAGCCCTGATACATAATCTGGCGTTTTTTGCCGTTGTCGTTATACGTCACGGTTGAAATCATCGGGCCGACGCGGGAATCCAGGCTCAGGTGGAAATCCCAGTTCTGCCAGTGCACCCTGTCGCCGGTTATGGTGTAGTTCTTGCCTTCCGGCTCAGTGATGTCGAGCGGCTTTTTCGGCGTCTCTACGCGGTCGCGGCCATCATAGGGGCGCGGGGTCATGGGTACCGGAATAACGGCACCTTCTTCAATTTTCTGGATTTTCTTCTGCTCAAGATCCACCACGGCCACCAGGTTCTCAATTGGGTGCGCCCAGTAGTTGCCGTCGCCAACGTCGAGATAGCTCACCACTTTCAGCAGGCGATCTTCCTGCTTCAGACCGTCTTTACCGTCGAAATAGCCGACGGTCAGCGGCGTGGTTATCACTTTTTTCGGGTCGGTGATGCCGTGCTTTTTAAGCACCTCGGCAAACTCTGTGCTGTCGTTGATGATCTGCTGCACCGCGGTGAAATCATCCAGCAGTACCATGCCGTGCGCGTCTTTCACCGGTTCCCAGCGCAGAATTTTTTTATCCTTTAGATCCACCACGCTTTCGATAACGTGCTTTCCATCGAGCATCACGATCTTCGCCAGGCGGGGGGAATCCACTGGCGTACCGTTAAGCACAAAGTCCCACACTTTGGCTTTCTCTGGCTCAGCAAGGGCAATCTGGGTAAAGCGGGTATTCGGTTTAAAATCCGCAGAGGCTTTAACAATCTCTACGGCCTGCTTAATTTCGTCCGCCGTTAGCGCGTTTAAGGGGTGAGGGCTTTTTTCAACCTGGAAGGTTTGGTCAAGGCCGGACTGGAAAACATCGTTGATAAAGGTATCGGAAATAAAGGCTTTCTTACCTTTCATTACCACTGGCACCTCAAGCTTGAGGGTTTTACCGTTAACGATGGCGGTTTTGGCGCCCGGTTTGACCTTCACAAAGGCACCGTCTTTCGCAATGGTGAACATCTGTGCGTAATCATCCCACTGAACGTCCGCGCCGAAGTCCTGCAGCGTTTTGTCCATCGGGACCATATGCGCCTCACTGCCGTGGGCGAAAACAGGGGATTGCCAGGCGCAACACAGCGCAACGGCCATGGCCAGCGCCGTTCTACGGGCAGAAAAAGAAGAATTGCTTCCCATCGTAGACCTCATCTTGTTGTGTTTATTGTGTTGTGACAGCCTTATCCTGACAGGCCCATGAGAAAAGCGTTTGCCTGCATCTGCCAGATTATTTGTCAGCCTTGCCAGGTTAAAAAAAGACCGGGATGACGTCACATCCCGGTCAGTGTGTAAGTGAGGAAAGGTCTAGAAATCGCTCTGCTGGCGCGCCACCAGCGTCAGAATGGAGTAGAGCGCCACGGCCTGCTGGTGCTGGTTGAAAATCTCAACGGCCCATTCCACCACGCCGGTCGGTTTTTCCTCCGCGGTGCGCTGTTTCTTCAGCGTTTTACGTTTGCAGGTCAGACGCACCTGAATGGTGTCGCCCGGCTTAACCGGCTCGATAAAGCGCAGGTTTTCCATACCGTAGTTGGCAATGACCGGCCCGACGCCCGCGTCGACGAACAGCCCCGCCGCGGCGGAAATCAGGAAGTAGCCGTGCACCACGCGCTCGCCAAAGATTGACTCTGCCGCACCGATCTTGTCCATATGGGCGTAGAAGTGGTCGCCGCTCAGGCAGGCAAAGTTCACGATATCCGCTTCCGTCAGGGTGCGGCGCGGCGTCAGCAGGCTGTCGCCCGGCTGCAGCTCCTCGAAGTATTTGCGGAACGGATGAACGCGATCTTCCTGCACCGTTGCGCCCCGCACCCACTGTTTGCCAATGGCGGCCAGCATCGTCGGGCTGCCCTGGATCGCGGTGCGCTGCAGGTAGTGCTTCACCGCGAGCAGACCGCCCAGCTCTTCGCCGCCGCCCGCGCGGCCCGGGCCGCCGTGGACCAGTTGAGGAAGCGGGGAGCCGTGGCCGGTGGACTCTTTTGAGGATTCCTCGTTGAGGATCTGAATACGCCCGTGGGCGCGCGCCGCGCCGGCAATAAACTGGCGGGCAATCGCCGAATCGGCGGTCACCAGCGTTCCCGCCAGGCTGCCGCCGCCCGCGCGGGCAAGCTGCATCGCGTGCTGTGCTGTGCGATACGGCATCAGCGTCGCAACCGGGCCGAAAGCCTCCGTTGCGTGGACGGCAGGGGTTTCATCCGGCTGCGGGCAGAACAGCAGAGTCGGGGGGAAGAACGCGCCAGCGGCCTGCAAATCCGCTTTGCCGCCCAGACGGATCTGGCAGCCTGCGGCGATCAGCTGATCCACTTTCTCCTGCACGTCCGCGCGCTGTTCGGCGTTGACCAGCGCCCCCATCTTCACGCCTTCCTGCGCCGGGTCGCCCACCACCACCTTTTCCAGCCGCGCAATCAGCGCCTGGCTGACGGCGTCAATCTGGTTTTGCGGGACGATAATGCGGCGGATAGCAGTACATTTTTGCCCGGCCTTGGCGGTCATCTCGCGCACCACTTCCCGGATGAACAGGGCAAATTCCGGCTGTTCCGGCGTGACGTCTTCACCCAGCACGCAGCAGTTCAGGGAGTCGGCTTCCATGGTGAACGGAATCGAATTCGCCACAATATTCGGGTGCACGCGCAGGCTTTGTCCGGTGCTGGCGGAGCCGGTAAAGGTCACCACGTCCTGGCTGTCGAGCTGGTCCAGCAGATCGCCCGCGCCGCCACAGATGAGGCTGATGGCGCCGTCCGGCACCAGTCCGCTGTCCACGATGGATTTCACCATCGCCTGCGTTACCTGTGCGGTGGCGGTAGCGGGTTTGATAATGGCAGGCATTCCTGCAAGCCAGGTCGGTGCCAGTTTTTCCAGCATGCCCCAGCAGGGGAAGTTAAAGGCGTTAATATGCACCGCCACGCCGGACTTCGAGGTCAGAACGTGGCGCGCCGCAAAGCCGCCTTCTTTTGACAGGGGGATCAACTCATCTTCCGGCCACAATGTGTCGTCCGGCAGTTCACGGCTACCCAGGCTTGCGTAAGTGAAGAGGGTGCCAATACCGCCTTCAATATCGACCCAGCTGTCTGCTTTCGTCGCCCCGGTCTGGGCGGACAGGGCATAAAACGTCTCTTTCTCGCCAAGCAGGTGCTTTGCCACCGCCTTCAGCATGGCAGCACGTTCAATAAAGGTCATTTCGTGAAGTGCGTCGCCGCCGCGCTCAATCGCATAGCGACGGGCGGCCGCCATGTCCAGCCCTTCGCTGGTCACGCTCCACAGCGCTTCGCCAGTGATGGCGTGATGAATAGTGCGTTCGCGGCCCCGGCCAGACTGCCAGGTACCGGACAAGAAGCTGGCTAACTGCTGCATCGCTTATCTCCAAATGTTACGTAATTTCACTATTAATAGTTTGATCGCGAATCATAAAAATCAAGCTGAGTTTTAATGAATTGTTATCGTTGTGATCCGGGATTATGAATTGTCTCGCCAGAAGGCGCTGCTCACAGGGCCTTAAGTAAAAGCCTTGCGAGCGGCATCACAAAACCGGGAAACAATCCTTGGGGTTATATTTAACCTTTGTGTAACTTTTAAAAAACAAAGTGATTCAACATTACGCTTTAATTTGCAAACTAACGAATCATAAAGGTGATGACGTGACGCAAGAACAACGGTTTGAGCAGCGCATAGCGCAGGAGACGGCGATTGAGCCTCAGGACTGGATGCCTGACGCCTACCGTAAGACGTTGATCCGCCAGATTGGTCAGCATGCGCACTCCGAAATTGTCGGCATGCTGCCGGAAGGGAACTGGATCGCCCGCGCCCCGACGCTGCGCCGAAAGGCGATCCTGCTGGCGAAAGTGCAGGATGAAGCCGGACACGGGCTCTACCTCTACAGCGCGGCGGAAACGCTGGGCTGCGCGCGGGAAGACATCTACCAGAAGATGCTCGACGGCAAGATGAAATACTCCTCCATTTTTAACTATCCGACCCTGAGCTGGGCCGACATCGGCGTGATTGGCTGGCTGGTGGACGGGGCGGCCATCGTCAACCAGGTGGCGCTGTGCCGGACCTCCTACGGTCCGTATGCCCGGGCGATGGTGAAAATCTGTAAAGAAGAGAGCTTCCACCAGCGTCAGGGCTTTGAAGCCTGCATGGCGCTGGCGCAGGGGAGCGAGGCTCAGCGCCAGATGCTGCAGGACGCCATCAACCGCTTCTGGTGGCCGGCGCTGATGATGTTCGGGCCGAACGACGACAACTCGCCGAACAGCGCCCGCAGCCTGGCGTGGAAAATCAAACGTTTCGGTAATGATGAGCTGCGCCAGCGCTTTGTCGACAACACGGTGCCGCAGGTGGAGATGCTGGGCATGACGGTGCCCGATCCCGACCTGCGTTTTGATGAAGAGAGCGGTCATTACCGCTTCGGCGAGATCGACTGGCAGGAGTTTGAAGAGGTCATTAACGGGCGCGGCATCTGCAACCATGAACGTCTGGCCGCCAAACGTAAAGCCTGGGACGAAGGGGCGTGGGTGCGGGAAGCCGCGCTGGCGCACGCGGAAAAACAACACGCCCGCAAAGTGGCTTAAGAGGAATCACGATGAGCAATGTCTACTGGCCGCTGTACGAAGTGTTCGTACGCAGCAAACAAGGGTTATCCCACCGTCACGTGGGCAGTCTGCATGCCGCTGACGATCGCATGGCGCTGGAAAATGCGCGTGATGCCTACACTCGCCGCAGCGAAGGGTGTTCTATCTGGGTGGTCAGGGCGAGCGAGATTGTCGCCTCCCAGCCGGAAGAGAGCGGCGAGTTCTTCGACCCGGCGGAAAGCAAGGTTTACCGCCACCCGACGTTCTACACCATCCCCGATGGCATCGAGCATATGTGAGGCAAAGAATGAATTCAGTGACTGCCTATGCCCTGCGTCTGGGCGACAACGGTCTGGTGCTCTCCCAGCGTCTGGGTGCCTGGTGCGGCCACGCGCCGGAGCTGGAAATCGACCTCGCGCTCGCCAATATCGGTCTTGACCTGCTGGGCCAGGCGCGCAATTTCCTGGCCTATGCCGCCGAGCTGGAAGGCCAGGGCGATGAAGACACGCTGGCGTTTGGCCGCGATGAGCGCCAGTTCTGCAACGTGCTGCTGGTGGAGCAGCCAAACGGCAGCTTCGCTGAGACGATGGCCCGTCAGTACCTGATGGATGCCTGGAACGTGGCGCTATACGAACGCCTGACCCAAAGCACCGACAGCCAGCTTGCCGCCATCGCCGCGAAAGCCATTAAAGAGGCGCGCTACCACCTGCGCTTTAGCCGCGGCTGGCTGGTGCGCCTGGGCGATGGCACCGAAACCTCCGCGCAGAAAATGCAGCAGGCCATCGACAACCTGTGGCGTTTTACGGCGGAGCTGTTTGAAGCGGATGACGTTGAGCTGGAGTTGATTGAGTCCGGCGTGGCGGTTGACCCGCGCCTCCTGCGCCAGCCGTGGGAAAGCGAAGTCTTTGCAGGTCTGAATGAAGCCTGCCTGCAGGTGCCCGAAGAGGCGGCGTACCGCACCGGGGGCAAGCAGGGGCTGCATACCGAACATCTGGGCCCGATGCTGGCGGAAATGCAGTATCTCCAGCGCGCGTATCCCGGTCAGCAGTGGTAAAGGAGAACGCTATGCAACGCCTCGTCGACATTGCGCCAGCACAAATTCCGCAGATCTGGTCGCTGTTAAGCCAGATCCCGGACCCGGAAGTGCCGGTATTAACCATCACCGATTTAGGCATGGTGCGCAGCGTGAAGGCGCAGGGGGAAGGCTGGGTCATTGGCTTCACGCCAACCTACTCGGGCTGTCCGGCAACGGAACACCTGCTGGGGGCGATCCGCGACGCGATGACCGCTAACGGCTTTACCCCGGTGCATATCGTGCTTCAGCTTGAACCCGCCTGGACCACCGACTGGATGACCGCCGCCGCGCGCGAGCGTCTGCGGGCGTATGGCATCAGCCCGCCCGTGGGGCATAGCTGTCACGCGCACGCGCCTGCTGAGGTGAGCTGCCCGCGCTGCGCCAGCACCGACACCTCGCTTATCAGTGAATTTGGTTCGACGGCCTGCAAAGCGCTCTACCGCTGCAACTCCTGCCGTGAGCCCTTCGACTATTTCAAATGCATTTGAGGCTGCCATGACAACGTTTCATTCATTAACAGTGGCAAAAGTGGAACCCGAAACCCGCGACGCGGTAACCATCACGTTCGCGGTGCCGCAGGCGCTGCAGGAAGCCTACCGCTTCCGTCCCGGTCAGCACCTGACTTTAAAAACGAAGCTTGACGGGGACGAGCTGCGCCGCTGCTACTCCATCTGCCGGAGTACCGCCCCGGGCGAGATCAGCGTGGCGGTCAAAGCCATCGAAGGCGGGCGCTTTTCCCGCTATGCCCGGGATGAGATCAAAGCGGGCATGGCGCTGGAGGTGATGGTCCCTCAGGGACAGTTTGGCTACCAGCCGCGGGCTGAACGTGAAGGGCACTATCTGGCGATTGCGGCAGGCTCCGGGATCACCCCGATGCTGGCGATAATCTCCGCAACGCTTGCGACCGAACCGAACAGCCATTTCACCCTGATCTACGGCAACCGCAGCAGCCAGAGCATGATGTTCCGCCAGGCGCTCGCGGACCTGAAGGACAAATACCCGCAGCGGCTGCAGCTGGTCTCCATCTTCAGCCAGGAGCGGCTGGACAGCGACCTGCTCTACGGCCGAATCGACGGCGAAAAGCTGCAGGCGCTGGCGAAAACCCTGATCAACTTCCGCCAGTACGACGAAGCCTTCATCTGCGGCCCGTCGGCAATGATGGACGACGCGGAAGCCGCGCTGAAGGCGCTGGGGATGCCGGAAACGTCCATTCATCTCGAGCGCTTTAATACGCCCGGAAACGCCGCTAAGCGCGCGGTGAGCGTGCAGGCGGAAGGCCAGAAAGTGACCGTGCGTCAGGACGGACGCGACCGTGAAATCACCCTGACGGCGGACGATGAAAGTATTCTCGATGCCGCCCTGCGTCAGGGGGCGGATCTCCCGTATGCCTGCAAGGGCGGCGTGTGCGCCACCTGTAAATGCAAAGTGCTGCGCGGGAAGGTGGACATGGCGACCAACTACAGCCTGGAGCCGGACGAACTGGCCGCCGGGTATGTACTGAGCTGCCAGTCGCTGCCGTTAACCGCTGACGTGATCGTGGATTTTGACGCGAAGGGGATGGCATGAGCGAACTGACCGTTACCCGTCATGGCCGCGTGATGCAGCTGACGCTGAACCGTCCGGCGGCGCGCAACGCCCTCAACAATGCGCTGCTGACGCAGCTTGCTGAGCAGCTTGAGGCCGCCGCAGCGGATGCCGACGTCACCGTCTGCGTGATTTACGGCAGCGAGCGCTGCTTTGCCGCCGGGGCCGATCTCAATGAAATGGCAGAGAAAGACCTGCCTGCCACCCTGAACGATATCCGTCCGCAGCTGTGGGCGCGAATCAACGCTTTTCCTAAACCGCTGATCGCCGCCGTGAACGGCTTCGCGCTGGGCGCGGGCTGCGAGCTGGCGCTGCTGTGCGACGTGGTTATCGCCGGCGACAACGCCCGCTTTGGCCTGCCGGAAATCACGCTCGGCATTATGCCCGGCGCGGGGGGCACCCAGCGTCTTATTCGCTGCGTCGGGAAATCGCTGGCCAGCAAAATGGTGCTGACCGGCGAGAGCATCTGTGCAGAGCAGGCGCTGAGCGCCGGGCTGGTCAGCGATGTCTTCCCGGCAGCGCTGACGCTGGAGTATGCCCTGAAACAGGCGGCACGGATGGCGCGCCACTCACCGCTGGCGTTACAGGCGGCCAAACAGGCCCTGCGTCAGTCTCAGGAGGTGCCGCTACAGGCTGGCCTGGCGCAGGAGCGTCAGCTTTTTACGCTGCTTTCTGCCACCGAAGACCGCCGGGAAGGCATCGACGCCTTCTTACAAAAACGCACCCCCGACTTTAAAGGACGCTAATTGTGGAATTTATTCTCAGTCATGTAGAACAGGGCGTAATGACGATTACGCTGAACCGTCCGGAGCGTCTGAACAGCTTTAACGACGTGATGCATCAGCAGCTTGCCGACTGCCTGAAACAGGCCGAACGTGATGATACCGTTCGCTGCCTGCTTATCACCGGGGCAGGACGCGGTTTCTGTGCCGGTCAGGATCTCAATGACCGCAACGTCGACCCCAACGGCCCGGCGCCGGATCTGGGGATGTCCGTTGAAACCTTCTATAACCCGCTGGTTCGCCGCCTGGCGAAACTGCCGAAACCGGTCATCTGCGCGGTCAACGGCGTGGCGGCCGGCGCCGGTGCCACGCTGGCACTCGGGTGCGACATGGTGATTGCGGCGCGTTCCGCTAACTTTGTGATGGCCTTCAGCAAGCTCGGCTTAGTCCCGGACTGCGGCGGCACCTGGCTGCTGCCGCGCGTGGCCGGACGCGCCCGTGCGATGGGGCTGGCGCTGCTCGGTGACAAGCTCAGCGCCGAACAGGCGCAGGCCTGGGGGATGATCTGGCAGGTGGTGGACGACGACCAGCTCTCCGCTACCGCACAGCAGATGGCGCTGCATTTTGCCTCTCAGCCAACCTTCGGTCTGGGGCTGATCAAGCAGGCCATCAATGCCGCGGAAACGAATACCCTGGACGCTCAGCTCGATCTCGAGCGCGACTATCAACGTCTGGCCGGGCGCAGCGACGACTACCGCGAGGGCGTCAGCGCCTTCCTGGCGAAGCGCGCGCCGAATTTTACGGGGAAATAAGATGTTGAACATACGTACTGTCGCCGTGATTGGCAGCGGCACGATGGGTGCCGGAATTGCCGAAGTGGCGGCCAGCCACGGCCATCAGGTGCTGATCTACGACATCTCCAGCGATGCGATATCACGCGCCATCGACGGGATCCGCCAGCGCCTGGCCTCCCGGGTGACGCGCGGAAAACTTTCCGCCGATGCCGGGAGCCAGATCCTTGCCAGGCTGCTTCCGGTCACGGATATCAACGCGCTTGCTGCGGCCGATCTGGTGATTGAAGCGGCCGCCGAGCGGCTTGAAGTCAAAAAGGGACTGTTTGCAAAGCTGGCAGAGATCTGCCCGCCGCAGACGGTGCTGACCAGCAACACCTCTTCCATTTCCATCACGGCGATTGCGGCGGACGTGCACCACCCGGAGCGCGTCGCGGGGCTGCATTTCTTTAACCCGGCGCCGGTGATGAAGCTGGTGGAAGTGGTCAGCGGGCTGGCAACCTCACCGGAAGTGGCCGATGCGCTGTGCGAGCTGGCGCTGAACTGGGGGAAACAGCCCGTTCGCTGCCAGTCAACGCCGGGGTTCATCGTCAACCGCGTTGCGCGTCCGTTCTATTCCGAAGCCTGGCGCGCGCTGGAAGAGCAAGTGGCTGCGCCGGAGGTCATTGACGCCGCCCTGCGCGAAGGCGGCGGCTTCCCGATGGGGCCGCTGGAGCTGACCGACATGATTGGTCAGGACGTTAACTTTGCGGTGACCTGCTCGGTATTTAACGCCTTCTGGCAGGAGCGTCGTTTTCTGCCTTCGCTGGTGCAGCAGGAGCTGGTGCTGGCCGGAAGACTGGGCAAAAAGAGCGGGAAGGGTGTTTACGACTGGCAGAGTGACAAACCCGACGTGCAGTGGGTTAAGGCGGTAAATGACAGCTACAGCCCGATGCGCGTGGAGAAAAGACGTGACGGTGTCACCGAGATTGATGACGTGTATCTGGTGGAAACGCAGGGGGAAACCGCGCAGGCGCTGGCGCTGCGCCTTAACGGCCCGGTGGTGGTCGTTGACCGCATGGAGAGCGACGTGGCGGTCATTGCGGCGGCCGCCAGCAACCCCCACACCGCGACGCAAAAAGTCATCCGCTATCTGCAACAGCAGGGAAAACGGGTGGTACAAATTGCCGATTATCCCGGCCTGCTGATCTGGCGCACGGTGGCGATGATCGCCAACGAAGCGCTGGATGCCCTGCAAAAAGGGGTCGCCTGCGAGAAGGACATCGATACCGCCATGCGCCTCGGCGTGAACTACCCGAGCGGCCCGATTGCCTGGGGCGAGCGTCTGGGCTGGCAACGCCTGCTGACGCTGCTGGAGAACCTGCAGCGCCATTACGGCGAAGAACGCTATCGCCCCTGTTCACTGCTGCGCCAGCGCGCGCTTCTGGAGAGTAGCTATGAGTCATAACGCCTGGCATAACGCCCGCACCATGTACGAACGGGACGCCTGCGCGCAGGCGATGGGGATGGACATTGTCGAGATGGACGAGGGCTACGCGGTAGTGACCATGACCATCACCCCGCAGATGCTGAACGGCCACAACACCTGCCACGGTGGGCAGCTGTTTTCGCTGGCAGATACCGCCTTTGCCTACGCCTGCAACAGCCAGGGGCTGGCGGCGGTGGCCTCAGGTTGTTCGATTGATTTTCTGCGTCCGGGCTTTGCCGGGGACACGCTTACCGCCACCGCACGGGTGAAGCATCAGGGCAAGCTGACCGGCGTGTATGACATTGAGATCCAGAATCAACAACAGAAAACCGTCGCCCTTTTTCGCGGGAAATCTCACCGCATCGGCGGCAGTGTGACAGGAGAGGCCTGATGCGTGACGCATTTATTTGTGATGGCGTTCGAACGCCGGTGGGGCGCTACGGCGGCGCGCTTTCTGCGGTAAGAACCGACGATCTCGGTGCCGTGCCGCTGCGCGCGCTGCTGGCCCGCTACCCGCAGCTCGACCTCGAGCGTATTGATGACGTGATTTACGGCTGCGCCAACCAGGCGGGGGAAGATAACCGCAACGTGGCACGCATGTCGGCGCTGCTGGCCGGGCTGCCGCAGACGATCTCCGGGACCACCATTAACCGCCTGTGCGGCTCAGGCCTGGACGCCATTGGTTTTGCCGCGCGCACGATTAAGGCGGGCGATGGCGACCTGCTGATTGCCGGCGGCGTGGAGTCAATGTCCCGCGCGCCGTTTGTGATGGGTAAGGCCACCGCCGCGTTTCAGCGCCAGGCGGAGATCTTTGATACCACCATCGGCTGGCGATTTGTGAATCCGCTCATGCATCAGCAATTCGGAACTGACAGTATGCCGGAAACGGCAGAGAATGTAGCTGAATTGTTAAATATCAGCCGTGCCGATCAGGACGCTTTCGCGCTGCGCAGCCAGCAGCGTACCGCTCAGGCGCAGCAGAACGGTATTCTGGCGCAGGAGATCGTGCCGGTGCAGGTGCCGGGTAAAAAAGGGGCGATCGCGGAATTTAGCGTGGATGAACATCCGCGCGCGGACACCACGCTCGAGCAGCTTGCAGGCCTGAAAACGCCTTTCCGTAAGAACGGGGTGGTCACGGCGGGGAATGCCTCCGGCGTCAACGACGGCGCGGCGGCACTGCTCATTGCCAGCGAGCAGATGGCGCTCGCTCAGGGGTTAGTCCCGCGCACGCGGATCGTGGCGATGGCAACAGCAGGCGTCGAGCCACGTCTGATGGGGCTCGGCCCGGTTCCTGCGACCCGCAAGGTGCTGGAGCGCGCCGGACTCAGTATTAACGATATGGACGTCATCGAACTGAACGAAGCTTTCGCCTCGCAGGCGCTGGGCGTGCTGCGTCAGCTGGGGCTGCCGGATGATGCCGCACACGTCAACCCGAACGGCGGCGCGATTGCGCTGGGCCACCCGCTGGGGATGAGCGGTGCCAGACTGGCGCTGGCCGCGAGCAATGAACTGCACCGACGCGGCGGGCGCTACGCGCTGTGTACGATGTGCATCGGTGTGGGTCAGGGCATTGCCATGATCCTTGAGCGTGTTTGAGCGTAAGACAATGTGAGTACCCTACAATGACAAATACAACAAAGCTTGATCCGATTGAAACGGCTTCCATTGACGAGTTACAGGCGCTGCAGACCGAGCGTCTGAAATGGACGCTGCACCACGCCTATAACAACGTGCCGATGTACAAACGCAAGTTTGACGCTGCGGGCGTTCACCCTGACGATTTCAAAGAGCTGGCGGATATCCGTAAATTCCCGTGCACCACCAAGCAGGACCTGCGGGATAACTATCCATTCGATACCTTTGCCGTGCCGATGGAGCAGGTGGTGCGCATTCACGCATCATCCGGCACCACCGGCAAACCGACCGTCGTTGGCTATACGCAAAACGACATCGACAACTGGGCCAATCTGGTGGCCCGCTCCCTGCGCGCCGCGGGCGGCAGCGCGAAGGACAAAATTCACGTGGCGTATGGCTACGGCCTGTTTACCGGCGGGCTGGGTGCGCACTACGGCGCCGAGCGTTTAGGGGCGACGGTGATCCCGATGTCCGGCGGCCAGACGGAGAAACAGGCGCAGCTGATCCGTGATTTCCAGCCGGACATGATCATGGTGACGCCATCCTATTGCCTCAACCTGATTGAAGAGCTGGAGCGCCAGATGGGCGGCGATGCCAGCGCTTGTTCTCTGCGCGTGGGCGTCTTCGGCGCCGAGCCGTGGACGCAGGCCATGCGTCGCGAAATTGAAAAACGCTTAGGCATTACGGCGCTGGACATTTATGGCCTCTCCGAAGTGATGGGGCCGGGCGTGGCGATGGAGTGTATCGAAACCGTCGACGGCCCGACCATCTGGGAAGACCATTTCTACCCGGAGATCGTTAACCCGAACGACGGTACGCCGCTGGATGATGGGCAGCCGGGCGAACTGTTGTTCACCACGCTGACCAAAGAGGCGCTGCCGGTGATCCGCTACCGCACCCGCGACCTGACGCGTCTGTTACCGGCCACCGCACGCAGCATGCGCCGTATGGACCGCATCAGCGGTCGCAGTGACGATATGCTGATCATCCGCGGGGTCAACGTCTTCCCGTCGCAGCTGGAAGAGGAGATTGTGAAGTTCGAACATCTCTCTCCGCACTACCAGCTGGAGGTGAACCGCCGTGGGCATCTTGATTCACTTTCCGTGAAGGTGGAGCTGAAAGAGAGCAGCCTGACGCTGACCCACGAGCAGCGTTGCCAGGTGTGTCACCAGCTGCGTCACCGGATCAAGTCGATGGTTGGGATTTCCACCGACGTGACGATCGTCAACTGCGGCAGTATCCCGCGCTCAGAGGGGAAAGCCTGCCGGGTGTTTGACCTGCGTAAAGTGGCGGCCAACGGTTGAATTTCCCTCAATACACCCTCTCCCTTTGGGAGAGGATTAGGGTGAGGGTACATCCCAGATTCGTATGCTATGATTCATCCAGGACAAAAATAACAACAGAATGAATCACATGAATAAACTCGACGCCTTTATCCAGCATGCGGTCAGCTCCGTTCCCGTCAGCGGGACATCGCTTATCTCCTCGTTATACGGTGACGCGCTTTCCCATCGCGGCGGTGAGATTTGGCTCGGCAGCCTGGCTGCCTTGCTGGAAGGCATGGGGTTTGGCGAGCGCTTCGTACGTACCGCGCTGTTTCGCCTCAACAAAGAGGGTTGGCTGGACGTCTCGCGCATCGGGCGGCGCAGCTTTTACCGCCTGAGCGATAAAGGGCTGCGCCTGACGCGTCGCGCGGAGAATAAGATCTACCGTGCGGAACTGCCCGCCTGGGACGGCAAATGGTTATTGCTGCTCTCCGAGGGGCTGGATAAAAACACCCTTGCCGACGTTAAAAAACAGCTTATCTGGCAGGGGTTTGGCACGCTGGCGCCGAGCCTGATGGCCTCGCCGTCGCAGCATCTGGCGGATGTGCAGTCCCTGCTTCACGATGCCGGCGTGGCGGAAAACGTAATTTTCTTTGAAGCCCACTCGCCGCTGGCGCTCTCCCGCGCCGCGCTGCGTTCGCGGGTAGAAGAGTGCTGGCAGTTGACCGAGCAAAACGCGATGTACGAGACGTTTATCAGCTCGTTCCGCCCGCTGCTGCCGCTGCTGAAAGAGGCCGCGCCGGAGGAACTGACGCCGGAACGCTGCTTCCAGATCCAGCTGTTACTGATTCACTTTTATCGTCGCGTGGTGCTGAAAGACCCGCTGCTGCCGGAAGAGTTACTGCCCGCGCACTGGGCGGGACAAAGCGCCCGTCAGCTTTGCATCAATATTTATCAGCGTGTGGCACCGGGGGCGCTGGCGTTTGTCAGCGAAAAGGGCGAAACCTCCGTCGGCGAACTGCCCGTGCCCGGCACGCTCTACTATCAACGCTTTGGTGGTCTTACAAGCGCATAAGGAGTGAAGATGCCTGTTTATCAAATTGACGGTCTGACGCCGGTAGTACCGGACGAGAGCTATGTTCACCCGACGGCGGTGCTGATTGGTGACGTGATTTTGGGCAAAGGCGTTTATGTCGGCCCCAATGCCAGCCTGCGCGGCGACTTTGGTCGTATCGTGGTGAAAGACGGTGCGAACATTCAGGATAACTGCGTGATGCACGGTTTCCCGGAGCAGGACACGGTGGTGGAAGAGGACGGGCATATCGGCCACAGCGCCATTCTCCACGGCTGCGTGATCCGCCGCAATGCGCTGGTGGGCATGAACGCGGTGGTGATGGACGGGGCCGTCATTGGTGAAAACAGCATCGTTGGCGCGGCGGCGTTCGTGAAGGCGAAAGCGGAAATGCCCGCCAACCATTTGATTATCGGCAGCCCGGCCAAAGCGATCCGTGAGCTCAGCGAGCAGGAGCTGGCCTGGAAGCAGCAGGGCACGCGGGAGTATCAGGTGCTGGTGGAACGCTGTAAGCTGACGATGCATCAGGTGGAGCCGCTGCGTGAGGTTGAGGCCGATCGCAAACGGCTGACGTTTGACGAGAATTTACGGCCGAAGTCGGCGGTGTAGGGTGGAAGGTCCGCTTCGCGGCAGAAGCGGACGTAAAGAGACATAGAAAATACCCATTTTGGGATTAAGCACATTCCCAAGCATCCCTCTGACAAACCAGTTTCCCCGGGAGACGGCATTGCTATCGCTTTGACTGAAGGACGTCCGGGGGCGTATCAGCAGCTGCAAGCCCAGCCAGCTTAGGTAGGCGGCACCACAAACTTTCAGCACCGTGTAAGCCATTTCTGAAACCGGCAGCAGAGCACCCAGACCTGGTGCAACCAGGGTGGTTTTTTCTCAATCAGCCTGACGTCGCAACGCTTAATTATTATCAAGGAACGCGTCAGCCCCATCCCGTGAAGTTCTGGAATATCAGGCCTGAACTGATATGATAATTTTGAATTAATCTGGAGGGATAAATGAACGCAGACACGATTGTCACGTTATTTAAGTTCAAACGCTGGGCAGACGCCGAAACACTACGGGCAATGCAGAAGGTCGATATCCTGGAGAATGCTAAGAAGCACCATCTGATGCTCAGGCTTATGAACCATATATATGTTGTGGATATGATTTTCAGAGCAAACATTACTGGTCAAAACCACCAGTACACAGCGTTAAATACGCCAGAAACTCCATCATCAGACGAACTTCTTTTAAAGATGTCTGAATGCGCTGACTGGTATATACAACACGCAGGAGCAATGAATGCCGCTGATTTCCAGGAAACGATAAAATTTCGTTTTGTCGATGGCGGATTCGGAGAGATGAAAGCGATGGATATGCTTAATCATGTCTTATTTCATGGCTCATATCATCGTGGTGCAGTGGGCTGGATGCTTTCCGAAACGGGAATTACCCCGCCTAAGGATGTACTCACTGTTTTTCTAAGGGATCATAATCACTAACAGGCCAACGTTAGAAACAATCGTCGAATTAGAACAGGTTCTGTTTTGAGGATGCCAGTATGACTCATTTTTACCAACTTACAGCGACCAGCCTGGATGGCCGACCAATCTCTATGGCCGACTACGCGGGTAAAGTGGTTTTGATCGTGAATACGGCAAGCCAGTGCGGCTTCACGCCTCAGTACGCCGGGCTTGAAGCGCTATACAAGAAATACGCGGCTCAAGGACTGGTGGTGCTTGGCTTCCCCTGCAACCAGTTTGGTAAGCAGGAACCCGGCGGTGCCGATGATATCTCAAAGACCTGTTACATCAACTACGGCGTCAGTTTCCCAATGTTCGAGAAAGTAGAGGTAAATGGAGCCTCAGCGCACCCGCTGTTTCGTTATCTGAAAAACGAATTGCCCGGCGTGCTGGGCGGGAGAATTAAGTGGAACTTTACGAAGTTCCTGATCGGACGCAACGGGGAACCTCTCAAGCGCTTTGCACCGATGACCAGGCCCGAGAACATGGAGTCTGCGATCCTTGCGGCCCTGGAAAGCTAAGTTTCTTTGTTTTTAGCAGCCCTGATGGCCTTTCTTTAGTCTGTTTTTCGACTTGTTTTCCCCTATTTGTTATATAGCGAAAGAAAATTTATATGGCATAAATGCACCATACGAATATCAAAGGGAACGACCTTATGTCGCTTTATGACCTTAAGACTGAAGCAAATGCATTAAATGAGGCCTGGCGCTCTCACGTATTAGGCCGCGTTGGGGAAGCAAATCTCAAAATTTTACGAATGGATGAGCGCTCAGTCACTGAAGAGGTGCATGAGTATGACGAGGGGTTACTGGTCATTGACGGACGTCTGGAACTGAGTGTTAACGGCAAAAAAATCTCTGTAAGCTCGGGCGAGCTTTATATAGCTAAAGCGGGCGTTCCTCATACCGTGGAAATCGGCAGCTTTGGCACACTGGTTATCATCGATCTACCCGAAACCTAAATTTCAGACTGCTGACAAAATGCGATTTGTGAGTTTCGCCCGGTGTGAAATGTAGGCCGGGTAAGCGCAGCGCCACCCGGCAAAAAAGACGGTTAAAATATTGATGGCGGGGTTTGCTATCAATCTCAGGCCCCGTAAGGGGCCTGGTCTGCTTTAACGCCTGAATTAGAAGCGATATTGCAGACCCGCGGTAATGGTATAGTTATGGTTAGAAATACCCGCAGCGTCCCCGCCAATAGAGCCGGATTCGCCAGTATTGGTATCAATAATCTGCGTACCGCCTTTACCTTCTTCGTAACTGCTATAGGTAAATTCAGCAAAAACTTTGGCGTGCGGCGTCACATAATATCCGGCATCAACGGATGCGCCATAATAACGGGAATCCGTTGTCTTCTCGCGGAAGGTTAAATCGCGCATGTAGTGCTCGTCGTTATCATGCGCACGGACCCAGTCACTGAATTTAAACAGGGCATTAAATTCAAAGTCATTAAAGCGGTACTGTCCTGCAAGGCCAATATACGGCATGGAGAAACGCTGGCTATAACCAATACCGCGTTCGCCTGCCGGGAAGTTCCCCTGATAGGCGCCGTTATCGTAATTGTAAGAACCCCCGGTCGCCGTCCAGCTGAAGCGGGTTTCCTGATAACCAGCGGTTACGCCCGCTTTATAGTTATCGCCCTGGAAGATCCAGCCTTTTACGTTGAGATCGTATTCATTGGCATAGTTAACGTTGGTCGAAGGATGGCTTGAATGGTCTGTCCAGGAGGATTGTTTTGCATTCATCCAGTCATAGTCATCCATATGACCTGAGCCTGATGCCAGGGACGTCCAGCCGCGGGCGTTCAGTGTCAAAAATGAGTATGCATCCCAGGAAATATCGCCTTTCAGAATAGCGACATTTTTTATTTTCCAGTCCAGCTGGCTAATTTTTCTTCCTGTGACTTCGTCATAAACCATCTCATGGGATTTTCCGCTCAGCATCCCGGCAGAGGCTGAAACCGTTAAACTTTCCGGTGAAAAATCCGGTGTGACTTGTGAGGTACCTGCATATACTGCCCCTGAAAACGCGGCCATCATCATTCCCGCAACAATATTTCTTGTCATTTTTATTTCCCTAAAACAAATTAATCAATGAGTTGCAGGGAAATATTAAAAGTCATACAAATAAGAATCAACTGCCAGTTTTGGTAATTTTTTATAATTTGACGTAAGGAGTGATATTTAACTTTGGGCCGCCCGAAGGAGGCGGCCGCGAATATTTAAATCATTACTGGCTCAATGCGAAATAACAGTCAGTTGATTTACTGTAACCGGCGCCACAATAAATTCCGTTTACCCGCGCAGCCACGGCGTGATCGTCAGGCCGGTCAGCAGGCCTTCCGGGCTGAGCAGGCGAGTAACGGTCTGGCCCCAGGGTTCGGTGCGGTTGGCCACCAGCAGGCGATAGCCTTTTTCACTCAGAATGCGGGTAGCCGAATCAAGTTCCTGCACCTCGCATTCAATCCATCCCTGCGGTATCGGGTGCTCAGAGGGCCACTGCGCTTCACCAAAACAGGAGGTTGCCGCCTGTGAAAGCGGCCAGACGGCAAAATGCTTCACGCCCTCCAGCTGACCCTCTTCAGCGAGCAGATAGTCGCTGTTACCCTCCATGGGCTTCAGCGGTAAACCGAGTGTATGGACATAAAACGCGGTGCTGGCGTCGGTGCTTTGTGAAATGGGCCCGAAGCCGGCGATAAATAAGACATCAATTCCCGGTAACGTCTGCGACATATCCACTCCTTAATTGGCTGAAACTCCAGAATTTATAGTACGACTCTCAGATCGGGTACCGCATTCACCGTACCTGCGCTTCCCCGACGGGTTTAAATTTCAACGCGATGACGATCAGCAGGATAACACCCGCACTCATGACCAGCCATGCGCTGGTCAGTGAGACAGCGCTGTCGCGAACGATCCCCGCAATTAACGGCATCAGCGCGGCAATCATATATCCACCTCCCTGAACTTTAGACAGTAGCTTCCCGGCCTGCGCGGGCGTTCGTGCATGATCGAAGGTGACAATGAGCGACAGCGGGAAGAGGGCACCGATACCTGTGCCAAGCAGCAGTGTTGATAATACCGGCGTGGTGCCCGGTGCAAAGACCAGACACAGTAATCCCGCCAGCAGCAGCAACAGGACCGTAATCAGCGGAGCACGGCGGTCGGGGAATTTACCGATAAGCGCGGAGACGACAAACCCTGCGACCACCTCGGTTAACGTCAGCCAGGCCAGCATATAGCCGCTGCTGCGTGCGGACCATCCCGCCTGAATATAGAGCGGCGGCAGCCAGGCTAATACCAGCGTGTAGGCTCCCGTCCCTACGCCGAAAAAGAGCAGCAGTAACCCTGTCCGGGAGGAGGAGAGCGTAACGGTTTCGCGGGCCGTATTTTCACTTTGCGAACGCGTCACCAGGGTCAGCCATAGCATCAGCGCAAGCAGTGCTAACAGGCCTGCCATGGCCAGCGCCGGTTTTAGCGTTAGCCACGAAAACAACGGCTCGGCGCTGGCGGCGGCTACTGCAGCACCGGCCATAATGCCGGTGCTGAACAGCGACATGACCGTGCTGGCCGTTTGCGAATACTCTTTTTTTATCAGGGCAGGCATTAACGCCTGGATCGTGCCGATGCTGGCCCCACCCAGTAACGCGGTGCCCATCAGGCTCACCAGCGAGGCACTCAAACCGCGTAATAAACAGGCCACCAGCAGGATGAAAAGTCCGATCATAATCCCCCGGACGGCACCCACTCTGGCTAACAGCCAGGGTCCGCACAAGGCGGCCAGGCCCATCATCGCGACCGGTAGGGTGGTCAGCAGGCTGAATTGTGTGGCCGTCAGTCCCGCTTCGCGCTGTAGCACGGAAAACAGCGGTCCGACAGACGCCAGAATGGGGCGCAGGTTCAACCCGACGATAAAAGCGATAACGGCAAAGAGTATTGGAGACGTGCGTTTCAACATGAGATCCTTTTCGGCTATGAATGGCCCGGGCAAATCACCGCGAGCATTTATCTTAACGTTAAGATAAAATGTATTTTTGTGTAAGATGTACCGCACAACACGATAAATTCCCATGCCATCAGGGGTGAAAATGAAAGACCATGTAGACTTCGTCGTCGACCAGTGGAGCAGCGCCATGCCTGAGCTGGACGCCTCGTCGATGAGAATCTTTGGCCGAATACTCAGGCTAATGAAGCACCTGGGTAAAAAACGCGCGCAGGCCATGGCGCCGTTTGGCTTTCGCGAGGGCGAATTTGACGTGCTGGCCACGCTGCGTCGCGCCGGAGCACCGTACTGTCTTTCGCCAACGCAGCTGTATAAATCGCTGCTGATCACCTCAGGGGCGATGACGAACCGGCTAACGCATCTTGAACAACAAGGGCTTATCCGGCGAATTGCCGATCCCGATGACAAGCGCAGCACTCTCGTAAGTCTGACGTCACTCGGGCTGGAGCGTATCGAACAGGCGCTACTCGTTCATACCCAAACGCAGAATGCGCTGCTGCGAAACTTGTCTGATGCACAACGCGCGCAGCTGGAATCCCTGCTCAGAGAGTTACTGCTGACGTTTCCGCCCGAGGACGAGGTGGATAAACCGCTGAGTGCAGATAAAAAAACCACTACATGAATAAACCTCACTGAAAGGGAAATTATGTCCTTACCTCCACTGTATGCCCTGCGCGCTTTTGAAGTTGCCGCACGGCTGAACTCCTTCAGCAAGGCTGCTGAAGCGCTCAATATCACGCCGGGGGCGGTCAGCAGGCATGTCCGGACGCTTGAAATGTGGTTCGACTGTGAGCTTTTTAAACGGCAGGGCCCGAGAGTCGAGGTCAGTGACGCCGGACGCGTTCTGGCCGGGCAACTTAGCGAGAGTTTCACCAGCATCGAGTGGGCCTGTCGCGCATTCAAAAGTGAAAACCACCTTTTGCGCCTTAAAGCACCCAGCTCCCTGACGATGAAGTGGCTTCTTCATGTTCTGAAAACCTTTCGCGATAACCATGCAAAACCCAAAGTGGAAATTGCCAGCGTCTGGATGGACTTCGACACGGTTGACTTCAGCCGTGAGCCTTACGATTGTGCGATCCTCCTCGGTAATGGCTATTTTGGTGAGTCAACAGAAAGCCGGTTGCTTTTCAGCGAATGGCTCATTCCGGTCTGTACCCCGTTATTGCTTGAATCTGCCCGGCATCAGCTTCCACAGTGCGATCTTATCCATCCCTCACGGGACCGACGGGACTGGAGGCGCTGGCTGAAAAGAACGGGGTTATTCCCCGGGCTCGACGTGAGTGGAGGAATAGTGTTCGACACCCTGGAGCAGGGAAGCCTGGCCGCCATGAACGGCCATGGCGTCGCGATGGCCGATCTTTGTCTTACCCGTGAGGCGCTTGAGGGTGGACTGCTCGCGCTGCCTTTCAGGGAAGCTATCGCGACGGGCGACGGCTACTATATTGTCTGGCCGAAAAATTCGCTCAGAACACAGAGCATTGAATGCCTGCTGACCTGGCTTAATTTCCATACGCCGGTTGTTCCTTCTCTGGACATTGTTTATCTGGATGACGATGAAAAACGATTTTAATACTCTTTAAGTGCAGGATATTCCTTTCGGAATATCCTGCCTGTGGAGTCTATTTATGCGTAGGGAATATTGGCCATTTTCTTATATCTTTCCGGCAGCGCGCTGTTCAGGTTGAGTAATTTATCCAGAATATAAAGCGCAGGCGTCCCCTGTTCGTGTTCGGCATCGATCAGCGCAGAACGTAACAGATTGGCAGCCGAGGTCATTTTACGGAAATAATCCTCTGATTCAGGCGTCTGCACTTCGCCTGACGCAGCGTAACGCACCTGGGGCCAGCCCGCGAAGTCAAGCAGCGGGAGGTTCCCCTCATCTTTTGGTAAATGCGCTGCGAGCAGTTCCTCGGCGTTACCCGGGTTACCCTGAGCGAAAGCCAGGAGATGCAGTCGATGGATAAAGGGTGACAGCACTTCTGAACTTTCCTTTTCTGCTGAAAGAAGCTTTATAAACTCATGTATATTTTCATTGGTACTGTTTTTATGTGGCGGAAAAATTTTCATTACATGAAATAGAATATCGAGTGTCATAGGTGCTCCATATGCGCGCGGTATTATTTATCGTTTGTATGTCGATGTTTTTTATCTTCACTAATCAAGCAGGTTTAAAAGGATGATATTTCATGGCGGCTATGTTTGAAAAACGATAAATAGTGAGCATCAATGTGAGTTTTACTCAATGTTGGGTGCTCTGTCGCCGCGAAAAGTGGCGCTTTGGACATCGGCCTTGCGTAATATCTCCCTGCAGCGATTTGTTTCACAAATGCCATGGCTCAGTGACTGTTGCGGATGGTATAACGTCCTGCGGCAAGCGGGTTGCCGTCGTCTGACCCCATTCACAAAGGTGTATATGAAACAAATTACTTTCAGTGACCTGCAGCAACAGAGCGAGCAGGCCGCAAATTCTCCTCGCTTACGCGCGCATCGTAATTTACATCCTGAACTGAGCGACCCGGTGCAGCGTCTGGCCATTGCCATGGAGCCCGGTACCTATGTTCGCCCCCATCGTCACCCGCACACGTTTGAACTGCTGACCGCGCTTAGCGGCCGCTTTCTGGTGCTGAATTTTGATGACAACGGTACCGTGACCCAGCGCGTTGTGTTAGGTGAAGAGTGTAAAGTACTGGAGATGGACGCAGGTACCTGGCATGCCGTGCTGTCCCTTGATAAAGGCGGCGTCATTTTTGAGGTGAAACACGGTGGTTATCAGCCCGTAGCTGAACACGATACCGCCCCGTGGTCACCGGCTGAAAACGCGCCCGGCACCGCGGAGCTGATGAAATGGTACGCTCAGGCGCAAGTGGGTGACGGTGGTTTTTCCCTGTAGGGATTCTGTCTTGTGCCCGGCGCGCGGAAAGGCGAGCCGGGCAAGATAGACAAGATCCGCTGACTCAACTGACCGTATTAAAATGCCAGTCACTGGCAGTCGACAACGTCACGAATGGACCTGCCAGCGTGCTGTTGTGATGAGTAATGATGTCATTGGCAGATAAATATTCATTATCCATTGTAGTATGCGCATCTGAAATCAATACCGTCCTGAAACCCAGTTCCGGTGCAATCCGACAAGTGGTATCGACACAAAACTCTGTCTTCATCCCGGCAATGACCAGCTGTTTGATGCCTCTCTGATTAAGTTCACGCTGCAATACGGTATCCCGAAAACAGCTGGGATAGCGCTTTGTAAAAACAACATCCACCTCACGCTTCACCTCCAGTTCGGGTACCAGGCTTGTTAACGGACTCTTCTCTGAAAACGGAGAGTTATCAGGCCCGGTATGGCGGGCAAAAAAGACGGGCACCTGCGCGTGACGCGCTTTGGCTATTAATAAACGGATATTTGCCAGAACGGTATCGGCGGAACAGGGGGAAACCGGGCCATTGAAGAGTCCCTGCTGCATGTCGATAACTAAGAGAGCATTGTCAGATGAAACCATTTTCTTTCTCCATTCAGAAGGTGATGAACGGAGATACATTTCCCCGTCCAGATTGGCGGGGGATGAGGATCTGTTTGTTAGTTGTTCGCTACAGATACGCTCACGCCGCCGAAGGTGCCGGTGGTGGTGAGAGTGGTTGTTGGCTGAACTGACTGATACATATAAAGACCTTTGCTTATTTATTTCGCGATCGGCGAAAAAGTCCATTCAGTTATATCGCGGGTGAAATATTTTCTTCAATACACTAACTTGGGTAGGTGCGCCATTAGCGTTGCACTTTCTTCAGTGCCGAAAAAAAAGGATCACCCGGATTTTCTGAAATGTGCTGGCCGTTATTATTTAATACTGTCCAGGCCCCGCAGGAAATCCTCAACCTGAGCAGGCGTCGCCGTATCGGCCTGATAGAGAATATCGAGCGTGACGTTCTTCAAACCGCAGAAGCCGAAGACGCCCTCGACGATCTGCGTCTGAATCGCCGTTGAATAACCATGCTTATCGAACCCGCTAACATCGGTGCCAGCAGTCGCGATAAGGTGAACGGGAACGTCACGTAAGTTACCGACAATCCGGCCATCTTCTGCCACCTTGTACGCCCAGTTCAGCGTCAGCACGCGATCGAACCAGCCTTTCAGCAGACCGGGAACAGACCACCAGTACACCGGGAAGACAAATACCAGCTTGTCCGCACGATCAACGCGCTGCTGCTCGCGCTGAATATCGTCGGGAAGCGCGCTGGCATCACCGTGATACAAATCCAGATCGGGGCGAGACATTGCCGGATTAAAGCCTTCGGCATGCAGGTCAGCAATCTCGACCTGCGTACCTTGCTCGCGAAGCTGTCCGGCAATGCGATTTGCCAGTGAATGGGATAACGAATTATCGACAGGGTGAGCCGTCACGATCAGCGCATTCTTGATGACATTTGTAGCAGACATAGCAACCTCAACAGGGGTAGGATTGACACCTATATTACTATTGGTAACTTGTGTGTCAATCCGCCTGCTACGATCATTTTGTGCTATTCGCGTAGGTTTCCAGCACGCCGGACATCGCGCCGCTGAGCATATCTTCCGCAACATTTCGGGCGAGCACGCCGTTACCCGCGGCGGTACTGAGCGCGTCTGCCGCACCAATGATGGCCGTCAGCACCGCTTCCCCCTGGACACCTTTCAGCACGATAAAAGGAGAAAGCGCGGTGCGCAGACAGTCGGCACACTCGGCCACGCATGCCTCCCGGAACGTCTGCAGCGCGTGGGATCCGGACAGCGCCGCGGCGATCGGCCCGGTTTCCGGGCCAGCGGAAATCGCGCAATCAATATAGGCAGCGCTGAAAAAGCGGATCGTCTTTTCCAGCGTTTTGCTGTCTACCGCCAGCGTCTCACGGAATTTCGCCAGTTGCCGATCGCTATAATCCTGGTACAGCGCCATCAGCAACCCTTCGCGATCGCCAAAGTGGTCGTAGGGAATGGGCTTTGTCACGTTGGCCCGTTCAGCCAGATAGCCCAGCGTCAGTGCCTCCGTGCCTTGCTGGCGGACAATTCCACGCGCAACCTCCAGCAGCTGCACGCGGCGGTCCTCTTTTCTTAAGCGCTTAACAACCATGCTTTCCTCAAATCAATTATCTACTGATGGTAGTTTACACGTTTTCCGTACGTTGCTGCACGCGTTGTTCTACAGGGCGGATCCGGAACCAGATCGCATACATCGCGGGCAGGAAGACGAGCGTAATGATCGTCCCACCTAACGTTCCGCCGATCAGCGTCCAGGCCAGCGTTCCCCAGAATACGGAATGCGTCAGGGGAATGAACGCCAGCACGGCGGCCATTGCGGTCAGTAATACCGGGCGTGCCCGCTGGACCGTTGCTTCGACTACCGCCTGGAACGGATCGAGGCCGTCCTTCTGGTTATGATCGATTTGACCGATCAGAATCAGCGTATTGCGCATAAGAATGCCTGACAGAGCGATTAAGCCCACCAGGGCGTTGATGCCAAACGGCTGATTGAAAAGCAGCAGGGTAGGCACTACGCCAATCAACCCCAGCGGAGCGGTAAGAAACACCATCACCATCGCCGAAAGTGAACGCACCTGCAAAATGATGATCAATAGCGTCAGGGCAATCATGATCGGGAACAGCGGTAACATGGCCTGCGTGGCTTTACCCGATTCCTCAATAGAACCTGCCATGTCGATACGGTAGCCGGCCGGCAGAGCATCAACAATCGGCTGGAGCTGTTTCATGATGGCGGTCGACACGTCCGGCGGCTGAAGATTGTCGGCGATATCGCCCCGCACGGTAATCGTGGGGGTGCGATCGCGACGGCGCAGGAGTGGGTCTTCCATGCCGATCTCAATTTTGCCGATCTGAGACAGCGGAACACGCTGTCCCGCATTACCCACGAGGGTGAAGCCCTCGATTTTTGCCGGGTCAAGACGGATATCACCCGCCGCACGGCCAATCACCTCTACCGAACGAATATCTTCCCGTACGGAGGTAATTGGCACGCCTGATAACAGGAACTGGAGCTGCTGGGCGACGGCGCTGGAGGTTAAGCCGGTGGCCTGCAGGCGGTTTTGATCGAGGGTGAAATGTAATACGGGCACGCGTGACCCCCAGTCGGTGTTGACGGTTCGCATCATCGGGCTGGCCTGGAGCACGGCTTTTACCTTATCAGCGATGTCACGCACGTTTTCGACATCCGGCCCTGAAACGCGCCAGGCAACCGGGAAGGGAGAGTACGGGCCAAACACCAGCTGCGTCACCCTCACACGCGCTTCGGGCGCAAGGCCGCTGGCGACAGCCTCCCTGAGCCTGAACTTGAGCGCCTCGCGCGACGTCTCGCTGTCCGTCAGGATCACGATTTTCGCAAATGAAGGGTCGGGCAGCTCGGGGGCCATTGCCAGATAAAAACGGGGTGAACCCTGACCAATATAGGCGGTAACGATTTTGGCCTCCGGCTGCTTGCTCAGCCATGCTTCTATTTTTGCGGTGGCGGCGCTGGTCTGGGCAATCGACGTGCCGTAGGGCATCTGAACTTCAACCAACACTTCCGGGCGATCGGAGGTCGGGAAAAATTGTTTTTTCACCAGCCCCATGCCGAGGACGGCCAGAATGAAAATGGCGACCACTGAACCGGCCACCCGCCATTTTCTGGCGATAACGCGGCCAAGCAGCTGGCGAAAACGGTTGTATCGGGGCGTGTTATAGATGGCGGCATGACCACCTTCCACTTTTGGAATGTTCGGCAGGATCTTCACACCCAGATAAGGCGTGAACACCACGGCGACAAACCACGACGCAATCAGGGCGAGGCCGACAATCCAGAACATATTGCTGGTGTATTCCCCGGCGGTCGACTGGGCAAAACCATTCGGCATAAAGCCGATGGCCGTCACCAGGGTACCTGCCAGCATGGGCGCGGCGGTATGGCTCCAGGCGTAGGCTGAGGCTTTGATTCTGTCGTAACCTTCCTCCATCTTCACCACCATCATTTCGATGGCGATAATGGCATCATCCACCAGTAAGCCGAGGGCGAGGATCAGGGAGCCCAGCGTGACGCGGTCAAAATTTATCCCCGCGGCCTCCATCACCACGAAGACGACCGCCAGCGTCAGCGGGACCGCCGCTGCCACCACCACGCCCACGCGCCAGCCCATACTGACAAAACAGACCACCATGACCACAAGCAGGGCAACGAAGAATTTGATCATAAACTCATCGACCGACGAGCGGATATTCACGGACTGATCGGTGACTTTGGTCAGGGTCATGCCGAGAGGCAGGTTATCGTTAATTTTCGCCGTTTCCGCATCCAGCGCTTTACCCAGCGACAGGCCGTTCCAGCCTTCGCGCATCACGATGCCCAGCAGAAGGGCGGGCTCATGCTGATTGCGTATCAGCATCGTGGGCGGATCTTCGTAGCCGCGTTCAACCGTCGCCACATCGGAGAGCTTGAGCGTTTTTCCCTGAGCAACGAATGGCGTATCGCGGATCTTCTGCAGTTCATCGAAAGCACCGTCCAGGCGGATGAAGATCTGCGCGCCCCGGGTCTCAATGGCGCCCGCGGCGGTCAACGCATTCTGGCTATTGAGCGCATTGAAAATATCCTGCTGCGAGAGCCCCATCGTCGCCAGACGATCGTGCGAGAAGGAGATATAAATCCGTTCGGCCTGTTCACCGATAATGTTCACTTTTTTCACGCCAGGAACGTGCAGAAGCTGCTGGCGCAGGCCTTCGGCATCACGTACCAGCTGCCGCTGGGGTTCGCCTTTCGCTTTGAGGGCAAAAAGGGCAAAGGTGACATCCGCGAATTCGTCATTCATCATCGGGCCGATGACGCCCGCCGGGAGGCGCTGGGACTCGTCTCCAAGCTTCTTTCGCGCCTGGTAGAACTCTTCCTGCACCTCTGCGGGCGGCGTTTTGTCCTGCAATGACAGGGTGATAAAGGCCATGCCGGGACGGGTATAGGTTTCCGTACGGTCATACCATTTGAGTTCCTGCAGGCGCTTTTCCAGCGGTTCGGCAACCTGATCCTGGATTTCCTGCGCGGTGGCACCCGGCCAGACGGTAATCACCGTCATTTGCTTGACGGTGAAGGGCGGATCTTCCGCGCGTCCGAGCCCAAAAAAGGCGTAAATACCGGCAATCGTCACGAGAACGATCAGAAACAGCGTGACTGAACGCTCGCGAACGGCAAGCGCTGACAGGTTAAAGCGGCTTCCGCTCATGGCGTGTTCTCCGCATGGGCGGCATTGCGTTGTCCAGCAAGCCTGACGACTTCACCCTCGTGCAGAAGATGTGCGCCTAACGCAACAATCTTCTCGCCGGGCTTTACGCCACCCGTGACCTGCGCCGCAGCTTCACCCACGCTCAGCACGTTGACGGGCGTCCATGCGACCTTTGCCGGCGGAGCAGAAATACGCCAGACGCCGGGGCCTTTGCCCGCATCGTAGAGCGAGGCCAGCGGGACCTGCATGATCTGACCCTGCGCTTTCGTGTCTTCAATGTTCAGCGTGACGGTGGCTCCCAGCGGCGCGTTGGCCAGCGCGCCTTCCAGGACGTATCGTGCTTCAAAGGTGCGGGTGGTGGCGTCGGCTGAATCAGAAAGCTGGCGCAGCGTTGCGGTGACCGGGTGTTTTTCATTGCCATACAGTGTGGCCTGCGCTGCGCTGCCGACGGCAGGGCGCAAGGTCTCCGGGAACTGCACCAGCGCTTCGCGCTGTCCTGCTCTGGCGAGCCGGATCACCACCTGCCCGGCGCTGACGACCTGGCCCGGTTCGGCGAGCGTCTCCATCACCACGCCGTCTGAATCCGCCAGCAGTACGGCATAGCCGGTTGCGTTTTGCGCCACGTTGGCCTGCGCGCGGGCAGCGCTGAGCTCGGCCCTGGCCGTATCGGCCGCCGCTTTGATCTGGTCATACTCCGAGGCAGATACGGCACCGGATGCCACAAGGCCGCGATAACGCGCCTCATCGCTGGACGCTTTTTTCGCACGCGCCTGGGCTGCATCCACCGTGCGCTGCTGTGCCTGGGCCTGTAATTTGAGGTCAACCGGGTCGAGGCGCAGCAACGGCTGGCCTTGTTTGACGGTCTGCCCGGTATCAACCAGGCGTTCGAGGATTTTTCCCTGAACCCTGAAACCCAAATCGCTTTGCGTTCTGGCGACCACCACGCCCGTAAAGGAGCGGGCGGTATGGTTCGCAAGTTCGACGGAGGTGGATCTGACAAGCGGTGGCTGAGTGCGCGGATCGTCACTCGCGGAATTATCGCCGCACGCCACCAGGGCAAACGGCAGGAGACAAGCGGCAACGTGGGCTGAAGTGAGCCTGAGCATGGGATACCTTATAGACGTAACAGGACGATATCCGCATTCTCTGACTAGTGACCAATAATGTCAATGGTCACAAATTAGGGGGCCAGGCTTCTTAAAATCAGTGAAGAGAGCAGCACCGCTGCCGCCGGGGCCGTTTCGAGGTTGTACTGCAGCTGTACGGGATTAATGTAAGGACACATCACCATGTGGATGGCCTGAGTGACCTCATCCAGCGGCGTTTTTCTCTCGAACTCGCCCGCCTGCCTGCCTTCGATAATGATGCTCTCAATCAGCTTCATCAGGCTTTCTGCATATCGCTCTGTCGAAGGCCACTGGTCGCGTGCGGCAACGGCGGCAATGTCGTAAAGCTTACGATCGTGGAAAAACAGCTCGCTTCCTGCCTCGGTGAGCGCTTTGAAAAGACGGCGTAATTTCTCGCTTGCTGACGGCGCATCATTGATGGCGGCAAGCACGGCCGCCATGATCAGCTCCAGGCGGTTAGCGCAGATCACTTCACCAATTGCTTGTTTGGAATCGAAAAACTTATAAATATAGGACTTTGAAAAACCGATGGATTTAGCCAGTTCGGCTACGGTGGTTTTTTCATAGCCATAGTGACCGAAGTGCTCAAAAGCCGCTTCGACGATTTGCTCTCTGACAGAGTGGTCAAGGGGACCACGTGTTGATGGGGCGTTCATATTTTTAGTCATTATTTAAGCTTAGCGTGACGGGCCAGGATTGACAACGAGTGACCATTTCGTATTTTGGTTACATGCGTTTTCGTCATGAGCGGTTCAGACGGGACGATCAACCAGGTGGGGTAAGTGTATCACTGTTTTTCGCGTACTATGGCATCTATCTGTCTGCGAATTGTGAGGGTTTCAGCGCAATTCCCTTGCACTGAAACGTCAATATTTTGCTTAAGCCGATCGTGGGCGCAATATTTTTTCGACGATGAGCACCAGACGCCTGCGCGTCACGAAGCGGTGTAGCTGGCCCAGAAGCCAGTTGCCGCATCCGGTAATTACGTAGCTACGGTTAGTGTCCACGGCCTCTAACGCCAGAGTGACCACTTTGTCCGCGGGCATTCTTTTACCTACTGAGGCTTCCTCAGCGTTCACTACATCAAAAAAAGCCGTATCTGTGGCACCGGGACAAAGCGCCAACACGCGAATACCCTTTGAGCGGTATTCTCCCCACAGCGCGTTTGAAAACGAGAGCAGGAATGCTTTAGTTGCGCCATAAATCGCCATATAAGGGTCAGGCTGCATCGCGGCAGTAGAGGCAACATTAATAATCACCCCGGAGCCTTTCTGCAGCATTCCCGGCAGCATGGTGTGAGTGAGTTCCACAGGGGCCAGGCAATTCACGTTGATCTCATCACGCTGCCTGTCGATTGACAGCTCTTCGAATGGCCCATAGGTGGCGAACCCGGCGCAATTGATCAGAATGTCGGGGAAACGCCTTAAGGTTTCAAGCCGTTCTGCAATGTGGGGGATGGCTTCTGATTTCACTAAGTCCTGCACGATAACCGTAACGGAAACGCCATGCTTTCTGACTAACTCAGCGGCAAGCGCCTGAAGCTTTTGCTCTGAGCGGGCTATCAGGATCAATGCCACGCCGCGAGCGGCGAGTTGTCTGGCGAAATCACGACCTATTCCCGAAGATGCCCCGGTAATCAGCGCTGTTTTTCCTGTATAATCAAAAGAGTTCATACCTTAAATCCCGTTTCCCTAATTTGTGCATCACAGGATAAACCGTGCACTTAGGTACACGGTCAAGCGTGATTTTTACAAGATAAGGACGACGCAATGCGAATTGGCGAACTGTGTACGAAAACGGGATTATCGAAAGAGACGGTCCGTTACTATGAAAGGCAGGGGTTGTTAGAGAATATCCCACAACCCAATCGCAGCAATAACTACAAAGTCTATTCCGCCGTCGATTTACAGCGTTTGAACATGATCAAACATGCCAAAATGCTGGGCTTTACTTTAGCTGAAATATCAGAGGTTTTAGCTGTCTGGGTCGACGATAAATTTACCTCTGAGCAAAAGCAAACCTCTCTGCGCCGCAAATTGCAGCAGCTTGAAGAGAAAGAAACGGCGTTAATTGAACTCAGAGCCAGGCTAATCAACGCTATTAATAAGGTTGGCCAGCCTTGTATAGACGAGTTTTGATCGGCAGGTGAGTGGAGGCCGCAATAGCGATGCGGCCTTGTCTGTCAGGCAGCCAGTTCAGGCATCTGCTCCTTCACGAAATTCAACACTTTCCTCGCGTCCAGAGACGCGTAGGGAAGGCTCTCAATGATGGCAATTGAACGCGAATTTCCCACGATGTCGTTTATCTCATCGAGTTTGTATTGAATGTGCGGCGCGATAAGAAAACCGTCGAAAGCGGGGGAAACACTGGCGAAGTTATCCAGCCCAACGGCGCTAATCATCAGTGGATAGCCTTCTTGTTCTGCCAGGGACTGCATTTTTTTGGCGAGAGAGTTTGCGGTGTTACCGAACAAACAACATATCAGAAGCTTTTTCATATTTTGTTCCTCCTGAAAACCGCTCATAGGGTAAACCTGAGGTTGTCACCGAAATGCGCGCTATCTCTTATTTTGGTGACAAATTAACTGCAGCTGCATTAATTGAATGTTTGTTTGATATGACGCGGAAGATTCAGACCATTTCTTTCCACTGATAAAATTTTATCGAGGCAAGAGAGAGCATGTCTAAATCTTCTTTTGTATCGCCATAGGCATAGACGACTTTATAGGAAGATAAATCATAATTATCAATTATCTTCGTTTTTTTTAAGCGAGCGCTACAGTCGCCTTGTTTGTAGTTTCCGGTGGCTTTCCCCCCTGAAAAGGCCACTTCACTGCATAAAAGTTCCAACCCATTCTGCTCACACCAGGGTTTAAGGTATAAATCAAGCGAGGCTGAGACAACTACCACCGTATCCCCTTGAGATTTATGCCAGTTGATTTTGTTCATGGCATCCTCCCGCAACAGGGATGGAATTTCTGTTTTACTGTAGAAAAGACCTGCATTTTTTAATTCAGCTTCAGACTTGCCAGCTAACGCTATTCTTACCACTTTTTTTCGTAAAACCGATCCCGATAACGCGCCCATTTTATAGGCGAGGATATAGGGAAGAAGGCGTAGCTTTCCACGCCGCAGCGTTTTTTCATCCACAGAACGGTAAATAAACGGGGTGAAGGTATCGGAAAAAGTTATCGTTCCATCGAAATCGAAAAAAGCAATATTTGTAGTCATAAGCCGTTCAGACGGGATAATGAATTGCATCGGGCGAGTGTATCACTGTTTTTGATGTTAATGTTTTTTTAGCCAGTCGAGAAAAAACTGGCTAAACGCAGTGACCTGAAGCGGCTGCAGCTTGCGCTGCGGGTAAACAAACTGCAGACCGACATCTTTGCGATCGTATCGGCTAAAGCCGGTGAAGCTGTCGGCAAACAGCACCGTGAGTCTTCCGGTCTCAACATCGTCTTTGACGTCCCACCAGGATTTCCCCGCGATACCGGCCCCGCTGAGGGCCCACTGACGAAGCAGCGCGCCGTCGTCGCACACCATGGCAGGATCCACGCGAACAACCGTTTCCTCGCCCTCGGTTTCAAAGCGCCATTCGTTCATTACCACGCCCTGCGACTCAAGCGCCAGGCACCGGTGATGGGCTAAATCTGCAAACGTGGAGGGGATGCCACGGTCGTTAAGATATTGCCCGGAGGCAACCAGCACCCGATGATTCGGGCGGATATTTCTGACGACAAGACTGCTGTCCGGCAGGTTACCGAAGCGTACGCTCATATCCAGCCGGTTAGCGACCAGGTCCTCAACGTGCTCTCTTAACGAGATGAAAAATTTCACGTCAGGATGGATGCGGGAAAATTCAACGACGGCAGGGCTCAGATACTGCCTGCCAAAGTCAGAGGGTGCAGAAAGGCGAATGTTGCCGCTGAGAACGCCTTCTTTTTGCGTCAGTAACGACTCGGCATGATGCACTTCTTCCAGCACGCGCAGCGCAGCATGGTAAAACTCTTCTCCGGCGCGGGTCAGCGTGATGGACCGCGTTGAGCGATGAAACAGGCGGGTCTGGTAACGCTCTTCAATTGCCTTCAGCCTGGCCGTCATGGTGGCAGGGGAAAGCGACAGGCGTCGTCCGGCAGCGGAAAGGCCACCGGCCTCGGCAATTTCAACCAGTAATGCCATGTCTTCGAGCTTGCCCATTATTCATGTTTTCCGAAAAGTGCATCTGTTTTTAGCGTAATTATCAAAACCAGATACCGTCTGTAAAGTGATTTCATACAAACCACAGGGGATGAAACATGAAACCTACCTCACTTTTTGAACGCTACAGGTTGGGTCCGCTGGACCTGAAAAATCGTATCGTCATGGCACCGATGACCCGCGCGCGTTCCCTTCAGCCGGGAAATATTCCCTCCGCGCTGATGGCGGAGTATTACCGGCAGCGGGCCAGCGCGGGATTAATCATCACGGAAGCCACGCAGATCTCGCCTCAGGGGCAGGGTTATTCATGGACACCCGGCATGCATACGCCGGAGCAGGTTTCAGGATGGCAGCTCACCACGGGCGCCGTGCATCAGGCGGGCGGGGTCATTTTTTCTCAGCTCTGGCACGTAGGGCGGATGTCGCACGCCAGTTTTCATCAGGACGGTCAGCCCGTTGCCCCGTCAGCGCTGGCGCCGGACGCGCAGGTATGGGTGGTGAATGAAAAGGGAGAGGGCCAGATGGTTGACTGCCCACAGCCGAGAACCCTCTCGCGCAAGGACATTCACTCTATCGTTGCGGACTATCGCCAGGCCGCCCTGAATGCCGTTCAGGCCGGGTTTGATGGCGTGGAGGTTCACGGTGGAAACGGCTATTTGATCGACCAGTTCCTGCGTCAAACATCCAACATACGCACGGATGAGTACGGTGGCACGCTTGCCAACCGGATCCGCTTTGCCCAGGAGGTATTGAGCGCCATTGCTGAGGCCATTGGTCGCGAGCGTACGGGCATCCGTCTTTCGCCGTTTATTACCCAGCGCGGGATGAACGATCCGCAGGTGACGGAAGCCATACTCGCTCTTGCGGCCTGGTGTGAACAAAAAGGGATCGCGTACATCCACCTGGCGGAAGCCGACTGGGACGATGCGCCGCAGGTACCTGAACATTTCCGCCAGTCACTTCGCGAGACCTTTAGCGGAACCCTTATCGTCGCGGGTAACTACGATCGTGAAAAAGCGGAAAACATCCTTGCCGCGGGCTATGCCGATTTGATTGCGTTCGGACGACCATTTATTGCTAACCCGGATTTACCCCTCCGACTGGCGCACCGGTTGCCTCTGGCACAGGTGCGCGATCCCGCCACGCTGTTTGGCGGCACCGCGACGGGATATACCGACTACCCCTTATATAACCTGCAGGAAGAAACATTATGAACCGTAAGACCTTAATTATCGGCGGCGCGTCCGGCAGCGGGTCGACATATTTTCGTTCCGCTCTCGCGGCGCTTGTTTTTGTTGGACTGTCGGGTGCCGCGTATTCGGCGCAGGCAGAATGGCTAAAACCTCATCAGCTTATTATGGATAAAAGCCTGCCCCAGGCGCAATTAACTGCGAATGAATCTGTTGCCAGAGAATATGCAACGTTCTGGAACACGGGGGATGAATCCCTGGCGCGTGATGCCCTGGCGGTGAACTTTATTGATAAAACGCCCCCGGAAGGTCGTAAGCAGGGGCCGGAAGGCGCTATTTTAGCCTCGCGGGCCTTTCGTGCCGCCGTGCCTGATTTACGCTGCGAGGTTGAGCAAATGATTATTTCAGGTAATCGCGTGGTCTCCCATTTGCATTTTTACGGCACGTTCAGCGGAACATTCGGCAAGCTGAAGGGGAAGGGGCAGAAAATAGATTTTATCGCCACGGATATTTACGACATTCGTGAAGGTAAAATTGCGGCTAACTGGCATATTGAGGATAACCTGACGCTGATGAAACAGCTGGGCGCACTGTAACTTCATCACTCCGGGTAACCCGGAGTGATGCGTAAATCCTATAACCCCAGATCGCTCAGAGAGGGGTGATCGTCCGGGCGTCTGCCCAGCGGCCAGTGGAACAGTCGCTCAGCGGCTTTTATCGGCATATCGTTTACGCAGGCAAAACGGCGCTTCATTAATCCGTCCGGTTCGAACTCCCAGTTTTCATTGCCGTACGAGCGGAACCAGTTGCCAGAATCATCATGCCATTCATAGGCATAGCGAACGGCGATGCGGTTATCCGTAAACGCCCAGAGCTCTTTAATCAGACGATAATCCAGCTCTTTTTTCCATTTACGCTCCAGAAACGCCTGCGCTTCTTCACGGTTGGTGGCGAACTCCGCGCGGTTGCGCCATTGGGTATCCAGCGTATAGGCCAGCGCGACTTTCGCCGGGTCGCGACTGTTCCAGCCATCTTCTGCCAGTCTGACTTTTTCGATGGCGCTTTCACGTGTGAAGGGCGGTAAAGGAGGACGTGTGTTCATTGCGATTACCTCAGCGTGTTATGATGTAGACAGGTCTGTCTACTTGCGCTAATCTATGCCTGTAAAATAACGCTGTCAACATCCGTTTTGAGGTTATAAAAAAGTGAAAACAGAATCCGCAGGCAACGATACAAAAATCAGCGTCAGAGATAAGATATTACTGACGGCGCACGATCTGTTTTATTCCACAGGCTTCAGGGCGACGGGCGTGGATACGCTGATTAAAGCGTCGAAAGTGACAAAGGTGACTTTTTATCGCCATTTCCCGAGTAAAAGTTTACTTATTCTCGCTTATTTACAGTATCGGCATGAAATATGGATTGGCTGGTTTGAGTCCACGCTGCGTCGACATCTTGAGGAAGGTGAAATACCTTCTGATGCGTTATCTGCAACGCTTTACGAATGGTTTGTTTCGCCCGAGTTTCACGGCTGCGCGTTTATTAATGCCAGCGCAGAGGCAAAATCGGAAGATATTGAAAGCGAAATAAAAGAGATTTGCCGAAATCATAAATGTGAAACAAAGAAAATTATTGCATCGCTGACGAAGATCGCTGATGAGCGCGTCGTCAGCGAAATCATGTTGCTCATTGACGGCGCAATTATTCATGCGCAAATGGGCATAGATACCAGTACGGTCATCACGTCGTTAGCACCGGGTCTGGAAAGGTTAACTGGAAAATAAGCGCAGCCGGGGCGTTGCATCATGTTAAATGGCTGGAATACGCGACAGTCTATTACAGACTGTAAACCCCCGCGCCCCAGTACCCCTTACCCGGGCGAGTCTCTTCTTTCCAGCCGGATGCCATCAGCGCTTTTGCAATAAACCGGTTCATGATCCCGTGCCCCATGAGCAGGACGGGACCGTCGGAGCCCTTAGCCGCCGTCATGAGGATCTCGGCCGCCTTAGCGGCACGCTTTTTTGCGCTGTTAACGCACTCTGCCTCGCCAGACAGGCCGCAGAGCCAAAGTATACGAAACAGTGCCGCCCAGGAAAAAGGCGATAACCGTAACCCGATCTTCCATTCATCACAGCCAGACTAACGCGATCTGATAAGAATGTTCACCCACCCGTTTTGGTGTGTCAGAGCGAGAACCATAACACGCGGCTGTACTTAACGTCGTTCACCACAATAATATATGTCGCAAGAATTTAACTGTTTTTTGGCTTTCTCGTTTCGCGCGGCATCACACGTAAAGCGGGTTAGTAAGGATACCCTCCATGTCTCTTCGAATTCGACAGGCCACCGGGGCCGATTCAACGCTTTTAAGCGAGCTGGGATATCGCATTTACCCCGCCCATTTTCAGCATCTGTGGGTGTCAGACGCAGAGATGAAGGATTTTCTGCACGGTGAGTACGCGCTTTCTGTACTTGAACAGAGCCTAAAAGATAACGCTGTTTCCTGGTATGTTGCCGAGACCGATCGGCCCGTGGGGTTCATGAAAGTGACCTGGGAGGCCATGATTCCAGAAACGGATAAGCAGGGTGTGCTTCTGAACAAGCTCTACCTTGATCCTGCTGAGACCGGCAAGAATTATGGTCAGGTCATGTTCAACGAAATCATCGACATGGCCCGGAACAGAGGGAAAGACTATCTCTGGCTGGAAGTGCTTGAGCAGAACGCGGGAGCGTACCGCTTCTACCAAAAGCAGGGCATGCTCTGCCTTAAGAACGTGCTTTTCGAAACCGCTTCTCAGCAGAGCATACTCAGGATTATGGGGATGTCTCTTTAAAAAAAGCGCGCGCATCCCGCTGTGCCAGCGACAGCGCACTGGCGCTGGCGGGGTCGAACAATGACAGGCTCTCAATCTGATTGAGTAAAATCACCTTGCGGAATGACATTGCGCTGCGGGGTTCCGAGTCGAGCGTAATGTCATGCTCCGCATACCACCTGCTGTAATTATTCTCGATGCGCAGATCCATTGTCTTTTCATCTCTGTACCCGCTTAACATCGGGATCAGCACAATATTGGCCGTTTTTTCATATTCCAGCGTCGCGGTGTGGATCATGCCGATGTATATCCGCCTCGACCGGAGCGTGACCTGCGCCAGCTCGCCTTGCTCCATACACTGGTACAGCAGTTGTTCTATCCCGCTCGACTGGGCAAGGCGTTTGTAGAGCTTTTTCCGGCTTTCACCGTCCAGCCTGGCGCTGCCCGCCCAGTTAGAGCGGTAGAGGCAAAACAGGATGGCAAACGCCAGCATAACCACCACCGGTGCCTGAATGCCTAAAAAACTCCAGTTCATAAAATCGATTTGCCAGTCGGTATATTTCGGTGAGGCAAAGTGGAAAGCGTTGTTGGCGGCGGACAGGGCGAGCAGCAGCAACCAGAGCAGCCCCGTGGCAATCACGCCCTGCAGAACGAAAATACAGCCATACAGCGCAACCAGAAAATAGACATCCCAGCCGAAGGACCGCTTGATTTTAAAGCGGGTCGACAGGTCGCGGCTGGTGTACCAGTACCCGCATACCATCAGCACCATAAATATCGCCGTTCCCATATCAGGCCCTCTTCAGCGTGTCGACGTGACGCAGAAAATCCTGCCGCACCTCGTTGCTTTTGTAGTTCACCGAGGCGTTCCCGTCCTGGTCGATGATGATGCGATCGCCATCTTCGACGGCTTCAATCATTTCCTGCTGGCTCATTACCTGGAGCAAAGATTCGGGGCTGGAGAAAAGCGAGAGAAAGAAGCGTTTCATGTCAGGCATCCTTATGAATTAAAAAGGATAAGCCTGGTAGATGTCCGGTGAGTTTGCCTTAAGGATAACCTGAAAGTTAAAGCCGACTGACGGCGACACCTTACCCCGTCCACAAAACCCATTTTTTGATTTGTTATCAACTTATTGATATATATCTAAAATAAAAAATAGATCACTACAAACTTGGACAAATAACGTTAATTGTGTAAGTTTTAATTATGCGATTACGCCACGTTGTTTACAGCCAGGATGTGACCCATGAGCACTTTGCCCTCTGTCGTGAGTCGGTTTGTTGAGTACTACGCCGCACTGGATAGCCAGCCGCCGTCTGCGCTGATGGGGCTTTATCATTCAAATGCCACGCTTATCGATCCGTTTGGCGAGCATGACGGGATTTTCGCGCTTCAGCGCTACTTCATCCATCTGCTGGCCAACGTTGAGCATTGCCGTTTTACCATCGATCCGCCGTTGTGCAGCGAAAGCCGTTTTGTTGTGACCTGGGTGATGCACTGGTCGCACCCGCGCATTGCCGGGGGAGAAGCGCTCGATCTGCCGGGGTGTTCCGTGGTGGAGACGGAAAACGATCTCATCACACGCCAGCGCGACTACTACGATGCGGGAGAGATGATTTACGAACACCTTCCTCTGCTTGGCTGGGCGGTACGGGGCGTTAAGCGGAGGGTGAAATCATGAAGACGGTGCTGATTACTGGCGCAAGCTCGGGCATCGGTGCCGGTCTGGCGAAATCCTATTCCGCTGACGGCTACCATGTGATTGCCTGCGGGCGAGATCCTGCGCGCCTGGAAGCACTGCATCAAACCTGCCCCAATCTCACCGTTCGCCTGTTCGATATGACGGACAGGGATGCCTGTCGCCAGGCCCTGACCGGCAGCTACGCCGATCTGATAATTCTCTGCGCCGGGACCTGCGAATACCTCGAACAGGGCGTGGTGGACGCGGCGCTGGTGGAGCGGGTGATGGCAACAAATTTCCTCGGTCCGGTGAATTGCCTTGAGGCGCTACAGCCGCAGCTGGTTGCGGGCAACCGCGTGGTCCTGGTGAGTTCGATGGCCCACTGGCTGCCTTTTCCCCGCGCGGAGGCCTACGGCGCGTCCAAGGCGGCGCTGAGCTGGTTTGCCGAGAGCCTGCGCCTGGACTGGGAGCCAAAAGGGATTACCGTCACGGTTGTCTCGCCGGGCTTTGTTGACACGCCGCTGACGCGGAAAAACGATTTTGCCATGCCGGGCAGGGTGAACGTTGACGAGGCGGTGAAGGCGATCCGGACCGGGCTGGCGGCAGGGAAAATGCATATCGCGTTTCCCGCCGGGTTTGGCTTCATTTTGCGGCTGCTCTCCAGGCTACCCGCGTTTTTGCAGCGCGCGCTGCTGCGCAGGATGGTGCGTTCATGAAGATTGCGATTATCGGCGGCGGCATCGCCGGGCTGACCTGCGCCTGGCGGCTGGCCGGGCACCACCAGGTGACCCTGTTTGAAGCGGGAGCTACGCCCGGCGGCCATACCGCAACGGTTGACGTGACGACGCCGCAGGGCACATATGCGATCGATACCGGGTTTATCGTCTACAACGATCGCACCTATCCGCGCTTTATGGGCCTGCTCAGCGAGCTGGGCATCAGCGGGCAAAAAACGCAGATGAGCTTTTCGGTGCACAACCCGGCGACGGGGCTTGAGTACAACGGGCACACCCTGACATCGCTGTTTGCCCAGCGTCGAAACCTGGTGAATCCGACATTCTGGCGGCTGCTGGGCGAGATTGTTCGCTTCAATCGTCTGGCGAAAGCGGCGCTGGACGCCGAAGTTGACCCCAACGCCACGCTGCAGACGTTTCTGCAGCAGCACGGCTTCACGCCGTTTTTCGCGCGACACTATATTCTGCCGATGGGGGCCGCCATCTGGTCATCCTCGCTGCAGGAGATGAAGCGTTTCCCGCTGCCGCTCTTTTTACGCTTCTTTCACCATCACGGCCTGCTGGATATCACCCATCGCCCGCAGTGGTACGTCGTCCCGGGCGGTTCGCGGGAGTATATCCGCGCGATGCTGGACAAACTGGGTGACCGTCTGACGCTACACCTGAACGCGCCGGTTCAGCGTGTGAAACGCCATGCGGATGGCGTCACTCTCCTGTTTGACGACGCCACCCATACCTTCGAACAGGTGATTTTTGCCTGCCACTCGGCCCAGGCGCTGGCCATGCTTGACAATCCGACGCAGGCAGAACGCGAGGTGCTGGGCGATATCGGCTGGCAGCGCAACGAGGTGGTGTTGCACAGCGATCCGCGCTGGCTGCCGGTGCGCCAGCGGGCGTGGGCCAGCTGGAACTACCGCCTCAGCGATCGGGAGCAGGCCAGCGCCTGCGTCACTTACAACATGAACATCCTGCAGGGGCTGCCTGCGGGCAGTCCGCTGTTCTGCGTCACCCTCAATCCGGACACGCCGGTGGACGAACGCTTCGTCTGGCAACGCTTTGTTTATGAACATCCGCTGTTTAACCCGCAAAGCTGGCAGGCGCAGGCGCGCCGCGGCGAGATCAACGGCCAGCGGCGGAGCTGGTTCTGCGGTGCCTGGTGGTACAACGGTTTTCATGAAGATGGCGTGCGCAGCGCGCTGGACGTGGTCAATGCGATAGCGGCCGGAGAGGGGAACTGACATGAACAGCTGCCTCTATCACGGCGTGTTACGCCACCGTCGCCTTCAGCCGAAAACCCATGAATTTAGCTACAGCGTCTTTATGGCCTGGCTGGATCTGGATGAACTGCCGCAGCTGGCCTCCGTCGGCGTGCGGCGCAATCGCTTTGCCGCCGCCTCGTTCCATGATGCGGACTATCCCCTCGGCACGCCGCTTAAGGAGAACGTGCTGAGCAGGCTGGAGAGCCTGACCGGCGAACGTCCGGACGGGCGGGTTATGCTCCTGACGCAGCTGCGCTATTTCGGGCTGCATTTTAATCCGGTCAACTTTTACTACTGCTATGACGGGAAGGGAATCCTGCGCTGGGTGCTGGCTGAGGTCCGCAACACGCCGTGGAATGAACGTCATTACTATGCCGTCAACGGGCAGGATGCGCAGCCCACGGAAAAAGCGTTTCACGTTTCCCCCTTCAACCCGATGGACATGATTTACCACTGGCGCTTCAACAACCCGGATAACACCCTGCATATGCACATTGAAAATCACCAGGAAGCGAAGGTGTTTGACGCCACGCTGGCGCTGCGCCGGGCGCCTCTGACCCGTCCGGCGCTGCGCTCGCTGCTGCTGCGCATCCCGCTGATGACCCTGAAAACCGTTTTCGCCATTTACTGGCAGGCGCTGCGCCTGTGGCTCAAGCGCGTGCCGCTGTATAACCATCCCGTCAGCAGGAGTGAACGCTCATGACCGATCCCGTCTTTGCGCTAGAACCCGATATCCCGCGCAACGTCCGCATCGCGCGCTGGCTGCTTTTCAGGCTGTTAAGCGGCATCCGCGGCGGCTCGCTCACGCTGCGGGAAGGGGCGCAGACCTTTCATTTTGGCGAGACATCCTCCGCGCTGCATGCCGACGTGCAGATCCTCACGCCCGGCGTCTACTGGCGTGTCTTAACGGGCGGGAGCCTTGCCGCGGCAGAAGCCTGGATAGACGGCGAATGGGAAACCTCGCATCTCACGCCGCTTCTGGAACTGCTGGCGCTCAACGGCGAGGTACTTGGCCGTCTGGAAAAAGGATTCCATCTGCTCGGCAGGCCGCTTGAACGGTTACGCCACTGGACGCGGCGCAACTCTCGCGTGCAGGCGCGGGAAAATATTGCGGCCCATTACGATTTGGGCAACACCTTTTATAGCCATTTTCTGGATAAGGAGCTGCTCTACTCCAGCGCGCTGTTTACCGCTGACGAGCAGGATCTCACGGCGGCTCAGCAGGCCAAAATGGCGCGTCTGTGCGAACAGCTGGCGCTGCGCCCGGGTGACCACCTGCTGGAAATTGGCACCGGCTGGGGCGCGATGGCGGAATACGCCGCCCGCCATTATGGCTGCCGGGTGACCACCACCACGCTTTCACAGGAGCAATACGTCTGGGCGACAGAGCGGATCGCCCGCGCCGGGCTGCAGGATCGGGTTGAGGTGCTGCTCTGCGACTATCGCGATCTCACCGGTCAGTACGACAAGCTGGTCTCAATAGAGATGATTGAGGCCGTGGGGCTGCGCTATCTGCCGGTGTTCTTTCGCACCTGCCAGGCGCGGCTGCGTCCGGGAGGACGCATGGCGATTCAGGCCATCACCATTCAGGATCAGCGCTATCGCGACTACAGCAAAAGCGTCGATTTTATCCAGCGCTACATTTTCCCCGGCGGTTTTTTGCCGAGCATTACCGCAATGAATGAGCTGATGACGCGCCACACCGACTTCGTGGTGCGCAATCTCTTCGACATGGGGCCGGACTACGCCCGCACGCTGGCCCACTGGCGGCAGCGCTTTGTCCATGCCTGGCAGGAGATTGAAAAGCTTGGCTTCGATGAACGGTTCCGCCGGATGTGGCTGTATTACTTTGGCTACTGCGAAGCCGGGTTTAACGCCCGCACCATTAGCGTGGTGCAGCTCACCGCCGAGCGCGTATGAGGCGTTACCTTCAGGTCTTCCTGCTGGCCGTCGCGTTCGATCTTTACTGGGCGCTGGTGGTGCTCTTTCGCGAGCAAGGCCTGATTATCTGGCTCGCGCTGGCGGTCCTGGCGTGCCTGCTGTTACCGCCAGCATACCGGTTTTACGCCATTGGGCTGGCGGCGGCGGGCAGCATGCTGGATGCGCTCTGGGCCCTGACCGGGCTCATTGCCTTCACGGGTGAGTCCCTGATGCCGTTATGGATGGTGGCATTGTGGCTGATGTTTGCCACGGTCTGGACACAGCTGACGCGCACTACAACGTTGCCCGGCTGGCTGCTGACCCTGCTGGCCGCGCTTGGGGGGCCGGTGGCTTACCTGTTCGGCGAGCGCCTGGGCGCTATCACGTTTCTGGAGCCGACCTTTATCGTCGTCAGCTGGATGGCGCCGGGGTGGCTGGTGTTGATGCTGTTTTTCCACCTGCTGATGGGGAGACAAAAATGAGAGCTGCGGTTCTGCTGCTTTGGTTAACGATCGTCACCCCCGCAGCCCAGGCGGCCGACTGGCTGGCCTGGCGTAAGGTGGGCGACGCCACGCTCACCTGGGGACCTTTCACCGTCTATACCTCCCAGCTGCGCACTCCGGATGGCCGTTACAGCCGGGAGAACCCGAATCAGGCGCTGATTATCACCTATGCGCGCGACATCGATCGCGATGAACTGGTCGAGGCGACCCGCGACCAGTGGCAGGCTCAGGGGATCCTGGCCCAGGAACCGCAAAGCGAAGCCTGGCTGCGGATGCTCCAGTCGCTGTGGCCGGATGTCCGAGCGGGCTCGCAGCTGGCGTTTGTTCTCAACGATAAGCAGGGGCAGTTCTGGTACCGCGCGTCAGCGGCGCAAACATCCTTTATTCCACTCGGACCACGCCAGTCGGAAGCGTTCAGCACCCGTTTTCTGGCCATCTGGCTCGATCCTCGCACGCAATATCCTGAGCTGCGCCAGCAGTTAATCGGAGGCCAAAAATGAAACGTATCCTGATGATGGCGCTGGCATTCACGATGCTGCTGGCGGGCTGTAGCACGGAGGTGGCCGAGTATCGCCAGCAGCAGCCGCGACTGGATATCTTCCACTATTTCCAGGGCAAAACCGAAGCGTGGGGGATGGTGCAGGATCGTAGCGGGAAGCAAATCCGTCGCTTCCACGTTGAGATTGCCGGGGACGTTATCGGCGATACGCTGACGCTCAATGAACACTTTGTCTACGACGACGGCGAGAAGCAGCAGCGGGTATGGCATATCCGTCGCGTGGGGAACGATCGCTACGAGGGAACGGCGGGGGATATTGAAGGGGTTGCCACGGGGCAGGCAGCGGGCAACGCCTTTAACTGGCATTACAGCATGAACGTAAAAGCCAACGGGAGCACCTGGCTACTGAAGTTTGACGACTGGATGTACCTGCAGGATGAGACCCATCTGTTTAATAAAACCGAGATGAAGAAATTTGGCGTCACCGTCGCCACGGTGACGCTGTTCTTTACCCGTAAGACGTGAGTTTAGTCGCGGAGGCTCCCGGTTTTGCTGCTGGAGTAGATGAAGTACAGGGCAATACCCAGACAGACCACCGCGCCCAGGCGGCTCATCGAAAAGGGAATGGCCGTATTCCCCAGACAGCCAAAGTTATCAATCAGCATGCTCATGGTGAGCTGACCAAAGATGACCGCTACCGTGGCGACGGCGGTGCCGATACGCTGCACCGCGAGCACCATTATCACGATATAGGGCACGCCAAACATCGCACCGAGGAGCTGCCATTTCGGCACGTCCAGCAGAGTGACAGTCTGCTTAGGCTCAAAGAAGAAAATGAGCAGGGCGGTTACCAGGGCACCGACGGAAAACGTCAGGAACGCGCTTTTAAAAACGCCGACGTTGCTGCCAAGCTGTCCGTTGATTGCGGCCTGAATGCTCAGCGTCGCGCCGCCGCAAACGGCCAGAAGAATCATAATCAGTGTCATACGTTACCCCTGTGCGACCAGAACCAGTGCCGCAATGATGAATCCCAGTGCGATAATGCGCTTCGCGTTTATCCTCCTGTGCGGTGTACCCAGCAGACCATAGTGGTCAATGATCAGGCTTTTAAAGACCTGACCGGCCAGAATGCCAATCATCGTCAGGGCGATGCCGATGGCGGGTGTCGCCACGGTCAGAATGACCACGTAAACAGGGCCAAGCACGCCGCCGAGCAGTTGCCATGACGGCTGTGAAAAAAATGACGGGCTGTTTCGCGGGCTAAAAAATAGCATCAGCAGAAACGTCAGCGCGGCACCCACGCCGAAGATGCTGAACGTGGCCCATAAATCCCCAACTTCGCTGCCCAGCGGCCCCAGCAACCCCGCCTCGACGGAAAGACCCATCCCGCCGGCAATCACCAGTAAAATCAAAACAAACTGCATTCTTCTTCCTCCGTTTTCAGGCGAAGAAGATTACGTCGGTAGCTCAGTGAGAAAAATGCCATAATGCTGGAAACACCTTTGCAGGATATGCATCAATGGTTGACGCCAGCAATATCAACATCCGCGCGCTGCTGATCTTTATTGACGTGTATGAAGCACAGAACTTCTCCGTCGTGGCGCGGCGGCAGGGAATATCGGCCTCGCAGATATCGCGCGTGATCCACCAGCTTGAGGACGCGCTCGGGCAGCAGCTTTTCTACCGCAACACGCGGGCCGTCATCCCCACGGAAAGCGGTCATCTTTTTATTCGCTATGCCCGTTCGATGACGGAAAACCTGGAAGAGGCGCGACGAGAGCTGGACGCGCGTGCGGTGGAGCCGTCCGGTGCAATCCGCATTAACGGACCGGTGTTTTTCGGCCAGAAGCACATTGCCCCCGGACTTCCCGGCCTGTCGGAACGTTATCCTCGCCTCAGCGTAGAGCTGACGTTGACCGATGATTTTATCGACCCGCACCGCGATGCCGCCGACGTTATCTTCCGGATTGGCGTGCTGACGGACTCCTCTTTTCACGCGCGGGTGTTCGGGCAGCAGGTGTATCACCTGGCCGCGTCGCCAGAGTATGTGCGTAAGTACGGTGCACCTGAAGGGCCGGACGATCTGAACCGTCATCACTGTCTTGTCTATCGCGGATCGTCTGGGCCTAACCGCTGGCTGTTGCGCAGGGCGGGCGAGGCGTGGACACACTATCCCGTTACGCCATTGATGACTTCGAATAATGCGGAAGCGTTACTGGCAGCGGCGCTGGGCGGGATGGGTATTGTTTTGTTTCCAGACTGGCTGGTGAGCGAGCAGCTCCAGCGCGGCGAGCTGATTCCGCTCCTGCCCGCGCTGGAGTGCGCCATTAATACGGAACAGCAGGCTATCGCGGCGATCTATCCAGATGCCCGACATCCGCCCCTGAACGTCAGGGCGGTGATTGATTATTACGTCGAGCGCTTTGGTACGCCGCTTTACTGGCAAACGTAAAGGATTACGCGCCGAGCTCTTTGCGGATAATCTCTGCACCGGCGCTGAGCGCTTTCAGCTTGCCGTTGGCAACCTGACGAGAAAGTGGAGCCATGCCGCAGTTAGTTGACGGATAAAGCTTGTCGGCATCGACAAACTGCAGCGCTTTACGCAGCGTATCGGCCACTTCTTCCGGCGTTTCAACGGTGTTCGTTGCCACGTCGATCGCGCCGACCATCACTTTTTTACCGCGGATCAGCTCCAGCAGATCCATCGGCACGCGGGAGTTATGGCACTCCAGGGAGATGATGTCGATGTTAGAGGTCTGCAGCTTAGGGAAGGCCTCTTCGTACTGTCGCCACTCTGAGCCGAGCGTCTTTTTCCAGTCTGTATTGGCCTTGATGCCGTATCCGTAGCAGATGTGTACCGCGGTTTCGCATTTCAGCCCTTCGATGGCGCGCTCCAGCGCGGCGATGCCCCAGTCGTTGACCTCGTCAAAAAAGACGTTAAACGCCGGTTCATCAAACTGGATAATATCGACACCTGCGGCCTCTAACTCACGCGCTTCCTGATTGAGGATTTTGGCGAACTCCCAGGCCAGCTTTTCGCGGCTTTTATAGTGCGCGTCGTAAAGGGTGTCGATCATGGTCATCGGGCCCGGCAGTGCCCATTTGATCGGCTTATCCGTGAGCTGGCGTAAGTATTTTGCATCGTCCACGAAGACCGGTTTCTGCCTTGCGACGGCAGAGACCACGGTCGGCACGCTGGCGTCATAGCGGTTACGAATGCGCACCGTCTGGCGGTTCTCAAAATCAACGCCGCTCAGGTGTTCAATAAACGTCGTGACGAAATGCTGGCGGGTCTGTTCCCCGTCGCTGACGATATCGATACCCGCACGGATCTGCTCATCCAGGGACAGGCGCAGCGCATCCTGTTTACCTGCCAGTAATTCCCGATCCTGTAATTTCCAGGGGGACCAGAGCGTTTCAGGTTGTGCAAGCCAGGTCGGCTTAGGCAGGCTGCCAGCGGTAGAAGTCGGGAGCAATGTTTTCATAATAAAAGACCTTTTTTGATGTATTAAAGCGTGTAGTTATCAGACCACTGCTCAAGAATGTGTTTGTAAGGCTTGATGAAGTACTCTTCGGTAAATCGACCCTGTTCAATCGCCAGGCGGCTTCGCTCTTCACGGTCATAAACAATTTTTGTTAATGAGTGATCCTGCTGGTTCAGATCCGGTCGATAGCACAGCCCCGCCGCCGAGTTAGCGTTATAAATCTCCGGGCGATAGATTTTCTGGAACGTTTCCATCGTGCTGATGGTACCGATCAGTTCCAGATCGGTGTAATCACTCAGTAAATCCCCGGTAAAGAAGAACGCGAAAGGCGCCACGCTGTTCTCCGGCATGAAATAGCGCACGCTCAGGCCCATCTTCGCGAAGTACTGTTCCGTTAAGGATTCACCCTCCGGTTGATACTCAATGCCCAGAATGGGGTGCTCGTTGCCCGTGCGGCGATAGGTATCTTTGCTGGAAACGCTCAGACAGATCACCGGTGCTTTTCTGAAGTTCTCTTTGTATTCAGGTGACTTCACAAAGTGACGGAAAATATTGCCGTGCAGTTCGCCGAATTTTTCCGGAATGCTGAAGCGTTGCTGGTTCTTGTTGTGCTCCAGCAGCAGCACGCTGAAATCGTAATCCCGCACGTAAGACGAGAAGTTATTCCCGACGATACCTGGAATACGCTGGTTATTTTTTTTGTCGACAATATACGTTTGCAATATCTCGATGGCCGGGAACGGTTTTTCCACGCCAATATTCAAATCGACTGAGATGATTTCAAGCTCAACCGCGTAGCGATCGGCGTTGGGGTTATCCCAGCGCGCTAAGGCGTTAAAGCGGTTGTTGATCATCACCAGCGTGTTGCGCAGGTTTTCCTGACGCTTTTCCCCACGCGCCAGGTTGGCAAAGTTGGTGGTTGTACGCGTATTTTCTGACGGGTTGTAATTCTCATCGAAGCAACTGCGCTTAAGGGTATATGTGAAAACTTTGCTCATCGTGGTTATGCATCCTAAGTTCATGTTGCTAAGAGGTTACCAATGCATAATTTATGCCTGAGCCCGCGGCGCAGGGGAAGTGACTTAATTTCACTGCAACATGAGCGAACTTCATGAAGTGTAATGCTCGAGGTGTCGCTGCCTTCATGCCGGGTGGCGCTGCGCTTACCCGGCCTACGGTTCAGCGTCGTTTGTAGGCCCGTGCAAGCGCAGCGCCGCCGGGCGAAGCTCGCAATATGTCTGTGATATGCACTTTGCCCTCGTCGTTAACCGGCTGCGGGGGAGAGGGATTTTTTATTTCCGTTCAATTCCCGCTATAATCCCCAAAATTTCCAACCGGTTTAGAAACGATCATGACAAAACTCACCTTACAAGAGCAGATGCTGAAAGCGGGCCTGGTCAGCAGCAAAAAAGCGGCGAAAGTTCAGCGCACGGCAAAGAAATCACGCGTTCAGGCGCGTGAAGCTCGGGAAGCGGTAGAAGAGAACAAGAAAGCGCAGATCGAGCGTGACAAGCAGCTGAGCGAGCAGCAGAAGCAGGCCGTGCTGGCGAAAGAGTTTAAAGCACAGGTGAAGCAGCTCATTGAGATGAACCGCATCACCGTTTCAAGAGGCAACATCACCTTTAACTTCACCGACGGTAATCTGATCAAAAAAATCGAGGTCGACAAGCAAACCCAGGCTCAGCTGATTAACGGCCGTCTGGCGATTGCCCGTCTGGTCATCAACGCCAGCGGCGACAGCGAATACGCGATTATCCCGGCGGTGGTTGCCGATAAAATTGCCCAGCGCGATGCCGACAGCATTGTATTGAACAGCGCGCTCAGCCAGGAAGAGCAGGACGAAGACGATCCGTACGCGGACTTCAAAATCCCGGACGATTTGATGTGGTAAATCGGCTTCAGAACGGGGCGGCGTGACGGGCGTTAACTGGCTCTCCGCTCACGGGATGAATAAAATTCAACTCGCTGGCATGCAGCATCAGCCGGGGCGCGTCTTCCGCCCCCGGCACTTCAAGACCGCCATACAGATCGCAGCCCAGAATAGGGTGCCCCAGCTGCTGGCAGTGAATACGCAGCTGATGGGTTCGCCCGGTCTCCGGGGTAAGCATCACCCGCGTTAACGGCAGTTCCATACCCTGATAAAAACGTTCCACCACCCGGTAGCGGGAGCGTGCCGGCTTTCCGCTGATGGCGCAGATCGACATCAGCGGGAACAGCGCCGGATCTTTGGCAATCGGCGCGTCGATTACTCCCTCATCGTTTTCCACATGTCCGCAAAGCAGGGCGCTGTAACCTTTCTCCACGCTGCGCTGGCTGAACTGCTGGCAGAGCGCGGCGTTGATGGCCTTATTGCGCGCAACCACCATCAGCCCGGACGTGCCGAAATCCAGACGGTGTACCAGCGTGCAGCCGGGGAAGGTCTGGACCAGACGATAGTGGACCGAATCGAGGTTTTGCGGATTTTTGCCCGAGAGGCTGAGCAGACCGGAAGGCTTATTGATCAGCAGTAGATGTTCATCCTGCCAGAGGATCTCAATGTCGTCGTGACACGGTGGAGCTATAAAAGAATCAATAATCGCAGACATCAGGCCGCCCGGCTGGAGAGTGGGAGCGGATGATAACGAAATGCGGGGGAAAAGAAAAACCCTCCCACCTGGCGGTGAGAGGGCGAAATCTTACGCTGCTACCAGGCTGTCGATGGCGGCTTTCGCGTCAGTCTGCGCTTTAGTCGCCACTTCCGGACCGTAAGCGATACCTTCAGCGAACACGAAGTTCACGTCAGTGATACCGATGAAGCCCAGGAACAGGCTCAGGTACGGCGCAACCAGGTCGGTTGGGGTATCTTTATGGATACCGCCACGGCTGGTCAGCACGATGGCGCGTTTGCCTTTTACCAGACCTTCAGGGCCGTTCTCGGTGTAACGGAAGGTTACGCCAGCGCGGGCTACCAGGTCGAAGTAGTTCTTCAACTGGGTAGGGATGTTGAAGTTGTACATTGGGGCGTTGATGACGATAACGTCGTGCGCCTGCAGCTCGGCAATCAGCTCGTCGGAGAGCGCCAGAGCTTCCTGCTGACGTGGAGACAGTGGTGCATCGCTTGGGCGCAGCGCGCCAACCAGCTCGCCATCCAGCACAGGAATCGGGTTTGCAGCCAGGTCACGCACGGTGATTTCGTCAGCAGAATGCTGTTCACGCCACTGTTCAACGAAGTAGTCAGACAGCTGACCAGACTGAGAGTACCCTGCCAGAATACTGGATTTCAAAACTAATACTTTGCTCATGGGTGATTCCTGTTGTTGCATTTGATTGAAGGGGGTTGCCCCGTTGCTTGTTGACACTCTATTCACAATCCTGCCACAGAGATAGCGCAATATATCGAAGCCTATGTTCGAATTTTTTGAATAAGGCGCGAAAGGCGTCAATGTGGTACTCTATAGCAATCATTAAAAAGAGAGTTTATCAGGGCGTGTACTGCCCTTTAACGCTATGACAGAACAACAAAAATTAACCTTCCCGATGCTCCTGCAACAGCTTGATTCCCTGACGCTGCGCGATAAACAGCGCTTCGCCCGTCGTCTGCACGGCGTGAAGAAGGTTAAAAATCCTGATGCTCAACAGGCCATTTACCAGGAGATGGCGAAAGAGATTGAGCAGGCGGCAGGGAAAGTTGTGCTGCGCGAAGCCGCGCGTCCGGCGATTACCTACCCGGAAAACCTGCCCGTCAGCCAGAAGAAACAGGACATCCTCGAGGCCGTGCGCGACCACCAGGTGGTGATTGTCGCGGGTGAAACCGGTTCGGGGAAAACCACCCAGCTGCCGAAAATCTGTATGGAGCTTGGTCGCGGGATCAAAGGGCTAATTGGCCACACCCAGCCGCGTCGTCTGGCGGCGCGTACCGTTGCGAACCGTATTGCCGAAGAGCTGCAAACGGAGCCGGGCGGTTGCATCGGTTACAAGGTGCGATTCAGCGATCGTGTCAGCGATAACACCATGGTCAAGCTGATGACCGACGGTATTCTGCTGGCGGAGATTCAGCAGGATCGCCTGCTGATGCAGTACGACACTATCATCATTGATGAGGCGCACGAGCGCAGCCTGAACATCGACTTCCTGCTCGGCTACCTGAAAGAGCTGCTGCCGCGTCGCCCGGATCTGAAAATCATCATCACTTCCGCGACCATCGACCCGGAACGCTTCTCGAAGCATTTCAACAACGCGCCGATCATCGAGGTGTCAGGACGCACGTATCCCGTGGAAGTGCGCTATCGCCCGATTGTGGAAGAGGCGGATGATACCGAGCGCGACCAGCTGCAGGCCATTTTTGATGCCGTTGACGAGCTGGGTAATGAAAGCGCGGGCGATATTCTGATCTTCATGAGCGGCGAGCGAGAAATTCGCGATACCGCCGACGCGCTCAGCAAGCGCGACCTGCGCCATACCGAAATTCTGCCGCTGTATGCCCGTCTGTCGAACAGCGAGCAAAACCGCGTCTTCCAGCCTCACGGCGGGCGTCGCATTGTGCTGGCGACCAACGTGGCGGAAACCTCGCTCACCGTGCCGGGGATCAAGTACGTTATCGATCCGGGCACGGCGCGCATCAGTCGCTACAGCTACCGCACCAAAGTCCAGCGTCTGCCGATTGAGCCGGTCTCCCAGGCGTCCGCTAACCAGCGTAAGGGCCGCTGCGGCCGCGTGTCGGAAGGGATCTGTATTCGCCTCTATTCCGAAGACGATTTCCTGTCGCGCCCGGAGTTTACCGACCCGGAAATTCTGCGCACCAACCTGGCGTCCGTTATCCTGCAGATGACCGCGCTGGGGCTGGGCGACATCGCGGCGTTTCCGTTCGTCGAAGCGCCGGACAAACGCAACATTCAGGACGGCGTACGTCTGCTGGAAGAGCTCGGGGCCATTACCACCGACGAGCAGGCGACGGTCTATAAGCTGACGCCGCTGGGCCGCCAGCTCAGCCAGCTGCCGGTCGACCCGCGCCTGGCGCGCATGGTGCTGGAAGCGCAAAAGCACGGCTGCGTGCGCGAGGCGATGATCATTACGTCTGCGCTCTCCATTCAGGACCCGCGCGAGCGTCCGATGGACAAACAGCAGGCGTCTGACGAAAAACACCGTCGCTTCCACGATAAAGAGTCCGATTTCCTCGCCTTCGTGAACCTGTGGAACTATCTTGGCGAGCAGCAGAAAGCGCTCTCATCGAACCAGTTCCGCCGCCAGTGCCGCGTGGATTTCCTCAACTACCTTCGCGTGCGCGAGTGGCAGGATATCTACACCCAGCTCCGCCAGGTGGTGAAAGAGCTGGGGATCCCGGTCAACAGCGAACCGGCGGAGTACCGTGAAGTGCATATCGCACTCCTGACTGGCCTGCTGTCCCATATTGGGATGAAGGACGCCGAGAAGCAGGAATATACCGGCGCGCGTAACGCCCGTTTCTCCATCTTCCCTGGTTCCGGCTTATTCAAGAAGCCGCCGAAATGGACCATGGTTGCGGAGCTGGTGGAAACCAGCCGCCTGTGGGGACGCATTGCCGCGCGTATCGATCCGGAATGGGTTGAGCCGGTGGCGCAGCATCTGCTGAAGCGCTCGTACAGTGAACCGCACTGGGAGCGCGCGCAGGGCGCGGTGATGGCAACCGAGAAAGTGACGGTTTACGGCCTGCCGGTGGTGGCCGCGCGTAAGGTGAACTACAGCCAGATCGATCCGGCGCTCAGCCGCGAGCTGTTTATCCGCCATGCGCTGGTGGAGGGTGACTGGCAGACGCGTCACGCGTTCTTCCGCGAAAACCTCAAACTGCGTGCCGAAGTGGAAGAGCTTGAGCATAAATCCCGCCGTCGCGACATCCTGGTGGACGATGAAGCGCTGTTCGAGTTTTACGACCAGCGCATCAGTCACGAAGCGATCTCCTCCCGCCACTTTGACAGCTGGTGGAAGAAGGCCAGCAAAGAGACGCCGGACCTGCTCAACTTTGAAAAGAGCATGCTGATTAAAGAGGGGGCGGAGTCGGTCAGCAAACTCGACTACCCGAACTTCTGGCATCAGGGAAACCTCAAGCTGCGTTTAACCTATCAGTTTGAGCCGGGTGCTGACGCGGATGGCGTGACTGTCCACATTCCGCTGCCGCTGTTAAACCAGGTGGATGAGAGCGGGTTTGAGTGGCAGATCCCCGGCCTGCGCCGCGAGCTGGTGATAGCGCTGATCAAATCCCTGCCGAAACCGGTGCGCCGTAACTTTGTTCCCGCGCCAAACTATGCGGAAGCCTTTTTAGGCCGCGTCACGCCGCTGGAGCTGCCGCTGCTGGATGCGCTGGAGCGCGAGTTCCGCCGCATGACCGGCACTACGATTGACCGCGATGACTGGAACTGGGATCAGGTGCCCGATCACCTGAAAATCAGCTTCCGCGTGGTGGACGATAAAAACAAAAAGCTGCTGGAAGGGCGTTCCCTGAGCGAGCTGAAAGAGGCCCTGAAAGGCAAAGTCCAGGAGACGCTCTCTGCGGTGGCGGACGACGGCATCGAGCAGAGCGGGCTGCATATCTGGAGCTTTGGTCAGCTTCCGGAAAGCTACGAGCAGAAGCGCGGCAACTATAAAGTCAAAGCCTGGCCGGCGCTGGTGGACGAGCGCGACAGCGTGGCGATCAGGCTGTTTGATAACCCGCAGGAACAGCAGCAGATGATGTGGCGCGGGCTGCGTCGCCTGTTGCTGCTGAACATCCCGTCGCCGATTAAGTATCTGCACGAGAAGCTGCCGAACAAAGCCAAACTGGGGCTGTACTTTAACCCTTACGGCAAAGTGCTGGATCTGATTGACGACTGTATCTCCTGCGGCGTGGACAAACTGATCCACGAGGCGGGCGGCCCGGTCTGGACGGAAGAGGGCTTTGCACAGCTTCATGAAAAGGTGCGCGCGGAGCTGAACGACACCGTGGTAGAGATTGCCAAACAGGTTGAGCAGATCCTCACCGCCGTGTTCAATATCAACAAGCGCCTGAAAGGGCGCGTGGATATGACCATGGCGCTGGGGCTGTCTGACGTGAAGGCGCAGATGGCCGGGCTGGTATATCGCGGCTTTGTTACCGGCAACGGTTTCAACCGTCTCGGCGATACGCTGCGCTATCTGCAGGCAATTGAAAAACGTCTGGAGAAAATGGCTATCGATCCACACCGCGATCGCGCGCAGATGCTGAAAGTGGAAAGCGTGCAGCAGGCGTGGCAGCAGTGGCTCAACAAACTGCCGCCAGCGCGCCGCGACGATGAAGACGTTCAGGCGATCCGCTGGATGATTGAGGAGCTGCGCGTCAGCTTCTTTGCTCAGCAGCTTGGCACGCCGTATCCGATATCGGATAAACGTATATTGCAGGCGATGGAGCAGATTTCCGCTTAAAACCCTTGCCCGGTGGCGCTTCGCTTACCGGGCCTACGGAAGAAAATGTAGGCCGGGTAAGGCGTAGCCGCCACCCGGCTGGTTATCGTTCCACAATTGCCAGCGTAAACCCATCCCATCCCTTAACCCCCACCGTTTGCAGCGCGGTGGCGGTCAGGCGCGGATTATCCCCAATCATCTCGATAAACCGACGCACGCCCTGTACGCGCGCGTCGTCGCTTTGCCCGTTAATCACTTCGCCCTCGCGCACCACGTTATCGCCGATGATCAACGTCCCTGGTCGGGAGTAGTACAGCGCCCATTCCAGATAGCCTGGATTGTTTGGCTTATCGGCATCAATAAAGATCAGGTCGAACGGCGGAACGTCACCGAAATTCTCAAGAGAGTTCAGGGCCGGACCTTCAATCAGTTCAATGCGCTCGTTTAGCCCGGCGAGGTGGATATTCTGGCGCGCAACGTTGGCATGCGTGGGATGGGCCTCAAGCGTGATCAGCTTTCCGTCCGGCGGGAGGGCGCGTGCCATCCAGATGGAGCTGTAAGCACCCAGCGTGCCAATCTCGAGAATACGCCGCGCCTGCGTCATGCGCACGAACAGCGCCAGCAGCTGCCCCTGATTGGCCGCTACGTCGTGTTCGGGGAGCCCGGCGCGCTTGTTGTTTTCCAGTACCTGACTCAGTACGTCATCTTCAGGAATAAGCGAAGAAATCATGAAATTATCTACTGCAGACCACTGTTGTTGCATAGATTGACTCCTGAGGGAGAATCGCCGGGTGGCGGCTGCGCCTTACCGGGCCTACGGGGTAAAATGTAGGCCCGGTAAGCGCAGCGCCACCGGGCAGGTTTTCAGGCACTAACCCAGCCGCCGCCCATCGCTTTATACAAATCAATCTGCGCCAGCAGCAGGTTATTTTTCACCTGCACGACGCTGGTCTGGACCGAGAACAGCGTGCGCTGTGCATCCAGCACGTCCAGATAGGATGAATAACCGTTGCGATAGCGATTCTGCGCAATGCGCAGGGTCTCCTGGGCTACATCCTGCTGGGCAAGCAGCTCCGTCAGCTGTTCCTGATAGCGCGTAATGGCATCAAGGCTGTTGTTCACTTCGGCAAACGCGTTACGCACGGTTTTCTCATAGGCGTACAGCGCCTGGTTACGCTGGGACTGAGAGATATCCACCTGCGCATTGAGCGCCTGGCGGTTAAGGAGCGGGGCGAGAATACTTCCCCCTGCGCTCCAGAGCTGAAGCGGATTGTCCAGCAGGCCCGACAGGGTGCGATCCTGTATCGATCCGGTTGCTGTCAGGTTGATCGACGGCAGCAGGCTGGCGCGCGACGCGGCAAGCGAAGCATCAGCCGCCACCAGCTGTCGTTCAGCCTGAGCGATATCCGGCCGGCGGTTCAGAAGCGTAGAGGGCAGCTGCGACGGCAGCGTCAGCGGCGTTAGCGACGCAAAGCTTTCGCTGCGCGCCACATCGCCCGGGTTGCTTCCCAGCAGCAGGCTCAGGGCATTCTCCTGCTGTGCAATCTGGTGCTGCAGCACCGGAACCTGCGCCCGGGTTGAGCGGAGTTCGGAATCCGATTGCATCAACTCCAGGCGCGAGCTATAGCCCGTCTCAAACTGACGCTTCGCGAGGTTAAATGCCTCTTCGCGCGATTTCAGCGTGGACTCGGTCACGCGCAGCTGTTCGTCAAGCGAGAGCAGAGTGACATACCCGGATGCAACGGACGAGGCGACGGTCAAATCCGCGGCGGCGGCGGCGGCTTTTTGCGCGTCCAGCGTGGCTTCGGCAGCGCGTGAGGTACTGCGGTTGACGCCCCAGATATCAACGTCATAGCTCGCCGTCAGGCTCCCTCTGTACAACGTGCCGTAAACCGGTAGCCCGGTCGCGGCGGATTGCGAACGGGCGCGCGTCCCTGTGATTCCAGCGTCGAGCGAGGGAAAGAGGCTGCCGTCGGCCGCAAAGACCCGCGCCTGGTACTCGTTTATCCGTTCGCGGGCGATCAGGACATCGCTGTTATGCCCAAGCGCCTGGTCCACGTAGCGGTTCAGATTGTTGTCATGAAAATTGCGCCACCAGAGCTGCTCCGTCGGGCTGGCAGGGCCTGAGACGCTGCGCCACTGCGTGGGGATTTGCAGCGTCGGCTGCGCCGGTTTGACATCGACGGACTGGCATCCGGCCAGCATTACCGCCACCACCAGCGCGGCTATCGGGCGAAGGATCATTGCTTCGCCTCCCGCGTATCAATGGTCACCTGCACCGACATGCCCGGACGCAGCAGCGCGGACGCCTCTGGCTTACCGAGCACCTCGATGCGCACCGGAATACGCTGGGCAATTTTGACAAAGTTCCCGGTGGCGTTATCCGGCGTGATGGCGCTGAATTCAACGCCGGTCGCCGGAGAGATGCTCTCAACGCGGCCCTGATACGCTTTGTTATTGAGGGCATCGACGGTGAATTTCACCGGCTGACCGACGCGCAGTTCCGCGAGCTGGGTCTCTTTAATATTGGCGATGACCCAGTGCTGAGGCGGCACAAGGGTGGTGAGATGGGTCCCGGCGGTGACATACGCCCCGAGACGAACGGCAATCTGACCAAGCTGGCCGTCGCGCGGGGCCACAATACGCGTGTTTTGCAGGTCGATCTGCGCCAGCTCCAGCGCCGCTTTGGCATTTTCTACATCCGCTTCCAGCGCACCGCGATTCACAATCACCGTCTGCAGATCCTGACGCGACATTTCAAGCGCGGCTTTCGCCTGGTCGATATCCGCGCTGCCCTGGGCGGCACTCGCCAGCGCAGCGTCGCGCTCGCGAATGGAAAGCGAGCCGTCAGTGGTCAGCTCTTTCACTCGCTTCAAATCCGCCTGGGTTTTCAGGCTCTGGGCGCGGGCATTTTTCAGCGCGGCATCATTTTTTGCGATAACGGCCTCAGCGCTTTTACGCTGCTGCAGGTTGTTATTCAGCGCGGCAATTTTCATCGCCAGCTGCGCCTCGGCCTGATGTACGCGCTGACGATAGATACGGTCATCGATCTGCAGCAGCAGGTCGCCTTTTTTGACCTGCACAAAATCCTGAACATTCACCTCAGTGATGTAACCGTTGACCTGCGGACTGATAAACGTCGTCTGACCGCGCACGTAAGCGTTGTCGGTAAACTGCGCGTGGCGGGTGAACGGCGGGAGCTGCCACGCATAAAGGATCACCAGCACGCCGACAATACCGATGGCAGCGGCGGTGAAAACGGAAACAATGCGCACATTTTTGCGGGTGTTGGCCTGCTCTTTGGCGGCATCCTGCTGACTCATAAACTCTCCAGAAATATTTCAATTATTTGTTGCCGGTGGCGTTCTTAAGCGCCATACGGGCAGTGATGCGCAGGCGCAGCAAGCGCCATAAAATCCAGACCAGCGTGGCGGCAGCGATACTCGCCGTCAGAAGATAAGTATCGTTGTAAGCCAGAATATTCGCCTCCAGCGTGGTGACCGTTTGCAGCTGCGTTATCGCCTGCGTTCCCAGCAGCGCGCTGTCGCCAATCAGGCTTTTATACATCTGGGTATAAAGCTGAATGCGTTCGTTGACCAGAGGATTCAGCGTAGTGAGCTGGTCCGCCAGCAGGCTGGAGTGGTACTTCTCACGCCAGGTCTGGAAGGTCCCGAGGATGGCGGAACCCAGCAGGCCGCCTATGTTTTGACTCATGCCAAACATCACCGAGAAGCTGACCAGGTTGCGCGGGTCGGCGATCACCCCGCCAATGGCGGCCAGCATAGCGGGCGCCAGGAAGAAGGCGCTGCCAAAGCCCAGCAGGAACTGGCTTAGCATCAGCTGATCCGGCCGTGTCAGGTTGTTGGACTGGCTGTCCAACAGCGAGGCAATAATCATCAGCGCCAGCGAGGTGATTATCGGCCACGCCAGTTTCGTGGGCTTGATGGTCAGACAGCTGGTCACTATCCCGCAGACGATACCGGCGAAAATGGACCACGCCAGATGCGTCATCTGTTCGTTCTGTAACCCTACATACTGGAGCCAGCCGATGACGCCGGTGTTTTGCTCGGCGAGAACGATACGGATCAGCAACATGATCAGCCCCAGACGAACGATGCTGCCGCTCGACAGCCAGCGGGTGTTCAGCAGCGGATTGGTGCGGTTATGTTCAAAGACGATGGCCGCCACAATCAGCACCAGGGATAACGCCAGCGACCAGCCGATCCACGGCGCTTCGAACCACCAGTCAAGACGGCCTAATGAGAGCACGGCGCAGAGCAGGGCCATCCCTGGGGCCATTAAAAAGAAGGTGATAAAGTCTTTCTTCTCGAAGACCTTGCGCCGGTCACCCGGCGGCAGCTTCAGCGCTATCACGCAGGCAAGGGAGATCAGCGCCAGCCCCAGTTCGAAGAAATAGAGCCCGCGCCACTCGTCCAGCTGCAGCAGTTCGGTTGAAAAAAGACGCGCCAGAGGGATAGCGAGCGACGATCCGGTGATGCCAATGGTCAACGCCTTCAGGCGATGCTTCGCCGGCCAGGCCTGGATCTGATAGTAAATCCCCAGCGAGCTGAGCGCGGCGGCCACCATCCCGTGCGCGGCGCGGACCATCAGCGCCGAGCTCAGGTCGTTAACGAACAGGTGGAAAAAGGTGACCAGCACATAGAGCACCAGAAAACCTTCCGTGAAGGCGCGCAGACCGTACTGCTGGCGGAACTTAACCAGCAGCAGGTTTATGGAAATATTGGTCATGACATAGACTGCCGGTAGCCAGGCGATCTCCGTAGACCAGACGCCGAAGGTCCCCTGCAGATTTTGCAGGTTGGCGGTGACCACCGCATTTCCCAGGGCTCCCGTCAGGCATACCAGCAGGCCCACGACACCATAGGCAATCCGTTTGGGCGTGCTGTGCTCCGGCGTAGAAGGCGAGCCCAGCAGGGCGGGTTTCTCGTGTGGCTGCCACTCGCGAGGAGCATAAGGGTCGCGTTCGGGCAGGCGCATAACGTTGTTTACCTTTGAAAAAATTGAAGAATTAACGGGGACGCGATTCTACGTCTGCCGTAAATCATAATTCAAGTGAATATGATTTACGCATGTTAATCAAATGTTGAAGGGAAAGTTTAAGGAAAAAGAGCGGCCGACGTCATCGTTGTGTTGAGATACTGTAGTCGCTACCCTGAAGGGATACAGAGAAGGAGTTCATTTTGGAACAGACCCATTTTCCCCTCCTGCCGGATGCCACGCTGGCGGCCATCAATACCGTCGGTGAATGGCTGGCGCAGGACGACCTGCGTGCAACACGTCAGTTTCCGAACGTCGATGCGGTTATTCTGGCAGGGAACGCGGCGATCCCGACCATAGATGCGGCCTGTCGCATCGCCGCGCAGAGCGAAATCCCGCTCCTGATTAGCGGCGGTATAGGCCATTCGACCGCGTTTTTATACGCAGCCATCGGCAACCATCCGCATTATCATACCGTACCGGCAACGGGGCGGGCGGAAGCGAGTATTCTTGCCGACATTGCGCGGCAGTTCTGGCAGATCCCCGAGTCACGCCTGTGGATTGAGGATCAATCCACCAACTGCGGTGAGAACGCGCGTTTTAGCTGGAATATGCTGAAACAGCATCAGCAAGCAACCGGGCAGGTGCTGGTGGTGCAGGATCCGACGATGCAGCGCCGTACGATGGCGACATTTGCCCGCGTTTGCCGGGATGAGACCGTTTCGCCGCAGTGGATAAGCCACCCGGGGATTACGCCGATACTGCAGAACGGCAAAGATGGCGTGGAATTTAGCGAGAGCAACACCGGACTGTGGCCCGTTGACCGCTACCTTTCACTGGTTCTGGGGGAACTGCCGCGTCTGTATGATGACGTTAACGGCTATGGCCCGGCCGGGCGGGATTTTATCGCTCACGTTGAATTTCCTGAGGCCGTGACTGCCGCATGGGCACGGTTACAAAAAGATCCGATCCTCACCGAGGCCTTATCACGGCGCTCACTTCTGTGAACATTGGCGAAATTCCCCTCTCAGAGAGAGAGGGGAAACCGGTTACAGCGCAGCAAACTTATCCAGCGTACGCACCAACTGCGTCACAAAACCATATTCGTTGTCATACCAGGCAACGGCTTTCACCAGTTGAAGCTCTCCCGCTTCTGACACTTCCGTCTGCGTGGCGTCAAACACCGAACCATAATGCGAGCCAATCACATCGGACGACACAATCTCATCATCGGTATAGCCGAAGGATTTGTTGCCCTGGGTCGCTTTTTTCAGTGCGGCATTAATCTCCTCAACGCTCACTTTCTTGCCCAGAATCGCTACCAGCTCGGTCACCGAACCCGTCTTCACCGGCACGCGCTGGGCGTGTCCTTTCAGTTTGCCGCTCAGGGCCGGGATCACCAGGCCGATGGCTTTCGCAGCACCAGTGGTGTGAGGAATGATATTCTCTGCCGCCGCGCGGGAGGCGCGAAGATCTTTCCCGCGCGGTCCATCCACCAGCGCCTGCGTACCGGTATAGGCATGAATGGTGGTCATGGTACCGACTTTAATTTCAAAGGCGTCGTGCAGGGCTTTTGCCAGCGGGGCGAGGCAGTTGGTGGTGCAGGAGGCGACGGAGATGATGGTATCACTGGCGTCGAGGGTGTCATCGTTCACGTTAAACACAATGGTTTTCATCTCACCCGCCGGCGCGGAAATCAGCACCTTTTTGGCACCCGCATCCAGATGCGCTCTGGATTTCTCTTCGGAAGTATAAAAACCGGTGCATTCAACGACGATATCCACACCCGCGCTTTTCCACGGAATATGTTTGGCCTCTTTCTCAGCGTAAACCGCGATCGTTTTGCCATCCACAATCAGCGCGTCTTCGGTGAAATCCACGCTCCACGGGAAGCCACCGTAGTTTGAATCATGCCTCAGCAGATAGGCCAGCACTTTGGGGGAGGTGAGGTCGTTGATGGCGACGACGGTGTTGCTGTCCTGGGTTTCAAGAAGGCGACGCAGTACAAGGCGTCCGATGCGTCCAAATCCGTTAATGCCAATTTTACTCATGGTGTTCTCCTGTAAACGTGTCGATGCGACAGTTTGAACTCATCCAGGCTTAGACCATCACGGGCAGGGCGGCAATTGAAGATGCTTCATGCGGGGGGAAGTATTTGAAAAACCATACAGAAAAATTAATGAATTTTTAAGGAAAGGGGACTATGTTGGCGCGATAACTGTTTTTAACCGGGAAATCATATGCGCACTAAATATACAAGCCTGCAAATCGGTATCCACTGGCTGGTGTTTCTGTTAATTATCGTCGCCTACTGCGCCATGGAGTTCAAAGGTTTCTTCCCGCGCACCGCACGTCCGACGATCAATATGATCCATGTCTCATGCGGTATCAGTATCCTGGTGCTGATGGTGGCACGTCTGCTGGTTCGTTTGAAATTCCGTGCGCCACCGATTCAGCCGAAGCCAAAAGCGATGGTGACGGGGATGTCTCATCTGGGGCACCTGGTGGTGTATCTGCTGTTTATTGCGCTGCCGCTGATTGGCATTGTGATGATGTACAACCGGGGCAGCGACTGGTTTGCTTTTGGTCTGGTGATGCCGCATGCGGCGGAGTCAAATTTTGACCTGGTTGATGTACTGAAAGAGTGGCACGAGACGCTGGCTAACCTGGGCTATTTTATTATTGGCCTGCACGCGGCGGCGGCGCTGATGCATCACTACTTCTGGAAAGATAATACCCTCCTGCGCATGATGCCGAAAAAGCGCCAGTAGTCTTTAACGCTTGCCGGGTGGCGTTGCGCTCAGAACCGTTTGTAGGCCGGGTAAGCGCAGCGCCACCCGGCTTGTTTTTTAACGCAGCAGAGCACGCTCTTCAGCAGTTAACGCCAGCGGCTGCGTTGACCCGGTCTCCGACGATTTCACCGCCGCTTCCAGCACGGCCATCACCGCTAATGCCTCGACAGGGTGGACAGGATTGGTGATTTTCCCGAGTAACGCATCACGTACGTTGATATAATACTGGCGCTGATCGCCTTTCGGCGTCTCGATCGTCTGCGGGATGCCGTCAGCCCCATAGAACACCATACTGTCGCTGTCTTCGCCCCAGGTTTCACTGCCGGGAATAACCCCTGAGAGCAGCTGCGCTTCCTGCTGGTCGATTCTGGCTTTCACCACGCTGCCTTTGTCCCCGTGGGCGGTAAAGCGGGCCGTACCGCCAGCCACCAGCATACTGGCGTGAAGAATGACCTTGTGCTCCGGGTAGTTTAAAACCACGTGCGCCCAGTCGTTAATTTCCGCGCCGTCGCGCAGCGTTGCAATATTCCCCTGAACCGACTGCGGCAGGCCAAAGAGCTGCAGCGTCTGGTCAATCAGGTGAGGGCCCAGGTCAAACCACAGGCCGCTCCCCGGGACGTTCTGCTCGCGCCAGCGCACGCGGACTTCCGGGCGGAAGCGGTCGATATGCGACTCCAGGTGTTTAATCTTGCCGAGCGTGCCTTGCTCAATAATCTGCTTAATGCCGAGGAAATCGCTGTCCCAGCGGCGGTTGTGAAAGACGGAAAGCAGAAGCTGCTTTTCATCCGCCAGCGCAATCAGGTCGCGGGCTTCCTGCATGTCGAGGGTAAAAGGCTTATCCACGACCACGTGCTTACCTGAGTTCAGGGCCAGCGTCGCCAGCGGGGCGTGCGTGGCGTTGGGGGAGGCAATCACCACCAGATCGATATCAGGATGCTGAATGGCCTCTTCCGGCGTCGCTACCACCTGTACGTCCGGCAGATCGCGTTTAACCTTCTCTTCATCCCTGGAAGAGACCACTGCCAGCTTAAGTCCGTCCACCGACTGGAGCAGCGGAGCATGGAAGGTTTTACCGACAAATCCATACCCGATCAGCGCAATGTTGATTGTTTGAACTTTACTCATGACCTTCTCCACGTTATTGCGCGCATACCGTGACCTGCAATGCGCTATGGTCCCCAAGCTCGGGCCAGGGACGATCTAAAAAGAGTTGTTGAATGCTGGACAACCCGGAAACCAGATACGGTTCGCAGCGGTTGACTTTCAGGTGGTCGGCGACAATCCAGTGCGCATGGCTTGCGGCGAGCATTGCGCGTTTAACCTCGGCATCTGCTTCTTTACCGGCACTCAAGCCGAGCTCGGCATGGATGGCGCACGCCCCGAGAATGGCGATATCTGCCCGGTACCGGGACAGCAGGGACAAGGTAGCGCTTCCGGCAAACAGGCGTTGCTTTTGGTCCCATTTTCCCCCGAGCAGAATCAGCTCAATATCTTCCCGGTCGCTAAAATGCTGGGCGATATCCAGGGATGGGGTAATGACGGTCAGCGGTCCTTTAAGAAAGGTGGCGACCGCCATCACCGTGCTTCCGGCATCCAGAAACAGGGTAGATCCTGGTGGAACCTGCTGCGCGACCTGTTTTCCCAGGCGCTGTTTAGCATCCGGCAGCAGCGTGCTGCGACCCAGCCGGTTCATGGCAGAAAGGTTCAGCGCGATGGCCCCGCCGTGGTTCTTCTGCGCAAGGCCCTGGTTCTCCAGGTCGGTCAGATCCCGACGGATGGTATCCGCTGAAACCTGCAGCTTTTCGGCCAGTTCGGTGATGCTGGCCTGGCCTTGCTCGCTGAGGATATCCAGGACGTAGCGTTGACGTGCGGTTTTGTGCATGGGGCTGTAATCCTGCAAAATGTCGCAATAGTTTGCATAATACAGCATTTTGACGCAGAGAGAAGGGGAATGTCATCATGACGATGTGCAGCGGCGTGATGGTTCATATCGGTGATTATTAAAATTTTATTAAGCGGGTATAAGTAAGCCGTTTTGAATGTTAATCACAATGTTATTGTTATGTTTTGTTTAACGATTTGGGTTATGTAACCAGTGTATCGCCATTGTATGGGTATAAATTCTGTTTAATCGAAATTTTGCAGCGTTTAATTTCTTTAATTAGTTTTTTAAAAGCTTTTAATTTTAAATATACCCCTTTGGTTACTTAAATTGACACTTCTTTGAAAATCTTTGTGTCTGACCCGCTCTGAAATTAACGCAAAAATGTGCACAGAAAGATTTAAGTTTTTTCCTTAGATAACAGGGGGTTTGTATGTTTCATCTGAAAGGGTACTTTTAGGGTTTTGTCCAGAAACCCCATGTTTTTTCTTAATTGCAACACCACATTAACATTGTGGGTGTAGTGGGCTATACCACATTTTGTTATGCTGCTAACCAGTTTAAGAAATAAGTAAATTCTTAATTGAAATAAGACGCAGGCAGATCTCATCTCCAATGGAAATGGGTGTGGGGATTATTACCTAAAATTCAGCACGGTAGCTAAATAAGATATTTGTCTAATTATCTGTACCTCTTTTGGGTATTTGCTTGAGTATCACTCAGAGTCAGGGAGATAACATGACGATATTACGAAAGCCTATGTTACGCCGATTTACAGCAGCACTGGCATTCATTTCATTAGCCATAAATTCGGCGTACGCGAATAGTCATCAGGTGGGTATTGCTCCGGTGGCAACCACAACCTTAAAAGAAAGTATTCTTTTTGCTATCGATCGCGATCCGTCAATTAGTCAGCAGGCCGCGCAATTAGGCATTGGCCAGGCACAAATAGATGAAGCGCGCAGCGGCTGGATGCCGCAAATATCGTTGAACGGGAGTACAGGGCACAGCCAGACCACCGATTCCAGCGGGTCACTGAAGAATTCTGCCGCCTGGGGGCTGAGCCTGACGCAGTTGCTGTACGATTTCGGCAAGACCAATAACAGCATCAGCCAGTCTTCCGCCCAGCGTGATAGCTACCGCTACCAGTTGATGGGCACGCTTTCGAACGTGGCGGAAAAAACGGCGCTGAGCTATGTAGAGGTCAAACGCTATTCCGATCTGCTGCAGGCGGCAATTGATAACGTGCAGGCGCTCAAAAACGTCGAGCAGCTGGCAAAGCTGCGCGCAGACGCGGGCGTGAGTTCCACCTCCGATGAGCTGCAGACCCGCACGCGTATTGCCGGCATGCAGGCGACGGTCGCGCAGTATAACGCCGCCTTAAACAGCGCGCGCGCAAGGCTTGCGGTATTAACGGGGATGCAGGCAGAAGCCTGGTCGCCAGTGCCTGCGAACCTCGCGGTTGAGCCAGATTCGCTCAACCGTATTGATTATTCGTTAATACCGTCGGTGATGGCCGCGCAGAATATGGAACGTTCGGCTCAATATGGCGTGGAAACGGCGAAGTCCCAGCACTGGCCGACGTTAAGCCTGAAAGGGGGACGCACCCGTTATGAATCGGATAACCGTTCATACTGGGACGACCAGATACAGCTCAATATTGATGCTCCGCTGTATCAGGGGGGCGCGGTTTCCGCTCGCGTTCGGCAGGCGGAAGGCACACGGGCCATGGCCTCCTCTCAGGTCGATCAGGCGCGTTTCGATGTCCTGCAAAAAGCCTCCGTCGCGCAGGCTGACTGGACCGGCGCACGGGGAAGAATGGAAGCCGGGAAGCAACAGCTGGAAAATGCTTTGCGCGCCCGCGATGTTTATAAAAATGAATACACCCTGAGCAAGCGGAGCATTAACGATCTGCTCAGCGTTGAGCAGGATGTCTGGCAGGCCACATCAGCGAAAATAATCGCTGAGTATGATGGCTGGAGTTCGGCAATTAATTATGCTTCCGCGGTTGATAATTTAATGCCGCTTATTGGAATAGAGAAAAACGCTGCCGCAAAATTACCTGACTTGAGCTAAAAAAGATGCGCAGTGTTGCGCAAAAATAAGTCTTAATATAATGGGTGTTTTTTCCCAGGGATAGCTACATCCATCTGGTGGTCATATCCACAGGAATCCTTACACCTGCAAGGAGAAGAAATGAGTAACGTAAAAATTGTTGATGTCATCATTCGCAAAACGGCAGAGAAAACGAAATTAACCGGCGAAGGAAATCTGTCGGTCTCTATTTCATCGCCGAGTGTGATTGAAATCCAGGGTTCTGCTCTGGATGTTGCGCGTTATGTCCGCCAGGGTAAAGACCTCCTCATTTATATGAAAGATGGCAGCGTTATTCGCTGCAATAACTATTTTGTCGAAGATCCTGAAACGCATAATCAGTCAGAACTGGTGTTCAACGACAGTCAGGAACTGACACATATTTCTTTTGCCGATGCCGGGGAAGCGTCAGGCGTTGCAGTTACCGAGTTAACCGCGCAGGCCACACCGATTAATAGCATTCAACCTTTCCTCGAGCAGGAAAGTGTTTTAAGCGACGCGCCGTGGGGCTGGATTGCGGGGGCTGCGTTAGGCGGCGGTGCCATCGGGGCATTGCTGGCAAACGGCGGTGACGGCGAAACTAAAACAAAAGTCATTGATAATACCAAAGAAGTTGAAAGCGCCACGCCGACCTTCTTGCTGTCGGATAAAGCGGGTGACAAGCAGGGCGTGCTAAGTGCAAACGAGATCACGGACGACAGCAACCCAACCTTTAGCGGTACCGGTCAGCCGGGTGCGACCATCCAGATCAAAGATAGCAGCGGCAGCACCATTGCCAGCACCATGGTCGGTAAAGACGGCACGTGGACGGTAATATTACCGACCCAGACGGACGGGGAGCACACCTGGTCGGTTGTGCAGCTCGACGGCAGTAAAACCACCTCTGCGGGCAGTATCACCGTGACGGTCTCTACCGCCGATGCCGCTATTACGCTGGCCACCACGGCGGGCGATAACGTGCTGAACGCCAGCGAGCAATCCGCGGGCTTTACGCTTTCCGGTGCCAGCAAAAATCTGGCGCAGGGTACCGAACTCACCGTGACGCTGAATGGCAAAACCTACACGGCTGAAGTCGGGGCAGACGGCGCGTGGCACGTTAACGTGCCTGCGGCAGACGCGCAGGCGCTGGGCGACGGTACCTGGACGGTTAACGTGAGCGGTAAAGACGCGGCGGGTAACACCGTTAGCGGAAGCCAGACGATTGGCGTGGATACCACCGCGCCAACCCTCTCTGTCGATACCCTCGCACAGGACAACATCATTAATGCGGCTGAGCACAATCAGCCGCTGACCCTAACCGGTAAAACGAATGCGGAAGCCGGTCAGATCGTCACGGTCACCCTGAACGGTAAAAACTATAACGCTACGGTGGGCAGCGACGGCACCTGGTCCGTCACGCTTGCAGCGAGCGACGTGCAGGCGCTCAATGAGGGTAATCAGACCCTGACGGTTAACGTTAGCGACAAAGCGGGCAACGGCGCGTCCGTGACGGCAGATTTCACGGTGGATACCGCGGCGCCTGTCGTCACCATCCATACCGTGGCGGGCGACGATATCCTCAATATCAGCGAGCAGGGCCAGGCGCACATTATTTCCGGCCAGGCGAGCGGTGCCGCCGCGGGCGATGTGGTCACCGTGACTCTTGGCGGCCAGACCTTCACCGGCGTGGTGCTGGCGGACGGCAGCTGGAACGTCGGCGTTCCGGCGTCCGTACTGGGCGCGCTGGGTGAAGGCAACCACACGCTTTCGGTTTCCGTCACTGACGCGGCAGGCAACACCGGCAGCGCCACGCACGGCATTACGCTGAGTGGACACCCGCCAGAATTTACGATTGACGCCATCAGCCAGGATAACGTGCTTAATGCCCAGGAGGCGATGCAGCCCCTGAGCCTGACCGGCACCAGCAACCTGCCGGACGGCACCTCCATCACCGTGACGCTGAACAACGTCACCTATCAGGCCACCGTCGAAAACGGTATCTGGGCGGTCCAGGTGCCGGTTTCTGACGTGCTGAATCTGGCGAACACGCTTTATACCGTCAGCGTCAGCGGTACCGACAGCGTGGGTAACAGCGGTTCTGCCGAAGCGAATCTGCTGGTGGATACCGTCCTTCCGCAGGTCATTATCAATATGTTTGCGGGCGATAACCTGGTCAATAACGCCGAATCGGGCGTCGATCAAACCCTCAGCGGTCGCGTTACCGGCGCGGCGGCGGGCGATACCGTCTCCATCACCGCAGGCGGCAAGAGCTACACCGCAACGGTTGGCAGCGATCTGACCTGGAGCGTGAAAATCCCGTCAGCGGATCTCCAGGCGTTCGGCGACGGTGATTTAACCTTTACGGCCTCCGTGACCAACGGGCACGGCAATACCGGCACCGGCGAGCGTGATATCAATATCAACGCGGAGCTGCCGGGTCTTCGCGTGAACACCATTTCCGGCGATGACGTGATCAACGCGATCGAACAGCAGCAGGATCTGAGCGTCACTGGCTCCAGTACTCATCTGGCCGCGGGCACGCAGATTGTCGTCACCATCAACAACGTTGAGTACGTTACCGCGGTTAACGCCAGCGGCAACTGGCAGATCGGCGTTCCGGCGGCGGACCTGCAGGCATGGACGGCGGGGGGCATGACGGTAAGCGTCAGCGCGGTAGATGCCTGGGGCAATACCGTTGCGGCTGAACACCCGATTGAACTCGATCTGAACGCCGTGGCGGTCACCATTGATACCGTCTCCGGCGACGACCTGCTGAATGCGGCGGAAAAAGGCGCGGACTTAACCCTCTCCGGTCAGACGCAGGGCGTGGAAGCGGGGCAGACCGTGGTGGTGAAATTCGCCGACCAGACCTTTACCGCACAGGTGCAGCAGGACGGTTCCTGGAGCCTGAGCGTTCCGGCCAGCGCCATGGAAACCCTGATCGACGGGCGTGCGCAGGTGAGCGTCAGCGTCACTAACGTCAGCGGCAACAGCGCGGACGCCGCGCGCGTGGTGACGGTGGATACGCAGCCACCGGCGATTACGCTCGATAACCTGACCGACGACAACATCATCAATGCGGCTGAAGCGCAGCAGGATTTAGCCTTAAGCGGTACCAGCACTGCGGAAGCGGGCCAGACGGTCACCGTGACGCTGAACGGCAAAACGTATCAGACCACGGTTCAGGCGGACGGTACGTGGCAGCTGAGCGTGCCTGCGGCTGACGTGGGTGCCCTGACGGATGGCATCGTTACCGTGACCGCAACCGTGAGCGACGTGGCGGGCAACGCCAGCAGCGCCGATCGCGTGGGACTGGTGGACGCCACCGTTCCGCAGGTGACCATTAACGACTTTGTCACCGACACCAACACCGTTAACCAGCTCGCCCATTCACAGGCGCAGATCCTGAGCGGCTCCGTCACCGGTGCGGCAGCGGGCGATCGGGTGACCATCACCATTAACAGCGTCGATTACACCACCGTGGTGGATGCGGCGGGGAACTGGAGTCTTGGCCTGCCCGCGTCTGTCGTGCAGGGTCTGGCGGACGGCACCTGGACAATCGACGTCTCCGTGACCGACCAATCCGGCAATACCGGAAGCAGTTCACTGGATGTGGTGGTGAATACCGTGACGCCTGTTATCGCCATCAGCACGCTGGCGGCGGACGACGTGATTAACGCGACCGAGAAGGGCGAAGATCTGCTGCTCTCCGGCACCAGTAACCAGCCGGAAGGGACCAGCATCACCGTTAACCTGAACGGCATCAATTACACCGCCACTACCGACGCCAGCGGCAACTGGAGCGTGACCGTACCGGCCTCGGCCGTAAGCGCGCTGGGAGAAGCCCATTACACCGTGACGGCGAGCGTCACGGATAACGTCGGCAACAGCGCCTCAACCTCACACGATGTGCTGGTGGACAGCTCGCTGCCGGTGGTAACGATCGACACGCTGGCGGGCGACAATATCGTTAACGCAGCGGAAGTAGCGGCAGGGCAAACCCTGACCGGTAAGGTGACGAACGCGGCGTCAGGTGACACTGTCACTATCATCCTTGGCGGCCAGACGTACACCGCTACCGTGCAGGACGATCTGACCTGGAGCCTGCCGTTAACCGAGAGCCAGTTAACCGCGCTCGGCAACGGCGACCTCACCGTATCCGCCAGCGTGACCAACGCGCACGGCAATACCGGCTCTTCTTCTCACGACTTCACCATCGACGCCCAGCTCCCGGGACTGCGTATTGATACCGTGGCGGGTGACGACGTGATCAACGTGATTGAACACGCTCAGAACCTGATTGTGTCCGGTACCAGCACCGATCTGGCGGCGGGCAGCACCGTGACCGTGACCATCAACGGCAAAACCTATTCTGCAACGGTACTGGCGGACGGCACCTGGCAGGCGGCGGTACCGGCGGCCGAGGTGTCCCAGTGGGCGGACGGTTCGCTGGATATCAAGGCTGGCGCGCAGGATGCTTCCGGTAACCCGGTGACCATCGGCACCGTTGTGGACGTCGATCTCGCGCCTGTTGCCATCACCATCAGCAGCGTGACCGACGATAACGTTCTCAACGCGGCGGAAAAAGGCCAGGATCTGCTGCTTTCCGGCACCACCTCCAACGTTGAAGCGGGTCAGACCGTGACCATTACCTTTGCGGGTAAAACCTATACCACGACGGTGGATGCCAGCGGCGACTGGACCTGGACCGTTCCGGCAGCCGATTTGAGCGGCCTGAAAGACGGCGACGCCAGCGTGCTGGTCAGCGTCATCAATGTGAACGGCAACGCGGCATCTTCGGCGCAGGAATTCAGCGTCGATACCACCGCGCCGACGGTGACCATCAACACCATTAGCCATGACAATATGCTTAACGCGGCAGAGGCGGCGCAGGATCTGACCCTGAGCGGTACCTCTACTGCCGAAGCAGGCCAGACGGTCACCGTGACCTTCAACGGCAATCAGTACACCGCGCAGGTGCAGGCGGACGGCAGCTGGACGCTGGACGTTCCGGCGGCGGATATGGCAGGCATCGCCGACGGCAGCGCGGCGGTAACGGCGACGGTGTCCGATAAGGCAGGCAACCCGGCCAGCGCGGGCTCCGCGGTGCTGGTCGACACCACCGTACCGCAGATTTCCTTCAACATCGTTGCGGGCGACGACGTCATTAATATTGCCGAGCACGGCCAGGCGCTGATCGTCTCCGGCAAGGTGACGGGTGCGCAGGTGGGCGACGTTATTACCGTGACCCTGAACGGTAAAGACTACACCGCCATGCTGGATGCGTCCGGCAGCTGGAGCGTGGGCGTTCCGGCGGCGGATGTGGGCGCGCTGGCAAACGGCGAGCAGACGCTCTCTGCGACCCTCGCCGATAAAGCCGGTAACAGCACCACCGCGACGCACGAGTTTGACGTCTCCCTGACCGCGCCGGTGGTTGCCATCAATACCCTGGCGGTTGACGACGTGATCAACGCGACCGAGAAAGGCCAGGATCTGCTGGTGTCCGGCACCAGCAACCAGCCGGACGGAACCACCATTACGGTGACCCTGAACGGTATCAGCTATACGGCCACCACCGACGCCAGCGGTAGCTGGAGCATCACCGTTCCGGCGGCAAACGTTTCTGCGCTGGGCGAAGCAAGCTACGTGGTGACGGTGAGCGTAACCGACACTGCAGGCAACAGCGCGAGCACCGGCCACAGCGTGCTGGTCGACAGCGCGCTGCCGCAGGTCACCATCAACCCTGTCGCCACGGACGATGTCATTAACGCCGCGGAAGTGGCTGCCGGGCAGACCCTGAGCGGCAAAGTGAGCGGCGCGGCGAGTGGTGACACTGTCACTGTTTCAATCGGCGGCAATACGTACACTGGCATCGTTCAGGACGATCTGAGCTGGTCGGTCAGCGTGCCGTCCACGGTCTTAACCGCCATCGGTAACGGCGATCTGACGGTGTCAGCCAGCGTCACCAACGGCCACGGCAACACCGGAACCGGCGAGCGCGACATTACCATCGATGCCAGCCTGCCGGGCCTGCGCGTCGATACCGTGGCGGGCGACGATGTCATCAACAGCATTGAGCACGCTCAGAACCTGATTATCACCGGCTCCAGCGAAGGCCTGGCATCGGGCGCGGCGTTAACGGTGACCGTCAACGGCAAAACCTACGCCGCAACCGTGCTGGCGGACGGGACCTGGACGGCGGCCATTCCGGCAGCAGACGTCAGCGCGCTGAATGCGGGCACGATCGCCGTGACCGTAGAAGGCCAGAGCGCGGCGGGTAATCCGGTTTCCTTCAGCCACGATGTGAAGGTGGATCTGGCGGCAGTCGCCATCAGCATTAACCCGCTTGCCTCGGACGACGTGATCAACGCGGCGGAGAAAGGCGCGGACCTGGTGCTGTCCGGCTCGACCACCAACGTGGAAGAAAACCAGACTGTTACCATCACCTTCGGCGGCAAGTCGTACACCGCGACGGTGGATGCCAGCGGCAACTGGACGGCGACCGTACCGTCTGCCGATTTAGGCAGCCTGAAAGACGGCGATGCCAGCGTGCAGGTGAGCGTCACCAACGTGAACGGCAACAGCGCGTCGGCAGGCCGCGAGTACAGCGTGGACGCCACCGCGCCGACGGTATCTATTGAAATTGTCAGCGACAACAACATCATCAATGCGGCCGAAGCGCAGCAGGATCTGGTCGTTAACGGCGTGACCAACGCCGAAGCGGGCCAGACCGTCACCGTGACGCTGAACGGCGTGGATTACACCACTACCGTACAGGCGAACGGCAGCTGGAGCGTGACCGTACCGTCCGCGGATCTGAGCGGTATTACCGACGGCAACTACACCATCAGCGCCGCCGTGTCTGATAAGGCGGGCAACCCGGCCTCTGCGGATCGCGACGTGCTGGTCGATACCACCGTCCCGCAGCTGACCATTAACACCGTTTCCGACGACGACGTGATCAACAGCGCCGAGCATGCACAGGCTCTGATTGTTACGGGCGCCGTGACCGGCGCGGCGGCGGGCGACGTGGTTACCGTTACCCTCAACGGTAAATCCTACACCGCCACCCTGGATGCCTCCGGCAACTGGAGCGTGGGCGTGCCTGCGGCGGACGTCACCGCGCTGGCCGCCGGGGATTACACTATCACCGCGGCGCTGACCGATAAAGCGGGCAACAGCAACAGCGCCACGCACGGCGTGGAGGTGAACCTGACCGCGCCGGTGCTGACCATTGACACCGTTTCCGGTGACGATGTGATCAACAGCACCGAGAAAACCCAGGATCTGACGATCTCCGGTACGGCTTCCGGCCTGGCGACAGGCGCGGTGGTGACCGTGATGCTGAACGGCAAAGCGTACAGCGCGATGGTCGATAGCAACGGGAAATGGACGACTACCGTTCCGGCGGATCAGGTGAGCCAGCTGGGTGAAGCGTTGTACACCGTTACCGCATCGGCAACGGACAGCGTCGGCAACAATACCAGCACGTCACACACCGTGAACGTGGAATCCGTTCTGCCGGGCGTGATTATCAACACCATTGCAGGTGACGACGTCATTAACGCGGCGGAGCTGGCAGCCGGGCAGACCATCAGCGGTAAGGTGGTGAATGCCGAAGCGGGCAACACCGTGACCGTGTCCATTGGCGGTAACAGCTACACCGCAACGGTGCAAAGCGATCTCACCTGGTCCGTTAACGTGCCGGAATCCGTCCTGACCGCGCTGGGCAACGGTAATTTGACCGTGTCAGCCATCGTCACGAACGGCGTGGGCAATAGCGGAACGGGCGAGCGCGAAATCGTTATAGACGCTAACCTGCCGGGCCTGCGCGTGGATACCGTGGCGGGTGACGACGTGATCAACAGCATTGAACACGGGCAGAACCTGATTATCACCGGAACCAGCGACGGGCTGGCGGCGGGCGCGGCGCTGACCGTGACCGTAAACGGCAAAACCTATCCGGCGACCGTGCTGGCGGACGGCACCTGGAGCGCCGCGATCCCGGCAGCAGACGTTGGCGCACTGAGTGCAGGCACGGTTTCAGTAACCGTTGCGGGCCAGAGCAGCGCCGGTAACCCGGTTTCCATCAGCCACGATGTGACGGTGGATCTGGCGAGCGTTGCCATCAGCATTGACGCCATCGCCACCGATGACGTGATTAACGCGGCCGAGAAGGGCGCGGATCTGGTGCTCTCCGGCACCACCTCGAACGTGGAAGAAAATCAGACCGTCACCATCACCTTCGGCGGCAAGAATTATACCGCCACGGTGGACGCCGACGGCAAATGGACCGCCACGGTTCCGTCCGCTGATCTGGCGGGCCTGAAGGACGGCGACGCCAGCGTGCAGGTGAGCGTCAGCAACGTGAACGGCAACAGCGCCTCGGCGGGCCGCGAGTACAGCGTGGATGCAACCGCACCGTCCGTGACCATCAATACTCTGGCGACCGACGATATTCTGAATGCCGCCGAAGCGAAGAGCGATCTGGCCGTTTCCGGTACCAGCACCGCAGAAGCGGGCCAGACGGTCACCGTATCGTTGAATGGCAAAGACTACACCACAACCGTCAGCGCAGACGGCAGCTGGACGCTGAACGTCCCGGAGGCGGATCTGGCTGGATTAACCGACGGCAGCGTGACCGTTACCGCATCGGTCAGCGATAAAGCGGGTAACCCGGCGTCCGTGGACCACAACCTGGCGGTAGATATCACCGCGCCTGCGGTGACTATCAATACCGTTGCGGGCGACGATGTCATTAACATCGCAGAACACGGCCAGGCGCAAATCATCAGCGGTACCGCCACCGGCGCGGCAGCGGGCGATAAGGTCACCGTCACGATTGGCGGCCAGACTTACACCACCGTGCTGGACGCGGCGGGGAACTGGAGCGTCGGCGTACCGGCGAATGTGATTTCCGGCCTCAGCGACGGCACCGTGACCGTTACTGCGTCAGTCACCGACGCGGCGGGCAACACCGGTACCGGCAGCCATGACGTGACCATCGATACCGGCCTGCCATCGGTGAACTTCAACGCCATCAGCGATGACAACGTCCTGAACGCGGTTGAAAAAGGTCAGGATCTGAACGTCAGCGGCACCAGCGCCAACCTCGCGGAAGGCACCGTGGTGACCGTGACCCTGAACGGTAAAAACTACGCGGCGACGACCGCGGCAGACGGTACCTGGAGCCTGACGGTTCCGGCAGCGGATCTGGCCGGTCTCGGTCAGGCCAATTACACCCTGAACGCGACCGCCACCAACGGCGTGGGCAACAGCGTGAGCAATACCGCGAACCTGCTGGTGGACACCGCGCTGCCGACCGTGACCATTAACACCGTGGCGGGCGACAACGTCATCAACGCGGCGGAAGTGGCGGCAGGCCAGACCCTGAGCGGTACCGTGGCGAATGCCGAAGCGGGCAATACCGTCACCGTCACCATTGGCGGCAACAGCTACACCGCAGCGGTACAGAACGATCTGACCTGGTCCGTGAACGTGCCGTCTGACGTGCTGACCGCGCTGGGCAACGGCAGCCTGAGCGTAACGGCGACCGTCACCAACGGCCACGGCAATACAGGCACCGGCGAGCGCGAAATCGCTATCGACGCTAACCTGCCGGGACTGCGCGTGGACACCGTGGCGGGTGATGACGTGGTCAACTCCATCGAGCACGGGCAGAACCTGATCGTGACCGGCTCCAGCGACGGCCTGATCCCGGGCACCGCGCTGACCGTGACCGTTAACGGGAAAGACTATTCCGCAACGGTTCTGGCAGACGGCACCTGGAGCGCAGCGGTTCCGGCGGCAGACGTGAGCGCGTGGCCGGAAGGCACCGTGAAAATCAGCGTTACCGGCGATAGTTCAGCGGGCAACCCGATTACCATCAGCCACGATGTGACGGTGGATCTGGCGACCGTTGCCATCAGCATCAACGCCATCGCCACCGACGACGTGATTAACGCGGCGGAGAAGGGCGTGGATCTGGTGCTGTCCGGTGCGACCACCAACGTGGAAGCCGGGCAAACCGTGACCATCAGCCTGAACGGCAAAATCTATACCGCGACAGTAGACGACAGCGGCAACTGGACCTACACCGTACCGTCTGCGGATCTGGTACACCTTAAGGATGGAGACGCCAGCGTGCAGGTGAGCGTCACCAACGTGAACGGTAACAGCGCCTCGGCGGGTCGTGAGTACAGCGTGGATGCAACCGCACCGACCGTGACCATCAATACCATTGCCTCGGACGACATCCTGAACGCGACCGAAGCGCAGTCTGACCTGGCGATCTCCGGCACCAGCACCGCCGGGGCGGGCCAGACCGTGACCGTGTCGCTGAACGGCAAGGACTACACCGCAACGGTCAGCGCAGACGGCACCTGGACGCTGAGCGTTCCGTCCGCCGATCTGGGTGCACTCGCTGACGGCAGCGTGACCGTCACTGCAAGCGTGAGCGACAAAGCCGGTAACCCGGCGTCCGTTGACCACAACCTGACGGTGGACGTGACCGTGCCTGCGGTCACCATCAACACCGTGGCGGGCGACGATGTGATTAACATCACTGAGCACGCTCAGGCGCACATCATCAGCGGCACCGCCACCGGCGCGGCAGCGGGCGATAAGGTCACCGTTACGATTGGCGGCCAGACTTACACCACCGTGCTGGACGCGGCGGGTAACTGGAGCGTGGGCGTACCGGCCAGCGTCATCTCCGGCCTCAGCGACGGCACCGTAACCGTCACTGCGACAGTCACCGACGCGGCGGGCAATACCGGTACCGGCAGCCATAACGTGACCGTCGATACCGGTCTGCCATCGGTAGCCTTCAACGCTATCAGCGGCGATAACGTGCTGAACGCGGTGGAGAAAGGTCAGGATCTGAGCGTCAGCGGCACCAGCGCCAACCTGTCGGAAGGCACCGTGGTGACCGTGACCCTCAACGGCAAAAACTACACGGCCACGACGGCGGCGGACGGCACCTGGAGCCTGACCGTTCCGGCAGCGGATCTGGCGGGCCTGGGCGAAGCCAACTACACCCTGAGCGCAACTGCCATCAACGGCGTGGGCAATAGCGTCAGCAATACGGCGACCCTGCTGGTCGACACCGCGCTGCCGACCGTCACCATCAACACTATTGCGGGTGATAACGTCATCAATGCGGCGGAAGTGGCCGCAGGCCAGACCATCAGCGGTAAAGTGGCGAACGCGGAAGCGGGCAATACCGTCACCGTCACCCTCGGTGGCAACAGCTACACGGCCAGCGTTCAGGATGATCTGACCTGGTCCGTGAGCGTGCCGGAATCGGTCCTGACCGCGCTGGGCAACGGTGATTTGACCGTGTCGGCGACCGTCACCAACGGCCACGGCAACACGGGAACGGGCGAGCGCGAAATCGCTATAGACGCCAGCCTGCCGGGCCTGCGCGTCGATACCGTGGCGGGCGACGATGTGATCAACTCCATCGAGCACGGTCAGAACCTGATCGTCACCGGCTCCAGCGACGGGCTGGCGGCGGGCACCACGCTCACCGTGACCGTCAATGGCAAAACCTATGCGGCCTCCGTGCTGGCAGACGGCACCTGGAGCGCGGCGATCCCGGCGGCAGACGTCGGGGCCCTGGCAGCAGGTACGGTCACCGTGACCGTTGCAGGCCAGAGCGCGGCGGGCAACCCGGTGACCATCAGCCACGATGTCACCGTCGATCTGTCTGCCGTTGCCGTCAGCATCGATGCGATTGCCACCGACGACGTGATTAACGCGGCGGAGAAAGGCGCAGATCTGGTGCTGTCCGGCAGCACGTCGAACGTGGAGGAAAACCAGACCGTCACCATCACCTTTGGCGGCAAGACTTACACCGCGAAAGTGGATGCCGACGGTAACTGGACGGCCACCGTGCCTTCCGCCGATCTCGCGGGCCTGAAAGACGGCGATGCCAGCGTGCAGGTGAGCGTCACCAACGCGCACGGTAACAGCGCCTCTGCGGGCCGCGAGTACAGCGTGGATGCGACCGCGCCAACCGTGAGCATTGATACGGTCGCTGGCGATAACGTGATTAACGGCAGTGAAGCGGCTGCGGGCGTGGCCATTTCCGGCACCACCACGGCGGAAGTCGGGCAGACCGTCACCGTGACGCTGGGCGGGAAGAGCTATACCGCGCAGGTGCAGCAGGGCGGCGTCTGGAGCGTGAACGTACCGGGCACCGACCTGTCCGCACTGGCGGATAACGGCTACACCGTGCAGGTCAGCGTGAGCGACGCCGCGGGTAACCCGGGCAGCGCGGGCAAAGCGATTACGCTTGATACCACGCCGCCGACCGTCAGCTTTAACGCTGTCGCGGGCGATAACGTCATTAACAGCGTGGAGCACGGGCAGGCACAGATTGTCAGCGGCACGGCAACCGGCGCGAGCGTCGGCGATAAGCTGGTCATCACCATCGGTTCGAACCAGTACACCACTACCGTTGACGCAAGCGGTAACTGGAGCGTGGGCGTTCCGGCCAGCGTGATTTCCGCGCTGACCGACGGCACCGTGACCCTCAGCGCGACGATTACCGACAGCGCGGGCAACAGCAGCACCCAGACCCACGATGTGGTGGTGAATACGGCCTCCGTGGCGCTGACGGTGAACACCGTTAGCGGTGACGACGTCATCAACGCCGCTGAAGCCGGTTCGTCCCTGGTGATTAACGGCTCCAGCGCCCAGTTCGCCAGCGGGACGCAGGTCACCGTGACGCTGAACGGCAAGACCTATACGGCCAGCATCCAGAGCGACGGCAGCTGGACGACCACCGTTCCGGCCGCAGACGTGGGCGCCCTGGCCGATGGCGCAAGCTATCAGGTGTCCGTGTCGGCGCAGGATAGCGCGGGCAACAGCGCGTCGGCGACGCACGGCATCAGCGTGGATACCACCTCGCCGGTGGTAAGCATTGCCACGCTGTCCGGCGACGACGTTCTGAACGCGGCGGAAGCGCAGCAGCCGCTCACCGTACACGGCTCTTCCAGCGCGGAAGCGGGCCAGACGGTTACCGTGACGCTGGGCGGCAAATCCTACACCGCAACCGTAGCAAACGACGGCACCTGGACGCTCGACGTTCCGGCCGCCGATCTTGCCAGCCTGAGCGAAGGCGCGCTGACGGTCACCGCGTCGGTGAACGACAAAGCGAGTAATAACGGTCAAACCACGCATACCTTAACGGTCGATACCGTCGCGCCAACCGTCACCATCAGCACCGTGGCCGATGACGATATCGTCAACAACGCGGAGCAGCTGGCGGGCCAGACGATCCGTGGTACGACCACGGCGGAACAGGGCCAGACGGTGACCGTCTCCTTTAACGGGCACAGCTATCAGGCGACCGTCGGGGCGGACGGATCGTGGTCGGTCTTCGTGCCGGGCCGTGATTTCCTCGGCCTGAGCGACGGGCAGTACGCGATCACCGCCACGGTGAACGACAAGGCGGGCAACCCGGGCAGCGCAACGCACGACGTGACGCTGAACGGCGATGTCCCAACCATCACCATTAACACCTTTGCGCAGGACGATATCGTCAACGCCGCCGAGCACGGTACGCCGCTGGCTGTCAGCGGCACCACCGACGCCCCGGCGGGCCAGACGGTGACCATTACGCTGAACGGTAAAACTTATGCGGCTACCGTCCAGAATGACGGCACCTGGAGCTACACCCTGGGCAGCGCGGACGTGACCGCGCTGGCGGACGGCGGTTCGTACGTGATTAACGCGCAGGTGAGCAACACCATCGGCAACAGCGCCAGCGAGAACCACACCGTCACCGTGGATCTCACCGCGCCGTCGATGGGAATTACGATTGATTCCCTGCAAAACGACACCGGCCTGAGCGCGAGCGATTTCATCACCAACGACGGCCAGGTTGTGGTCAACGGCTCCCTGACCGCGCAGCTCGGCAATAACGAGAAGGCACAGATCAGCCTCGACGGTGGCACCACCTGGATTGACCTGACCGTGACCGGCACCACCTGGCGCTACACCGATGGCCGCACCCTGACGGACGGTACCTACCAGTACCAGGTGCGCGTGATCGATAACGCCGGGAACATGGGGGCAACGGACAGTCAGGACGTGGTGATTGACCTGACGAAGCCTGCGGCGACGACGATTACGGTCGATTCCATCACCCAGGATACCGGCCTGTCCGGCAGTGATTTTATCACCAGCGACAACCAGATCAGCCTGAAAGGGACGCTCGGCGCGGCGCTGGGCAGCGGCGACCACGCGCAGATCAGCCTTGACGGTGGCGTAACCTGGATCGACGTCAGCGTCAGCGGCCTGAGCTGGACGTATGTTGATGGCCGCACGCTGGCCGACGGGGATTACAACTACCAGCTGCGCGTGATTGATGACGCGGGCAATATCAGCGCCACCGCCAGCCAGGTGGTGACCATTGATACGGTTGCACCTGACGCCAGCAAAACGATCGCCATCGACAGCATCAGCGACGATACCGGTCTGAGCAGCAGCGACTTTATCACCAACGATACGTCCCTGACGCTGCACGGCTCGCTCGGCGCAACGCTGGCCGACGGGGAATACGCACAGATCAGCATCGACGGCGGCGTCACCTGGCAGAACGTGATCGTCACCGGCAACAGCTGGTACTACGTGGACGGCCGCACGCTGGGTAACCAGACATATGACTACTACGTTCGCGTGGTGGATGCCGCCGGTAACGTAGGCGCCAGCGCCCATCAGCAGGTGACCGTCGATACGGTCGCCCCGGATGCGGCGATTACGGTGAACGTGGATAACATCACCGTGGATACCGGCTTCGACAATAACGACTTCCTGACCAGCTCGACCTCGTACACGCTGCACGGAACGCTCGGTGCAGAACTCGGCGCGGGTGAATTCGTGCAGGTGAGCATGGACGGCGGCAGCACCTGGGTATACGCCACCGTAAGCGGTACGCAGTGGAGCTACAGCGACACGCGTACCCTGACCGACGGCAGCCATAACTACCAGGTGCGGGTCGTTGACCAGGCGGGGAACGTGGGGGCCACCACCGCGCAGGCGGTGACGGTGGATACGCACGCGCCGCAGTACGGCGTCACCATCGACAGCATCAGCGAAGACACCGGCCAGTCCGGCAGTGATTTCATCACCATGGACACCACGCTGACCATCAACGGTTCGCTGGGCAGCGCGCTGGCAAGCGACGAGCGCGTGCAGATCAGTCTGGACGGCGGAAACACCTGGCTCGATACCACGGTCACCAACCAGCGCTGGAGCTACACCGATACCCGCGATCTGCCTGACGGAGACTACACCTACCAGGTGCGGATTATCGACCAGGCGGGCAATGTCGGCTCCACCGCCTCTCAGGTGGTGACGGTGGACACCACGCCGCCAACCACGGTAGGCACGGTAGTAAGCTATACCGACGGTGAAGGCGAGCGTCAGGGTACCTTTGGCAGTGCGGTGGCAACTGACGATAACTCACCGCTGATCAACGGCACGCTTAACCGCGCCCCGGAAGACGGTGAAATTGTGCAGCTGTATCGTGACGGGGTCCTGCTCGGCCAGGTGACCATGAACGGCAGCGCAAGCTGGTCCTTCCAGGACAACGGCCTGAGCGATGGCAATCACACCTACATTGTGCGCGTCACCGATAAGGCCGGTAATTACACGGAATCGGACGGTTTCGTGCTGAATGTGGACACCAGCATCCCGACTACCACGGCGGCAATTACCGCACAAACAACCTCCGATACCACGCCGATTGTTAGCGGTACGGTCTCCGCGGATCTGGTGAACGGGGAATACTTGACGGTTATTGTCAACGGTAAAACCTATACCTCGCAGACCGGCGGCGCGGTGGTGGTCGACCCGGATCATAACACCTGGTATCTGCAGATCCCGGACAGCGATGCCCTTGGCGTAGCGAGCTACAGCGTGACGGCGCAGGTGAAGAGCAGCGCGGGTAACGGTAACACCACCGGTTCGGCGACCGGCAGCCTGGTGATTGATACCACCTCGGTGAATACCGACTGGGCAACCACGGCGGGGAACAGCAACAACTCCACCATGACCCTCGGCATGAACAGCAGCGGTCTGTGGAATATCATTGCTAACGGCCAGTCTTACTCCTGCAGCGATAGCTCCTCTTATGCAGGTAATGCGCTGACCAATACTCGTTCCTACAACGTGGTCAGCCAGACGGCAGCCGACTTTGACCGAAACGGCACGCAGGATGTATTCGGCACTGAAACCGGCTACGCAGGCTCTACGCAGGTCATGTGGACCTACGATGGCAGCACCTATAACGCCAGCCAGCTGGCGATGGGGACCACCATCTGGTACGGCGGTGTGGTGGCGTACGACAAAACGGGCAATGGTTATCTTGACCTGGCGTACGGCGATGCGGGTGCTGACTCCATCACTTACCTGATCAACAACAACGGCGTACTGTCGCCGGATGGTACCAACGGCGGGGCCGGATTCTGGGGACAATTCGTTACGCTGCGTGAACTCTCTGGCGTCGATATTAACAACGACGGCACCGTAGACATTGTGCAGCACACCAACCGTAGCGGCGCGTACTCGTTAACCGTGATCAACAACAACGGTAACGGCACGCTCTCTATCGGTCAGAACCTGACCAACGTGTTTGTGGCAAACGCCTCGAATACCACCACGGCGGCGTCCATGACGTGGGCGGATTTCAACGGCGATGGCTACATGGACCTATACCTGGGCAGCAGCTACAACAACACCGGTGGAGTGATTTACTACAACAACGGTGCAGGGCAGTTGTCCACCACTAAGAGCGCGGTTGAAGCCTCAAATGCTTCGGCGGGCTATCTGTCGGTGGCAGTAGACTGGAACGGTGACGGGCAGATGGACATCGTCAAGCTCAGCACCTACGGCGGCTCGCAGACGGCGACCCTGTTCACCAACAACGGCTACGGTTCCACCTGGACCTCAAGCCAGCTGGCTTCAGGGCTGGCGAACGTCACCGGCGTGGCGGCCGTGGACTACAACTGGGACGGCGCGCAGGATCTGCTGGTTTCTCAGCAGAACGGCAAGGTGGTGCTGGTGCAGAACAGCAAAACCATTGCTGACGGTACTGCGATGCATCTGCACATCGTCGACAGCGAGGGCATCAACGCCTACTACGGCAACACGGTCAATCTGTATAACGCCGCGGGCGTGCTGGTGGCGTCGCAGATCATCAACGCCCAGTCCGGTATCGGTTCGAACGATACCTCTGCGCTGGTGAGCTTCTACGGGCTGGATCCGAATGAAACTTATTCGGCCGAGATCCTGAAGATCACCAACGGCGTGTCGGATAACGTCACCTGGAGCGGTCTGGAGGCGGGCAATGGCAAAGAGGGCTACGTGCTGACGGCCGAAGCGGCTACCGGCGGACACAGCGGGACGATTACCGGCACCGGGTATAACGACACCTTTATCGCAGAGAACGGCACCTATACCTACAACGGTTCCGGCGGCTGGAATACCCATTCTGACCATGATACCTGGAGCAATACCGGTGGCATGGACGTGGTGGATTACCGAAATGCGACGTCCGGCATTACCGTTGATTTGCGCCTCTCTACCGCACAGGACACCGGGTTCGGTACGTCACGACTGCTCAACATTGAGGGAATTAACGGCTCGAACTTCGACGACGTCATTACCGGCAACAGCGGTGATAACCGGTTCGAAGGCCGCGGCGGGAACGACACCTTCAATATCGGCAGCGGCGGTCACGATACGTTGCTCTACAAGCTGATCAACGCGTCTGACGCAACGGGCGGTAACGGTCACGACGTGGTGAATGGCTTTACGGTCGGCACCTGGGAAGGGACCGCGGACACGGATCGTATTGACCTGCGCGATCTGCTCTCCGATAGCGGCTATACCGGTACGGGCTCGGCGAGCTATGTGAACGGCGTGGCCACGCTGGACAGCAGCGCGGGCAATATCAGCGATTACATCCGCGTGGTGCAGAACGGCAGCAATACCGAGATCCAGGTTGACATGGATGGTACAGGCGGTCAGTTCTCACCAACCACTCTGGTGACGCTGAACGGCGTACAGACGGATCTGGCGACGCTGCTGGCGAACCATCAGCTGTTAATTGCGTAAAACAACGCCGCGGGGAGCGATCCTCGCGGCCTTTTGGCGTTTCTTTTACACGAATTGCGTTAACCCGGAGATTATGAAGACACATCCACAGTACGAACCCTGGCTGCAGGGCATGCTTATCATCGCGAAACACTATCGGCTGGATTTCTCAGCGGAGCATGTTCGGGTCACGGTTAACCATGAAAGCCAGTCTCCACGCCAGCTGGTGCTGGAGGAGATGGCGCGTCAGCTTGGGCTGGGGTTGCGTATGGTGGCGGCTGAAGCGGTATCCCTCGATCCGTGGCGCCTGCCGCTGCTGGCGGAATTCACCGGCGGACAAATCGCGGTCATTAACCGCATGGATAGCGAAGGCAACGTCAGCCTGCAGTTTAGCGGCGATGCGGGGCTGGAGACGACGCTGACGCGTGAAGAACTTGGGCCACGGCTAAAGGAGCTAATGGTGCTGCGTCCGCTCGAGTCCACGCCGGATGCCCGCGTGGATGACTACATTAAACCGTATGAGAAAAACTGGTTCTGGCAGCTGGCGCTGAAGGACTGGCGACGCTATAGCGACATTATGCTGGTGGCGCTGGTTGCCAACGTGCTGGCGCTTTCAGGCATGGTCTTCTCCATGCAGGTGTACGACAGGGTTGTACCGTCGCAGTCGGAAGCCACGCTGTGGGTGCTGTTTGGCGGCGTGATGATTGCCATCGTGTTTGAATTCATCATGCGCATGCTGCGCGTGCATATTTCTGACGTGGTGGGGAAACGCGCCGACCTGCGCATCTCCGAACGCGTTTTTGCCCACGCGTTGCGGATCAAAAATGGCGCACGCTCCAAATCAACCGGATCGTTTATCGCGCAGATCCGCGAGCTGGAGTCGGTGCGCGAGCTGATCACCTCCACCACCATTGCGGCTATCTCCGATCTGCCGTTTTTCCTGCTGTTCGTCTTTATTCTGTGGATGATTGGCGGTCCGCTGGTGCTGGTGGTCCTGCTTGCCGTGCCGCTGCTGCTCATCCCCGGCCTGCTGGTGCAGCGCCCGCTGGGGAAACTCTCCAGCGAAGGGATGCGTGAATCCGCTATTCGTAACGCCACGCTGGTGGAGGCGGTGCAGGGCATTGAAGACATCAAGCTGATGCGTGCCGAGCAGCGTTTCCAGAACCAGTGGAATAACACCAACGACGTCGCCGCCAGCGTCGGCATGAAGCAGCGCTGGCTGACGGGCCTGCTGCTCACGTGGACGCAGGAGGTGCAGTCAATCGTATATGCGGTGGTACTGCTGGTCGGCTGTTACCTGGTCATCAGCGGTGACATGACCACCGGTGCGCTGGTAGGGACCTCGATTCTGGCATCGCGCACTATCTCGCCGCTGTCGCAGATCTCAGGCGTGCTCTCGCGCTGGCAGTCGGCAAAAGTGGCCCGCAAGGGGCTGGACGACCTGATGCAGCGTCCGATTGACGATCCGCAGCACGGCAAAAAGGTGCACAAAGCCCACCTGCGTGGCGACTATAACCTTGAGGACGTCGGGTTTTATTACGACGAGGAAGAGAAACTCACCGTGCTCAACATCAGCAAGCTGCAGATCCGCGCCGGAGAGCGCGTGGCGGTGCTTGGGCGTAATGGCTCCGGTAAAAGCACGCTGCTACAGCTTCTGGCGGGCATGCAGGAGCCGCAGCAGGGCAGCATCCTGCTGGACGGTATTGCCCTCAATCATCTGGACCCGGCCGACGTGCGTCGCGACATGCAGCTGCTCAGCCAGCAGGCCCGGCTGTTCTTTGGCTCAGTGCGGGACAACATCCTGATGGGGAACCCGCTGGCGACAGATGATGAAATTCATCAGGCGCTGGTCAACAGCGGCGCGCTGGAGTTTGTGCGCAAGCAGAAAATGGGGCTGAACACCATCATCAACGAGGGCGGAACGGGCCTGTCGGGCGGTCAGCGTCAGGCGCTGCTGCTGGCGCGCGCGCTGATTACCTCCCCGAATATCCTGCTGCTGGACGAACCTACCGCCTGGCTGGACGAAATGAGTGAGAAGCAGTTTATTCAACATCTTCACACCTGGCTGAGCAAGCGCCGGACGCTGGTCGTGGCGACGCATCGCCTGCCGATTCTGGATTTGGTCGACCGTATCATTGTGCTGGAAAACGGCAAGGTAGTGATGGACGGCCCGCGCGATGCGATCCTGCATCAGCACGGTATGGCGCCGCAGAAAGGCGCACAGCGCACGGTGACCATGAAGCCGGCGGCGGTTGCCGAGGAGGGCGCGGCATGAATGATTTGTCTCGTTTCAATAGCCGACTGAAGGAGCCCCGCCTGCCGCGCTCGTCACTGGTGGCATGGTCGCTCTTCGCCCTGCTGGCGGTGTTTATCGCCTGGGCAAGCCTGTTCCATCTTGATGAAGTGACGACCGGCAGCGGCAAGGTAATACCGTCTTCTCATGAGCAGGTCATTCAGTCCCTGGAAGGCGGCATTATCCACAGCCTGATGGTGCGGGAAGGCGACATTGTTGAACGCGGCCAGCAGCTTGCGCAGCTTGACCGGACAAAAACCGAGTCGAGCGTGCTGGAGAGTGCGTCTCGCCTGAAAGCGGCGCTGGCAACGGCAGCGCGCCTGAAGGCCGAGGTGAACGACTCGGAACTCGCGTTTCCGGATGAGCTGGATGACGACGTTGAGCTGGTCAAACAGGAAACGGCGCTCTATCAGTCCCGTCGTGAAAGCCTCGAAAAAGGGCTGGCCGGTTTACGTCAGGGCGCAGAGCTGGTGCAGCGCGAGCTGTCGTTAACCCGTCCGCTGGTGACCCAGGGGGCGGCCAGCAAGGTTGAGGTGTTACGTCTTGAGCGTCAAAAAAATGAGCTTGAGAATAAAATCACCGAGATGAAAAACCAGTATTACGTTCGCGCCCGTGAAGAGCTGGCGAAAGCCAATGCGGAGATTGAAGCCCAGCGTTCGGTGATGAAAGGGCGTGAGGACTCCCTGACCCGGCTGACCTTCAATGCCCCGGTTCGCGGGATCGTGAAGGATATTGACGTCACGACCGTGGGAGGCGTTATCCCGCCGAACGGCAAGCTGATGAGCCTGGTCCCGCTTGACGATCAGATGGTGGTCGAAGCGAAAATCTCGCCGCGCGATGTGGCGTTTATTCATCCTGGCCAGAAAGCGCTGGTGAAAATTACGGCCTATGACTACTCCATTTACGGCGGGCTGGAAGGGGAAGTGACCATGATTTCGCCAGACACCCTGCAGGATGAGGTGAAAAGGGATGTCTACTACTATCGCGTCTATATTCGTACCGACAGTAACCATCTGACCAATAAGCAAGGTCAGGAATTTCCGGTTTTTCCGGGCATGATTGCCACTGTGGATATTAAAACCGGCAGCAAAACTATTCTGGATTATCTGTTGAAGCCGCTGAACAAGGCAAAAGAGGCGCTGCGGGAACGATAGATGAATGGCGTTCGGGACACCGAACGCCTGCTGGATTATGCCGTTGGCGTTACGTTATGAGCGTGGCGTCGCTCTTTAGGTACAACATTGATGTAATGCGTGACGTATGCAAAATATAACCCGGCATAATTTTCGACCAGTTCGAGAAATGCCGGGTATACCGACATCCGACCATCACCGCGATCTTTCAGATAACCCGCCTCCTGTGCCATTTTGATAATTCGGTTGACGTGAATGCGTGAAACAAAAAATTCTTTTGCGAGCGAGTTGGCTGAATACGCAATGACTGCACCGTTAGCCGATTTGTTTTTCATGGCCTGCAGATAAATATAAAGCATAATCATGCGGCCGCCATCCTTATCGATAAATAATCCCACTTCTGGCAAAACCTTTCTGAACGTTAATCCCCGAAAAAGATACTCAGCCGCACGGCGGAAAAAGTTATTTCTCAATGCATCATTATCCAGTAAGTTAACATTGATATTAAATTTAGGATAAAGAATGCTGACCGGCAGAAATGCGCCAGACATATATCGCTTTAGTTCATTCAAACCTTTTTCGGTTGGTGCGATTTTTGTTTTGCGTCTGTCTTCCGTGCACCGCCAGGTCTTGATGCGTCCTGTGGTTCTGAGTATCGTAATGATAGCAATAACGCTGTTGGGGCTGGCTATCTTATAGCGAGAACATAACGCTTTAATCTCTGATACTGACTCGGCCTGATTTCCAAAAATAAAACAACACATGGAGAGGATAATGTTAAATCGTGATTCCTGTAGCATTGTTTTGTAGAAAAGAGGTTGTTTTTTGTAGATGGTGTCATTAATTGTGTAGTGCTCTAATATTGCCTCACCGAATCGCGGATTGTTCTTTATAACATCCCTTCGATGTAGCAAGGCCCTGGATGAGACGTGATTATCCATAGCATTTTTCTCGTATTTAAATGAGCCGATAGATGAAGTGTTTAGTCTTCTTTTTCGGAACTCACATTATACCCTGAGAATGAGGTGTTTGCCGTGGGTATTTGCAAAGAAAAGTATATTTAAACGTCGGTGATTAACGCAAAGATGTTCCTGTGAATTCGGCTGATAACTATTTCTTAGCCTGAGGCTGTACTGTAAAATTAATGTTTATAACGGGTGCGTTAAATTTTACGCATTCACAAATGGAAATGGCGCTTCAGTGCCCAGGAGCAGGTTATGACCCACAAAATTTCTCTGAGAAATGGGGCGTGCGATGAACAAAAATTTGTCGTTTCAGCCTGCGCGTTCACATTCCTGGGATATCGTGAGATCCTTAGCAAGTACGGAATACAGGCCTCGCATATTCACTTTGAGGGGGATGAGGTATCCCAACAGGATATGGAAAATATCCTTATAAATCAAAGATCTCATATTGTGGTGTTTCTCGGAAAAGGTATCGTCAATCTACTGGAAACCCTGAAGCGGCTGGCATCCGTGCTCAATACTCTTCCCGTTATTCGATGCGTCACCCTGTACGGTGACATTCCGGATGGCTGGTTGTATCGCACCCTGGGCAGTCTTTTAAATAATAGCTATCAATTATCATTGATTCGTATTGCCCGCGTTTCAGATGTCATAACCTGTTCTCATACGCAACATAACGATTTTAAGGATCGTTCGTACTTATTACGCGATCGCTGCAGGGATAATTCTTCGCAAGAAAACGTAAAGTGGCTAACAAAAAGAGAGATTGACGTTTTATTAAGTTTCTACCGCGGCATGTCCGTAAAAGAAATGTGTGACGTAATGGGGCTTTCTAATAAAACGGTTTATACTCACCGCAAGGAAGGCGTGATGAAATTACGCTTGATTAAACAATGGCTACACGATCCGCATAATTTTAAAGCCGAAGGGGGTATTAAACATCAGTGTCAAAAGACAGAGTTCACGGATAAGGAAACAGAAATATTAAATGCGCTACTTAAAAAAGAGATCTTCCCTTCCTATCAGATTATTACCGATCGTGACAAGAAAGGTGTAGGTTTTGAAATACTGATTCGTTGGGATAAAAACGGTAAAATTGTCAAGCCAGCCAGTTTCCTTACAGATATCTCAAATCACGAGATATGGTTAAAAATAACGGCGTTAGTCATTCATGCCGCCGTTTCGGGGATTAATAAATATAATGGGAAATACTATTTTTCAGTGAATATTCCACCTGTGCTGGCCTCAGGGAATGCATTACCTGATATGGCCAGGAAAGCTATCGGTATGCTGCTTAAACCGCAATGGGCCGAAAAGCTGGTCTTTGAGTTTGCAGAAGATATTGACGTGACCAAGGACAAAAGGATCCCTGAAACCATGCGGCAGTTACGTAATACGGGGTGTCGATTGTTTCTGGATGACTGTTTCTCTAATCATCAAACCATGTTCCCGGTGCGGCAGGTGCATTTTGATGGACTCAAGCTGGATCGGGACATCGTTGAGCATTTTGTGGCAAACGACAATGACTATAACTTGATTAAAGCGATACAGCTTTATAGCGACATGACCGGTACGGACTGTATTGCGGAGGGGGTTGATAGTGAAGAAAAGTTTGAGAAATTAGTCGCGCTGGGCGTCAAAAACTTTCAGGGGTATTATTTATCGCGTGCTGTAAAAGAGGAAGAGTTAGACCGCATGGTCAGGTTGTTTAGTTAAGAAAAAATAAAGCCCCGAAGGGCCTTTTATTATTTTCGACCCAGCAACAGGCCGAGAACAATACCGACCGCACCCGCTGCGACGAGGCCGGTGAGGGGGTTATTTCTGACAGCTTCAGTGACGTCGGAAACGGCATCGCTGGCCTGTGCGGCATATTTTTTAGCCGCGCCTTTGACCTGGTGCTTCGGTGAATCAACGAATTCACCAAACTGCTGCTGCGCTGAGCCTGCAAGTTCATCAAGTTTATTTTTTGCTTTGTCTTCAGCAAACTGGGTGTTTTTATCAGTACCGAAATCAGACATTTTTGCCTCCTTTTGTTGATAATTAAAGGATAGCCGCTCTTTGCCGACATGAGAGATGAAAGGCTAATTTCGGCATCCGATACGGTGGTTTTCGGATATATCTCTATGCCGCTAACCCGTTATTCGGCAAATTTCAGCAGCGCTTCGCCATCAAGACGATAGCGAACCCATTCGGACTGCGGCAGCGCGCCAATGCTCAGGTAAAAGTCGATGGCGGGCTGGTTCCAGTCGAGCACGCTCCATTCAAGGCGTCCGCACTGCCGCGTTACCGCGAGCTGCGCGATATGTTTCAGCAGCGCTCTGCCCGCGCCTTTACCGCGATACTCCGGGGATATGTACAGGTCTTCCATATAAATCCCGTTGCGTCCGAGCCAGGTAGAATAGCTGGTGAAGAACACGGCATAGCCAGCAGTCTTGCCTGCAAACTCCGCGATCAACGCTTCGGTTTTAGTGCCTGCGCCAAAGAGCGTTTGGCGGATCTCCTCCGGCGTGGTAACCACTTCTTCCGGCGCTTTTTCATACACCGCCAGTTCATAAATCATGGCGTAAATGGCCGCCGCATCTTCGGGACGTGCCTGACGAATGGTGATGCTCATTGTTGTTCCTGTTTTTAGCGTGTGTTTCGATTGATGGCGTTAAGCATACGGAGTATTGTTCGAAGAATTAAGTGCAATGAAATCAACAAATGATGAATATTATGCATCCGGCACTAAGGCGGCTTGATTTAAACCTGCTGCCCGTTTTCGACGCGATTTACCGCCACCGTTCCGTTAGGCTGGCCGCTGATGAGCTGGCGATGAGCACATCGGCGCTCAGCCATGCGCTGTCGCGTTTGCGCGCCACCCTGAATGACCCGCTATTTTTTCGGGAAGGGCATCGCATGTCCCCCAGCGTGTATGCCTCTCAGCTTGCGCCTTCCATTGCTTCCGCACTGTCGTTTCTTAATCATGAGCTGACCCCGCAGCCGGAGTTTGACGCGGCCAGCAGTACGGAGAGCTTACAGATTGCGATTACGGATTTTACCGCGCTTTGCATTTTTCCGGCCCTGATGCACAAGCTGCAGCTTGCTGCCCCGGGTTTACGTTTTGAATTGCGCTACCTGCCGCACAGCCCGGCGCTGACGGAACTGCTGGCGGGCGAGGTGGATCTGGCGCTGGGTTTCAGCACGCCGGATGATTTTCGCCATCCAGAACTGGAAGAGATCGGCTGGTTTGAAGATGAATATGTGGTCATCAGCAACGCAAACCGGACGCGGCTGACGCTGAAAGATTATCTCGCGGCCCGGCACCTGGTGGTAACGCCGTGGAATGAAAAGCAGGGCGTTCTGGATGTGCGGCTCGAACAACTGGGCTATACCCGGCAAATCGCGATCAAAACGCCATCGATGCTCAGCGCACCGTTTATCGTAGCGGAAAGTGACCTGCTGATGGCCATCCCCAGGTATGCCGCTGAGAAACTGACTGCGGCAGCGGATCTGAGGATATTTGCGTTACCGTTCCCGATACGCAGGTTTGAAGTGAAAATTTACTCGCATAAACGCAGCGGCCAGCGGGGCGCGACCCGCTGGCTTAAAGAGGAGCTGCAAACGCTGGCGCAAGGACTTCATTCCGGGCTGTCCGGCTCCCAGGAGAGGATATCGCCGGGTTGACACTGCAGCGCCTCGCAAATTTTGGCCAGCGTATCAAAACGTATCCCTTTCACCTTTCCGGACTTGAGCAGCGACAGGTTTTGCTCCGTGATCCCCACAAAGGCTGCCAGCGCTCTGGACGTCATTTTCTTCTCTACCAGCATTTTGTCCAGATGAACCACAACAGCCATAATCAGATGAACTCCTTATTTTCTTCTTCCGCTTTGATCCCTTCGACCAGGGAGTGAAACGTCACCAGCAGCAAGCTGCCTGTTAATAACAGTACAAAATCCCCCAGCAAAAGGGTGACCTGGTAGTAATGTCCCGGCCACGCGATCGTCAGCGGGATCAAAAAGCGAGACATCGGCAGCGCGATGCCAAGGCTTAGCATTGCGATGGCAATCTTACGCACGCTGTTTGCCAGTGGTCGGGAGAGGATCTGTTTTTGACGCACCTGACGCGTGACGCTCATTCCCTGCCAGATAGCAAAGGCAAAAAGACCGGCAGGAAGATAAAGGATCGCCAGCAAGAGTAGCTGGCGAAGCGGCGACACCGTCGTTATTTGCAGAGTGTCATTCTTAACCTCGGCGAACGTAAGCATAGTGGAAATAAAAAGCGACTCACCGGTGAAATAGATCCACAGGGGGACGATTAATACCAGGATGAGAAATAGCGGTAGCAACCCTGCAATGAGCACCAGACTGAGTTTATTCCTCGCACCGTTCACGTTAAACCTTCCTGAATATTTCATATTATTTTAAGACCAGCATGCTCAAGCATGACATAAGCATCAGCGCGATAGCAATCTTGACGCCGTTCAGAGAGTTAGCACCGTGTTTCATCCAGGGTTTTGACCACGCGTGATACACGCTAACGGCAAGATATGACGCCTGAATGACCCAGGTAAGCATTCTGAATAAGTAACCCGAACTGCTCAGATGGGTAATTGTCTGCATCATTTCCATGCAATACAGAATAATTCCGACGGTCAGCATCGTGTTGACCAGCCGAAGCTTATAATGCGCGGCCCACGTTCCGCACACAAACAGCAGAGCCGAGGCAAAGGTCAGTATCGCCCAGAGGATATCAATCCAGTTCATGATGTACCTCTGCTGCATTATCTGGCTGCGTTAATAACAGTCGTATTGCCGGGACAATCACCGGCCACGCGGTGTCGGAGAGGATCACCACGGCGCTTTGTCGCTGTCGGTCGAAGGCGATAGCGGCTGCGAACCCCGACGACTCACCATCATGCCAGGTGATATCACGCCCCTTAATGCGCGTGGTGAACCAGCCATAGCCCACGCGTGAATCGGGGTCGTCAGTCGGAAACTGCGGCGTCATCGCGTCGCTCCCGGCGAGCTCTCCGGACAGCAGCGACTGAGCATAATTGGCCATATCGACAATGGTCGAACGCACGCCACCGGCAGGCGCAAATGCGTGCATTATCCACGGCGCTTCGCTGAAACCTGATGCGGTACTACCCTGGCTGAACGCGGGCGAGGCAGGTGTTGAATCGCCGGCGACGAGGGAATCTGTCATGTGCGCCTGGGCGAAAAGCCGCGTTTGCAGAAGCTGGGTAAAGGGTTGATGCGCTGCGCGTGCCAGCGCCAGTCCCAGCAGCGCGTAGCCGGTGTTAGAGTAGTCAAATCCGGCGGGGCGTTCGAGGCTGGCTTTATTCACCATCTCTATTAACGTCTTCTCCCTGAAGCTCCAGAAATTGTCACGCAGGATGATGGTTTTAAGTACCTGAATTTTCTGGAGTAACGACGTTGCCAGCGGCGGCAGACCGGAGCGGTGCGATGCCAGCTGCGCAAGGGTAATATCGCTCGCCGGGCCTGCTATCTCCGGGATGAGTTCGCCGACGCGGGTTTGCGGGGTCACTTCACCGCGTCGCTGCGCCTCAATCAGCAGGCTGCCGGTCATGGTTTTGGTCAGGCTGGCGATTTCATACTGTTTTGTGAAATCACTGTCCCACAGGGCGTACTGCACGCCTTTCGGGGTGATGACGGCGGCGGCAACGCTGCCTCGCGCGCCGCTGAGGAGGGGCGTTAAGAACGAGACGACCGTTGCATCTCCCGCCAGGCGTGGAGAGGGTTTACTGAATCCCGGCTGCAGGTAGATGCCTGCGGCAATCAGCGACATAAAAACCGTTCCTGCGGCTAACAATCGCGTACGGCTGCGCACATATTGTTTGCTCATGGTTGCGCCTCAGAATTGATATTGGATCATTGATGAGAGGGTGTACTGCATTCTGCTTTTTACCAGCGGGCTCTTAGCCGCTTCATCGAGCAGACAGGCCGCGCGACCAGCGACTCCAGCCGCCAGGTTTTCACTGATGTGCCAGACCAGTTCGCTATCGACTCCTCCTTCCTGTAAACCCGATGAAGGGGAATACGCCTCAAAATCAGTGCGCTGAGACTGGCTAACGGTGACCCCATAGTGGCGCTGCTGATAGCCGCTGTTCGCCCAGGTGATATCACCAGCGACCGAAAATTCGACGTGCTGCCCGCGCCAGAGGATAGTCTTTACGCCGCCGTTCACGGTCCTCGCCAGGGGCTGCGTCTCGCCACCGTACCGGTGTGTTTGCGTTGCGCTTAATGCGCGCAGCCAGAGCCCCCAGTCCCCACGTTGATAACGCAGCTCCCCGCCCGCCATCAGCATGTCGGACAGATCGCCCATTCCCTGCAGGTCACGATCTTTTCTGGCGGAGAAGGGGTAATTAATTATCTCTTTTCGCCCCTCATCTGAGGCCAGCAGCAAACTCACGGCAAACGGGGACTCGGGTTGAAACGTCCAGACCAGTCCCTCCGTGGAGAGATCCCATTGCCCCCAGTCTTCACTCTTCAGGCTCAGACCGCCTTTAAGTAGCGGCCCGGGCGCGGAGTGCCGCGATCCCGAATAAACGGGACTGACCGCGGCACCCAGACCCGCATAACCGGACAGCTCCGCACTGTGTAAAGGGGCGCAAAGCGCCATCCCCGCGAGCGAAACGCCATACAGCAGACTTCTGTTCATTCGATGCCTCTCCTGGCAAAGGTACGTTGAAGTGTGTGCAGGCTAGCCTGGTGTTTATCGTTTAACAATAAACATTTATTGTTTTACACTAAATTTGGTAGGGGGACGCAAGTGCTCTCGTTAAAAAGAGATGCGACCGGGGAGGAAAATCGGCTATCGTAACCCTATGATTGAATTAATGGTTCGCAGGAACGCCGTTGTAACAGGACGATAAATGATTGATGACATCCGTTATCTGATAGTGTTTGCAAAGATTGCTGAGGCAGGATCCATTTCAGGCGGGGCAGAGGCTTTAGGGCTTACGACAGCAACGGCAAGCACGCATTTATCTAAGCTTGAAAAAAATCTTGGCTGCGCGCTGCTGTACAGAAACACCCGTAAACTGTCTCTCACTCACGACGGCGTTAATTTGCTGGAAACGGCCAAATCGATGCTGGCGCTGTATGAGCAGGGGGTTATTGAATTTAAGCAGCGTTCGATTTCAACGGCGAATAAGCTGCATATTTCTATTCCAGCCGTATTTCTGAACAGCGCGTTTACTCGTCATCTGGCCACTTTTATAAAAAAACACCCGGGTATTTTACTGAACATTTCTTACAGCGATACGCGCAGAGATATTATTGCTGACGGTATTGATGTTGCATTTCGAATCGGCGAACTTCCGGACAGCTCACTTAAAGCGCGGCATCTTTTTGTGCTGCCCCGGCAGTTAGTTGCCTCCCGGGATTTGCTCAGCCATTATCCCCCAATTAAACATCCTGATGACTTAGCGCAGCTGCCGTGGATTGGACTCAATATGAGGCAGAATAAGCGGGAATTCCGGCATGAAAATGGGGAAGTTGCCGTCGTAACGTATACACCTACCGTGTATGTTGATAATGTCGAAGCCGCCTATTCCCTCGCAAAGCAGCAAATTGGCCTCGCGGCACCTCCTCGCTATTTAAGCGAAGAGGACGTTAAGCGCGGAGAAATGCAGGCTTTACTCCCTGGTTGGTCATTAGAGCCGCTGAAAGTCTATGCCGTATGGCCTTCAAATATTTCGACCAGCAGTATTGCCTACAAATTGATTAATGATATGTATAACTCAGTTGAGTTTCACACGTTATGAATGGCTTAAGAACTGTAAAGAGAGCATGTAACACGCCGTAATAAGCAACAGCCCGCCCATCAATACGTTAAACGTACGGATACGTTGCGTGCTCCTGAGTAGCACCGATACCTTTTCTCCCAGCAGCGCCCATGCAGAAAGTGACAGATAGCACACTAAAAAATAGATGATTATAAAGACGAGTACTGTCGCAGGGTTTGAGGGTTCAGAAAACATAGCTGCCCCCGAGGCGCACGCGGTCCATGCTTTTGGGTTGACCCATTGCATTAAGAAACCCTGAATGAAACCGGGTGAATCTGTTTTTGATAATGACATATCTGGCCGGGATGCCGCTATCTTATAGCCCAGGTACATGATAAATAATGAACCTGCAATATTGAGATACTGAAAGAACAGAGGATGTCTTTCGATTGCGGCGTAAAACCCGAAACACACTAAGAAAAGTAATAACGTAAACCCCGTTGTTGCACCTGATACAAATGAGAATGTCTTTCTAAAACCATTAACGGCTCCTGACGATATAATCACCATATTAACGGGGCCAGGTGAAAAAGAAAGCGTCAGTGAAAATATAAACATCGAAAAAACTAATAACATTTTATCTCCGCATGTTGGTTTATCTGCAATATAGGTACTGTGATTTTTTCATTCACTACTTGTCTCATCATGTTTCTGAAGACTACCCGGGAACGATCGTCAGAGTAAGTGGCTTTTCTCTAAAGGTTTGTTTGAGTTTTTTTGCTTTTGTAGGCTAATACCCATTTGAATGGGTAGGGTAGTCTCGTTTGAGGCTTTAGCAGATGTGCTTGCAGAGTCGTGACCTGGAAGACGAGGTGGGTTGCCGCTGATTTCCCACGCTGGGCATAGCGTGCGATACACGATGCCAGCAATGGGTTACGGCGGCGTCAAAGATTGTCAGGGTTGTTCGAAGTGCTGATCCAAACCTTAATTAGACTCAACATTATCAACCCCATAACAACGGCGACGCTAGTTACGATAATATAAGATGACATGAAATTACCTTTTTCTATTCAGATTGTTTAATTGACTTTTTATTTTTGCGTTAGTTCCTTAACCACGAGAATTTATTTGGTGTTGTCATTTTATAATGATGTGTTTTTGGTGGGCTATTTGTAAAAAAAATGCCTGCATTTTGCAGGCTTTAATAGTGAGTCATTGTTGTTATTCTAATTCAAAAAATAAATCACATATAAATAGCACTTTACTGACTGCGTTGTAGCCGGCACAGCCTGTCACATATGAATTTTTGCCGCATCAAGTATCTTCTTAGAGGTGAGTTCACTGTCAGAAGCTACATAGACAAAGTTGTGATCTCCGGTTAACGATGGGAAACCCGCAGACATTATCTGAAGGTGTATTTCTTCACCGTTCGGATACTCCTGCCTTACGGACGTCGTTCCTTGCAGTACAGTGACAAGTTTACTCGGCTTTCCGTTGAAAAAAACGATTACATTCTTCATAGACCACCCTGTATTTTTGGGGATTTCCAAAGTAATACTTGCTAATAGAGTGCATTACTTTGTCATTTTTGAACCCTTTAGAAAAATTAAAGCAAGCATTTCTTTGCCGGAACGTGTATTGTGGCAGTCCTTAAAATCAGGAGAAGTCTATGTCTGGACGTAAAAATACACAATTCCGTCGAAATCATTTAGTCAAATGTCCATGCCCAAATTGTTCTAAAGATTCAGAACATAGTTTTAATCGCGTGCAAAAGGGTGCTCAACTTGTCTGCCCGTATTGCAATGCTTTGTTTAAATCTACTCAACGCTTCTGAATCTGTTAGTTGTCAGAAAGAAAATTTATTGAATATATTTATTTTTTTTGGCAACAAGTTATCTTCTTGTCATGAAGGCAAGGAAGTGATGCTTTTGGAGGTTGCCTAATTTGTACTATAATCTATCTAAAAGTATTACATTTGAAGCTGCAGGACCTTTATCGCCGCTTAGAATAGCAAATTCGACTTTCTGACCTTCAAACAGTGTCTTAAAGTCATCTCCCTGGAGTGCAGAGAAATGAACAAAAACATCTTTACTGCCATCAAGCGGGGAGATAAAACCAAATCCTTTACCTTCATTAAACCACTTAACCAAACCTTGAATTCTTGAAGACATAAATACTCCTTTTAAATGCTATTAAAATGATAAGGAAGGACTAAAACGTATGGACTCAAAAGGAGGGGATATCAGCGATAGCGCCTGGTTATGAGGACTGACTTGCAAAATATTTTCATTCGGTATTGCATCGAACTAACTAAAGCATTAAGGCACGAATAGAGTCAATAAGCAATCTTTATTTTAGCCGTCTGGGCGGCCTTTTAAAGATGATTAGCTAAAATCAATATTTCCTGTATAGTTGAAGCTCGATTACTACAAGGAAATTATTTGTCTCGTAAAATGACAGGAATTGTCAAAAGTTTTGACTTCAAGAGTGGAAAAGGTTTTATCATCCCATCAGATGGCCGAAAAGATGTTGTTCTACATATCTCCGCATTAAATAACAGTGAAAATCAATCGTTAGAGCCAGGCGTTCGTGTTGAATTTTATCGCATAAACGGACTCAGTGGACCGATGGCGGCTAACATATTTTTTTCCTAAAAATATGAAACCAATTAAAAACGTACAATGCCTAACCAGTGTGGGATTTGAATTCCACTGGTTCTATTAATTTCGCTCCTTGATTTTTAACACCCCCCACAGTGCATGAAATTGCATGTCAGATAAACCTCTCTCCGATAGTGCCTTTTGACCATATTGAATAGCAGACTGATAACCATAGAAAACGTAATGTTTACATGAGGCTGCTTTAAAACATACAATACCCCCCTATAGTATCAGGAGGGCGTATGCCGCATTCACCCGCAGATAAAAAACGTATCCTTACTCGCGTCCGTCGCATTCGGGGCCAGGTTGATGCCCTTGAACGTGCGCTGGAGTCGGGCGAACCCTGTCTGGCCATTCTGCAGCAAATTGCCGCCGTGCGTGGGGCAGCTAATGGCCTGATGGGCGAAATGGTTGAAATTCACCTCAAAGACGAGCTGGTGGCGGGGGAAACAACGCCGGATCAGCGAGCCGTACGCATGGCAGAAGTCGGCCATTTGCTGCGCTCTTATCTAAAATAAACCCACACACCTCACAATAAGGGAAGACAATATGAAATCTCGCGCTGCAGTTGCATTTGGTCCCGGCCAGCCGCTCAAAATCGTTGAAATCGACGTGGCACCGCCTAAGAAAGGTGAAGTGCTGATTAAAATCACCCATACCGGGGTATGTCATACCGATGCGTTTACGCTGTCGGGCGACGATCCAGAAGGCGTCTTCCCGGCGGTGCTTGGCCATGAAGGGGGCGGTGTTGTGGTGGAAGTGGGCGAGGGCGTGACCAGCCTGAAACCCGGCGATCACGTGATCCCGCTGTACACGGCGGAATGCGGCGAGTGTAAATTCTGTAAATCCGGTAAGACCAACCTCTGCCAGGCGGTTCGCGCCACGCAGGGGAAAGGGCTGATGCCGGACGGTACCACCCGTTTCTCATACAACGGCGAGCCTGTTTATCACTACATGGGCACCAGCACCTTCAGCGAATACACCGTTTGCGCGGAGATCTCGCTGGCGAAGGTGAACCCGCAGGCGCCGTTGGATAAAGTCTGCCTGCTGGGCTGCGGCGTAACCACCGGCATTGGCGCGGTGCACAACACGGCAAAAGTCAAAGAGGGCGACACCGTGGCGGTGTTCGGTCTCGGTGGCATTGGCCTGGCGGTGATTCAGGGCGCGGTCCAGGCGAAGGCCGGTCGTATCATCGCGGTCGACACCAACCCGGAGAAATTCAAACTGGCGGGTGAAATGGGCGCGACCGACTTCGTGAACCCGAAAGATCACGAGAAACCGGTTCAGGATGTCATTGTTGAGATGACCGACGGTGGCGTTGACTTCAGCTTCGAGTGTATCGGCAACGTTAACGTGATGCGTTCCGCGCTGGAGTGCTGCCACAAGGGCTGGGGCGAGAGCATCATCATTGGCGTGGCCGGTGCGGGTCAGGAGATTAAAACCCGTCCATTCCAGCTGGTCACCGGACGCGTATGGCGCGGTTCCGCCTTTGGCGGCGTGAAGGGGCGTACCCAGCTTCCGGGGATGGTTGAAGATGCCATGGTCGGAAAGATTCAGCTCGATCCGTTCATTACCCACCGTTTACCGCTGGAGCAGATCAACGACGCGTTCGATCTGATGCACGAAGGAAAATCCATCCGCACCGTCATTCATTTCGGCGACAAGTAACTCTTCTGCCAGCGGTTTTTAGCCGCTGGCGTTTCTTTAATAATCTTCTCTAAAGTGTGACCAGTGCGGCGTTTTTAGCCGTAATCTAAATCCCAACCGTGCCGATGACTATCTGACAGGCGTGTTTTTACGCATCTTACCTACAAGAGAGTCGACGGTCATGGACAACACTACTTCGATGCCGGCGCAGCGCAAGCTGAGCTTCTTGCATCACATCAGGCTGGTTCCGCTGTTTTCCTCCATTCTCGGTGGCATTATCCTGCTCTTTGCCTTGAGCTCGGGTCTGGCGGGTTATTTCCTGCTGCAGGCCGATCGCGATCAGCAGGATGTCACATCCGAAATTCAGGTGCGTATGGGGCTGTCGAATAGCTCAAACCATCTGCGAACCGCGCGTATTAATATGATCCACGCCGGTGCGGCAAGCCGTATCGCGGAGATGGATGCCATGAAGCAGAACATCGCCGAGGCGGAAACGCGGATTAAGCAGTCCCAGGATAGCTTTACCGCCTACATGAACCGTGCAGTGCGCACGTCTGCCGACGAAGCGCTGGATGCTGACCTGAAAGCGCGCTACGACGCCTACATCGCGGGTCTTATGCCGATGGTCAAATTTGCCAAAAACGGCATGTTCGAAGCGATTATCAACCACGAAAACGAAACGGCACGCCCGCTGGACGAGGCTTATAACGCCGTGCTGCTGAAGGCGATCAAGATCCGTACCGACCGCGCCAGTGCGCTGACGGCACAGGCTCACAGCCGCACGCAGTTGGGTCTGATGTTTATGGTGGGCGCGTTTGCGCTGGCGCTGGCGCTGACGGCGATGACCTTTGTTGTGCTGCGCCGCACGGTGATCAACCCGCTGCAGCGTGCCGCGAAACGCATCGAAAATATCGCCAAAGGCGACCTGACGATGCCGGACGATGTAGCCGGGCGCAGCGAGATTGGCCGCCTGACGCGCGATCTGCAAACCATGCAGCACTCGCTTGAAAACACCGTGGGCACCGTACGTCAGGGTGCAGAGGAAATCTACCGCGGCACCAGCGAGATTTCTGCCGGTAACACCGATCTCTCTTCGCGCACCGAACAGCAGGCTGCGGCGATTGAGCAAACCGCCGCGAGCATGGAGCAACTGACCGCAACGGTGAAACAGAACGCCGATAACGCGCATCATGCCAGCAAGCTGGCGGAAGATGCCTCCGGCAAAGCCAGCCGCGGCGGTCAGATGGTCTCCGGCGTGGTCAAAACCATGGGCAATATCTCCACCAGTTCGAAGAAGATCTCTGAGATTACCGCCGTGATTAACAGCATTGCGTTCCAGACCAATATTCTGGCGCTTAACGCCGCGGTGGAAGCGGCGCGTGCGGGCGAGCAAGGGCGAGGGTTTGCCGTGGTGGCAAGTGAAGTCCGTACCCTGGCAAGCCGCAGTGCAAATGCAGCAAAAGAGATTGAAAGCCTGATCAACGAATCGGTTTCTCTGATCGACCAGGGCTCCGGTGAAGTTGTCGCCGCGGGTCACACCATGAATGAAATCGTCGATGCGGTTAAGCGCGTGACCGATATCATGCTGGAGATCGCCGCCGCGTCCGATGAGCAGAGCCGCGGTATCGTGCAGGTCAGCCAGGCGATTTCCGAGATGGATAAGGTCACCCAGCAGAACGCCTCGCTGGTGGAAGAAGCCTCCGCCGCGGCGGCGTCTCTGGAAGAACAGGGCGCGCGTCTGACCGAGGCGGTCGGCGCATTTCGTCTGAGCGGGGCAAAGCCGGGCCGCGCGGTAATGTCTGCTCCAGTGGCGAAGAGCTCACCGTTGCGTCCAGCGGCAACGGTGTCCGGGGATAACTGGGAGACGTTCTGAGTAGCGTGTTGTGTCGGGTGGCGGCTTCGCCTTACCCGACCTACTTGTATTTGTAGGCCCGCGTAAGCGTAGCGCCACCGGGCAAAAAAAAGGGACCGAAAGGTCCCTTTTTTCATCCGTTACTTCTTATCGGGTAACGCATAGGCGATAACGTAATCACCGCGATCCGGCGACTGGCGAGCGCCGCCGGCGTTAATGATGATGTACTGTTTACCGGTTTTCGGCGACACGTAGGTCATCGGGCCGGACTGGCTACCGACCGGCAGGCGGTCTTTCCAGATCTCTTTCCCGGTGGCGGTATCAAACGCGCGCAGGTAGAAATCCTGCGTGCCGGCGAAGAACAGCAGACCGGACTGGGTAGAAAGCGATGCCCCGAGCGTCGGCATCCCGATTGGGATTGGCATGTGCATACGAATGCCGAGCGGGCCGGTATCTTCCACCGTGCCGACAGGGACCTGCCACACCAGCTTGCCGGTTTTCAGGTCAACGGCCGACATAGTACCAAACGGCGGCTTCTGGCACGGAATGCCCAGCGGTGACAGGAAGCGTTCGCGCATTGCGCCGAACGGCGTGCCGTCCATCGGAACGATACCCATCTCAATGCCGCTGGCGTTTTTCGCCACGTTAGCGCGCGGCACCATGTAGTTTGCCAGCCCCAGGCGCATATCGTTGACGAACATCAGGCTGTTGTTCGGGTCAACGGAGACGCTGCCCCAGTTCATCCCGCCGAGAGAACCGGGGAACTGCAGGGAACGGTCGAGCCCCGGCGGGGTGAAGACGCCCTGATGACGCATCTCTTTAAACTGAATGCGGCACAGCAGCAGGTCGACAGGTGTCGCCCCCCACATGTCGGATTCGGTCAGCGTCTGGTTGCCAATCATCGGCATGCCAACGGAATACGGCTGGGTCGGAGAGTAGCGTTCACCTTCAACGTTACCCGCCGGAACAGGACGTTCCTCAACCTTCGCCACCGGCTTGCCGGTTTCGCGGTTAAGCATGAAAATCATGCCCTGCTTGCTGGTCTGCACCAGCACAGGGGTGGTGCCGCCTTTACCGTCTGGCAGGTCGTACAGCAGCGGCTGGGAAGGCAGGTCAAAGTCCCACAGGTCGTGGTGGGTGGTCTGGAAATGCCAGCGCACCTGACCGGTGGTTGCGTCAACGGCGACGATGGAAGAACTGTACTTATCGTCCAGCGCGGTACGCTCGCCCGCCCAGAAATCCGGGGTGGCGTTGCCGGTTGGCAGGTAGATCAGGTTCAGCTTCGCGTCGTAAGACATGGCAGACCAGACGTTCGGTGTGCCGCGCGTGTAGGTCTGGCCTTCCGGCGGCAGGCCTGTCAGGTTCGGATTACCCGGATCCCACGCCCACGCCAGCTTGCCGGTGTGAACGTCGTACGCGCGCACCACGCCCGGCGGTTCGCCGGTGGAGTAGTTATCCGCGACGCGACCGCCGACGACAACGACATTCCCGGCAACCAGCGGCGTGGAGGTTTGCTGATAATACCCGGGCTTGATCTCGCCCATGCCGATGCTCAGATCCACGGTGCCATGGTCGCCAAAGTCTTCACAGACTTTGCCGTTATCCGCGTTAATGGCAATCAGGCGGGCATCGGTGGTCGGCAGGAACAGGCGGCGAGGGCAGGCCGCAGGCTGTGTCTCAGTCTGTGACGTTGTCACGCTTGAGCGTTCTTCAAAGTAGCCCAGACCGCGGCAGCGCTGCCAGTTAGGCGCGGTGGCTTTGGAATCGTAGCGCCATTTTTCTTTACCGGAATCCACGTCCAGCGCCAGCACTTTGCTGTACGGGGTACAGACATAGAGCGTGTCGCCAACCTGCAACGGGGTGTTCTGATCTTCCGCGCCGGAGCCGTTGCTCTGCGGAATATCGCCAGTGTGTGCAACCCAGGCGACCTTCAGGTCACTGACGTTTTGTTTGTTAATCTGGTCCAGCGCGGCGAAGCGGTCGCCGTGCGTGGTGTTACCCCAGTGCTCCCAGTTTTTTTGCTGCTCGCCGGGCGCGACGGGTTTCACCGGCACGGGCTCGTTCGCTGCCACGAGAGTTTGCGGCTTAAACATCCAGCCCAGGCTAACCAGCATCACAACCGCGAGCACGACCGCGGTGCCAAAAGCGGGCGCCTTGTTCGGTGCGCGGTGGTTGGCTGCGCGCAGGAAAGGCCAGACGATGGCGCAGAGGAAGGCCAGTACGGCAAAGGTAAACAGGCGGGAGAAGAGCGGCCAGAAATCCCAGCCCGCATCGCTTACCGCCCAGAACAGTGAGGCAATAAACGCGATACCGTAAAGCACGATCCCGCCGGTGCGATTAAGAAAAATCAGGATCGCGGCAATCACCATTACCACGCCCATAATCAGGAAGTAACTACTTCCGCCCACGGTGGTGAGCTTAAAGCCCAACCCGCCGACGGCCAGACCGATGAGCATCATCAGTCCGGCAAGAAGCCACTGCAGAATACGAGGTATCCCGCGCGGCGCGCTGCCAAATGCCATGTCTTTCTCCTTTCGATCCCCCCGCCGTGTTGGGTGTGTACCAGTTGGGTAATAATTGCGGGGAGAGTAATGATTATTATGAGTGAATTCGGGTTTATAAAATGATTTGCGAACCATTTGGTGAATTCGTCGTTATGATAAAACTGTTAAATTGTTTTACGCAATTGTTAATGAATAATTTCGCATTAATTGATTAGCGCGCAGGGCAATGCCCTCGCCCCGTTGGGGAGAGGGTTAGGGTGAGGGGAGAAAGGTGTCAGACAGGCATTGATTTACGAATGGCACTCAGCAACGTTTGCGCGCCAATAGAAAGCGGGGTATCCACCCGGGTCAAAATGCCGATAGGTTCACCGGCGCCGGGGGCGGTCACCGGCAGGGCGGTCAGCGTTCCCTGACGCAAATCGTCTTTCACCGCCCCGGAGGGGACGAACCAGACGTAGTCATAATCCAGCGTGAGCTGGCGCGAAAGCGAGGCCGAAAGCGTTTCGATACAGCCTGAAGGCAGCGTACATCCCTGCATCTGCAGCAATGTTTCGGCGGCCTGGCGCGGGACGGTTCCTTTCGGGCAAACCACAACAGGCCACTCCATGACGCGGCTTAACGTTACGGTATCCTGCAACAGTGGGTGATCGGGGCGCACTACCAGCTTCAGGGACTCCAGGAACAGCAGTTCGTAATTGAGCCCGCCCATCAGTTCCGGGTCGGACATTCGACCGATGCCGAGATCCAGCTCGCCCGATTTCAACCCCGCAAGCAGCATGGTGTTGTTCATGGTGGCAACCTGAATGGTGGTATGCCGCTGCTGCTTATGGAACTGGCCGATAACTGGGGGAAGAATGCCCAGCGCCGCGGTAGGCAAGGCACCCACGCGCACGACCTCGCTGGCCTGCTCTGCTTTTCGGTGCAGGGACTGGCCTGCAGTATTGAGCGCATCCAGGACTTTCACGGCGTGCGTGAGGAACTGTTCGCCCACGAGGGTAAGCTGCGCCCCCAGCCGACCGCGGTCAAAAAGGCGGGCACCGGTCAGCTGTTCCAGCTCGTTGAGGGTTTTGGAGAGCGCAGGCTGGCTCAGGTTAAGAGTTTCAGCCGCACGCCCCAGCGTTCCCTGTTGAGCGACGGCCACAAATGTATGCAAATGGCGCAAGCGTATGCGCTGACTGAACAGACCATTTTTTTCCATAGGCGATGTTAAAAACAGAGCGATGCGGGTGACAAGTTAAGTTGTTTAATTTTGATAACTTGATAGCAAAATATTTTTAACATTTGATCTGTTTGAGTTACAACAAATTTTTCGGCAGGGGAAAAAAGCGAACGTCCTTGTTCATTTATTGCTCATTGCGGAGGGGGGAATTGCTAAGTGGTTTAGATCACGCCGTCACCGCCGTCAGAGCACCACACCTGGCCGGACGTAAATGAACATTCATCCGAGGCCAGCGTGACGTACAGCGGAGCAATCTCCACGGGCTGACCCGGACGCCCCAGCGGCGTATCGCCCCCGAACTCCTTCACTTTTTCCATCGGCTGGCCGCCGCTGGATTGCAGCACCGTCCAGTAAGGGCCTGGGGCGACCGCGTTGACGCGAATGCCTTTCGGACCCAGCTGTTTGGCTAAGGCTTTGGTAAATACCGCCAGACAGGCTTTTGTCTGAGCATAATCCAGCAGCACGGGGCTGGGCTTAACCGCCTGAACGGAGGAAGTATTAATGATAACGGAAGACGCTTTCAGATGGCGCAGCGCCGCCTTGGTGATCCAGAAAGGCGCATAGACGTTGGTTTTGAACGTCGCGTCAAAATCTTCCGTGGTCAGCTCTTCTAACGATTCCCGGAACTGCTGACGGCCGGCGTTATTCACCAGAATATCCAGCCCACCGAGTCTGGAGACGGCTTCATCGACCAGGTTCTCGCAGAAGGTTTCGTCCCGCACATCGCCGGGAAGCGCGACGGCCGTGCGGCCTTCCGCTTTGATCAGGTCGATGACTTCAACCGCGTCTTTCTCTTCTTCCGGCAGGTAGTTGATGGCCACGTCAGCGCCTTCACGGGCATAGGCGATCGCCACCGCGCGACCAATACCGGAGTCACCCCCGGTAATCAGCGCTTTTTTGCCGGCAAGGCGGCCATGTCCTTTATAGCTTTGTTCCCCGTGGTCGGGTACAGGTTGCATTTCGGATGCCAGTCCCGGCGGCGTTTGCGGCTGTTCCGGGAACGGGGGCTGCGGGTAAGCGTTCGTACGTTGTGTAGTATCACTCATAGCTGACTCCTTAAGCCAAGGGGTGAGATTTGATGGATAGTTGCAGCGTTAACGCTTCGCTGAATTATTTCTGCAAACGATCGACACGGACGACGGCAGGGGATGATTTTTTATCAAGCGAACCGTTGATGCTGATCATCTGATCGGGTTTTACCGTTCTGCCGTCGAAGACTGCCTGGGGAATAATAACGTCGATTTTTCCGGTTTTATCCTGAAATACAAATTTATCGCCGCTACCGTCAATAAGATTACCGCGCAGGGAAATTGTCGCACCATCGTGCAGTTGTTTTGCCTGAACGATGGTCATAATACGCGCGTCGTCGGTTCCGCGATATCCGCTATCAAGAGCGTGCGGGGGCGGCGGTGCTTCACCTTTTTGTAACCCGCCGTTATTATCTGCCCATGCGGCCGGAACCAGAAATATCAAAAAAGCGGAAATAAGCGATAATTTCATCTGATATCCTTCATTTTGGGTGTCTTGACTTATTAAGTATTGTTGCTATTCCTTTATGTGGCAAATGTGATAAGTCCTAAAAACATTCGCGTTAGAAATCAAAATTATCGGATAATAAGCGAAACGGTGACGATGGCCATGAAGCGTGAAAATGAAAACTTACCCGGGATAGATGAAAGTTATCGCTTGCTGACGTTTGAATACGCGTTTCGTCAGGTGGGTTTTATTGTTCTGCTAGGTATTATCGTCGCGGCCATTGCCGGTCTGTTTTCAAGCGGAATGGTCAGCGACACGGTAAAAACGAATTCCGCTCAATCCCTGACCATAAATTATGAACGCTTTGGACGGCGGGAGACAGAGACGCGAATGCAGCTCGCGTTTCCGGTGCAAGCAGAGGGGAAGTATACCCTCAGCATGACCAGCGAGAGCAGCGACGCGTATGAGCCCGGCAGCGTATGGCCGCAGCCGGACACCATGTTCAGCCGCGGGAAAACCCTCTATTTTGTCTATAACAACCTTAAAAGGTCAGACAATTTCTCTGTGTTGCTCTTCACGACACCGTCCAGAGCCGGTAAGTGGGACACGGTCATCCGCGTAAACAACGAGCCGGAAATTACCCTCTGGCAATTTATTTACCCGTAGGAGGCTGATATGGATATGGTCTTTCGCGCGCTGGCTATTTATCTGTTTCTCATGGTGGTATTTAAAGTGGCCGGACGACGCGCGCTGCTGCAAATGACCAGTTTTGATCTCATTCTGCTCTTGATTATTAGTGAAGCCACACAGCAAGCGCTCCTTGGACAAGATTTCTCCGTCACCGGTGCGATGATTACGATTACCACCCTGGTGGTAGTGGATATTATATTTGGGCTAATGAAGAAATACTTTTCCCCGGTGGAAAATATTCTGGATGGCACCCCCGTGATTCTGGTTGAGAACGGCGTGCCTTTAGCAGATAAACTTAAGAAAGTCGATGTATCTTGCGATGATATTCTGGTGTCGGCGCGTCAGAATAATGGCATTACGGGAATGAGTAAAATTAAATATGCCATACTTGAGCGCAATGGACATATTTCAATCATTCCTTTCGAGAAATAAGAGGCGGCAAGATGAGCAATCTTTTTCACGACAGTAATAATACCGTGGGTGAACTGACGAAAAAGCTGGCAAGCAAATTAACCGATCGCGGGCTTCGCTTAACCACGGCCGAATCCTGTACGGGAGGAAAGCTCTCGGTGGCGCTTTGTGCGGAAGAGAACACCGCCGATTTTTATGATGTCGGCCTGGTCGTGTTCAGCGATGCTGCGAAAGAGCGGATCCTCGGCGTTCGCCCTGAGACGCTCGCGCGGTATACCGCCGTCAGTGAACAAACCGTCACCGAGATGGCCGCCAGTATCCGTGACATTGCCGAGGCTGATATCAGCATCGCCATCAGCGGCTATGCCGGGCCAGAAGGGGGCGACGATGGCACGGCGGCGGGGACGGTCTGCTTTGCCTGGAATATACGCGGCCAGACGAAAACCCGCACCGTACTGTTCTCCGGCGACTGTCAGGACGTGGTGGAAAAAGCGGTACATTTTTCGCTGTCTGAACTGGTGACAACATTGTCGGACTGGAATAACGGCTAAACGCACGCGGAGGTTGTATGGCTGTCATAGTGATTACCGGCGGAACGGCGGGCGTGGGAAAAGCCACGGCGCTGCGCTTTGCAAAGGCAGGTTACGATGTGGGGCTCATCGCGCGGGATGAAGCAAGCCTGCACTCCACTCAGGAGGAGCTACGGCGGTTTGGCGTCAATGCCCACGCCGTACAGGCGGATGTCGCCGACAGCCAGGCGGTGGTGGATGCCGCTAACGAAATTGAGTATCGCCTCGGTGCGATTGATGTCTGGGTTAACAATGCCATGGGGGCCGTCCTGGCACCGTTTCGTACCCTCACGCCGGACGAGTTTCGACGCGTGACTGACGTGACATACCTCGGCTACGTGAACGGTACCCGCGCTGCCCTGGAGCTTATGGTTCCGCGCGACAGGGGCGTGATTATCCAGGTGGGCTCGGCACTGGCCTATCGTTCTATTCCGCTGCAGTCAGCCTACTGCGGCGCCAAAGCGGCGATCCGCGGGTTTACCGATGCGGTGCGTACCGAGCTGATGCATGAGAACAGCCGGGTTCAGCTTTCGATGGTCCAGATGCCGGGGCTCAATACCCCGCAGTTTGAATGGGCGAGGAATAAGTTCGCCTGGGCGATGCGCCCGGTGCCGCCGGTGTTTGAGCCTGAGGTCGCCGCCAGCGCCATCTTCAGGGTGGCGCAAAAACCAGTACGAGAGCTGTGGGTAGGCGGCAGCACCATCCAGTCGATTGTCGGTCAGTTTCTCTTCCCCGGTTTTCTTGACCGGCTGATGGTGAAAAAAGCCTGGGAGGGCCAGATGACTGACGATCTGAACGCGCCGGATCGCCAGGACTACCTCGATCGGCCGGTTAACGACCTGCACAAAATCCATGGTCGCTTCAGTGACGAGGCGAAAAACCGCGCGCCGTCCGTCACCTCCGGTATGCCGGGTAAAGTGGCATTAGGGGCCCTCGCGGTGGCGGGGATTATGGTGACCCGCTTGCTAACGCGCCGGAAAACATAATTATCGAAGCGCGCTACGGCGTGTCCAGAACCAGCGATAGCCGTAGCCGCCAAGACTGAGCTGAACGGTTTTGCCGCAGATCAGCGCATCGTCGTAGCGTTTGTCCGCGAGACAGGCGGTCCAGGTGGCATTGCGGATCCCTCTGGCGCTGAACGTCACAGGCTGGTCGCTAAAGTTAACGAAGGTCAGGATGCTGCGCTCGTCGGTTTCGTAGTAGATCCCCAGCACCGCGTCATGATCGATGGTGATGAGATGAAAGGGCGCAACGGCAATTTCGGGAAACTCCGAGCGGGTATTGGCAATATCAATAATTCGGTGCAGGAGCGAGTTGCGGTGGAGCAGCGAATCGGCGACGTTTATTTTCTGATAGCGATAAGGGCCGTGGTCGATAATCGGGGCAATAAATTTATCCGGATCGGCTGCGGAAAATCCGCCCCCCTGTGACCCCGCCCACTGCATCGGGGTGCGGACGGCGTAGCGTTCCTCCAGATCCAGGTCGTCACCCATGCCTATCTCGTCGCCGTAGCGCATCACCGGGACACCCGGCAGAGAAAACAGCACCGCGTGACAGAACGCCAGCCGTTTTTGATCGCCATTCAGCATCGGCGCCAGGCGGCGGCGGATCCCGCGCTGATAGACGTTCATCTCTTCATCAGGCGCGAACGTGTCGAGGACAAACTGCTTATCTTTCTGGCTAATGCCTTCCAGATCCAGCTCGTCATGATTGCGCAGCCAGTTGGCAAAGCAGCAGGAATCAGGCGGGGCGATCATCTTCTTCACCGCATTGCGCAGCGGGCGGGCGCTTTTCCTCGCCAGGCTGACGTAGAAATACTTGTTGAGCCAGAAATTCAGCACCAGATTCAGGCGGTCATTATTGCCGAAGTAGTCCTGATAGGCTTCCACCTCGACATCAACTTCACCCAGCAGGATCGCGTTCGGATTATGCTGCTCAATAAGACGACGCATATGTTCGAGGATCCACAGCCCCTTTTTTTCATCCCCGTTTCCTGCCTGCGTGGTGAGGTGGGATGCGGCATCCAGGCGAAAACCCGACACGCCCAGCTTGAGCCAGAAGAGGATGATGTTCTCAATCTCTTTCAGCACCGCGGGAGAGGTGAGGTTCAGATCCGGCTCGTGGCGATAGAACATGTGCCGATAGTATTGTCCCGCCTCGTCGTCCCAGGTCCAGATGCTCTCTTCCACGCCAGGGAACATGGGGGGCGTATCGTCCTCGTCGTTATCCGACCACAGGTAATAATCACGATAGGGTGACGCCGGGTTGCGGCGGGCCTGCTGGAACCAGGGATGCGCATCCGACGTGTGCTGGATCAGCAGCTCGATAATGACCTGCATGCCCAGCTCCCGGGCCTGTTCGATAAAGGCGATGATATCGGCCAGTTTTCCGAAGCGAGGATCTACCTGGAGATGGTCGCTGACGTCGTAGCCCTCATCGAGAAAGGGGGTGAGGTAAAACGGGGTGATCCAGATTACCGTCGCCCCCATGCGGCGAATATAACGCAGCTTGGCCGTAATCCCGGCGATGTCCCCGCAGCCATCGCCGTTCAAATCATAAAATAGCGCAGTATCAATCTGATAAATAATGGCTCGTGTATGCCAGTCAGTCATAGCGTCCCTCAGTGATAACCTTCAGTGTCAGAAACTTTGCCCCGAAAGACGTAGTAGCTCCAGGCGGTGTACACCAGAATCACCGGAATAATCAGTAATGTCCCTACCAGCATAAACAGCTGGCTGGCAGGCGGCGCCGCGGCTTCCCACAGGGTGATACGCGGCGGAATAATGTTCGGCCACAGGCTGATACCGAGCCCGCTAAACCCGAGGAAGATTAGCCCCAGCGTCAGCAGGAAGGGGCGCGCGTGGCTGTTAGGGTTGCGCGTCAGGCGCCAGATCAGCACGCTGAAGAGCGCTACCAGCAGAGGAACCGGCAGGAACCAGAAGAAGTTGGGCAAGGTGAACCAGCGGTCGGCCACGTACTGCCAGCCGAGCGGCGTCCAGATGCTGACTACGGCGATAACGACAACCAGCGCCAGCAGCACGTGGCGGGTGAGTTCGCGCATGCGGGCCTGCAGCGCGCCTTCGCTTTTCATGATGAGCCACGTGGTGCCCAGCAGCGTGTAGGCGACGACCAGCCCGATACCGCAGAAGAGGTTAAAGGGGGTGAGCCAGTCAAGCGCAGAGCCGACAAACCGCCGCCCCTCTACGTCGAAGCCGTTAATCACGGCGCCCACCACGATCCCCTGGCTGAAGGTGGCGAGCAGGGAGCCGCCTGCAAAGGAGTAGTCCCAGAATTTGCGGTGTGAGGGCGTGGCTTTAAAGCGGAATTCAAAGGCGACGCCGCGAAAGATGAGGCCGATCAGCATCGCGGTGAGGGGGATGGTCAGCGCATCAATAATTACCGCATAGGCCAGCGGAAACGCGCCGAACAGGCCCGCGCCGCCGAGCACCAGCCAGGTTTCGTTTCCGTCCCAGACCGGCGCCACGCTGTTGACCATCACGTCACGCTCTCTGGCATCGCCCACGAAGTTAAACAGCAGGCCGATCCCCAAATCAAAGCCATCCATGATGATGTACATCAGCGTGGCAAACACGATGATGGCAAACCAGATAACTGAGATATCGACGCCCATCAGATTTTCTCCTCTTCCGGAACAGACTCAGCGGCAGACAGCGGACGCGCGGGCGTGCCCGAGGTATTTGACGTCAGCGTATCAACAGGCTGAGGGCCTTTCTTAATCAGCCGGATGAGGTAAACATAGCCCACGCCAAACACCGACGAGTAGACGACGAAGAATGCCAGCAGGCTGATGCTCATCTGCAGGGTGCTGTGCAGGGAAACCGCGTCGACCGTGCGCAGATAGCCATAGACGACCCACGGCTGACGGCCCACTTCGGTAGTCACCCAGCCCGCCAGCAGCGCCAGCAGACCGGCAGGCCCCATACAGAGGGCAAACCAGTGGAACGGACGCGAGTGGAAAAGCCGATGGCGATAGCGCAGCCAGACGCTGATCACCCCAAGGGTAATCATCAGCAGGCCCATCCCGACCATGACGCGGAACGACCAGAAAACGATGGTCGAGTTTGGACGATCCTCTTTCGGGAAGTCCTTCAGCGCCGGGACTTGCTTATCCAGGCTGTGCGTCAGGATAAGGCTGCCGAGCGCGGGGATCTCGAGGCCGTATTTGGTGCGTTCCTCTTCCATATCCGGCAGACCAAACAGCAGCAGCGGGGTGGCCTCGCCGGGCGGATTTTCCCAGTGCCCCTCGATGGCGGCGATTTTTGCCGGCTGATGCTCAAGCGTGTTCAGGCCGTGCATATCGCCCACAACGGCCTGGATGGGGGCGACCAGCAGCGCCATCCACATCGCCATGGAGAACATGGTCCGAATGGCGGGGGTATCGTTACCGCGCAGCAGGTGCCACGCGCCTGATGCGCCAACAAACAGCGCGCTGCTCAGGAAGGCGGCGATAGCCATATGGATCAGACGGTACGGGAAAGAGGGGTTGAAAACGATTGCCAGCCAGTCTTCAGGGATAACCTGACCGTTCTGAATGGTGAAACCCTGCGGCGTGTGCATCCAGCTGTTGGAGGCGAGGATCCAGAAGGTCGACATCAGCGTGCCGAGCGCCACCATGCAGGTCGAGAAGAAATGCAGGCCCGGACCAACCTTATTCCAGCCGAACATCATCACGCCGAGGAAGCCCGCTTCCAGGAAGAAGGCGGTTAACACTTCATAGGTCAGGAGTGGACCGGTAATACTGCCCGCGAACTGGGAAAATCCGCTCCAGTTGGTGCCAAACTGGTACGCCATCACCAGCCCGGACACGACGCCCATACCGAAGTTAACGGCAAATATCTTTAGCCAGAAGTGGTACAGGGAGCGCCAGACGTCATTTTTGGTGCGCAGCCACATGCCTTCCAGCACCACCAGATAGCTGGCGAGCCCGATGGTGATCGCGGGGAAAAGAATATGGAACGAGACGGTAAAAGCGAACTGAATTCTGGCCAGATGAAATGCATCGAGTTCGAACATGGTCCGTACCTCTGAAACGATGGGGCACGAGAATTGCCAGGCAGCTTATGGCTGCCCGGCAAAACCGATTACGGTTTTTTCTTACCGGCGCCCAGCTCGGCACCGGTCAGCGGGTCGGCGTGTGGATCGGACTTCGTGCGGGCAGACATCGCCTTGACCAGGGTTGCCTGTTCGGTCGTCAGCGTCACGCTTGCGCTACCGTCTCCGCCATCAACGGCAGGCTGGGGGGACTCAACGTAATCGAAATGTTTATCGCTGTTCCAGCTTCCGCGAACCTCTCCACCTTCAGACATATTGTAGTACTTGTTGGTGAATTCCTCGATTGGCGGCAGTTTTCCCGGTGGGAAGTTATTGCGAATGGACTGGAGCGCCTTCTCAAAGGAGAGCTGGTGCGCCGCCTCGCGCGTCATCAGAAACGCCAGCGCATCCTTCACGCCGGGATCGTCGGTCACGTTGATCAGCCGTTCATAGATGATCTTCGCCCGGGCCTCGGCGGCCACGTTAGAGCGCAAATCCGCCGTCGGCTCGCCGATGGTATCGACGTAGGCCGCCGTCCACGGCACGCCCGCAGAGTTGGTCAGCGGGGTGCCGCCACCGTAAAGCAGAGAAGTGATGTGGCTGTCGTTACCGTTTTCGGTCATAGACCGGTACAGCTCGGCCTCATTTTCCACTCCTTCCGCCAGCGCGCCTTTCGCGCCTTTATTCAGCATCCCCACCAGGGTACCGATGATTTCGAGGTGGCTTAGCTCCTCGGTCGCGATATCCATCAGCATATCTTTACGGCCCGAATCGTCATCGCTCAGGCCTTGCGTAAAGTAGCGGCAGGCGGCTGCCAGCTCGCCCTGCGGACCGCCAAACTGTTCCAGTAAAAGATTGGCCAGGCCAGGGTTTGGTTCAGCGACGCGAACCGTGTATTGCAGCTGTTTAACGTGTCGAAACATGCGCACTCTCCTGTGGTTATTTTTTCGCTTCGACACCCGACGCGTCTGAACGCAGCAGGAACTGTTCCGTCGTTTGCGGGATATGACGAATCAACCATTCGGCCATCTCGCGCTCTTCGGCAAGAATGGTCTCGATAGCGGGTACCGAGGCGGTATCGCCCGCTTTTTTAGCCGCCGCCAGCAGGGAGGTATAACAGGCGATTTCAAACTGTTCGAACACGTAGCCGCTGATCGAACCCTTCACGATTTCGTCAGAAGGGAACATGCCGCCGATGGATTGACCCAGCGCCGCCATTTTGCTCATCGAATCTTTTAAAACCGAACGAGAAATATCATTACGGTCGAGGATTTCCTCCAGCAATGTAATTTGCCGTTTTGTCTCATTAATATGTTGCTCGATTCTGGCGCGAACATCAGGATAATTATCGATACGGCTGGCCATGGATTCCAGCATTGATTCGGCTTGCTTTTCCATCGCATGGGCATCGCGTAGCCAGTCATGGTAGTGTTCTACGTGATTCATTATTGTATCCTCATAATGGGTTCGCTTATTTGGGCTCACTTTCAGCAGCCTGATCGGCACGCGCGGCACTGTAGCCAGATAAATGGCCGACAATATTGGCGTAAATACTGATGATAATGACCCATAGCACGCTGTTCTTCCACCATATTACGGAAGGGATGGCGAGAATGAACCATATTATGGCTGCCGTTAAATGGCACCGTTTAATTGTCCTGGGACTGATGCTCATTTTATTTAACCTGTGTTATTGCGTCATTTCTGCGCTTTTTGGTTAATATTTCCAACGGCCAGATCGGTGAGTTTAAGGTCGGTTTCTTTTTCTTCTTCCAGCGTTTCGGCAAGAAGTTTAACGGCTTTTTTATAGCCCAGCTGTTCTGCGAGTGTGGCAAGGGTACCGTAACTGGCTATTTCGTAATGCTCGACTTTTTGCGCAGCGGCAATTAACGCGGCATCACGCACTTCATTTTTTTCCGTGCTTTCGATGACTTCATTGGCTTCTTCTATTAAGCCTTCCATTGCCACGCATTTCATGCGCTTGATCTTGATACCGTCTTCCTGTTCGACGATCTGGTCGATACGTTCGATCTGACCCTGCGTCTCTTCAAGGTGTGCGGTGAAGGCTGCGCTCAGCTTCTCACTGGACGCGGCGCGGGCAAGCTTGCTCAGCGCGCGGGTAAGCTGTTTTTCCGCACTGTAGGTATCCGACAGAAGATGAATAAATACATCCTCAACGCTTTTCATATTCATAATAATTACGCTCCGGTAAAATAATTAAAGGGTACTGCGAGCCTTTCAGCCCGCAGCATACTCTCTGGTTTTATTAAAAGAGTTTTAAATAAGATCAGGAGTTATCAGATTTACGGCCTCCGCCGTGACTGTTCTGTCCCCCTTTCTTACCCGCTTCAGAAGCGCGTTGCGGATCGTTTTTAAAGTTGCCGCCGCTATGCTGGCCGCCTTTACGTCCAGCTTCTGATGCTTTATCACGGTCTTCAGCGAAATTACCGGAACCACCACGATGCTCTGCCATATTAAACCTCATAGTCATATATTGGTTATGTCAGTACGATACGAAAAATATTCCGTATCACTCGTCGTTCGAGTAATAACTCTAGTCGCTGTTCGTCATTCGTCAAATGCGTTTGGCTATTTGCGGTTGCGTTATTTTTAAATATTCAAGCGCTCACGCTTCGCTTATCGATAAAATAAGGAGGAGCAGGAAGGACTTGTAAACACAAGATCGGATTAGTCCTAAGTTTTTGCTAAAAAACTGAATGCAGAGGATAAAAACAACGTGGTGCTGAATCTGATTAATTTGCAACCGCTAAGGTGTGAATAAATATACTCCTTTATGGCTAGAAAACGGAACCCTAAATAATTATTAAAATCCAGGAGAATAGAACGAGGCGAAAGGGCGGTTTCGTTGTGGCCGTTCAGGGGCCATAGCACACGGTTTGACCACTGTCGCCTTAAGATCACAATTCAGAAATTCTTCCCCCCGGAACGAACGGGTTTCTCTACACTCCAGGTAATATTCACTGGAGGCATGACATCATGGCGAACACCATCACGGCTGATGACATTCGGGAACACTTTTCGCAGGCTATGTCGGCGATGTACCAGCAGGAAGTTCCGCAGTACGGCACCTTGCTTGAACTGGTTGCGGACGTAAACCTGGCGGTTCTGGAAAATAACCCACTATTACATGAACAACTGGCAAACGCCGATGAACTTGCACGCCTGAACGTAGAGCGTCACGGGGCAATCCGCGTCGGCTCGGCGCAGGAACTGTCAACCCTGCGCCGTATGTTTGCCATTATGGGCATGTACCCGGTCAGCTATTACGATCTCTCACAGGCGGGGGTGCCGGTTCACTCCACGGCGTTTCGCCCGATAGACGATGCCGCGCTGTGTCGAAATCCGTTTCGTATCTTTACCTCACTCCTGCGCCTCGAACTGATTGACAACGTCGCGCTGCGCGAGCGTGCCGCGGAGATCCTTTCTCACCGGAACATCTTTACCCCGCGCTGTCTGGCGCTTCTCGATCTGTATGACGCAGAAGGGCAGTTTACAGACGCACAGGCGCGCGAGTTTGTGCAGGAAGCGCTGGAAACCTTCCGCTGGCACCGTCATGCGACGGTCGATCAGGAAACCTATCAGGCGCTGCATAACGAGCACCGGCTGATTGCCGATGTGGTCTGCTTCCCAGGCTGCCATATTAACCACCTTACGCCGCGCACGCTGGATATTGACCGGGTGCAGGAGCTGATGCCGAAGTACGGTATCGAGCCAAAAATTCTGATCGAAGGGCCGCCTCGTCGCGAAGTGCCGGTCTTATTGCGTCAAACCAGCTTCAAGGCGCTGGAAGAGCCGGTGCTGTTTGCCGGTGAACATAAGGGCACCCACACCGCGCGCTTCGGTGAGATTGAGCAGCGCGGCGTGGCGCTGACCCCGAAAGGACGAGAACTGTACGATAGCCTGCTCGCCCAGGCCGGTACCGGTAAAGATAACCTGACGCACCAGCTGCATTTACGGGAGATATTTAGCGCCTTCCCGGACAGCGAGCTGTTAATGCGCCGTCAGGAGCTGGCCTATTTTCGCTATCGTCTGACGCCAGCGGGGGAAGCCCATCGTCATGCGTTCCGTCCTGGCGACGATCCGCAGCCGCTGATAGAGCGCGGATGGGTGGTTGCCCAGCCGATCACCTACGAAGATTTCCTTCCGGTCAGCGCCGCCGGGATTTTCCAGTCTAATCTTGGGAACGAAACCCAGGCGCGAAGCCACGGTAATGCCAGCCGTGAAGCGTTTGAAGTGGCGCTGGGCTGCCCGGTGTATGACGAGTTTACGCTTTATCAAGAGGCTGAAACGCGCAGCAAACAGCGTTGCGGTTTGCTCTGAAATCGTTACTCTGCTGGGGTGTGATGGAAAAAATAAGGTCGTTATGCAAAATCCTTCCGCCCCTGTGGTTGAAACGCGCTGCGGCGCACTGGCTGGTTTCACTGATGATGATGTGCATGCATGGTACGGGATCCCTTACGCCGCGCCTCCCGTAGGTCACTGGCGCTGGCGCTCTCCACGGCCGCCTGAACGCTGGGAGGGCCTGCGCGAGGCCACGGCGTTTTCGCCCTCCAGCTGGCAAAGCAGCGAGTATTGTCAGGAGCTGGGCGGCGGCGATCCGGGCCAGTTTTCTGAAGATTGTCTCTATCTTAACGTCTGGTCTCCCACAGAGCGCGCGGAGCCGCTTCCGGTTATGGTCTGGTTGCACGGGGGCGGGTTTACAATTGGTGCTGGTGGCCTGCCGCCGTATAACGGCAAAGCGCTGGCCACGCGCGGCGTGGTTGTTGTGACGCTCAATTACCGTCTCGGCCATCTCGGCTTTTTTGCCCATCCTGCACTGGAAGGGGAAGAAGATCGCGTGGTGCATAATTTTGCTCTGCTGGATCAGATCGCCGCCCTTGAATGGGTGCGTGAGAATATCGCCGCGTTTGGTGGCGATCCGAATTGTGTGACCCTGTTTGGTGAATCCGCCGGCGCGCGCAGCGTGCTCTCGCTGCTGGCCTCTCCGCTGGCAGAAGGCTTATTCCATAAGGCGATTGTGCAAAGCGGCTATACCTTGCCGGACACGCCGCGTAAGCAGGCGCTGCAGAAAGGAGAAGCCCTGGCCGCCCATTTTGGCCTGGAGAAAGCAACGGCCGAGGAGCTGCGCGCCATTCCGCCCGACGCGTTTTGGCCGTTGACCGCGCCGCTGAACGTTGCCCCGGCGCCCATCGTCGGGGATTGCGTTCTGCCGGAAGCCATGCTGGACGTCTTTTTCGCCGCTCGTCAGCACCCCGTGCCGGTAATGATTGGTTCCAACAGCGATGAAGCCAGCGTGATGGCGGTGTTTGGCATCGATCTCGCCGGGCAAATTCAGAAGCTTCGCCGGGAGCGCCGCTTCGGGCTGGGGCTGATTAAGTTGCTCTATCCGGGCGTAAAAGGTGATGAAGAGCTCGGCAGACAGGTGTGCCGCGACATGGCGTTTACGACGATGGGCTATGTGGTGATGCAGGCCCAGCAGCGCGTCGGTGGATTGTGCTGGCGCTACTGGTTTGACTACGTCGCGGAAGCGGAACACGCCACCTATGTCAACGGTGCCTGGCACGGCAACGAGGTTCCCTACGTCTTCGACACGCTTGGCCAGGTAGAACCCTCACGTCAGTATGTCAATGCGCGGGATCTGGCATTTGCTGCCCAGGTAGCCGACTACTGGGTGAGCTTTGCGCGTGACGCCGGTCGTCGCGACAGCCTGTCAGGGCCAACGCACTGGCCCGCGTGTCGCAAAGGACGGGACGTTCTGCTACGCATAGGCGTGAATAAACATGCAGGTTTCAGGCTTGAAAACCGCTTTATGCGCGCCCGCATGAGCCTCTTCAAGCGGGTGATGAAGCATCACGTCAGTCTCGATTAAGCAAACAGGCGCGAAACGCCGCCAGTCCATTTTCCTCACCAGGCGTTTCGCGCAGCACCAGCCGGTAGCTCGCACCGGTTTTTATGCTTGCCTCATAGGGCCGCATCAGCCTTCCGGCATGGACATCTTCTGCCACCAGCGTTTCGTCGGCAATGGCGACGCCCAGCCCCTGAATGGCGGCCGTAATCGCCAGATCCATCGTGTCGAAGTGTTGATTTTTGTGCATGACAAAGCCGGGGCCTTCCTGTTTCGTCAGCCACAAAGACCAGTCTGTCTTATCTCTTGTCGGGTGAAGAAACGTTAACGAACCCAGCGCTGCACCTGCCCGCACCGGGCTTATTACCGGGGTGAGCGCCTCTTCGAACAGCAGATCGCCCGCGCTCATGTGCGTGCCGAACACGATGGCCGCGTCGTAGGATTCGGTTTTGAAATTGACGTTATGATCGGTGGTGGTGGTCAGCGCAATCTGCAGTTCCGGCTGCTCGCGCTCCACCTCCAGCAGGCGTGGCACCAGCCAGCGCATCGCACAGGTGGGGGCTTTGAGCCGGATCACGGTTTGCTGGCTGCGGGCCCGATCGGCCACGGCCAGCAAGTGTTCGAAAGCAGACTGCAGTTCCGGCAGCAGGGCGCTGCCCTGCGAAGAGAGGCGCAGGCCGCGCGCGTGGCGTTCAAAAAGTGGAAAGCCAAACCACGCCTCAAGGGAGGCTATTTTGCGGCTTACGGCCCCCTGCGTCAGACAAAGCTCGGCGGCGGCATGGGTAAGATTCAGATGACGCGCGGTGACTAAAAATGCGTCGATGGCATTGAGCGGGAGCGAACGGCGCGACATGAAAATACCTCAGCTATGCATTTTTCTCATGGCTATTATGACAACAATTCGATTGTCCCGACAGCACAGATGTTGTTTGAATAGTTATGCAAAGACCATGAGAAGGGTAACAGGATGACTTTACGAACGCCGGTGCAAACGCGCTCCAAACTGCCAGATGTGGGAACCACCATTTTTACCGTTATCGGCCAGCTCTCGGCGCAGCATAACGCCATTAACCTTTCTCAGGGCGCACCGAATTTTTCCTGCGACCCGAAGCTTGTCGCGAGCGTCACCCGCGCAATGGAGGCGGGGCATAACCAGTACGCGGCGATGACCGGTCTGCAGCCGCTCAAAGAACGTATTGCCGATAAAATTGCCACGCTCTACGGCACGCAGTACGACCCTGCCAGCGAGGTGCTGGTCACCGCCAGCGCCAGCGAGGGGCTCTATTCGGCGATTAGCGGGCTGGTGCATCCGGGCGATGAGGTGATCTACTTTGAGCCGTCATTTGACAGCTACGCGCCGATTGTCCGTCTGCAGGGGGCAACCCCGATCGCCATCAAGCTCACGGTGCCGGATTTTGCCGTCAACTGGGACGAGGTTCGCGCCGCGATCACCCCGCGCACGCGCATGATCATCATCAATACGCCGCACAACCCGAGCGGTCAGGTCTTCTCAGCCAATGACCTGCAGCAGCTGGTGGCGCTGACGCGCAATACCGACATCATTATTTTGTCTGACGAAGTGTACGAACACGTCGTGTTTGATGGTGAGCCGCACCACGGGATGGCCACGCACCCGCAGCTGGCGGAGCGCAGCGTGATTATCTCATCTTTCGGAAAAACCTATCACGTCACCGGGTGGCGCGTGGGTTACTGTGTGGCCCCGGCGGTGTTGATGGACGAGATTTGTAAAGTCCATCAATTTTTAATGTTTTCTGCCGATACGCCAATGCAGCACGCGTTTGCTGAGCATATGGTCGACCCGCAAACCTGGCTGTCGCTGTCGGCGTTTTACCAGCGCAAGCGCGATCTGCTGCACAGTCTGCTGGCCGATTCACCGTTTACGCTGTTGCCGAGCGCCGGTTCGTTCTTCATGCTGGCGGACTACAGCCAGTTCAGCGACGAGCGCGACAGCGAGCTGGTGAAAAGGCTGATCGTCGAGTACGGCGTTGCCACCATCCCGCTGTCGGCGTTTTATGCGGACGGTACGGATAATAAATTGATTCGTCTCTCTTTTGCGAAAGATGAGGCGACGTTACGGGCAGGTGCCCAGGCCCTGTGTCGGGTTAAACCACGCTGAGGAGTATTAGATGAAATTACGCGCGTTAGTAGTCGGCATGGGATTGCTGTGTACATTTTCCTCCTTCGCGGCCACCGAGCTGCGTTACGGTCTGGAAGCGGAATATCCGCCGTTTGAGAGCCGCAATGCGGCGGGCGAACTGGAAGGGTTTGACGTTGAGCTGGGGAATGCCATTTGCAAAGCGGCTGCGCTGAAATGCAGCTGGGTGGAAACCTCATTTGATGCGCTGATCCCGGGCCTGGTGGCGAAGAAATTTGACGCCATCAACTCGGCGATGAACATCACCGAGCAGCGCCGCAAGAGCATTGATTTTACCCAGCCGATTTACCGTATTCCGTCGCAGCTCGTCGGCAAGGCTGGCACGGCGGTCGAGGCCACGCCAGAAGGGCTGAAGGGTAAAACCATCGGCGTGTTGCAGGGGTCGATTCAGGAAACCTATGCCAAAGAGCACTGGGAAAAGCAGGGTGTCACCGTGGTGTCTTATAAAGATCAGAATATGGCCTGGGGCGATCTGCTGAATGGCCGTATCGACGCCTCGTTGGTCATGTCCGCGGCCGGGCAGGCAGGTTTTCTCAGCAAGCCGCAGGGTAAAGGGTTTGGCTTCATCGGCAAACCGGTGTCTGACGACACTATCCTCGGCAGTGGGATCGGTTTTGGGCTGCGTAAAGGGGACGAGGCCACCAAAAAGCAGCTTGATGCCGCAATTGATAAAGTACGTGCCGACGGCACGATCGCTAAACTCGCTGATAAGTACTTCCCGGGTATCGATGTCAGCGTAAAATAACCGCCTCATTGGCCCCGGCGAACGATGTCGCGCCGGGGCATTTTTATACACATTTTCCAGGCTTTCTTTACACCACTTTCGGGCCGTTCTGGTCGACAGAAAATATTTCTCACTTTGTTCAGATAATCACCGGCCAACAATTGGATTCTTAACCGTTTTTGTTTAGGCTGTGCGTTCTTTCTTGCCGTCATTTCGCCGAGCGCGAAATACATTCACACGACCATAAGGACGTTTTTCCAGGCATGAATCGCAGACGTTTTCTAAAAGGCTCGCTGGCAGTGGCAGCCCTGAGCGGCACATCCGGCCTTGCTTCCCTGTTTTCCAAAGCGGCATACGCTGCTGACGCTGGCATTGCTGACGGTCAGAGCCGTCGCTTTGACTTCTCCGTACTGCAATCCATGGCGCATGACCTGGCGAAAACCCCATGGGGTGGCGCGCCGCGCCCGCTGCCGGACACGCTGGCAACCATGACGCCGCAGGCGTACAACGCCATCCGGTACGATGAAAAACAGTCTCTGTGGAACAACGTTGAAGGGCGTCAGCTGGACGTGCAATTCTTCCATATGGGAATGGGGTTCCGCCGCCGCGTGCGGATGTTCTCGCTGGACCAGTCCACCTCGATGGCGCGCGAGATCCACTTCCGCCCGGAGTTATTCAGCTACGGTGAAACGGGCGTGGATACCAAACAGCTGGAAGGGCAAAGCGATCTCGGTTTTGCAGGCTTCCGCGCCTTTAAGGCGCCTGAGCTGGCGCGTCGCGATATCGTCTCTTTCCTGGGGGCGAGCTATTTCCGCGCGGTGGATGACACCTACCAGTACGGTCTTTCCGCGCGTGGTCTGGCGGTCGACACCTTCACCGACACTCCGGAAGAGTTCCCGGACTTTACCTCCTTCTGGTTTGAAACCGTCAAGCCGGGTGACACGACCTTTACCGTCTATACGCTGCTCGACAGCCCAAGCATCACCGGGGCTTATAAATTCGTGATCCACTGCGAGAAGAGCCAGGTGATCATGGAAGTCGAAAACCACCTCTATGCGCGTAAAGACATTAAACAGCTCGGCATTGCGCCGATGACCAGCATGTTCAGCTGCGGCAATAACGAACGCCGCATGTGTGACACCATTCACCCACAAATTCATGATTCCGATCGTCTGGCGATGTGGCGCGGCAACGGGGAGTGGATCTGTCGTCCGCTGAACAACCCGCAAAAGCTGCAATTTAATGCCTATATGGATAAAAACCCGAAAGGGTTCGGTCTGCTACAGCTCGATCGCGATTTCTCGCACTATCAGGACGTGATGGGCTGGTATAACAAACGCCCGAGCCTGTGGGTTGAACCGCGTAACGACTGGGGTAAAGGCTCGGTTGGCCTGATGGAGATCCCGACCACCGGTGAAACGCTGGATAACGTGGTGTGCTTCTGGCAGCCGGAAAAAGCCGTCAAAGCGGGCGACGAGCTGGACTTTAAATATCGCCTGTACTGGAGCGCTATGCCGCCGGTGCGTTCTCCGCTGGCCAACGTCTTTGCCACCCGCACCGGCATGGGCGGGTTCCCGGAAGGCTGGGCGCCGGGCGAAAATTACCCGAAAGTGTGGGCCCGTCGCTTTGCTATCGACTTCGTCGGTGGCGACCTGAAGGCCGCAGCGCCAAAAGGTATCGAGCCGGTGATTACGCTCTCCAGCGGTGAAGCGAAGCAGGTTGAGATCCTCTACGTTGAGCCGTTTGATGGATACCGTATTCTGTTTGACTGGTACCCAACGTCGGATTCGACGGAGCCGGTGGATATGCGCCTGTTCCTGCGCTGCCAGGGCGATGCCATCAGTGAAACCTGGCTGTACCAGTATTTCCCGCCAGCGCCGGATAAACGTCAGTATGTTGACGACCGGGTAATGCGCTAGTCCTTGTGGAATTGTGCCGGGTGGCGCTAACGCTTACCCGGCCTACTCTGGACGCATTTGTTGGCCGGGTAAGCGTTAGCGCCACCCGGCAATGGAGAGGCACCATGTCTTCAGAAATCATCCCCGTTTCGCAACACATCGAACTTCGCGCCGCCGAAGAGCGCTATACCGCCGATCTGCACAACCTCGTCGTCAAAAACAAACCCTGGCTGCAAACCGCCTTTGACTGGGCGCAGCACGCGGGCAGCGAAGAGGATACCCGCCGTAACGTGCAGAGTAACCAGATGCTGCACCAGCGCGGCTACGCCAAAATGTTTCTGATCTTCAAGGATGATGCGCTGGTCGGCGTGCTGTCGTTCAACACGATTGAACCGACCAACAAAGCCGGGTACATCGGCTACTGGCTGGATGAAGACCATCAGGGGCAGGGCATTCTCTCCCGGTCACTGCAGGCGTTTATGCGCTACTACGCTGAACGCGGTGAGATCCGTCGTTTTGTGATTAAGTGCCGGGTCGCGAATCAGAACAGCAACAACGTTGCTCTGCGCAATGGTTTTACGCTGGAAGGGTGCCTGCGGGAAGCGGAATACCTGAATGGCCGCTTTGATGATGTGAATATCTACGGAAAAATTTATACCTTATAACGCCCCCAGCAGCGGCGTGCGGGTGATGCGCTGGTCGCCGTTAATCACTTTTTCGCCGCGCAGGTGAATGCTCTCGCCGGCAAACGCTTCAATGACCGCATCATCGGTGATTTCAACCCGGTGCTCGATGAGCACATCCCCGCTGATCCGCGCGCGTCCCTGAATCACCACCTTATCGTCCAGCATGATCGGCCCGCCGCGCAGCCATGCCTGACCGCCAATCAGGACGTGGTGCTTGATGACGCAGTTGCCTTCCACCACGGCATTCTCTGCAATCTGCGAGCTGTAACGCACCGTCGGGATGGCATCGTCGTCAAAACCGGCTATTACGCGGGCGTTACCATAGACTTTTGCGCAGTCGCACACCCAGACGTTATTCAGATCGTTCCCCTCAAGGATGGCGTTGTCGAAAATTTCAGCGCGATGCTCAACAAAGGCAAAATTAACCATCGCCTCGCCGTAGATTTGCGCCTGATGCACAATACGCGACTGGCTCACCGTCGCCTTATCGTAGATTTGCAGGATCTGTTCATGGTCCGGCGTCAGCCCTTTGGCCGCGATCACCACGCTGTGGTGCAGCACGCGAGCCTCACCGTAAATATGACACTCGCCGCGCACGCAGGATTGCTGAATGGTGACATTGTCACTAATTCGTGCGCCATGGCTGACCTCCGCGCCGTCCAGCCAGCAGCTGCCGCCGATATGCGCATCATGGCTAATGATGCAAGGCAGGGTAAGACGTGCGTTGCCGGACACGGTTGCGCCGGCGAACACCACGCTGTTTTCGTCGTAGATCCAACAATTGCCGTCGTGCGAGAGGGCGCGCTCGTCGTCAACCCAGCCGCCTTTCGTACCGGCCACTACGTCGTTAAAATCGGCCGTGGCGATAATCTGCCGCAGCGTGGCGGAGTGGGATGTCTCGCCGTTTTTCCACTGCCAGAGGCGTGTCTCGTCGCTAAGGCGATATTTGTTCATCGTAATATCTCTGATAAGCGTCTTAACTAAACGTAGCAAATTTTTCGGTTTTCGAACGGTTGGCAACCAGACGGTAAACGACTTAAAATGGCATTCAAAATGCACTTTCAGCTTATACAGGCTCAGGAAAAATAATGACCGTCGATGAGAATTACTTTACAGAGAAATATGGCTTAACCCGTACGCACTCAGAGGTGCTGTTCAGTGCGGAAAAGGTTAAACCGGGCAAAACGCTGGACCTGGGCTGCGGCAATGGCCGCAATAGCCTGTATCTTGCGGCCAACGGTTACGACGTGACCGCGTGGGACAAGAACCCGATGAGCATCGACAATATCGAGCGCATCAAAGCGGCAGAAGGCATTGAGAATCTCCAGACGGCAATCAAAGATCTCAACAACCTTAGCTTTGACGGAGAGTACGATTTTATTCTCTCCACCGTGGTGCTGATGTTCCTGGAAGCCAACACCATCCCGGGCCTTATCGCCAATATGCAGCGCTGCACCAGACCGGGCGGCTACAACCTGATTGTTGCCGCCATGGACACGGCAGATTTTCCCTGCACCGTCGGCTTCCCGTTTGCATTTAAAACCGGTGAACTGAGCAACTACTACGAAGGCTGGGAGTTGCTCAAATACAACGAAGATGTTGGCGAACTGCACCGCACCGACGAAAACGGGAACCGCATCAAGCTGCGTTTTGCCACTATGCTGGCGCGCAAGCCTGCTTAACGGGCGGCCAGCAAACAGAGCTGCAGAGCAGTCTTGTAAGACGCCTCGAACGACGACAGTGGCAGGAATTCAAACTTCGAGTGGAAGTTATGCGCGCCGGTGAAGAAGTTCGGCGTGAGCAGCCCTTTTGCCGAGAGCGCCGCGCCGTCAGTACCGCCGCGCATAGGCGTCGGTTTCGGCGTGATGCCGAGCGATTCCATCGCCTCAAACATCAGGTCGATAGCGCGCCTGTCTTCGCCAATCGCATTGCTGATATTGCTGTAGGTATCTTCAATGCGATAGTCCACTTTGGCCGTCGGATGTTGGGCGGCAATCAGCGCGGCAACGTCGGCAATTTGCTGCTTGCGGGCGGCGAAGTTCTCCTTGTCAAAGTCCCGGATATTGGCCTTAAGAACGGCCTCATTCTGCCCGGCCTGAATGCCGTTAAACCAGATATAGCCTTCACGCCCCTCGGTACACTCCGGCGTCTGCTGGCGGTCGAAGTGGCTGATAAAGTCGGTTGCCATTAATAACGGGTTCACCAGCACGCCTTTGGCGGACATCGGGTGCGCCGTCACGCCGGTAAAGCGGATCTCAGCGGCTGCCGCATTAAAGTTCTCGTAGACAATTTCACCCAGCTCGCAGCAGTCGATGGTCCAGGCGAAGTCGACGTCGAAGCGTTTAAGATCCAGCGCCTTGGCGCCGTTCAGGCCAATCTCTTCGTCAGGCACAAACGCCACGACGATATCGCCATGCCGATGCTCCGCCGTCAGGTTTTCCAGCACCGTCATCACCACCGTGACCGCCGATTTATTATCGGCACCTAATACGCTGGTCCCGTCGCTGAAAATAATCTCCTCGTTCGGGTAAGCCAGAATTTCGGGATGCTCTTTCACCCGCAGCCAGATCTCTTTTTCTTTATTCAGACAGAGATCTTCACCGGTGAACGTTAATATCTGTGGATGAATATCCGGTGATAATCCCACGTCGACGGTATCAATATGGGTAATAAAGCCGATGCGCGGCGCGCCGGGCACGTTGCCTTTTTTGACCGCTGTCACCGTGGCGAATTCATCAATCACAATGTCGTCTAAACCCAGCTGTGCCAGCTCCTGCGCCAGCTCTCGCGCCATGTCGTGCTGGCCCGGCGTTGAGGGCAGGGTTTTTACTTTGGGATCGCTCTGGCTGGCGATCGCGAGGTAGCGGAAAAAACGGTGCGTTAATTGTCTGGAAAGCGGCGAGCCCATAGTGATTTGTTCCTTATTTATTTTTCGGGTGTTTGCCACATCACTTTAATGTTATTTATGAAATGGCAAAAGAATTAATTAGCCGTCGAATTAAAAAGACAGGAATAAATGATGACAAGCAAACTCGCAACTTTATCGCTGGCGCTTGCTGCACTTACGGTCAGTTCCGCTGTCGCCGCAAAAACGCTGGTGTATTGCTCCGAAGGATCGCCGGAAAACTTTAACCCTCAGTTATACACCTCGGGAACCAGCGTGGACGCCAGCGCCGTGCCGGTCTATAACCGGCTGGTTGATTTCAAACCCGGCACCACGGAGCTGGTGCCAAGCCTGGCAGAGCGCTGGGAGGTGAGCGACGACGGTAAGGTTTACACCTTCCATCTGCGTAAAGGCGTTAAGTTACAGAGCAATAAATCCTTCACGCCGACCCGCGACTTTAACGCCGATGACGTCATCTTCTCGTTTATGCGGCAGAAAGACGTCAACCATCCCTACCATAACGTCTCGAACGGCAGCTACTCCAACTTCGAAAGCCTGGAGTTTGGCAGTCTGATCACCGCTATTGATAAAGTCGATGACCACACCGTGCGCTTTACCCTGGCGCACCCGGAGGCGCCGTTCGTCGCCGATCTGGCCTGGTATTTTGCCTCGATCCTTTCAGCGGAGTATGCCGACGCGATGCTAAAGGCGGGTACGCCCGAGAAGGTGGATATGGCGCCGATCGGCACCGGGCCGTTTAAGCTGGCGCAGTATCAGAAAGATTCCCGGATCCTGTTCACGGCGTTTGCCGACTACTGGCAGGGAAAATCGAAGCTGGATCGGCTGGTGTTTTCCATCACACCGGATGCCTCCGTGCGTTTTGCCAAAATTGAGAAGAACGAATGTCAGGTCATGCCGTTCCCGAACCCGGCCGACCTGCCGCGCATGAAGGCCAATAAAGACATCAATCTGATGAGCAAACCCGGGCTGAATACCGGTTTTCTGGCTTTCAATACCCAAAAGCCGCCGCTGGATAACGTGAAAGTCCGTCAGGCGCTGGCGATGGCCATCAATAAACCGGCCATTATTGACGCGGTGTTCCACGGTACCGGCACTGCGGCGAAGAACCTGCTGCCACCGGGCGTCTGGAGCGCTGACAGCGAGCTTAAGGACTACGAGTACGATCCAGAAAAAGCCAAAGCGCTGCTGAAAGAGGCCGGGTTTGCCAACGGCATGAGCATCGATTTATGGGCGATGCCCGTCCAGCGGCCCTATAACCCGAATGCCAAACGCATGGCGGAGATGATTCAGGCGGACTGGGCGAAAGTCGGCGTACAGGCCAAAATCGTTACCTACGAATGGGGCGAATACCTGAAACGCGTGAAGGGCGGGGAGCATCAGGCCGCGCTGATGGGCTGGACGACAGCTACGGGCGATCCCGATAACTTCTTTGGTCCGCTGTTTACCTGCACCTCGGCAAACGGCGGGTCGAATTCGGCGAAATGGTGCTATAAGCCGTTTGATAATATTATCGCCGAGGCGAAATCGATAACCGATCATGATAAACGTGTGGCGCTGTATAAACAGGCTCAGCAGATTATGCATGACCAGATGCCCGCGGTGATGATTGCGCATTCAACCATTTTCGAACCGGTGCGCAAGGAAGTGAAGGGATATGAAATAGACCCGTTTGGTAAACATCTCTTCTGGCAACTGGACATAAATCAGTAATTTTTCACTGCCCGGCACGCGTCCGGGCAGTCTTTTCGCAATTTGTGCTCCCGGCATCATTTTTTGTCACAACAAACCCGCCAGTCTTTTGCTATAACTTCAAATGCATACTTGCAAATAACATGGAAAACTATCATGCGTACTCAAACTTTTTTTAAAGTTGCAGTGCTTACTGGTCTGTTGGCGTTGGCGGGCTGTTCTTCAAAAGTCGCCGCTCCAGAACAATATTCTGGCTTTTTAAAAGACTATTCAGGTTTACAGCAGACGACGTCTGCGACGGGCAAACCAACGCTGCGTTGGGTTGACCCGTCCTATAACGAAGCTAATTACGACAGTATTCTCTGGACGCCGATTACTTATTATCCAACGCCTAAACCAACGACACAAATTGGTCAAAAAACGCTTGATGAGTTGTTGAATTACACCAATAACAAAATGAAAACCGCTATTGGTACCCGTAAGCCAGTTGTGACCACGCCGGGTAAACACAGCCTGATCTTCCGCGGCGCAATTACCGGGGTGAGTTCGCAGAAAGAGGGACTGCAGTTCTATGAAGTGGTGCCTGTTGCGCTGGTGGTTGCCGGTACGCAGATGGCAACCGGACATCGCACCATGGATACCCACCTTTACTTTGAAGGTGAGCTGATCGATGCGGCTACCAACAAACCGGTAATAAAGGTAGTGCGTAAAGGCGAAGGTAAAGAGCTGAATAACGCAAATACACCGATGACCTTTGCGACGCTGAAGCAGGTTGTTGATGACATGGCGACCGACGCCACCATGTTTGATGTGAAAAAGACCGCGAAATAACCTAAAACGGCCTGCGCAATGCAGGCCTTTTTATTTACGCCGTGCGCAAGCGCCTGAACCAGGTTTCTGGTTTGGTAAACATCACCATATTTCCCCCCAAAATCAGCAATAATCCAACGAGTCCGTTGATATGCCAGACGTAGCCTTCATACACCGTGGAGATGGACAGCGCCACCAGCGGGAAGAGCAGCGTACTGTAGGCTGCTTTGCCCGGGCCAATGCGGCCCACCAGCGTGAAGTAGGCGCCAAAGGCAATCACCGAACCAAACAGTGCCAGATAGAGCAACGCGCCAATGTAGCTGGTGGTCCACTCCGGCGTGAAGCTGTCGCCTCGGAAGAGCGCAATGCAGCCCATCACCAGCGTGCCATAGAGCATCGCCCAGGCGTTGGTGGTCATGGTTTCAAGGCCTTTGCGCTGATGGCGCATGCTGATCATATTGCCCAGCGAGAAGCCATAGGTACCGAGTGCTGAAAGACCGATACCCGTCAGGAGCGACGCGCTCCAGCCGCTGGCCAGCAAATCGTCCCAGAAGAGGGTGACGATCCCGATCAGGCCCAGAGCCGCAGCCGTCCAGAAACGCGCGGGCGGGCGCTGTCCGAAGAAAAGAAAGCTGTTAATGGCGTTATAGAGCACGGCCATGGAGAAGATCACCGATTCCAGCCCGGTGTTGATGTGCGAGGCCGCGGTGTAGAAACACCAGAAGTTAAAGCAGAAGACGCAGCATCCCTGGAGCATGCAAAAAAGATGATCCCGCAGCGCCAGCTTGCGCAAGCGGCGCAGGGCGAGTAATACCACCATCATCGTGAGGCTGGCGACGGCGAAGCGCCAGAAAATAGAGACGGGCGCCGCCACGGGACCCTGCTGCAGGAAAATGGCAATCCAGGTCGTTCCCCAGATAATGACCACCAGTCCGTATAGTAATGCGTTCATATTTTTCTCTTCTCAAACCGCTGAAGCCCGCAGTATGGCGCTGCATTCCATAAAGGGCTTTCACCGGCTTGCGGCAGACTTGCAAAATCTTGCGCTTTTTTCTTTCCCGGGGACTGGCAACCGGAGACAACTCTTCTTAGACTGAGATTCCTGTCCATCACGCGCTAACGGTTATGTCTCACGCTTACGATACCTTTGAAACGCTTTGCCAACAGAATGCAATCCTGCGGGAAACCGTCTCGCTGAATTCGGGCATTCAGCTGGCAGCGTGGTACAACAAGCACGATACGATAACGGTAAAAAGTAACCATCATACCCTGAGCCTTTACGTGGAGGATGGCTACGAAAGCTATCAAAAAACGCCGGGCGGCTGGAAGAACGGCGGGGGGCCGGACCGTTTCTGTTTAATGCCCAAAGAGAGCGAATCGACGTGGGATATCCGGGACGACCTGTCGTTTGTGCATCTCTACTGCACTGATGAGCACCTGCGCGACGTGGGGGAAAAAATCTGGGACAAGCGGCCGCTTTCGCTGACATTGGACGAGCGCATTTTCGGCAGCGATCCGAAGATCACCGCCCTGTATCGCCAGTTTTTGCTTGGCTGTGACTGGCAGCAGCACGCCAACCAGCTTACCCTGAGCACGGCCTCTACGCTGCTCTTGACCCATCTGCTGCAAAACTACTCAAACGTACAGTGGAAGCTGCCGGTCGTCACCGGAGGGCTATCGCCGTTTGTTCTGCGCAACGTGCTGGCCTTTATCGAAGAGAACCTGGGGCAGCCCCTGACGCTGGTTGAACTGGCGGCACAGGCCGCTCTCAGCGAATACCATTTTGCCCGCATGTTCCGCCAGTCGACGGGGCTGGCGCCGCATCAGTACGTGATGCAGAGAAGAATGGAAAAAGCGAAAGCCCTGGTGCAGCATACCTCAACGCCGCTGACGGATATCGCACTTGCCTGCGGGTTTAACTCCGCCAGCCACTTCAGCAACCGCTTTCGCAGCGTGACGGGCATGACGCCGTCGCAGCTACGCGCGGCGAGCGCGTGAAAACAGGGCATAGCACACGCCCCCCAGCACCAGCCCCCAGAATGCCGAGCCAATGCCCAGGATCGTAACGCCGCTTGCGGTCATCAGAAACGTGACGATGGCCGCGTCGCGCTCCGCTTCGTGATTCAGCGCCTGATATAAACTCCCACTGATGGTGCCCAGCAGCGCCAGACCGGCCAGCGTCTGGATCCAGCTGAGCGGCAGGGCGGCCATCAGCCCGGTAATGGAGCCGCCGAAAATCCCCGCAAGCAGGTAAAACACCCCGGCTGCGATGGCCGCCAGCCACCGTTTCCCGGCATCCGGGTGTGCGTCCGGGCTTTGACAAATGGCGGCGGTAATCGCCGCAATGCAGATGGAAAAGACGCCAAAGGGTGAAAACAGCAGCGCCAGCCCACCGGTAACGATAATGAGCGGTGAGACTGCCAGCGGGTAACCGGAGGCTTTCATCGTGGCGAACCCCGGCGCGTTTTGCGAGGCCATGGTCACCAGGAAGAAGGGCACGCCAATGCTCACCAGGCTGGTGAAGGTGAAGGCGGGCGCAATAAATTCAGGCATTACCAGAGAGAGGGTAATCTTATCAGTGACAACGTCACCTCCCGCCCATGCCACAATACCACCCACCAGGAGCGTGACCACGATGGCATAGCGCGGGGCCAGCGCTTTTGCTATCAGCCACGCCGCAATCATGCTGCCGCACAGCAGAAAGTGTCCCTCAAGATGCGCAAATGCATGCAGGCCAAACTGCAGCAGCACGCCAGCCAGCATGGCGGCGGCCAGCGAATGGGGGATCAGCTTCATCAGCCGGGCGAATAAACCGGTGATGCCGCAGAGTAAAATGAGCGCGTTGGCAAAGATGAATACGCCGATCGTTTCAGCCAGCGTCACGCCGTGCAGGCTGGTGGCGAGCAGCGCCGCGCCCGGCGTCGACCAGGCGGTCAGCACCGGCGCTTTGTACCACCAGGAAAGCGCCAGCGTGCTGACGCCCATGCCAATCCCCAGCGCGGTCATCCAGCCCGCTATCTGCTGCGCGCTGGCGCCTGCCGCAGCGGCGGCCTGCCAGATGATGGCGGCCGAGCTGGCGTAACCGACCAGCACGGCGACAAATCCAGCCAGTGCGACTGGAACAAGGTGAGAGGAAGGGCGCATGGAAACTCCGTTGTGCGTTATAACGTCCGGCATAAGGTAACACTGTGCGCTATAGCGTACAAGTGGTATGCTGATCGCCATCAGGAGGGAACATGGACATCACACTACATCTTGCAACAACGCTGAAAACGCTGCGCCAGGCGCGCGGCTGGAGTTTGTCGAAGCTGGCAGACGAGACCGGCGTGTCAAAAGCCATGCTCGGGCAAATCGAGCGCAATGAATCCAGCCCGACGGTGTCGACGCTGTGGAAAATTGCCACAGGGCTGAACGTCCCGTTTTCCGCATTCATCACGCCGGAGGCGGACCGCCAGGCGGTATTTGACCCGCAGCAGCAGGCGATGGTGGTGAAACCGCTCTTTCCGTGGGACGAGACGCTCAGATTTGATTATTTCTCTATCACGCTGGCACCCGGTGCCCTGAGCGAGTCCACGCCGCACGAGGCGGGAGTGATTGAACACGTGGTGGTCATCAGCGGCGAGCTGGAGATGAAAATTGACGGCAAATGGCAGTCAATTTCTGCCGATTCGGGCGTTCGTTTTGCCGGCGATAAACCGCATGCCTACCGCAACAGCAGCGACCGGACGGTACATTTTCACTCCCTGATTCATTATCCCCGCTGAGGCTACGCAAAACTGTTTCGCTAACGCATACTTCTGACTACAATAGCCGCCATTTTGACCATAACGGATAACGACGAAGTATGCGCCTGCAATCCCATCATCTTGAACTTTTAAGCCCGGCCCGTGACGCCGCCATTGCCCGTGAAGCGATCCTTCATGGTGCAGACGCCGTCTACATTGGCGGTCCTGGCTTCGGTGCCCGCCATAACGCCAGCAACAGCCTGAGCGATATTGCTGAACTGGTGCCGTTCGCCCACCGTTTTGGGGCGAAAGTGTTCGTGACCCTCAACACTATTTTGCATGATGATGAGCTGGAGCCTGCGCAACGTCTGATTACCGATCTCTACCAGACCGGCGTCGATGCCCTGATTGTTCAGGATATGGGCGTGCTTGAACTCGATATTCCCCCCATTGAACTGCATGCCAGCACCCAGTGCGATATCCGCACGGTAGAGAAGGCGAAGTTTCTTTCCGACGTCGGCTTTTCGCAGATCGTCCTGGCGCGCGAGCTTGACCTGAATCAGATCCGCGATATTCACCAGGCGACAGACGCAACGATTGAGTTCTTCATCCACGGCGCGCTGTGCGTCGCCTATTCCGGTCAGTGCAACATCTCCCACGCGCAGACGGGCCGCAGCGCCAACCGCGGCGACTGTTCTCAGGCCTGCCGTCTGCCGTATACCCTGAAAGACGATCAGGGCCGCGTCGTGGCGTTTGAAAAACACCTGCTCTCCATGAAGGATAACGATCAGACCGCGAACCTGGGCGCATTGATTGACGCAGGCGTGCGTTCCTTCAAGATTGAAGGGCGTTACAAAGATATGAGCTACGTGAAGAACATCACCGCGCACTATCGCCAGATGCTGGACGCCATTATTGAAGATCGCGGTGACCTGGCACGCGCGTCGGCTGGTCGTACCGAGCATTTCTTCATTCCATCGACAGACAAAACGTTCCACCGCGGCAGCACGGACTATTTTGTGAATGCCCGTAAAGGGGATATCGGCGCGTTTGACTCACCGAAGTTTATCGGTTTACCGGTCGGTGAAGTGCTGAAAGTAGCGAAAGATCACCTTGATGTCGAAGTGACGGAACCGCTGGCGAACGGCGATGGCCTGAACGTGATGATCAAGCGTGAAGTTGTCGGCTTCCGTGCCAATACGGTCGAAAAGACCGGTGAAAATCGCTACCGCGTATGGCCGAATGAAATGCCGGCCGACCTCTATAAAGCGCGACCGAATGCGGCGCTTAACCGCAACCTCGATCATAACTGGCAGCAGGCGTTGCTGAAAACCTCCAGCGAACGCCGCATCGCGGTGGACATTGAGCTGGGCGGCTGGGAAGAGCAGCTTATTCTGACCATGACCTGTGAAGACGGTATCAGCGTGACGCATACCCTTGACGGCCTGTTCGAGGTGGCAAATAACGCGGAAAAAGCGCTTAACAGCCTGAAGGATGGCGTGGCGAAGCTGGGGCAGACGATTTACTATGCGCGCGCTATCGACGTTAATCTGCCGGACGCGTTGTTCGTGCCGAACAGCCTGCTTAACGCGTTCCGCCGCGAAACGGCAGAAATGCTGGATGCTGCACGTCTGGCGCAGTACCCGCGCGGCAGCCGTAAAGCCGAAGCCGTCCCGGCACCCGTTTACCCGGATACGCATTTATCCTTCCTGGCCAACGTCTACAACCATAAAGCCCGTGAATTCTATCATCGCCACGGCGTGCAGCTGATCGACGCGGCCTATGAAGCGCACGAAGAGAAGGGCGACGTGCCGGTGATGATCACCAAGCACTGCCTCCGCTTCGCGTTTAACCTGTGTCCGAAGCAGGCGAAAGGGAATATCAAAAGCTGGAAAGCCACCCCCATGCAGCTGGTGAATGGTGATGAAGTCCTGACCCTCAAATTTGACTGCCGTCCCTGTGAAATGCATGTGATTGGCAAGATGAAAAACCACATCTTCAAAATGCCGCAGCCCGGCAGTATTGTGGCGTCCGTCAGTCCGGACGATCTGATGAAAACCCTGCCAAAGCGCAAGGACAGCTAATTACCGAACGTGCGTGTCCGGTTTGCGCGATTTCTGCCACAGGTGGTGTTCGCGCAAACCCTCCGCCGACTCTTCCGCAGCGCTTCGCAACTCATCGCTGTCGGCTTCATGACGAAGCTGATGCTCCACATATTTTACCCATATATATTCATGCCCGTTGTGTCCAGCCATTATCTTGCCTGAAAACAGCGCGCAGATAAGCATGACGAGAGATAACCCTTTTTTTATCATGGATTCACCGCTGAATGATATTGCGGGATAATCATGTCGCTTATTTTTTAGGGTTATTATTCAAAAGTTCAAATTAGTGCAAAGAGAATGTCAAAGAGTGTGGATGTTAAAAAAGCAACCTAGGATTTTTCCTAAAAATGTATGTCTCTTTGTAAACTCCCATTTATGGTACACAAATGGACAGTTCCATTAAGGATAAATCCTATATAATAGCTATCTCTGGCTAAGGAACAGGTCTACATAAATGAAAAAAATAATGGCGCTTGCGCTTCTGGTGGTTGCAGTAGGAGCCGCTGCGGGGGCTCATTATGCCGGTAATGACGCACCTGAATATATTCAGTCCGCAGAAACTCGCGTGGGTTCATATTTAACCAGCGATTATGGGCACGTTGCCTGTAATAGCACCAAAGTTAACGATCAGCGTTGGGAATTAGACTGCACCAATCAGACGAGAGGAAAAACATTCCAGTTTGCCGTGTATCCGTCTGAAAAAGCACCCTATGGTGTCTCGCGTTCATTTTATCTTGAAGCCATCAATGATGACGCAAAACAGAGTGCTGAACAGGGCCTGATGCGTTATTTGCAAATCAATACCCAGGCAGGTTAATAGCGCTGTTGAGGGTTCGTTAAGATAAAAGGTGGTAGGTTGTAAGGGATCCGCTGCCCGGCCATGGAGTGTCGGGACGTAGAGACCAAAATACAAATCTATCCATGCAAGCATTTACCGCCAGATAATGGCGGTTTTTTTTTGCCCACAGCGGCGCTGGCACGGTTTTATGACGTTACCCGATAGTGCGACTGCACCAGGCCCGAAGGGAAGCTGCGGCTTGATACCAGCGTTAAATCGATATCCTGGTGAAGGGTTCCAAACAGCGCTTTACCCGACCCGAGCAGGACAGGAACGGTAGTGATAACCATATCGGCAACCAGCCCTTCGCGCAGGAACGACTGTATCACCCGGCCGCCATCAAGATAGACGCGATGGACGTTTTGCGCGGCCAAGTCGTCGAGAACCTCCTTTGGGGTGCGTCCTGAAAACTGTACTTTGCCCTTCAGCGCCTCCGGCACGGGAGTATCGGCCAGCTGCCGGGAGAGCACCAGTACGGGCCGGTCATAAGGCCATGTATCAAAGGTCAACACCTTTTCATAGCTCCCCCGGCCCATGACGATCCACTCTTTGTCTGCGATGAACGCCGTATAGCCATGATCTTCTGTCGGGTCATCGCGCTGCAAAAGCCAGTCGATATCGTCATTCTCCCGGGCGATGTAGCCATCAAGACTGACCGCGATAAAAACGTGTGTGGTAACCATCAGGTGCTCCGTATTCCTGCGTCATCAACGTGTCGATATCCAGACGGCCCCCTCAGCGGGCAGCGTCGGGACGTGAAAATTGTTTGCGATACTGGGCCGGGGAAAGCGCGAACTGCTGGCGAAAATGATGACGCAGTGCCGAGGCCTGACCAAACCCGGTCTGTTCAGCGATGCTGTCGATGCTTAAACGGCTGCTTTCCAGGTAATCTTTGGCCCGCAGCAGGCGTTCATTGATTAACCAGCGCGCAGGCGTCGTTCCGGTTGCCGCCTCGAAGCGACGAAGAAAGGTGCGCTGGCTCATGCCAACCCGACGCGCGAGCGAGTCGACGCGGTGCGGCTCGGCAAGATGCGTGTGCAAAAAATCAAACAGCTGGCCCAGACGCTGGCTTTCGCGCAGCTGCGCCACCGGGCGGCTCAGCTGCTGCGCCTGCGAGCCGTCCCTGTGAGGGGGAATGACCAGCCTACGCGCCACGCTGTTAGCGGTTTCCATTCCATAATCCCGGCGTACTACGTGAAGACAGAGATCGATCCCCGCCGCGCTGCCTGCGGAGGTCAGTATATTCCCCTCGTCCTGGTAGAGCACATCCTCGACCACGTCGACGTCGGGGTAGCGGGCTTTAAGCGCGTCAACGTAGCGCCAGTGCGTCGTGGCTTTGCGTCCGTCCAGTAGCCCCGACGCGGCCAGGACAAACACGCCCGAACAGATGGACAGCAGCTGACAGCCCCGCGCGCTGGCCTGACGTAAGGCGCTGCAGAGCGCGTCCGGAACCGGAGAATCCAGACCCCGCCAGCCCGGCACGACGATCAGGTCGGCAGACTCAAGCAGGGAAATATCACCGTCGGTAATGATGCGGATCCCGCCCGTCGCCCGAAGCTCACCGCTATCCACGCCCGCCACCGCAAAACGATACCACTCGTCCCCCAGCTCGGGACGCGGCAAGCCGAAGATCTCCACCGCCACGCCAAACTCAAAGGTACACAGACCGTCATACGCCAGCACGACCACCTTCGGGCGGGGAGTTTGTCTTAAGTTTGTCATCTTTTTGCTGTTTTCTGGCATAAGCGAGCGCATTCACGGGCTGAATTTGTGGATAGAGTAGTGTTAACACAAACGCTAAAGATGAGGAAGTTTCATGAGCTATGTTACTGAATTTCCGGCTGCAGAGCCGCAGGAAGCCGTCACCCATTTTCTGCGTCGTCTGAGCGTCGAGACCGACTGCGCAGATGTGCATCACGCCATTGTCAACCATGAGCAGGACTTCGTGCTGCTGCACGTGGTGGGAAGCCCGGAGCAGTTTGCCCGCCGGCACGTGCCCGGCGCCTTGCACCTGCCACGGAGCCAGATTACCGCAGAACGTATGGCCCAATGGCCTGAGGGCACGCTGTTCGTCGTCTACTGCGCAGGGCCACACTGTAACGGCGCGGACAGAGCCGCGCTAAAGCTGGCGCGTCTTGGGCTGCCGGTCAAAATCATGCTCGGGGGGATCACCGGCTGGGAAGATGAAAAGTTCGCCTTTGCCAGCAGCGAAGCCGCCGCCGCACTGTGAACATGAATTTTTTTCAACACCCGTGAAATTTTCTCGTTTGCCGGAACAGGACAGGTATGACATCTTTTTTGGACATCTAGACATCCAGAAGTCTAAAGATTCAAATAATGAATTATCACTGCTGGCAATTATCGTCGGCAGACTGAGGAGATTTCCATGCAACGACACCATGCCCCATACCGCGCCGATGTAGTTGGCAGTTTTTTACGCCCGGATGCCATCAAACAGGCTCGCCTGAAATTTGCCAGCGGCGAAATCGACGCCGGACAGCTTCGTGCGGTTGAGGATGACGCTATCCGCCATGTTGTTGAGCAACAGTGCGCGTGCGGGCTGAATGTGGTCACCGACGGCGAGTTCCGCCGAGCCTGGTGGCACTTCGACTTCTTCGACGGTCTGCAGGGCGTGGAGCGTTACGATTCACAGCAGGGCATTCAGTTCAACGGGGTGCAAACCAAAGCCCACGGCGTGCGCGTTACCGGCAAGCTAGGCTTTGGCGAGCATCCGATGCTCGAAGATTTTCGTTATCTGAAAAGCATCAGCGGTAATGCTCAGCCGAAGATGACGATCCCCAGCCCGAGCGTGCTGCATTTCCGCGGCGGTCGCAAAGACATTGATGCGAACGTGTATCCGGACCTGAACGTTTATTTTGACGATCTGGCGACCACCTGGCGCGACGCCATCCGGGCCTTCTACGACGCGGGCTGCCGTTACCTGCAGCTGGATGACACCGTCTGGGCCTATCTCTGTTCGGACGATCAGCGCCGTCAGATCCGCGAGCGCGGTGACGATGCCGATGAGCTGGCGCGCATTTATGCCCGCGTGCTGAACAAGGCCCTGGAGGGCAAGCCGGACGATCTGACCATCGGGCTGCACGTCTGCCGCGGTAACTTCCGTTCAACCTGGATCTCCGAAGGCGGCTATGAGCCGGTGGCGGAAGTGCTGTTTGGCACGGTCAACGTTGACGCGTTCTTCCTTGAATATGATAACGACCGCAGCGGAGATTTCGCGCCGCTACGCTTTGTTCGCCCAGGCAAGCAGCAGGTGGTGTTGGGTCTTATCACCACTAAAAATGGTGAGCTGGAGAACCCGGAAGGGATTAAAGCCCGTCTGGAAGAGGCGGCGAAATACGTGGCGAAAGATCAAATTTGCCTCAGCCCACAGTGCGGCTTTGCCTCTACCGAAGAGGGGAACAGCCTGAGCGAAACCCAGCAGTGGGACAAAGTCCGGCTGGTAACGCGGATCGCCAGCGAAGTCTGGTAATCACGTTTTTCCCCAGCGCTGCATTATAAAAGTGCAGCGCTGGGCTATTCTGAGACATTCTCTTTACATCCTGCGCTTCACCTCCTGCATTCGCGCTTTCTTCATTCTGGCATCCTTTTTGCTCCTGCTTCGCTGACACATTTTTATTCGCGTCCACGCCGTAACGGACGTCTTCGCACAGCGTTCTTTTTCAGGAGTGAAAATATGCATCGTCGTACTTTATTAAAAGCCTTTGCGTTGTCTGCCTCTGTCGTTGCTATGGGAATGAGTTTCGGCGTGCAGGCGGCCGATACCATCAAAGTGGGGATCATGCATTCTCTTTCCGGCACCATGGCGATCTCCGAAACCCCGCTAAAAGACGTTGCCCTGATGACGATTGATGAGATCAACGCCAAAGGTGGCGTGCTGGGTAAGAAGCTGGAGCCGGTGGTGGTTGACCCGGCCTCAAACTGGCCGCTGTTTGCCGAGAAAGCGCGCCAGCTGTTGAGTCAGGATAAAGTGGCGGTAGTGTTTGGCTGCTGGACGTCGGTCTCGCGCAAATCCGTCCTGCCTGTTTTCGAGGAGCTGAACGGCCTGCTGTTCTACCCGGTGCAATACGAGGGCGAGGAAATGTCGCCGAATGTCTTCTATACCGGCGCTGCGCCGAACCAGCAGGCCATCCCGGCGGTGGAATACCTGATGAGCGAAGACGGCGGCGCGGCGAAACGCTTCTTCCTGCTGGGCACGGACTACGTCTATCCGCGTACCACCAACAAAATCCTGCGCGCCTTCCTGCACTCGAAAGGGGTTGAGGATAAGGACATCGAAGAGGTTTATACCCCGTTTGGCCATAGCGACTACCAGACCATCGTCGCCAATATCAAGAAATTCTCTGCGGGCGGCAAAACTGCCGTGGTCTCGACCATCAACGGCGATTCCAACGTTCCGTTCTACAAAGAGCTGGCTAACCAGGGGCTGAAGGCGACGGACGTGCCGGTGGTGGCATTCTCCGTGGGTGAAGAAGAGCTTCGCGGGATCGACACCAAACCGCTGGTGGGTAACCTTGCCGCGTGGAACTACTTTGAGTCCGTCGATAACCCGACCAACCAGGCCTTCGTGGCGGACTATAAAGCCTATGCCAAAGCACATAAGCTGCCGAACGCCGATACCGTGGTGACCAACGACCCGATGGAAGCCACCTACGTGGGCATCCATATGTGGGCGCAGGCGGTAGAAAAAGCGGGCTCCACCGATGTGGATAAAGTGCGTGCGGCGATGGCCGGGCAGTCCTTTAAGGCACCGTCTGGCTTTACGCTCACCATGGATGCCACCAACCACCATCTGCATAAGCCGGTCATGATCGGCGAAATCGAAGGCAACGGCCAGTTTAACGTGGTGTGGCAGACGGAACAGCCGGTACGTGCTCAGCCATGGAGCCCGTTCATTGCCGGGAATGACAAAAAGCCCGACCAGCCGATGAAAACCGCCAGTAACTAAGCCATCACCGCAGGGAGAAAGCCATGAACCTCATACGCACGATTGTCGCGCTTGTATGGCTTACCGGACTGCTGCCAGGGATGGCGCAGGCATCGGATGCCGATCGTTTTGTTGCCGCCAGTCGCAGCCAGCAGGCGGAATTGCTGACGCAGTGGGCCGCGTCGCCGGATGCAGCAAGGTTGCCGCTGCTCCAGGCGCTGCAAAAGGAAAACCTCTACGTCGACGCACAGAAGCACGCCTTTGCACAACGCAATGGCGACGTCATCCCGCTCGGTGAAAGTCAGGCGGCAGCAGGGCCAACCAAAGCCGTTCGCCTGACTAACCGGCTGCGCGTGCTTGCCGCAACGGCCATCGCCACCCATCAGCTCGTCAGTGACAGCGTCACCGAAAGGCGCGCGGCAGCACGTCAGCTTCAGCGGGATGCCCAGCCCGGGATGCTGGCCTTTCTGGAAACGCGGCTAAAGGATGAAACGGATGCGGTGGCGCGTCAGGCGCTGTTGCTGGCGGTGGCGAATCTCCAGCTGACCAGCCCGCAGGCAGAGGTGCGCCGCAAAGCAGTCGAACGGCTGGGGCAGTCCGACGATCCGGACGTGGAGTCCAGACTTACTCCGTTTACCCAGGTGCAGACCGAGCCTGACGGCAGGGTTCGCGCCGCCGCGCAGGAGAGCCTTAGCCAGATCCAGCATCGACTGATGTGGGGTGACCTCCTGGGCCAGGCGTTTATGGGGCTGTCGCTGGGGTCGGTGCTGCTGCTGGCAGCGCTGGGGCTCGCCATCACCTACGGCCTGCTGGGGGTCATTAATATGGCGCACGGCGAGATGCTGATGCTGGGCGCGTATGCCACGTGGATGGTGCAGCAGGCGATGGCCGGGCTTGCTCCCCAGTGGCTGGCGCTCTATCCCGTTATTGCTCTGCCGGTCGCATTCTGCCTGACGGCGGGCATCGGGATGGTGCTGGAGCGCACCGTGATTCGTCATCTGTATGGCCGTCCGCTGGAAACGCTGCTGGCGACGTGGGGGATCAGCCTGATGCTTATCCAGCTGGTGCGCATGACGTTTGGCGCCCAGAACCTGGAGGTGGCGAACCCGGCATGGCTTTCCGGAGGAGTGCAGGTTTTTGCCAACCTGACCCTGCCGTGGAACCGTATCGTTGTGCTGGGCTTCGTGCTGCTGGTGCTGTTCTTCACCTGGCTCACTCTGAATAAAACCCGCCTGGGTCTGAACGTGCGCGCGGTGACGCAAAACCGCAGCATGGCCGCCTGCTGCGGCGTGCCGACCGGGCGTGTGGATATGCTGGCGTTTGGACTGGGGTCCGGCATTGCGGGTCTGGGCGGCGTGGCGCTATCCCAGCTCGGTAACGTCGGGCCGGAGCTGGGTCAGGGGTACATCATCGACTCGTTCCTTGTGGTCGTTCTCGGCGGGGTTGGTCAGCTGGCAGGCAGCGTCGCCGCGGCGTTTGGTCTGGGGATCTTCAATAAAATCCTTGAACCGCAGATGGGGGCCGTGCTGGGTAAAATCCTGATTCTGGTGGCGATCGTGCTGTTTATTCAGAAACGCCCTCAGGGGCTGTTTGCGCTGAAAGGGAGGGTAATTGACTGATGAGCCAGCCGCTGACCTTAACGCTGGCGCGTAAAGCGCCGCGCACAACGCAGATTGCCGGCAGCCTGCTGGTGGTGTGTCTGCTGATATTGCCGTTTTTCGCCTTACTGCCCGCGACGCATCCGCTGGCGCTATCGACCTGGATGCTGACCCTTCTCGGGAAGATCCTCTGCTATGCCATCGTTGCGGTGGCGCTGGATCTGGTGTGGGGCTATGCCGGCATGCTCTCCCTGGGGCATGGCATTTTCTTCGCCCTGGGCGGCTATGCGATGGGCATGTACCTGATGCGCCAGGCGGCGGGTGACGGTCTGCCTGCGTTTATGTCGTTTCTCTCCTGGAGCGAACTGCCGTGGTTCTGGTGGGGAACCCAGCATTTTGCCTGGGCGCTGGTACTGATTGTGTTGGTCCCCGGGCTGCTGGCGCTGGTGTTTGGCTGGTTTGCCTTCCGCTCAAAGATCAAAGGGGTCTATTTCTCGATTATGACCCAGGCGTTGACCTATGCCGGGATGCTGCTGTTCTTTCGCAACGAAACCGGCTTTGGCGGCAATAACGGCTTTACCGGCTTCACCACGCTGCTCGGATTTTCGGTGACGGAAACCACCACGCGTGTCGCGTTGTTTCTGGCGACCGTACTGTTGCTGCTCCTGGCGCTGGGCAGCGGATTCGCGCTGGCGAAGAGCAAGTTTGGCCGCATTCTGACGGCCGTTCGCGACGCTGAAAACCGCCTGACGTTTTGCGGATACGACCCGCGCGGGTTCAAGCTGCTGGTATGGACGCTCTCTGCGGTGCTGTGCGGCCTGGCCGGCGCGCTGTATGTCCCGCAGGTGGGCATTATCAACCCCGGTGAAATGTCGCCGACAAACTCGATAGAAGCCGCCATCTGGGTGGCGCTGGGTGGGCGCGGAACGCTGGTCGGGCCGGTGATTGGCGCGGCGCTGGTCAACGGGGCGAAGAGCTTCTTCACCGTCGCGATGCCGGAGTACTGGCAGCTGTTTCTGGGATTGATTTTTATCGCCGTCACGCTGTTTTTACCGCGCGGCGTCTACGGCCTGTTTCGTAAGGGAGAAAAATAATGCAGCCAGCCGAAGGGTTATTCACTCGCCAGTTGCCCGGCGATCGCTACCGCGAACAGACCGACCCGGTGCTTCAGCTTGAATCCATTAACGTGAATTTTGATGGGTTTCAGGCCCTGACCGATCTCTCGCTGAATATCGGCGTGGGCGAGTTGCGCTGCGTGATTGGTCCCAACGGGGCTGGTAAAACCACGCTGATGGACGTGATCACCGGCAAGACGCGGCCAAAAAGCGGGCGAGCTATTTACGATCAGTCCGTCGATCTGACCGGGCTGGAGCCTGCGGCCATCGCCCGTCAGGGCATCGGGCGTAAATTCCAGAAACCCACGGTCTTTGAGGCGCTGACGGTGTGGGAAAACCTCGAAATCGCGATGAAAACCGATAAATCCGTTTGGGCGAGCCTGCGGGCCACGCTCAACGGTGAGCAGCGCGACCGTATCGATGAGATGCTGGTTTTGCTTCGCCTTAGCAACGAGCGGGACCGCCGCGCCGGGCTGCTTTCGCACGGGCAAAAACAGTTCCTGGAGATTGGCATGCTGCTGGTGCAGGACCCGCACCTGCTGCTGCTGGATGAACCCGCCGCCGGGATGACCGACGCGGAAACGGAATATACCGCAGAGTTGTTCAAAACGCTGTCGGGCAAACATTCCCTGATGGTGGTGGAGCACGATATGGGCTTTGTGGAAACCATTGCCGATCGCGTGACGGTGCTTCATCAGGGGCGCGTGCTGGCGGAAGGGTCGCTTCGCGAGGTGCAGGCCAACGAGCAGGTGATTGAGGTCTATCTGGGACGTTAAGGAGAGAGGATGTTACAGGTCAACGAACTGAATCAGTATTACGGCGGAAGCCATATCCTGCGCGGTGTGAGCTTTGAAGCCGTCACCGGAGAAGTTACCTGCCTGCTGGGACGCAACGGCGTAGGGAAAACCACGCTGCTGAAGTGTCTGATGGGGCTGATCCCGGCGAAAACCGGGGAGGTCATCTGGCAGGGGAAAAAGATCACCCACAGTAAGCCGCACCAGCGGGTGCACTCTGGCGTGGCGTATGTCCCGCAGGGACGGGAGATTTTCCCGCGGCTGACCGTGGAAGAGAATCTCCTGCTGGGGCTGTCGCGCTTTTCCGCCCGCGAGGCAAAGCAGGTGCCGGACGAGATCTGGCAGCTGTTCCCGGTGCTCAAAGAGATGAAGCACCGTCGCGGGGGCGATCTCTCCGGTGGTCAACAGCAGCAGCTGGCGATTGGTCGCGCGCTGGCGAGCCGCCCGCAGCTGCTGATCCTCGATGAGCCCACGGAAGGCATACAGCCTTCGGTGATTAAGGAGATTGGCCAGGTGATCCGCACCCTGGCGGACCGGGGGGATATGGCAATTCTGCTGGTCGAGCAGTTTTACGACTTTGCCGCCGAACTGGCCGACAGCTACCTGCTGATGTCGCGTGGCACCATCATTCAGCGCGGGCGGGGAGAAAACATGGAGCAGGAGGGCGTTCGCGGGTTGGTTGCGATTTGAAATGTTATAATATAACATCCTCATTCTTATAAAACGGAATGAGGGTGTTATTTTGGCTGCACATATTGGGAAATTTGCCATGACTCTGGGGGCGATGCTGGTCAGCGGCCAGCTGTTTGCCCATTCACACGGACACGCGATGAGCGAAGCGGAACAAAAGGCGGCGAATGGCGTCTTTGAGGACAAAGACGTCAAGGACAGACAGCTGTCTGACTGGGACGGCACCTGGCAGTCCGTCTACCCCTTCCTGGTCGATGGTTCGCTGGATCCGGTCTTCAGGAAGAAGGCCGAAAAGGATAAAAGCAAATCCTTCGACCAGGTAAAAGCGTATTACCGCACGGGGTATGCGACGGATGTGGATGCCATCGGCATCGAAAATAACGTGATGGAATTTCATAAGGGCAAAGCGGTCAGTAGCTGTCGTTATGATTACAGCGGGTACAAAATTTTGACCTACGCATCGGGCAAAAAGGGCGTTCGCTATCTGTTCGAGTGTAAGGACGCCAGCAGCAAGGCACCGAAGTTTGTGCAGTTCAGCGACCATACCATCGCGCCGAAGGCCTCTTCGCATTTCCACATCTTCATGGGCAACACCTCCCACGAGGCGCTTCTGAAAGAGATGGATAACTGGCCGACCTATTATCCGAACGAGATGTACAAAGAGCAGGTGGTGGAGGAGATGTTGCACCACTAGGCTGTTGTTGTTGCCGGGTGGCGGCTACGCCTTACCCGGCCTACAAGCGCTACGCTACGTTGGGCGTTTCGCACCACGCCTTCACGCTCATGCCACGCAAAATCATCAACCATGCAACGACAATGGCGGCCATCATAATCACGAACAATGACCAGTGCGGCAGGTTGGTCAGGATAATACCGGTGATCATCGGGTTTGCCGCCGCGCCGAGCCAGCCCAGCGCCTGAGCGGAGAAGTAGCTGGCTTTCATCCCCGGCGGGGCGATGTTGTCGATCAGCATGTATTCGCCTGGCGCATAGATAATCTCACCCAGCGTAAAGATGGCGGCAGCGATGCCCCAGTAAATCAGGTTTTCACCGGAGAGCATAAAGCCGGCCAACCCAACGATAAAGAACAGGGTTGCTACGGTCATCAGCGGGCGAATGTTGCGGGCTGAGATCTTGCGGCCCAGGGCGTACTGCAGCGTCACCACCACGGCGGCGTTGACGGGCAGCACCACGGCGACCACCTTTTCGGCGAAATTACTGTCTGCATGCGCGGCCAGGACATACTGCGAAATGCACGTTGCGAACGATCCGCCAACGTATGACGCGAGCAGGCCAGAGAGCGTGTACCAGAACAGCGCACGGTCTTTCAGCAATACTGACGGCTGCCACGGCATCTTCTCCTCGGCGGTATCTAACGCCACGCTCTTTTGCACGAAGAAATGGATAAACCCCAGCGGCAGGGCGGCGCAGAAGGCCGCCAGCCAGAACGGGAGTTGCAGGCTGTACATCACCAGCAGGGTGCCAATCGGCGGCCCGATCGTCCAGCCAATATTCAGGAAGCTGTAGTTCAGCGAAAAAACGCGGGCTTTTTCACTTGAGGTCAGCACGTCGGAGAACCAGGCTTTCAGCACCGTCGAAAAAACGGAATAGGCGCAGTTGATCAGCGCAAAGAACAGCACCACCAGGGTGACGTTATCCACCAGCGGGATCGCCACAAATCCGGCGATAAAGGCCACAATCGCGATCAGCATGTAGCGTTTTTTATCGAACTTATCGGCCAGAATGCCAAATCCCAGGCTGAATACCACGCCAATGGTCAACGCAATCGTCAGGGCATAACCAATATTCTCGACGCTCATGCTATAGACGCGCGTGAGATAAATGGTCATAAACGGCAGCGTTGCCCCCCGACCGATAGTTAATAACAATGACGATGCCAGCAGCGCTGCGGTTGAGCGCCTGAGAGATGGTTTCATATTCCTGCCCGACAAATGCTTATGCTTTTTTATGTTGTGTTCTAAAAGGAGTATCACGACATAAGGAGCTTGTATAGCGCCCAATTTATCCGTAAGTGCTTCGCCTGACTGCCAGAATTAATGATCTTCTCGCGGCGCAGTTTTTTCTGTTACCTTGAAGTGTTAACAAATAATTAATAATTCAGGGGCAGGGTATGACGCGTAAAGACGGGCTGCTGGCGTTGCTGGTGGTCGTAGTATGGGGGCTCAATTTTGTGGTCATCAAGCTGGGGCTTCATAACATGCCTCCGCTCATGCTGGCCGGTTTGCGGTTTATGCTGGTTGCGTTCCCGGCCATCTTCTTTGTCGCCCGTCCTAAAATCCCCTTAAAACTGCTGCTGGGCTACGGTCTGACCATCAGCTTTGGCCAGTTCGCGTTTCTCTTCTGCGCCATCAAGTTCGGTATGCCGGCCGGTCTTGCCTCGCTGGTTTTACAGGCGCAGGCGTTCTTTACCATTATTCTCGGCGCGTTTGTGTTTGGCGAACGCCTGCAGGGTAAACAGCTGGCGGGCATTACGCTGGCGGTGTTTGGCGTGCTGGTGCTGATAGAGGCCAGTCTGAATGGACAACACGTGGCGCTGCTGGGCTTTATGCTGACGCTGGCGGCAGGGCTGAGCTGGGCCTGCGGGAATATCTTCAACAAGCTGATTATGCAGCATGAAGCACGTCCGCAGGTGATGTCCCTGGTGGTGTGGAGCGCCCTGATCCCCGTCTTACCGTTTATGGTCGCGGCGTGGATCCTGGATGGCCCTCAGGTCATGCTCAACAGCCTGGTTGAGATCGATCTGACCACCATCCTTTCTCTGGTCTATCTGGCCTTTGTCGCCACCATTGTGGGCTACGGGATCTGGGGCTCGCTGCTGGGTCGCTATGAAACCTGGCGCGTCGCGCCGTTATCCCTGCTGGTTCCGGTTGTGGGGCTTGCCAGTGCGGCACTTTTGCTGGATGAAACGCTGAGCGCGCTGCAGCTGCTGGGCGCAGTGCTGATCATGGCCGGGCTGTACATCAATGTCTTTGGCCTGCGCGTGCGTCGGGTGACGCGGGTAAGAAAGGCATAAAAAAAGCCCCGCGTCTGCGGGGCAAAAACGAATCAGAGGCCGTGCTGATTATAATAAGGCACGCCTAATTCGTCGGATTTGTCGCTACCAGCACCCATATGGTTGAAATCATAAGGCGTCTGGTCATGTGCTGACGGCAAAATCATCGTATCAGGATTATTTTGCTGCGTTGCACGAGGGGTTTGCTCCGCGAAGGTCTGGCTGGTGAACAGCACCAGCAAGGCGAGGGCGGCGGAGGCGGTAACTTTCATGATTTCCTCGGTTACGTCTGTTACAGGCGATGATTAACTACAGTGTTTTAACGGATACAGGTATCGGGATTCACCCGGCACGCTGGTGATTCGGTACTTATGAGGCGGCACGTCAAAATAGTTCTTGAACGTACGCGTCAGGGTTTGTTGCGATTCAAATCCGTAACGCTCCGCCAGGTAAAGGATCGGCTCATTGCTTTCTTTCAGCTTCTGGGCAATTTCCGTCAGCTTGCGGCTGCGAATGTATTGACCTAATGAATGGCCGGTCTCTTTTTTGAACATCCGTTGCAGGTGCCATTTGGAGTAACCTGAACGCTCTGACACTTTTTCAAGGGAGAGCGGCGATTCCAGGTTATCTTCGATCCAGTCCAAAATGCTATGAATGGTGATAGCGTCAGTATTGCGTCTGGACATCGTCATACCTCTTTTTCTGTTTACGGCAGTATTTTCTTCAGCAAAAGCTCAAGGGTTGCCACTTCATCTGCCGTTAAGTTTTTTGTTAGTTCCTGATGCAGTGTTTGTCCTACTAATTGATGACATTGCTCGCACATGTCCGCGCCATCGCTCGTCAGCTTCACCAGTACGCCGCGTTTGTCATTCGGGTTAGGGCTTCGTTCTATCCATCCTTTGCAGACGAGACGATCGAGCATGCGGGTTAACGCACCCAGATCGACAGAGAGCACCTTTTTCAGCTCAACCGGTGTGATACACACTTCGCAGCGAATGGAACACAGCACTTTGAACTGTGTCGCGGTGATATCCAGCGGTGACAGATAGTCGTTGAGCAGGCGATCTTTTTTCTGATTTACCATATGAATAAGACGACCCAGCGGAACAACGTCGTTAAAGATATCACTGGTGCTTTTCACAATGGTTGCCCTGGCAAGTAGTTAGTCACGGCAGATATTATTGCTCAGGCAAGTATAAGTCAACTGAATGAATTAGCCGATGCCACGAATTGCTAAAACGTTTCATGAACTATTTTTGAGGTCTTTCAAATCAGATAGATAACTGTCAGTTATCATTTCTGGAGGAAAATAATCGTTACGTTGCGCCCATGGCTGAATGTCACACTTTCACCCTATAATTGCTGTGTTAAATATGGATAAGGACAACAACGCACTATGTTGGATTTAATAAAAGCAATCAGCCTTGGGCTGGTGGTCTTGCTGCCGTTGGCTAACCCGTTAACGACGGTGGCGCTGTTCCTCGGGCTGGCAGGGAATATGAACAGCGCCGAGCGCAACCATCAGTCGATGATGGCCTCGGTGTATGTGTTTGCCATCATGATGGTGGCCTACTACGCCGGACAGGTGGTGATGAACACCTTTGGGATTTCCATCCCTGGCCTGCGTATCGCCGGGGGGCTGATTGTGGCCTTTATCGGTTTCCGCATGCTGTTCCCGGCGCAAAAGGCCCATGAGTCGCCGGAGGCGGCCAGCAAATCCGAAGAGCTGGAAACCGAACCGAGTGCGAATATTGCGTTTGTGCCGATTGCCATGCCGAGCACTGCGGGGCCGGGTACCATTGCGATGATCATCAGCTCCGCGTCGACGGTGCGCGACAGCGCAACTTTCCCTGACTGGGTGCTGACGGTTGCACCGCCGCTGATTTTTGCGATTATCGGGGTTATCGTGTGGGCGTCACTGCGCAGCTCCGGCGCCATTATGCGCTGGGTTGGCAAGGGCGGTATCGAGGCGATTTCCCGTCTGATGGGCTTCTTACTGGTCTGTATGGGCGTGCAGTTTATTATTAACGGCGTGCTGGAAATTATTAAGACCTATCACTGATGTCTTGCCCGGCGGCGCTTCGCTTGCACGGGCCTACGGGTTTTGTAGGCCGGGTAAGGCGAAGCCGCCACCCGGCAAGAAGGCTCACCCATGCTGCCCTTGTTCCTCCAGTGCCACCGGCCATTTACGGAAGATGAGCACTGACCAGATAAGCGCCACCAGTGCCGGAATGGCACCCAGATAGCCAATCGCCGACATCGACACGTGCAGGCTGACCTGATTTCCCACCAGCGCCCCCGCGCCAATACCCAGATTGAAAATCCCGGAGAACAGCGACATCGCCACGTCCGTTGCATCCGGCGCCAGAGCCAGCACTTTCACCTGCATGCCCAGGCCAATAACCATGATCGCCACGCCCCAGAACAGGCTGAGGATCGCCAGATGGCTCTCGCTGCCCGCGGCGGGCATCAGCAGCAGCAGGCAGGCCAGCAGCAGGCCAATGGCGCTGCTCACCAGCAGGGAGGCATGGCGGTTACCCAGCTTACCAAACAGCACGCTGCCAATTATGCCCGCTCCGCCGAGGATCAGCAGTAAAACGGTGGCAAAGTTCGCGCTAAAGCCCGCCACAACCTGCACAAACGGTTCAATGTAGCTGTACGCCGTGTAATGGGCCGTCACCACGATGGCGGTCAGCAGGTAGATGCTCAGCAGCGCAGGGCGGCGCATCAGCAGCGGCAGGCTTTTCAGCGAGCCGGAATGCTCGCTGGGCAGCGCGGGCAGCAGTTTTATCAGGCACACCAGGGTAATCAGCGCGCCCATGCCGATGGCGAAGAAGGTGGTACGCCAGCCGAAGTATTGTCCCACGATGCGGCCAATCGGCAGACCCAGCACCATCGCCAGCGCGGTACCGGTAGCCAGCAGACTCAGCGCCTGAGCGCGTTTACCCGCCGGCGCCAGGCGAATAGCCAGCGACGCGGTGATCGACCAGAACACCGCATGGGCAAAGGCAATACCGATGCGGCTAATGACCAGCACCGTAAAATTCCACGCCATAAACGACAGGACATGGCTGGCAATGAACAGCACGAACAGACCGATCAGCAGCTTGCGGCGTTCTATCTGGCTGGTCAGCAGCATAAACGGCAAGGACATCAGCGCCACCACCCAGGCGTAGATGGTCAACATAATGCCCACCTGAGCCGTTTCCATCTGGAAACTTTCAGCGATGTCAGACAACAGCCCAACCGGAACAAATTCTGTGGTGTTAAAAATAAACGCGGCAATGGCCAGCGTGACCACGCGTAGCCACGCAACCTTGCGGGAAACTGTGTTCGTTGTCATAGGGATGTCGGAGATTCGTTGCTGAAAAGAAGAGGAGACGATCTTAAAACGTCGAACGGCGAAAACTCAACCATTATGTGATGTAGATCTCAATATTTACCTTATGAAAGCGGTAGCCGGGAACGCTGTTTTCATTGAATATAAAAGAACAACGCAATAAAAACAGGCGGTAAGACAATGCAGGAGATTGATTTTTATCTGGTCGATGCGTTCAGCGATACATCATTTGGAGGCAACCCTGCCGCCGTTTGTCCGCTGAAAGCGTGGTTACCCGATGAGACCTTACTGAAACTGGCGCAGCAGCATAACCAGTCAGAGACGGCCTTTTTCGTCTGCAGTAAAGGCGGCATTGAGCTACGCTGGTTTACCACGCTGACCGAAGTCAATCTCTGCGGTCATGCTACGCTCGCGGCGGCGTACGTCCTGTTTACTGAGCTGGATTACCCTGATTCGCGGATCCACTTTGATACCGCGTCTGGCCGCCTGACGGTCAGCCGGGAAGGAGAGTGGATGACGCTGGACTTCCCGGCATGCCCTACCCAGGAAGAGACGCCCCCGCCGGAGATGCTCTCGGCGTTGGGCATCAGCCGCTACGTTGAAGCCCGTAAAGGGCGCGCCTGGCTGATTGTTCTGGACAATCGCCAGCAGGTTGAAGCCCTCACGCCAGACATTTCGGCGATGACGCCAGGCGAACATAAAGTGAGCGTTACGGCGCGGGGTGAGGATGAATACGATTTTGTCAGCCGCTTTTTCTCCCCGGGGGTATCCGTCCCGGAAGACCCGGTCACCGGCTCCGCACACACGATGCTGATCCCGTACTGGAGCGAAAAGCTGGGCAAAACGACGATGTTTGCCCGCCAGGTTTCAGCGCGAGGCGGCGATGTGCGCTGTGAGCTGAAAGGAGCGCGCGTGCTGATGGGCGGGCAGGCCACACTTTATCTGAAAGGCACAGTTTTTCTGCGCTAAATAGCCATAACAAGAGAGGAAGAGACAATGCAGGAAATTGATTTTTATCTGGTGGATGCCTTCAGCGACAAAACCTTTGGCGGCAACGCCGCAGCGGTATGTCCTCTGCAAGAGTGGCTGCCGGACGAGACGCTGCTCAAAATGGCGCAGCAGCATAACCAGTCGGAGACCGCCTTTTTCGTGCGCATCGACGGTGGGTATGAACTGCGCTGGTTTACCACGCTGGGTGAAATTAACCTCTGCGGTCATGCTACGCTGGCTGCATCACACGTCATTTTCGAATATCTTGATTATCCGCATACCGAGATCACCTTCACCACGCGCTTTGTCGGCGAGCTAACCGTCAAACGCAGCGGCGACTGGCTGACGCTGAACTTCCCCGCGTGGGCGACGGAAGTCGTCGAAAACCCACCAGAGGTGCTGTTTAGCGCGCTGGGCATTACCGGGGCGAAAGAGGTGCGCGCCGGACGCGATTACATGGTCGTGCTGGAGAGTCAGCAGCAGGTGGAAGCGTTAACGCCGGATATTGGGGCGATGCTTCCGCTGGATAAAATGGTCTGCGTGACGGCGCCGGGAGACCAGTATGACTTCGTCAGCCGCTTCTTCTGCCCGGGGGAAGGGGTGCCGGAAGATCCGGTCACCGGATCCGCTCACAGCATGCTGATCCCGTACTGGAGCGAAAAGCTGGGTAAAACATCACTGAACGCCCGCCAGGTGTCGTACCGTGGCGGGGATCTGCGCTGCGAACTGAAGGGCGACCGGGTGCTGATTGGCGGCCAGGCTACCCTGTATCTGAAAGGGCGTATCTTCCTGCGCTAGCTGAGTGAGGCGCCGCCGCATATCACCATCTCCTGACCGGTGATGGCGGCGGCGTCGTCGCTAAGCAAGAAATTCACCAGTCCCGCCACCTCTTCTGGCGCGATGAGACGCCCGATTGGCGGACATTTGGGCGGTGAAGTTTCTCTCCCCGGCGCGCTGAGCATCGGCGTTTGGGTGGCGCCTGGCGCGACCACGTTAGCGGTTATCCCGCGCGGAGCCAGTTCCGCCGCCCAGCTTCTGACCATCCCCACCATCGCCGCTTTGCTGGCAACATACTGCGATCGTCCTGCTGCACCGCGGGAGGTTCTGCTGCCTATCGCCACCAACCGTCCACCCGGAGCCATTGCGGGCGCAAAATGGTTAAACAACGTCTCACAGGCCAGGACGTGGAGCTGCCACAGGGACGCGCTAACGCGGCTTTCAAGCTGGCCCAGCGGCGCGGCGGCCATCATCCCGGCGGCATGGATCACCGCCCGGGGCGTGGCGATGGTGTGCAGGGCGTTGCTTAGCGCGTCCTGGTCGGTAATATCAACGCGAAGGCAGGTGAAGCCCGGGGTATCCGGCATCACGGCCCGTCGGCTGAGCCCGGTGACCTGCCAGCCCTCCGCCAGCAAACGCTTAACGATAGCTTCACCAATTCCGGAGCTGGCTCCGGTGACGACGGCGTGACGCATGTCAGACCTCCAGCATCGCGCGCGGAATTTTAAACACCGCTTTGCGCACGGTCATCGGTGCCTCTGCAGCGCACAGCGCCTGGTGAGGTTCACCGGGACAAAAGACCGCAAAGTCGCCTGCGGCCAGGCGGATCCTCACGCTGTGCCCGGCTGATGAAGCAATAAAGAGATCCGGCTTACGCTCTTCGTCACCCGGCCTGCCTGCGGGAAGCGCGCCAGCGTAAATGTGCTCTTCACCGGCTAACACGATTTGGATATCCGCCCACTGATGATGATACTCCGTGTGCCGCTCGGCGCGCGGCTGGGTTTGCGCCGGGCCGACGTGGCAAAACCATGGCGCATCGTCTGGCTGCCAGCGCCCGTCATCGCGTTCGCTGAGCGCCTTAAGCGTGCAGTCCGGGCGCGAAAGCAGGGCGTACAGCGCGGGCGGTAGCCCTGCCAGCGGCAGGGCGTTGAGATGTCCGATAATCATACTGGCTCCTTGATCCATTCTGGCGTCACCCGCACGTATTTGATGGCCTGACGGAAATACGTATACGCGATATGCAGATCCCCTTCAGGTCCCTGCTTGATGCTGGGATAGGAGAATTCGCGATTGAGCTTTTCCAGGGAGTTGTTGGTCATACAGTAGCCATCCCCCTCGTCCAGATGACGTTGCCACGGCCAGCTTTTCCCGCCGTCCGGCGAAATGGCGACGGTCATCGGGGCGCGCGGTGCGCCCCAGAAGGCAGCCCGACCGTCGGTGACAACCGGCTCTTTACGACCGTCACCATCGTCAATTTCATCGTATAGCGAGGCGCGACGTTCCCGTGCGCCGGCGGCGCTCATGGCGTTAAAGACAAGCGCCAGCTCACCGCTCGCAAGCGTGGTCACCTGGATAGACGAGTTGTTATTGGGTAACTCCGTGGGCTCCGGTACGGACCAGCTTTCACCGTTATCGGTTGACTGGCTGTAGTAAATATTGTCCGCCCAGCGGCTGCGGAACAGCGCCACCAGGGTGCCGTTACTGAGCGGGGTGATGTTCATATGCACGCAGCCCAGGCTCTCCGGCACCTCGACGTCGCGCCACGTTTTGCCACCGTCTCTGGAGATTTTTACCGCGCTGATGTCATCGTTGCCGACCCATTTCTCGCCCGGCCGCGTGCGGCAGTAAAACACCGGCAGCAGCCAGCTACCGTTGTCCAGCACAACAATCGGCTGGCGGATAAACGTGCCCGGTTTATCAAGCAGGGTCGCGATGTCCCCCCAGGTTTTACCCAGATCCCGGGACTGGCGATAGCGCACAATGGCCGTGTCCTGATTACCCGAGATTTGCGCGGTCCACAGCAGCCACAGCACGTTGTCCGGGGCCAGGAACAGAACCGGGTTTTGTTCGGAACGCGTGGCATCATCAGACAGTTTTACCGCATCGCTCCACTGCTGGCTGCCCGGCGTCAGGCGTGAACCCCATACGGAAATATCCGCAATGCCTTCCTGAGTTCCCCCAAACCAGACGCACATCAGCGAGCCGTCCGGCAGCGGCAGTAGATTCGCCGCGTGGTTTTGTGGGCAAGAGGAAGGCAGCATGGCGGCCTTCACGTGAGCATCCTGTTGCGGGCGAATAATCCCGTCGCGGGTTACGGTTTCAGACATATCAGACTCCATTATTTTCAACGGGGGTTGGCGCTTTACCCTGCGCTTTTCCCGGAATGAGACGGTCGATCGCCATGATGATGGCTGGGGTTACCAGGGCGACGTACATATTGTTGATTCCGAAAGGATCGCCCAGCAGATACCAGACGGAGGTCACGACGCAGGCACCAATCAGGCCCGCATTGGCACCGCGGGTGCTGCGGAAGAACGGGGCGTAAAATGCGATAACGGCCACCACTGAAATAGACAGGCGAATGGCGCGGGTAAAGAACGAGAGCTTCAGTACTTCAGGCACCAGCAGAACAAAAATCAGCGGCAGGAAACCAATCAGAAGAGAGATCCAGCGGGTGGCTTTAAACTCCTGCTCGGGCGTCGGGTTGCGCATCGGCACGTAAAAGTCTTTTACCACCAGGGAGGCGATGGCCAGCGCAACGGTACTGACGCTGACGAAGATGGACGCCACCAGAGAGGTGGTCACCACGCCGGCCAGCCACGGGTTCATATCCTGCAGGAAAATCGGCATCGCATAGAGGCTGTCGATCTCCGGGTGCAGGTATTTTGCCGCCACGCCAATCACCGCGATGGCCAGCGCAATCGGCAGGCAGAAGAAGAAGGCGACCCAGGTGGAACGCTTAGCGGATTTCACGTCTTTGGTGGAGGAAATCGCCTGAATGACAAACTGGGTACAGAAGATGGAGCCGATGGTGCCAATCAGCCACGCGAAAATGGTCGTCGCGCCGATGTTGCCATCCCAGGTCCAGTAGAAGTCCGGCATGTTTTCAATCATCGGCGTAAAACCGCCGGTTTTCGACAGCGCAAAGCCCATAATAGCGAGGATGCCGAAGTATTTCAGCGCGCTGTGCAGCACCGTAACCCAGGCCACGCCCTTCATGCCGCCAAAGGCGAAATAGAAGGTACTGACAATGGCCGTAATGAAGGCGGCAACAGGGAGATTGACTTTCAATACCGTGGAAATGGCCGCTGCGCCGCTAACGTAATTCCCCACGTTAACCAGCAGAAGGGCGTAAATCATGATGATGGAGATAATGTTTTTGGTGCTGTTACCGTATTTTTCAGCAATCGCACCCGAGATGGTGATTTTCCCGGTGTTGTATATGCGCTTTACCAGCAACAGCCCAAAGAGCGGGAAGCCAATCGCGGCCCCGATAACGGACCATGACGCGGCAAACCCGTCTTCAAACGCCGCCTGCGCGGTGCCGATGGTGGATTTAGCGCCAATATACTCGGACATCAACAGGATCCCGACGATAAACGCCGGCATTGCGCGGGAGCCTTCCATAAAGTCCCCGGAGTTTTTACTGCGGATCCGGAAGGTCAGCCAGGTGGTGAACAGGATGTAGGCAATGACTATGCCCACAATAATCAGGGTATCTTCAGCGGTAAAATTATTCATCTTTGCCTCTCTTCAGGGCGAGTGAATCCTGGGCACCTCAGGCACCCGGTATTCTTATGGACGAAACCAACGCCGGTTAATTCAGTGACGTTGTCACTATTCGACGTATCTCTTCAAGCTGCTGTTCGTTAAACGCCACGGCATAGCGGCTTTCGCCGACCTCTTCTCCCATAATCTGCAGCGCTTTTTTGACGGCGGCAGGCGAAAACGCCACGTTGTACAGCTCTGTGCGCAGCTGAGTGACGCTATCCTGCGCCAGCCGGGAACCTTCGATATCACCCGCGTTAAAGCGTGACCAGATGGCGTTGATGGCCGCTGGCGCCACGTTCGCCAGCCCGGAAATACAGGCTGAACATCCGTCAACGAAACCCTGGTGGATCAGTGAATCCGGACCGTTGAGCACGTCGAACCCGTCAATGTCGCTTACCGCATTGAGGAATCCGCGCAGGCTCTCGTAGCTTCCTGCGCTGTCTTTAATACCGATGATGTTGGGATGCCCGGCCAGCGTGCGTGCGGTCACGGGCTCTATGATGTTGCCGGTACGCGCCGGTATGTTGTACAGAAATACCGGTACGTCCAGCGCGTCGGCGATCGCGGTGTAGTGCGCCACAAGCTCAGCCTGCTTTAGCGGCACGAAGTAAGGGGTAATGACGGATACGGCATCGACGCCCAGCATGGCGATCTGTTTCCCCAGACGGATGGTTTCGCGGGTTGAGATCTCCCCAATGTGCCCCACGACCGGCGCGCGCCCGGCAACCGCCTCCACACAGGTACGGGTGACGGCGATTTTTTCCTCTTCGTTCAGCACGAAGAACTCGCCGTTGGTGCCACCGCAGAAAATGCCGTTGCCCGCGCTGAGCTGACGATCGAGCTGTCGTTTAAGACCCGACAGATTCAGCGCGCCTTCCGTGTCAAAGGGGGTCACGATGGCCGTCAGCACGCCCCTGATTGTGTTACGCATTTCTCACTCCTTCGATATTAATGTTGGGGAAACAGCGTCCGGTAAATTGCCTGCACCTCGTCGTGGTTGACCTGGTAAGGGGCGTTGTTCATTAACCGTTTAACGTTAAGGGCCGCATCGCTCAGTGCGGCGATGTCCTCGCGTGGGACACCCAGCGTCTCCAGGTTGTCCGGCAGGTTGAGCCTGCGCACCAGTGCGGCAAAGTATTCCACCAGCGCGTGGGATTTATCTTCGTCTGATAGCGTCGTCTCCGCGCCGGGCACCAAATTCCAGACTTGCGCAAATTTCGTCACGCAGTGGGGACGAACCGCGCGCATGCAGGGCGCCAGGAGAATGGCGTTGGCGACGCCGTGCGGCAGGTGATATTTGCCGCCGAGCGGATAGGAAAGGGCGTGAACCAGATGCGTGCCGGCGTGCGCAATGGCGACCCCGCCGTAGTAAGACGCCCACAGCATCTCCAGCTTCGCCATCAGATTGCCCGGTTCGGCGCAGGCCGTTTCAATGTTGCTGAGCAGCTTAGACAGGCCCATCAGCGCGGCGTTATCGCTGACCGGGTTGGCGACCGTTGAGGTGAAACACTCTATCAGATGGCACAGGGCATCAATCCCGGTGGATGAGGCAATGTGCGCGGGCATGCTGGTCGTCAGCTCCGGCAGCAGGGCGACGTAATCGGGCAGCAGCACGGGGGAGATAATGCCCACTTTCGTGTTTTGCTCCGGTATGGCCAGAATGGCATTCGGCGTCGCTTCCGAACCGGTTCCGGCAGTAGCCGGGATCAGCAACGAGGAGATACGCGCCACGGGTTTTGTTCCCGCCAGCAGGCTGTCCAGCCCCGGTGACTGCGGGTGGCAGAGCACCGAAAGCAGTTTGGCCACATCCAGTACGCTCCCCCCGCCTAGCCCGACGACCAGACCAAACGTTCCCGTTAACCCGGCGAGCAGCTGGCTCACATCATGGTGGGAGGGTTCAGGCGGCACCGTGTCAATAATCGTGACGCGGCGGTTGTCCTCTTCGAGGATCGCGCGGATCTGCTTCGCCGCCTCCAGACGCGCAATATTGCCGTCCGTCACCAGCAAGAGCTGCGTTTTATCAGTAAGTAACGGCCTGATGGCGGCGATAGCATTCGCGCCGCTAATAATGGTGCTGTTGATCGTACCCACACTTTTCTCCTGTCTCTGTGCCCATGATTGATTTCGCTCAAATAAGACGCTTCATGGTCATCGTGTGGCTAAATTTATAATTTATTCGCAAACTGATTAACTTGATCTTGCTCACATATAATCAATCATGATTGAATATAATCATTAACAGGAAAGGCGAACCCGGAGTGGGGATGAAAGTGAACAATCTGTACAGAGAGGTGGTGGTCGTCGCGGATGACTTTACCGGCGCTAACGATGCCGGCGTCAGCCTGGCGCTGTGCGGCAAAAAAGTCAGCGTGGCGTTTCATACGCCTTTAACCCAGCCGACCGATGCGCTGATCGTCAATACCGATTCCCGGGCGCTGCGGGCATCGCAGGCGGCGGAAAAGGTGGCCGCTCTCGGGGCGGATATCGCAAATGCCCGCTGGCTCATCAAAAAGATGGATTCCACGCTGCGCGGCAACGCGGGGGCTGAGTCACAGGCCCTGAAGGCATTAAGCGGCAAGCGACAGGTGATTATTGCCCCGGCATATCCTGCGGCAGGGCGCATCACGCGGCACGGCAGGTGTCTGGTAAACGGCATTCCGGTGAATGAAACCGAATTTGCCAGCGATCCCAAAACGCCCGTCCCGTCTGCCGCTATTGCTGACCTGTTTACCGACGTGAGCGTTAAAAACGTGACCGTGAGGACGCTGACAGCCGAACTGGCGCAAGGAACGGAGTGGCTCATCGTTGATTCACAGACCGACGAGGAGCTGGACGCCATTATCAGCGCCGCGCTGGGCTGCGCGCAGACGCCGCTGCTGGTGGGCTCGGCCGGGCTGTGCGATGCGCTGGCCCGTCATCTGGCCCCGGCCCGACACAAACAGCTGCTTGCCGTGGTGGGCTCAATGAGTGAGATCGCTCAACAACAAATTACGCGGGCTAAAGGTATGACGGGCGTCGTGTCGGTATTCATCAATGTGAATGACGCGCTGCGCGGCGACGCGGACGGGTATCTCGAACAGATTGCGCAGGTGCTTCAGTCTGGCCATCACTGCATTGTGCATACCTGCGCGGGCCAGGAGGCTCGCCATCAGGTGGAGCAACTCTGTCAGCTGCATCACGTCACCCGCGCAGGCCTGGGCGAAAAAATCTGTACGTTTTTAGGCGAATTAACCCGACAGGTGCTTGCGGTGCACGAACCGGACGCGCTGTACGTCTCCGGAGGCGATGTGGCGATGGCTGTCGCCAGGGCACTTGATGCCCGCGGGTTTGAAATTACCGGGTGCATCGCACAGTGCGTACCGGTCGGACAATTTCTGGGTTGTAGCTGGCAGCGGCCGGTAATGACCAAAGCAGGGGGCTTCGGAAAGGAAGAGACACTGCTTGAGGTTTTGCATTTTATCGAGGAGAGACTGAGTGACTAAAATCATCGCTGTAACCATGGGTGACCCGGCCGGCATTGGCCCGGAAATCATTATCAAATCCCTCACCGGGGGCGAGCTGTCAGGGGCGCCTGTCGTGGTGGTGGGCTGCGCCAGAACGCTGCAGCGGGTGCTGGAGAAAGGGATCGCCGGGCAGGCGGATATGCGTATTATCGACGCGGTGAGCGACGCGCATTTTGCCCCGGGCGTGATTAACGTGCTTGACGAACCGCTTGCGGATCCTGATGCACTAAAGCCGGGCGTCGTGCAGCCTGCGGCAGGGGATCTGGCCTATCGCTGCGTGAAGCGTGCCACCGAACTGGCGATGGCGGGCAAGGTGAAGGCTATCGCGACGGCGCCGCTGAATAAAGAGGCACTGCACCAGGCCGGTCACCTTTATCCAGGGCATACCGAGCTGCTGGCGCACCTGACCAACAGCAAAGATTACGCCATGGTGCTGTATACCGATAAGCTTAAGGTGATTCACATCACCACCCACATTGCGCTGCGCAAATTCCTTGATACGCTCAATCAGGATCGGGTAAAAACCGTGATTGGCATTGCGGATAGCTTCCTGAAACGCGTCGGGTTCGAGCATCCTCGCATTGCCGTTGCCGGCGTCAACCCGCATGCGGGGGAGAACGGCCTGTTTGGTGATGAAGAGATCAAGATTGTCGGCCCGGCCGTTAAGGCGATGAAAGCGCAGGGGTTAAACGTCACCGGACCGTGTCCGCCGGATACGGTATTTATGCAATGTCACGAAGGAATGTATGACATGGTCGTTGCGATGTATCACGATCAGGGGCATATTCCGCTAAAATTACTCGGCTTTTACGACGGGGTGAATATCACCGCCGGCTTGCCGTTTATCCGTACCTCAGCAGACCACGGAACCGCGTTCGATATTGCATGGACCGGTAAAGCCAAGTCTGAGAGCATGACGGTGTCTATTCAGTTGGCTATGCAAATCACACGGGAATGATATGAAGGGATATAACCGGTTAGAGCAGATAATGGATTACCTGAAAGGGCACAATCTGGTGACGGTGGATCAGCTGGTGGCGATTACCGATGCCTCGCCGGCGACGATTCGTCGGGATTTGATCAAGCTCGATCAGGAAGGGGTGATCAGCCGTACCCATGGCGGGGTCACTCTCAACCGGTTTATTCCTTCCCAGCCCACGACGCATGAAAAAATGCAGCGCAGCCTGGCGGAAAAGCACGCCATCGCCAGCGCGGCCGCGAGCTTTGTTAAAGCAGGTGACGCCATTGTGCTCGATGCCGGTACCACGATGATTGAACTCGCGCGCCAGCTGACGCATCTGCCGCTTCGCGTGATCACCAGCGACTTGCACATCGCGCTGTTTCTCTCGGAGTTCCGCCAGATTGAGGTGACGATTATCGGCGGACGTATCGATGATTCGAGCCAGTCCTGCATCGGTGAACACGGGCGTCGCTTGCTACAAAACGTCTGGCCGGACGTGGCTTTTGTCAGCTGTAACGGATGGGATATCACCCGCGGCATAACGTCGCCAACGGAAGAGAAGGCCGCGCTGAAGCGTGATTTACTTGCCAATGCAAAACGTCGCGTGCTGCTGGCGGACAGCTCCAAGTACGGTGCCTGGTCGTTGTTTAACGTGGCGCATCTTAATTCGCTCACGGATATTGTCACCGACAGCAGACTGGATGAGACGACGCAGGCGCAGCTTCGGGAGCTGGATATCCCGCTGACGCTGGCGTCATGACATAAGTTAATACTATGAAGCACCCCGGCAGGCCTGCGCTATGTTCAAATTTAGTCTCAAAAAAAAAGCAAGGAGCCTGCCATGTATTCCATTACCTCTGAATCTGCACGTCACCCGGACATTCTCAAACTGATCGCGGCGCTTGACCGCTACCAGAGCGAGCTCTATCCCGCCGAAAGCAATCATCTGCTCGACCTGGCTGCGCTGCCGGAAGCCTCGCTTATCCTGATGGTCATTCGCGACCAGCAGCTTCAGGCGGTCGGCTGTGGGGCCATTGTGCTCAACGGCGACGGAACGGGGGAGATGAAGCGGGTCTATATCGACCCAGCTCATCGGGGGCAACATCTCGGCGAAACGCTGCTGGCCGCCCTGGAAGATGAGGCCCTGAGCCGTCATTGCCATACGGTACGGCTGGAGACGGGCATCAAACAGCGCGCCGCGGTTCGTCTTTACGAACAGTGCGGATACGAAATGCGCCCGGCGTTTGCCCCGTACGTTGACGATCCGCTCAGCCTGTTTATGGAGAAGGCGCTGGTTGTAGACGTTCGTTTAGCAGCGCTATAAAGGCTTCCAGCTGGCGGGTCATCGCTCCGCGCCGCCACACCAGCCAGGTGGTGAGCCAGCGCCAGTTTTCCGCCAGCGGCCAGGCTTCAACCTGATGGTGTCCCGGCATACTCTCCAGCATTGAGCGCGGCATCAGCGCGATGCCCGCACCCGCGATGACGCAGGCGAGCATGCCGTGATAGGACTCCATCTCATGAATGCGCCCGGGCGTGGCTCTGTCCGCATGAAACCAGCTCTCCAGATGTCGACGGTACGAACAGTTTGCGCGAAAGGCGTAAACGTCGCTGCCGCTGACCTGCGTGGCGCGTGAGATTTCCGCCTGACCGGCAGGCGTGACCAGCATCATCTCTTCCCGGTAGACCGGCATCCCCTCCAGCTCCGGGTGCGACAGAGGCCCGTCAACAAAGGCGGCGCTTAAGGTTCCCTCCAGCACGCCGTCAATCATCGTCCCGGATGGCCCGGTAGAAAGGGCAAACTGAATGCGCGGGTAGCGCTGGTTAAACAGCGCCAGCGTTTCAGGGATGCGCACCGCGGCGGTACTCTCCAGCGCACCGAGGGCAAATAACCCCTGCGGCTCGTCGCCCGCCACGACCATGCGCGCTTCATCCACCAGCGCCAGGATCTGCCTGCTGTAGCGCAGGAAGTTATGCCCGGCGGGGGATAAACGCAAACGCTGGTTCTCCCGAATAAACAGCTCAACGCCCAGGTCAGCTTCCAGCTGGCGGATGCGGGTCGTCAGATTGGACGGCACGCGATGCACCTTCTGCGCCGCCTGGGTGATGCTGCCCGTCAGCGCGACGGCGTTAAACATTTCAAGCTGGGTTAAATCCATAGCATTCTCGTTTCGTGAATAAGGTGGTTAATATTATTCATTTTTAAGAAATAGCAGAGTGGACCACAATCAATCAACCGAAATACGTGGAGAACAACATGACTTATTCATCTGCTACACATGCCCTCTCTGTTAACCCGGCAACGGGTGAAACCCTCGCCGCGTATCCGTGGGCGACGCCGGAAGAAATTGAACGCGCCATTTCTCAGGCCGACGCGGGGTATCGCCAGTGGCGTCGCGAAAGCGTTTCCCACCGGGCGCAAAAGCTGCGCGATCTCGGCGCAGCGCTGCGAAACCGCGCTGAAGAGATGGCGCAGACGATCTCCCGTGAAATGGGAAAACCCATCCTGCAGGCGCGGGCGGAAGTGGCAAAATCCGCCGCGCTGTGCGACTGGTATGCCGAGCACGGCCCGGCGATGCTGCGCGCGGAACCCACGCTGGTGGAAAACCACAATGCGGTGATTGAATACCGCCCCCTGGGACCGATTCTCGCGGTGATGCCGTGGAACTTCCCGCTCTGGCAGGTGCTGCGCGGGGCGGTGCCCATCCTGCTGGCGGGAAACAGTTATCTGCTCAAACATGCACCAAACGTGCTCGGTTCGGCCGAACTGATTGCGCAGATAGCGGCTGACGCCGGTATTCCAGCCGGCGTTTTCGGCTGGGTGAATGCCACTAATGACGGCGTCAGCCAGGCGATTAACGATAGCCGTATTGCGGCGGTGACCGTCACCGGCAGCGTGCGTGCCGGTGCGGCGATTGGCGCTCAGGCCGGGGCTGCGCTGAAAAAATGCGTGCTTGAACTGGGTGGCTCCGATCCGTTTATCGTCCTCAACGATGCCGACCTGAATCTTGCCGTGAAGGCGGCGGTGGCGGGTCGCTACCAGAATACCGGGCAGGTGTGCGCCGCGGCAAAACGCTTCATTGTGGAGGAGGGGATCGCGGAGATCTTTACCCAACGATTTGTCGAGGCTGTTTCTGCGCTGAAGCTTGGCGCACCGGATCGGGAAGAGCACTTTATTGGCCCTATGGCGCGTTTTGACCTGCGCGATGAACTGCATCAGCAGGTGCAGGCCACTCTGGCCGAAGGGGCAACGCTGCTGCTGGGCGGGGAGATAATCAGCGGAGAGGGTAATTATTACGCCCCGACCGTACTCGGCAATGTGACGCCTGAGATGACGGCCTTCCGCCAGGAGCTGTTTGGCCCGGTCGCGGCCATTACGGTTGCGAAAGACGCAGAACACGCCCTGACGCTTGCAAACGACAGCGACTTTGGCCTGTCTGCCACCGTCTTTACCGCTGACGCAGCGCTTGCGGATAAATTTTCCCGTGAACTGGAGTGCGGCGGCGTGTTTATCAACGGCTATAGCGCCAGCGATGCGCGCGTGGCCTTCGGTGGCGTCAAGAAAAGCGGCTTTGGCCGCGAGCTTTCCCACTTTGGCCTGCACGAGTTCTGCAACGTGCAGACGGTGTGGAAGGATCGCGTGTAATTTTTCGGCCCTCATCGCGAGGGCCGTTGTCATTTCTCTGCAATGGTTCTGTCATTTTCATTTCGTAGACTCCCACGCGTCTAACGCATTGTTAATGAAGAAAATCATGAACCTAACGCAAATTTTTCGCCGTCGTCAATTTGGCCTGCTGACGGGTATCTTTTGTATTATTGGCCTTTTCTCCGCGCTGCAGCTCTCCTCGTCATTCCTGCTTAACGCCTCCCTGAACGAAGCCCAGCGCAACGAGCAGCACAATCTGCTGGCCTGGCAGCAGCAGAGCAGGCTGGATCTGGCCCGTGTGTCTCTGCTGGCCGCAAGCGATCTGCTTAACCGCTCCGGCGTCTGGTTTATGCAGGATAAAGAGACCGGCTCCGACGGAAGCTGGCACAGCCTGATGGATGAGGCGCAAAAGGCGCTGGCGGTTTCTCAGCAGGCGTGGAAGGCCTGGCTGGCGCTGAACCCGCCGAAAGACGAAGCCCTGGTGAACAGCTATCAGCTTTTCTACGGCGCGATCGAGGAGCAGGCGGAAGGGCTGATTAAAACCAACACCATCGACGCTTTTTTTGCCGTACCGTCTCAGGCTTTTCAGACTGATTTTAACGACAACTATGCGCGCTATCAGCAGGCTAGCGAGAAGCAGGCCATGCAGGGGCGTCAGAGTCTGATGGCGCAGCTCTCCGGGCTGCAAACGTTGTTTCTGTTTGCGCCGGTGCTGTTGCTGGCCATCGCCGTTGCCGTCTGGTTTGGCATGTCCAGATGGGTGATTACGCCGCTGCGCCGGTTGATTGCGCATATTAACCAGCTGGCGGCGGGGGATCTCTCCGGCACGCCGCCGGATGTCATGCGTTTTAACCGGGAAGTCGGGCAGCTTAGCGACAGCATTGCCACTATGCAGCACGGCCTGCAGCAGCTGGTTACGCAGGTTAGCCATGCGACAGCCAGCATGGTGGAGAACATTGGCACACTTGCGCAGGGTAACCAGAAGCTGTATCAGCAGTCGGCACGCCAGGCGAAAGAGCTTGAGGACGTGACGGCGCATATCGCGACGCTGGAAACCCATGTGGAAGGGAATACCGGCTATGCCCGGCTCGCCAGCTCGCGGGCGGATGAAGCGCGTCAGGCTGCCGTGGGCGGCGACCAGATGATGTCTACCGTGAATGCGTCGATGCAGGCGATCGTCGACCGATCCTCAGAAATGCGCGGGATCGTGGCGATGATCGACAGCGTCGCGTTTCAGACGAACATCCTGGCGCTGAACGCCGCCATTGAGGCTGCCCATGCCGGAAACCAGGGGCGCGGCTTTGCCGTCGTCGCCCGGGAAGTCGGGCTGTTGGCCAGAAAGAGCAGCCACTCGACGCAGACCATTCAGGAGCTGATCAACCGCTCCCTGCAGGGCATTGAGGACGGCTCCCGCGCCGTTAACCTGATGGAGGAGAATTTGCAGCAGGTTACCGGTCTGGTGGGGAATTTAAGTAGTTTGCTGAATGAGATCTCCACCGCCACGCTCAGCCAGGGGGAAAGTATTCATCAGATGACGCGCCAGCTTCAGGCGTTGAATCAGGTCTCCCGCCAGACCGACAGGCTGGTCTCTGACGCCTCGGAGGCCTCGGAACGTCTGCAAAAGCAATCCGATCTTTTATTGCAGGCCGTTTCGCGTTTTCGTCTCAGTGCCTGACGCAATACATAAGCCTCTGTTATACTCGCAGCCCGTTTTAGCCTGAGGGCAAGGAGCAAAGTGTGGCTGCGGTCATCCATAATGAGATGCTGGACGAGATTCTGGCGCAGGTTCGTCCGTTATTGGGAAAGGGGAAGGTTGCCGACTATATTCCGGCCCTTGCCTCGGTCAGCGGGGATAAGCTGGGGATTGCTATCTGTACCATCGACGGACAGCGGTTCCAGGCCGGCGATGCGACTGAACGTTTTTCCATTCAGTCCATTTCTAAAGTGCTAAGTCTGGTGGCGGCGATGCGCCAGTATGAAGAAGATGAGATCTGGCAGCGTGTCGGCAAAGACCCTTCCGGCCAGCCTTTTAACTCACTGCTCCAGCTCGAGATCGAACAGGGCAAGCCGCGAAACCCCTTTATCAACGCCGGGGCGCTGGTGGTCTGCGATATGCTGCAAAGCCGTCTCAGCGCGCCGCGTCAGCGCATGCTGGAGATTGTTCGTCAGCTCTCGGGTGTTGACGATATTGCCTACGACTCGGTGGTCGCTCGCTCGGAGTTTGAACACTCCGCCCGTAACGCGGCTATCGCCTGGCTGATGAAATCCTTCGGCAACTTCCATAACGATGTGGCGACGGTGCTGCAAAACTACTTCCATTACTGCGCCCTGAAAATGAGCTGCGCTGAGCTGGCTCAAACGTTCCTGTTCCTGGCACACCAGGGACATGCGCCGCATCTCGATCAGGAGGTGGTTTCTCCGCTACAGGCCCGCCAGGTTAACGCGCTGATGGCCACCAGCGGGATGTATCAAAACGCCGGGGAGTTTGCCTGGCGCGTCGGCCTTCCTGCGAAATCGGGCGTCGGCGGCGGAGTGGTGGCGATTGTACCGCATGAAATGGCGATTGCGGTCTGGAGCCCGGAGCTGGATGATACGGGAAATTCGCTCGCCGGCGTGGCGGTTCTGGAGAAACTGACCCAGCGTCTGGGGCGGTCCGTATACTGATGTCCGATCTGGATCCTCTCTTTTCCCGCCTGGCGCGATCGACGTTTCGCTCGCGCTTTCGCTTAGGCGAGAAGGAACGACGGTACTGCTGGGACAAAGGCCCCGAAACCATTGACCAGCATGCCGCTGATTTTGTCGAAAAGCGCCTTGCGCCTGCACACCCCGCGAATGACGGCAAACAGACGCCTATGCGCGGTCATCCGGTGTTTATCGCCCAGCATGCCACGGCCACCTGCTGTCGGGGCTGTCTGGCTAAATGGCACCACATTCCGCAAGGTGTTCAGCTCACCGTTGAGCAGCAACATTATATTGTCGGCGTGATCCACCACTGGCTGGTATTACAGATGAACGCCCAAATTTGACGAGTTATGATCCTGTTGTAATTGTGTTATAGATGCATCCTAAGTTAGTCCCGACAACGCTGACGACCGCAATAATTGCCATAAGCTCTCATATGGAATGATATTTAATGCGTTCTGCTCTTACTGCCTTCAGGCTCTTTCAACCGGACACGCCGCTGCGAAATGCAACGACGATCTTTATTCTCACCACTTTATTCTATTTTGTGGGGGCGGAATTACGGCTGGTTGAGGCCTTGTCGCTGTTCTGGCCGCTGAATGGCGTCATGGCAGGGATTTTCGCCCGCTATGTTTACCTGAATCGCCTGCATTACTATGCGGTGTGCTATGTCGCTATGCTGTTGTACGATGCGGTAACGACCAACTGGGGGATGGCCTCAGTGGTGATTAACCTGTCGAACATGATCTTTATCGTCGTTGTCGCCGTGCTGGTTCAACGCGACAGGCGGCTGATGAAGAAAACGCCCGATCCGCTTAACGCCTTACGCCTGTTTAACTACTGTCTGATTGCCGCGCTGCTTTGCGCGCTGCTCGGCGCGGTGGGGTCGGTCGGGATCGACACTCATAGCTTCTGGCCGCTGTTTGCCGACTGGTTTAGCGAGCAGTTCTCAACCGGCGTGCTGGTGGTGCCGTGTATGCTCACGATAGGCATGTCCGCGCACGAGTTCAGGTTACGTCTGGAGCAGCTGTTCCCGGTTATTGCACTGATTGTTTCGGTGGCCGCGTCGGTGGTGATTGGCGGGGCGGGGAGTCTCGCCTTTCCGCTGCCTGCGCTTATCTGGTGTGCGGTACGCTACTCATTGCCTGCAACCTGTCTGCTGACGTTTATCACGGGCACCACTGAAATTATTCTGGTCGCCAACTCGGTGATCAATATTGCCGTGGCGACGCCGTTTACGACCCCCATGATGTTCTCAGCCCGGCTGGGTATTGCCACGATGGCGATCTGCCCGGTGATGGTGTCCGTGAGCATGGCAGCCATTAATTCCCTGATCCGCCAGGTTTCACTGCGGGCGGATTATGATTTCTTAACGCACGTCTATTCGCGCTCCGGGCTTTATGAGGCGCTAAAGCATGAAGAGTCGCACCGCCATTCGCGTTTTCTGACCGTCATGCTGCTGGATATCGATTACTTCAAAAGCATTAATGATAACTACGGCCACGAGTGTGGAGATAGGGTACTGGCCTCGTTTGCCCGACAGGTTCAGCAGGTGGTCGGTGAAGACGGAATGGTCGCGCGCATGGGCGGGGAAGAGTTCGCGGTGGTGGTCAACTCGGGCGATGCGCAAAATGGTTATGCACTGGCGGAACGTATCAGAACTACCGTTGCCAGTCACCCTTTTACATGGCGCCAGCAAACGCTCTATCTGACGGTCAGTATTGGCCTCGGGAGCGGAAGGTCTGAGTCATGGCAGTTGACCGAGGTCTTCAACACGTTGATGGCCGAAGCGGACGATCATCTCTATCGTTCAAAAAAAGCGGGTCGAAATCGTACCAGCGCCCGGGTGTCGGACGAGCACATTGCTGCGACCGCCGGGAGCGAAACAGAGCTGCGTTAATCGTCATAAGGCATTGACGTGAATAGTAAGCGGCTTAACAGGATAGTCGAACACTGACAATGTCTCTGTTTAAGCTACGCTTTTAGTAAAGCTTTACGTCAGGAGACATTATGAAAGCACCAGCAACCCCTGAAAATGAAACAGACAGACTGAACTCACTGCGCGAATCGGGTCTGCTTGAGATCGACAGTTCCCCGGCGTTTGACCGCCTCACGCGCCTGGCGAAGCGCTTCTTCCAGGTGCCGCTGGCGATGGTCAATCTCATTGATGAGCATTCGCTTATCGTGAAGTCGGCCGATGGTCAGGCCCCCGACACCGTTCCGCGGAACATCTCATTTTGTGGCCATACGATCCTTTCCGAAGCACCGCTGGTGGTGGTGGATATGCTGCAGGACGATCGTTTTGCGGATAATCCGCTGGTGGCCGGTGAACCTCGCGTGCGTTTTTACGCGGGCTTCCCGCTGCGCTTGCGCGATGGCGCAAGCGTGGGCTCGCTGTGCCTTATTGATTACGCGCCCCGGGAGTTTTCCGCGGCCGATCTCGCCGTCCTGGGAGACCTTGGTGCGCTGGCGGAAGATGAATTTGCCGCAATCAGCGCGGCAACCACGGATGAGTTAACCGGGTTATTCAACCGTCGGGGCTTTAATCAGCTTGTGAGGTTTACGCTTTCCGTTGCCCAACGCCGGGCTGAGCCGTTGACGCTCGGCTGGCTGGATCTGGATCGCTTTAAGGAAATTAACGATCGCTACGGTCATGAAGAGGGGGATAAGGCCCTGAAAGTCATGGCGCAGCTGATGCGCGCCTCTTTCCGTGAGGCGGATCTGCTGGTGCGTTTTGGCGGGGATGAGTTCGCTGTGCTGTTCGCGGATACCGACGAGAAGGGCGCCTGGATTGCGATGCAGTATCTTGCCGAGCAGGTGGAAAAGTATAATGCCCGCAAGCTACACCCCTGGTCGCTTCTGTTCTCCTGGGGGCTGAGTGAATTCGACCATAATGGCAACGACCTCCAGCAGTGGCTGAAGGACGCCGATGAAAAGATGTATGCCATGAAACAGCAGCGCCAGCGGTCCGGTTGACATAGTAAAAACCTATGTCCGATCCATTTGCGTTAAGAAGATGTTAAATGCAAAGTGAGTGTATTCTACACAAGGGAAAACAATGAATACCTCACTGCAAATCAAAAACCTCACCCGGGAAGAGATCCTCACCCATCTTGATACGCTGGCCGGGATCCTCGAAAACTGCGTAAACGGCGGGGCATCCGTCAGTTTTATGCTGCCTTTTAGCCTCGATAAGGCTCGATCTTACTGGCGCGGGATAGCAGACAGCACAGGACGCAATGAGCGTCTCGTGCTTGCCTGTATCGACCCGCAGGACGGCGTTATTGGCACGGTGCAGCTGATCGTCGACCAGCCGGAAAACCAGCCGCACCGCGCGGATGTGGCGAAACTGTTGGTTCATGAGAAAGCGCGCCGGAAAGGCGCTGCGATGGCGCTTATGGAAGCGCTTGAAGTGGAGGCCAGGGCAAGGAACATTTCTGTTCTGGTGCTCGATACTTCCACCGGCAGCGGGGCTGAGACGTTCTACCAGCGCGCCAGCTGGCAAAAGGTCGGTGAGATCCCGCGCTATGCGCTGATGCCGGACGGCGCTATGACGGCCACGTCCGTGTTCTATAAGTTCTTATAATTATTTTGCACAACCGCACCGCGGATTGATCAAAACAGGGTTTCTGGTCGTTAAGTTTTGATAAGTTATCGTACCAATCTTATCAGGCTGTATGACTAATTATAAAAGGAACCCAAGGTGAACACTCTCAACCGTCGTGATTTTCCCGGTGCGCACTATCCTGAACGTATCATTCAGTTTGGTGAGGGCAATTTCCTGCGCGCCTTCATCGACTGGCAAATAGACCTGCTAAACGAACATACCGACCTCAACGCCGGTGTGGTCATCGTTCGCCCGATTCAGAGCGACTTCCCGCCGTCTTTGAGCACGCAGGATGGGCTGTACACCACTATCATTCGTGGCCTGAATGAGCAGGGTGAGGCGGTGAGTGACGCCCGACTCATACGCTCCGTTAACCGTGAAATCAGCGTCTATGACGACTATGACGCGTTTCTGAAACTGGCTCACAATGCCGATATGCGGTTTGTTTTCTCGAACACCACCGAAGCCGGTATCAGCTACCACGCGGGGGACAAGTTCGACGATGCCCCTGCAGCGAGCTATCCGGCTAAGCTGACGCGATTGCTGTTTGAGCGCTTTAGCCACTTCAACGGCGCGCCAGACAAAGGCTGGGTCATCATTCCGTGTGAACTGATTGACTACAACGGCGATGCATTGCGTGAACTCGTCTTGCGCTATGCTCAGGAGTGGTCGCTGCCTGACGCCTTTACCCGCTGGCTAAACGATGCCAACAGCTTCTGCTCGACGCTGGTTGACCGTATCGTGACCGGTTATCCGCGCGATGAAGTGGCCACGCTGGAAGCTGAGCTGGGTTATCACGACGGGTTCCTGGATACGGCTGAACATTTCTATCTGTTTGTGATCCAGGGGCCGGCATCCCTTGCTCGCGAACTCCGTCTGGATAAGTACCCGTTAAACGTGCTGATTGTCGATGACATCAAACCCTACAAGGCGCGCAAGGTCGCCATCCTGAACGGGGCGCACACAGCGCTCGTACCGGTCGCATTCCAGGCCGGGCTGGATACGGTAGGCGAGGCGATGAACGATGCGGAGGTGTGCGCCTTCGTCGAGAAAGCGATTTATCAGGAAATTATCCCGGTACTGGACCTGCCGCGCGGCGAGCTGGAGTCTTTCGCCAGTGCGGTAACAGGGCGTTTTCGTAATCCCTATATCAAACACCAGCTGCTTTCCATCGCGCTCAACGGCATGACTAAATACCGTACCCGCATCCTGCCGCAGCTGCTGGCAGGGCAGAAGGCAACAGGTCAATTGCCTGCGCGACTGACGTTTGCCTTAGCGGCGCTGATCGCGTTTTATCGCGCGGAGCGTAACGGGGAGAGCTATCCGGTTCAGGAAGATGCGTCATGGCTGGAACGTTATCAGCAGCTTTGGGCGCAGCACCGCGACCAGCAGTTAAGTACCCGCGAGCTGGTGCAGTCGGTGCTGAGCGTGAGCGAGCACTGGGAACAGGATCTGACGCAGGTGAGCGGTCTTGTCGATCAGATCACGCTGGACCTGGATGCCATTTTGCTGAAGGGCATGCGCGCCGCGGTTAAACCGCTTTGCTAATGAGTTCACCCGGCTTCGGCCGGGTTTATATACGATCTTTTTTAGTTACAACATACTATTTACCCTGTTTTTAAAAAGCAGATTCAGCACCGTGCGGTTTTCGCTAATCAGGTCAGAAAATTCAATGTTCCGTTAACATGCTTGCAACCGTGAGGGGGATCACGTTTAATAGCCACGCTCTTTTCTTTCCTGAAACTCACTATGATTGTTCGTCCTAAACAGCACTGGCTACAACTGATTTTCGTCTGGCACGGTTCGGTACTTCCCAAGATCTATACCCGATTGCTGCTCAACTTCCTGCTTTCTATCGCCGTTATCCTGATGCTGCCGTGGTATACCTCGCTGGGTATCAAATTTACCGTGGCGCCCTTTAGTATTCTCGGCGTGGCGATCGCTATCTTTCTCGGTTTCAGGAACAACGCCTGTTATTCCCGCTACGTTGAAGCCCGGCTGCTCTGGGGGCAGTTGATGATAGCGGCACGCTCGCTGTTTCGCGAGGTAAAAAACACCTTGCCCGACGATAAGCACCTGGGGGAGTTTGTCCGCCTGCAGATCGCCTTCGCCAACTGCCTGCGCATGACCCTGCGCCGGGAACTGAACGCTGAGCAACTCTCTCGCTATCTTGCTGCGGATGATTTACGTAAAGTCATGGACGCCAACTCGCCGGCGAACCGTATTTTGCTGATCATGGGGGAGTGGCTGGCCGTGCGGCGACGTAACGGGCAACTCTCAGACATTCTGTTCCACAGTCTGAACAACCGTCTGAACGACATGTCTATCGTGCTTTCCGGCTGCGAGCGTATTGCAACAACGCCGGTGCCGTTCGCCTACACGCTGATTTTGCACCGCACGGTGTATCTGTTCTGCATCATGCTGCCGTTCGCGCTGGTCGTGGACCTGCACTACATGACGCCCTTTGTCTCGGCCCTGATCTCTTACACCTTTATCTCGCTGGATACCCTGGCGGAAGAGCTGGAAGATCCGTTTGGCACCGAAAATAACGACCTGCCGCTGGACGCCATCTGCAACATGATGGAACGCGATCTGCTGCAGATGAACGATGAAGAGAACATTCCGGAAAGGCTTATGCCGGATAAACACTATCAGCTGACCTGACGGGCGTTCCATTCGTCGCGAGTGATTTCCCACAGCTCGGAATCGAGCATGCCGCTGACGTACGCTTTCTGTTCCGTTCTGATAAGCCGCATGCCGCTACTGTCTGAAATACGGCGGGAGCGGCTGTTGGCGGCAGCCTTCGGCGCGCGTAATACGGGTTTGTTGAGCGTATTAAACCAGTAATCCGTTGCGGCAATGCTGGCCTCGCGCATATATCCCTGTCCCTGAAACTCCGGCGCCAGCCAAAACCCGCGGTTGTTATCTTCCACATCGTACAGACAGATAATGCCCATCAGCTCGTCCGGCACCTCGCGACGGCGGATGCTCCAGAACCAGGCAATCCCTTTTGCTATATCCGGCAGCGCCACGTTATTAACATAGTTTTCCGCGCCGTTATCCGGGTAGGGCCAGGGCACGGAAGAGACCATATAGCGGACGATCTCCCAACGCGGATACAGCTTTTGTATCTGAACGGCATCTTCAGCAACCAGCGGTTTTAGCAGCAAGCGTTCTGTCGTGAGCATCGGTATCGTCATCCGCGGATCTCCATATTTAAGCGTTATGATTTTGTTTGCGTTCTGGTATTTTCATCTCTATCACATTCTTTTGAAGCGCGCTGTGGTTATTCACTACCAAAAATGGGCAACCTCTCTTTGATGGCGAAATATTGATGAGTTTTTTGGCACTTTTAGTCGGACGGGGTTTTCAGGATCTCCTTCAGCATTGCAAAGAGGAACAGTATTTTTCTCGTCCCCTCGGCGAGCTTCCGCGTCAAAACCCTTACCCGGTAGCGGCGCTGTTACCTCTGTTTTTAGTGGCGTTTGCGTTAAATCTGCTGCCTTTTCTCAGCGCGTTGCGGGGGTTGTCACCTTTACACCATGCGCTGAGCTTTTTCGTACCATCATTAATAATGACAGGCGCGCTCATTGTTATCAGCGTGCTTGTGGCCCGCGGGATGACATCGGGATTGTTGGGGTTTATGGCAGTGTTCATCATTCTGCTGGTCATGACCGTTGTTCAGGCGCTACATCTCCTGTTTTCTCATGACGGAAGCTTTTGGCCGCTGGCCATTGCATCCTTCGCGCTGTTACTTTGTCGGGTGGTGATGAACAGCAGCGGCTTTGTGCTGTTTACCCTCTATTGTCGCACTCAGCGTCTCGCCAGACTGGCACGTGAAATCCGGTTAAATAGCCGTTAAAGAGGTGATATGACGTTACGAAAAGCGAATCCGCAGGAAGCCGAAATACTCTGGAATATTCGCAATCAGGCGATTCGTCACGGCTGTAAAACCAGTTACGACGCGGACGTCATTGCGCGCTGGACGCCCGATCTGATGCCCGAACGCTACCGGCAAATGATCGTTGAATACCCTTTTTACGTGGTGGAAGATGAAAAGGGCGAGATTGCGGCAACCGGCTATCTGGATCTGGATACTCACTGCCTGGAGGCGATATTCACCTTGCCTGCGGCATCTGGTAAAGGCATAGCGACCCGGATTATCGAGGCGCTCAAACAGGAGGCCCGTAGCCGGGGAATAACCCGCCTGACGCTCGATGCAACGCCTAACGCCCGGTCGTTTTATCAGAAGCTGGGGTTTGTCACGCTGAGCGAAAAATCTCATCACTCGCGCATGGCGGGCGCGGATTTACGCTGTTTTGAAATGGCGATCGCTTTGTAATGTGAGGAACGCATGACTGTCACGGTAAGGCCTCTTCAGGCAGACGATTACTCCCACTGGCGACCGCTGTGGGACGGCTACACCCATTTTTATGACTGCTTCCTCGATGAGTCAGTTACCGCATCAACGTGGGAAAGGGCGCTCTCAGCGCATTCTCCGATGTTCTGCCGCGTAGTAGAGAAAGACACAAAGGTCATCGGCTTCGCGATGTGCATTCTCCACGAAGGCACCTGGTCAACGGCCCCTGTCTGCTATCTGGAAGACCTGTTTGTTGCTGCCGAAGAACGGGGAGCGGGGGCCGGAAAGGCGCTTATTGATGCCCTGATTGAGGAAGGCAAGCGCGAAGGGTGGTCGAAACTGTATTGGGTCACCCGGGAGAATAACCCGGCGCGTAAACTCTATGACAAATACGGCGAGGCTGACGACTACGTCCGCTACCGCCTCTCTCTTTAAGACTAAAACGCCTGGGTTTGTATCACACTGTATCCGCGTCGCTGATACATACACAGGCTTGCAATAAACCCGCTTTCGCACATATCCGCTATACATTGAGGTGTTGTTATATCCCCGTGAATTGTACTCAACCGGAGATACCAACATGTTCAGCAAACTTGCTTACTCAACCCTTGCACTGACCGTTTCTCTTGCCACCGTGATGTCCTGCCAGGCCGAAGCCACCGGCACAAACGTCGCGGCCGCCTTTGATCATCCACAGCAAATTAACGCCGGCGATCTGAATATCGGCTATGTCGACATCGGCCCCAAAGATGGCCAACCGGTCATTTTACTGCACGGCTGGCCTTACGATATTCACAGCTACGCCGAGGTCGCACCCGCTCTGGCGGCAAAAGGCTACCGGGTCATTGTGCCTTCTCTGCGCGGCTACGGCACCACGCGCTTCCTGTCAGCAAAAACGCCGCGCAACGGTCAGCCTTCAGCTATGGCGAAAGACATCGTCAACCTGATGGATGCCCTGAACATCAGGCAGGCGGTGTTCGCGGGATATGACTGGGGTGCCCGTACGGCGGATATCGTTGCGGCATTGTGGCCAGAGCGCGTGAAATCACTGGTCTCGGTGAGTGGGTATCTCATCAGCAGCCAGCAGATTGGTAAACAGCCCTTGCCGCCAAAAGCAGAGCAGCAGTGGTGGTATCAGTTTTATTTCGCCACCGCGCGTGGCGCACAAGGCTATGCCAAAAACACGCATGACTTCGCGCGCCTGATCTGGTCGCAGGCATCGCCTGACTGGAAATTTAGCGATGCTGTCTTTAACGCCAGCGCCAAATCGCTCGATAATCCGGATCACGTCGCGGTGACGCTCAGCAACTATCGCTGGCGTTTAGGGCTGGAAAAAGGGGAACGGAAATATGACAGCTATGAGCAAAAACTGGCCGCCTTGCCGAACATTACCGTCCCGACCATCACCATCGAAGGCGGAAACAACGGTGCGCCGCACCCCGCGCCGCAGGCCTATACGGGTAAATTTACCGGTAAATATGAGCACCGGACCTTCGGGGCCACCGTGGGGCACAACCCGCCTCAGGAAGATCCGCAGGATTTCGTCAAGGCCGTTGTCGACGCTGATAAACTCTGAAATGTGCTATTTTCAGTACGTTACCCTTCGGTCTGGAGATTTCGGTGGAGCATATTGACCACATCCTTGTCGTTGATGACGACAGGGATATTCGTGAACTGATTGTCGATTATCTCGAAAAGTCTGGCTATCGCGCCACGGGCGCGGCCAACGGCAAAGAGATGCGCGTCGTGCTGGATAAACAGCATATCGACCTGGTGGTGCTGGACGTGATGATGCCCGGCGATGACGGTCTTACGCTATGCCGACAGCTGCGCAGCGGCAAACATAAAGATCTGCCCGTCCTGATGCTCACCGCACGCAGTGAGGAGACGGACAGGATCCTGGGCCTGGAGATGGGCGCGGACGACTACGTGGTGAAGCCTTTTGTTGCCCGCGAGCTCCTGGCGCGCATCAAAGCCATTTTACGGCGTTTTCGCACGATGCCGCCCAATTTACAGGTAACGGAAGCAGGGCGGCTGGTGATGTTCGGTGAATGGCAGCTCGATACCGTCGCCCGCCACTTAATCGATCCGGAAGGGGTGGTTGTGGCGCTCAGCGGGGCGGAGTATCGCCTGCTGCGCGTTTTCCTTGACCATCCTCAGCGCGTGCTGACCCGGGACCAGCTGCTCAACCTGACGCAGGGGCGAGACGCCGAGCTGTTTGAACGCTCAATCGACCTGCTGGTAAGCCGGGTTCGCCAGCGCCTGAATGAAGATGCCCGCACGCCGGCCTATATCAAAACCGTCCGCAGTGAAGGCTACGTCTTTACGATGCCGGTCATCATCAAAGAGGTTAACGAATGACCCTTTGGCCACGCTCGCTGCTGGCCCGTTTGCTGATGGTCGTGCTGCCCGGTCTTCTGCTGGCTAACGCCCTGAGCCTGACGCTGGTCATGATAGAGCGAATGCACAGCGCCCGCACGGTGATGCTCGGTAATCTGGAAAACGATGTCGCAACCAGCGTCGCCATTTTAAACCGGTTGCCGGCCAGCGAACGCGCCGCCTGGCTTCCGCGACTTGAACGAGGTAACTACCGTTATATTCTGGGCACCGGTGAGCCCGGCCCCGCACCGACGGATAAGCGTTCAAAGGATGCCATCCGCACCTTAAAAGCGACGCTCGCGGCACAGTACCCGCTCAGCTTTACCGCGGTTCCCGGCGCCATTTCGCATATTCAGGCACATTTAACGCTTAGCGATGGCGCGCCGCTGACCATTGATCTGATCCCGCACATGCCGCCCGTCGCCAGCTGGCTGCCCGCTGTGCTCATCCTGCAGTTGCTGCTTCTGGCGGCCTGTTCCTGGGTAGCAGTACGACAGGTAGTAAGGCCTTTTTCACAATTTACCCGCGCGGTGGATTCACTGGATCCCGCGGCCAGCACGCCAATGACGGAGAAAGGGCCGCTTGAGGTGCAGCGGGCAGCGCACGCCTTCAATGCGATGCAGGCGCGTATTCAGTCTTACCTCCGGGAGCGCGCGCAGATCCTGGCGTCCATTTCGCACGATCTTCAGACCCCGATTACCCGCATGAAGCTGCGCGTCGAAATGGCCGGGGAACCAGAACTTCGCGACAAGCTCCTGAACGACCTGGATAGCATGACGCGTCTGGTGCGGGAGGGCATTGCATATGCCCGGTCATCAGAAACACTGGAAGAGACCTCGCTGAAGCTGGAGCTGAACGCCTGGGTCAACAGCATCGCCTGCGATTATCAGGACATCGGTAAAAACGTGCAGTTTCAGGCAAACGCTGCCCGCCTGCCGATCGTTACGCGTCCGCAGGCGCTTCGCCGGGTGATGACCAACCTGCTGGATAACGCCCTCAAATTTGGCGAGCATGCCGTGATTGCCATAGATGATTCGTCTGAAGAAGAGGTGGTTATTCATATTGTGGACGACGGGCCGGGGATCCCCGAAGCCGAGCTTGAGGCGGTATTACAGCCGTTTTATCGGGTTGAAACATCCCGCAACCGCGATACCGGCGGGACCGGGCTCGGCCTGGCTATCGCCGCGCAGCTCACCGCTCAGCTTGACGGAAAGCTGAACCTGGCAAACCGCGCCGGGGGCGGGGGCGGGCTGGAGGTCTCCATTACGCTACCGCGCCGTTAATTGTACGGCTTTGTATCTCCCGGCCGGGGTGATACAGAGCCAGACAAAACCCACGCTTTCACACATATCCTGAACACATCCGCACGATGAAATAGCCTCACTGCAGCGTCGCAGGACTTGTATTGTGAGGTCACTATGTTTCTGGTAATCGCGTTTCTGGGCGGGATGATAAGCCTGCTCAGCCCATGTACGCTCCCGGTTATTCCACTGCTTTTTGCCGGTTTTCAGGGGCAGCGTCGACATATTCTGGCCCTGCTCGCGGGGATGATCGTGATGTTCACCCTGGTCGCGATGGTCGTCACCGTTGCCAGCGAGTGGATAACGGAGGCAACCATTGTTGGGCGCTGGGTCGCGCTTTTGATCCTGGCCGCCGCCGCCCTGGCCTTAATTTTCCCAACCTTCGCCCAGCGCATGGCGGGCCCAGCGGTCAGCGCCGGGAACGTCCTTAACGCCCAAAGCGGGCAAACGCGCGGTATGGCATCGGCTTTTCTGGCCGGGCTTGCGGTCGGACTGCTCTGGTCTCCCTGCGCGGGGCCCATTCTGGGCGCTATTTTCAGCATTAATATTGCGGGACATTCAGCCATCACCACAGGCGCACTGCTGGCCGCCTATGGCAGCGGATGCGCGCTGATGCTGGGCCTGCTCGTTATCGGCGGCCGCACGCTAATGGCACCGTTAAGAGCAAAGTCGGCGCTGATGGCGAAACTGCGTCAGGGGGCGGGTGTGGCAATGTTAGCGGCCGTCATCTTAAACGCGACAGGGATGACTTCGCTGCTGAAAGGGGCAAACGGCGTCGCGGACCGTCTGGAGACCGCGCTCTTGAATATGTCGAAATCGACAACCACGCCGGTGAAGCTCCAGCCGGTAGTGATGACAGAGCCCAGCAGCCAACTGCCTTCGCTAAGCGGTGGAACAGGGTGGATAAACGGTGACCCTGTCACGTCCGAATCACTGCGCGGCAAGGTAGTTCTGATTGATTTCTGGACGTGGGATTGTATCAACTGCCAGCATACGCTCCCCCACGTGCGAGACTGGGCCACAAAGTATCAGCCGCAGGGTCTGGTGGTGATAGGGGTTCACACCCCGGAATATCCCTGGGAAAAACCGCTTTCGTCGGTAAAAAATGCGGTCACCAAATGGCAGTTGCCGTATCGGGTTGTGACAGACAACAACTATGAAATCTGGAATGCTTTCGGCAACCAGTACTGGCCAGCGCATTACTATTTTGATGCCAAAGGGCAACTACGCTACACCGCCTTTGGCGAAGGCGATTATGAGCAGCAGGAAAAGGTTATCCAGCAGCTGCTCAAAGAGGCCCGCTCATAACCCGTCAGGGCTGACGTTGTGCCACGATAAACAGCCGTGGAAAAGCGAGCAGTATCTGTCCGTTTTCCTGGAGCGGATACTGCTCTTCCAGCAGTTCATGGTAGCGTTTCAGGAACCGTTTCTGCTCGCTCTCATTCAATTCCTGGAGCCACGGGCGTAAACCGGTGGCGCTTACCCAGTCAATAATGGCCTGGTGCGAGTTCATTTTATGGAAATAGGTTGTCCGCCAGATATCCACATCACAACCGGCCTCCGACAAGATGTCGTAATAGGCATGTACGCCCGGCAGTGGTTCGCGGCCGCGGTCAGGATAGTCTTGCTCCAGCGCCACCTCACGCATCGCCACATGAGTGGGTTCAAGCCAGTTGTCAGGCATCTGGATCGCCAGTACGCCATTAAGCGAGAGCAGAGAAACAAGGTGAGGCAGGAGATCGTAATGGTCAGGGACCCATTGCAGCGATGCGTTAGCGTAAATCAGGCTCAGCGGCTGGCCAGGCTTGTACTGGCGGATATCTGCCTCAACAAAGTGGCAGTCAGGTAAGGCGGTGCGTGCTTCCTCGAGCATAGCGGGGGAGTTATCGACCCCGGTGATGCGTGCCGAAGGCCAGCGATGCCTCAACAGCGCGGTACTGTTTCCTGGCCCGCAGCCTAAATCAGCGATGGTGGCGACCTCATCCAGCGGGATTCTGGCGAGCAGTTCAGCGGCAGGTCGCGTTCTTTCGGCGCCGTATTGCAGGTAAAGAGAAGGGTTCCAGTCGGCCATCTTCGGTTCTCCGTTTTGCATGCTTCTGCAAGAATAGCACAGGCAGACACCTGCACGACGGCAGGTGTCCGGAGAGCGGCAGGCTAGAGAATGCCTTTCAGCGCAACATGATAAAGCAGCATGATGGTTTTCCCGTCGACAATCTTGCCGGTTTCAATGCCGCGTAATGCCTCTTCAAGCGTCATTTCCAGCACGTCGATATCTTCTCCCTCAGCCTTGATCCCGCCGCCTGCGCCGGTTCTGTCTTTAGGTTGGTACTCGGCAAGATAAAAGTAGAGTTTTTCCGTGACGGAGCCCGGGCTCATATAGGCTTCAAAGATTTTCTGCACGCGTGAAACGTGAAACCCGGTCTCTTCTTCCGCTTCTGCTTTTATGCGGCTTTCGGGATCCATATTGTCCAGCAGCCCCGCAGCGGCTTCGATCAAATCGTCCTCATGGCCGTTGATAAAGACGGGGAAACGGAACTGGCGGGTCAGGATCACCGTTTTTTTATCACGGTTGTAGAGCAGGATCGTCGCGCCGTTCCCACGGTCGTAGACTTCCCGATGCTGACGCTGCCATTCGCTGTCGCGTCGTTGCAGGTCGAAGGTGTATTTTTTCAGGACGTACCAGTTATCTGACAGTGTTTCACTGTCAATGATGCGCACATCTGCACGTTTTGATTGCACGTTTGTTCCTCCTTACGTAGAGTAATCATCATAAACAGCATTATCGTGCACTTTCAAGATAAAACATGCAACATCAGGAATTCATGATGCTCACCAGTCAGCGAAAACAATTGATCCTCGAAAAGCTCGACGCCGAAGGTCAGGTCCAGTCTAAAGCGCTTAGCATTCTCTTTGACGTCTCAGAAGACACCATCCGACGTGATTTACGTGAGCTGGCGGCAGAAGGGCGTTTGCAGCGCGTTCACGGCGGCGCGCTGCCGTCATCTTCCGCTATTGCACCGTTCGCTGAACGTCAATCCGTGAAGATGGATGCGAAAAAAAGGGTCGCCCGCAAAGGCGCGCAGCTGATCTCTTCAGGCCAGGTAGTGATAGTCGATGGCGGCACGACCACCTCGGAGCTGATTACGTTTTTACCGGCTGACCTGCGTATCACGGTGGTTACGCACAGCCCGAGTATTGCCCTGGGGCTTGTCGAGCATCCTTCCATCGAGGTGATACTGATTGGCGGTCGCTTGTATAAACACTCGATTGTCGCGGTCGGCGCAGCGGCCATTGAAGGTATCGAAAATATTCATGCGGACCTGTTCTTTATGGGCGTGACCGGTATCCATCCTGAGGCAGGGCTGACCACCGGCGATTTCGAAGAGGCATGCATCAAACGTGCATTTTCCGGCAGAGCCGCCGAGACGGTTGTCCTGGCGTCTCCGGAAAAAATAAACACTGCGTCATCGTTCGTGATTGGCGATGTGTCTTCGGTGAACACAATTGTTGTTGAAGACAATACCGATAAGGGCTGGATCCGCGCGGTATCGGAAAAGGGCGTATCCGTCCTGTTGACCTCCGATCGCGATTGAAGAAGCGTTAAGCTACACGCTCTCCGGCGCATGGCACACCGCCTCGATATTATGACCATCAGGCGAGATAACAAAAGCGGCATAGTAATTTTCACCGTATGACCGCAATCCCGGCGCGCCGTTATCAAGTCCGCCTGCGCTAAGCGCGGCATGGTAAAACGCATCGACCTGCTGGCGCGTGTTGGCCACAAAAGCCAGATGCAGCGGTGCTGGTTTTTCATTTGTCTGAAAAAGGCAGAGCGAAACGTCGCCTGAACTCATTTCAACACCGTAGTCTGGCGTGCCTTCATCGATGAGTTCCACGCCAAGTGGCTGAAGTGCCTGGAGGAAGAAGGTTTTACTTTTTTCACAATCACTGACGCCGAATTTCACATGATCGAACATTGTTCCTTCCTTATAAAAGAGAGAAATAAAGAGTATAGAAGGAAAGGGACATCGAACATGCTAAAGGACGCGTCGATGTGACGGACATCAATTTATGCAGTCTTTTCCCGTGCCGAAACGGACAAATGGCATATTTAAAATATCAGGGTTTGAACTGGCGAAATAAACCCCGCCTGTTCTGTTGTCCCGGGGTTTGTATTTGTTCAACATTTCCAGTTCAATACCGGTGCTCATAAATGTCTTTCCGGTTTTATCAAACAGGAAGAAACATATTTTATTATCTTTACCCGGCTCAATACTTTTACCCGACGCATTATCCAGTGTCACCTTATAGCTGACCATGTATTTCGCTTCGCCCGTTGCACTGTTCCATTGGCTTCCCTGAGACTCTTTTTGAGCGAAAATGGTGATCCCGGTAAACTTGTCGCCATGGCTCTCTTTCTCAACGGCCTGAGCCGCCCCGGCTGCGGACAACGCTAACGCAATGCAAATCCCTTTAGTCATGATATTTCGCATTTTATCTTCCTCTTCATTTTTTACACTGATCCACTATAGACAGAATAGACTTATGCAACCCAGGATCGTGAGGGGCATAATAAAATTCAACGGAGGTTTGTTTTCCGCTGAACTTACTGACTTCGACCCAGGCAACATCGGTATAATCGCTATCCTGGAGATTATACCTTTCGCTACCATCAGGGAGGGTATCATCAAATTCCAGCGATAAATGTTCCCTGGAGGATGCGTATATGAGGCAATCTGCAACCTGGCTTTTAGGATGATTGATATAGAAGGATGCCACTTCCGGATGAGTTCCAATTTTACCCAGATCCACGCAACCGATTAAACACAGAGCGGGGAAGAGTATAAGAAGTTTATTCATAAAGCGGCGCCTCAATGCTTATTGTCAATCAATTAGGCCAGTTTATCATCGTGCGCTATAACGCACAACCGCTACATGGCAACCCGTTTCCGTCCAACCAATATCCAGCGCAGGTAGTCGTAAAGCCAGTTAAACAGCATCGTGTATGGCAGGAAAAACAGTACCAGACCAATCTCAACAAAAAATGCCTCAGTCATTGTTAAATCCAGCATAACCATCGCGACAGGGATTAAGGTGATGATAAGTCCCGTTTCAAAACCAACCGCATGGATTGCACGAACGAGGAAGGTTCGCTGAAAGCGGTGTTTCTTCTGCAGCGAGTCAAAGAGTTTATTAAAAACAAAATTCCAGGCCGTCGCGGTAAGTGCAGATATCACGGACAGCGAACCCGACTGGAGTACCGACACGTTCATCAGCCAGGCAAGTGACAGCGCGATGATAACGTTGGCCGTCACTTCAAAAATGACAGCATGGAAAATTCTCTCTTTAAAACTTTTATCTAATTCAATTTCCATATATTCGGGCAGCGTTTTTCAAAAGCTGAAGTATATCAGACATCTTTCAACCCTTTCTAAACGTGCAGGTCGGGTTATGTTAAATACAACCCAGGCCGGCTAATGTAGAATGCACGGCCTCTGTAAGGGGGGTCTGCGGTTCATGGCCTAAAAAGGCAAGCAGTTTTGAATTGTCCATCTCTATGGTCTGCTGCCAAAGATAGCGCATCTCCTGCATTTCACGCAGGGTGGTGTTAAAAGGACTCATCGCGAAGACAAGCCACCAGGGAAACGATTTCACCTTCGCTTTAATACCGGCACGCTCCGCGACGTGTTTTATGGCTGCGGTCATCGCTGTCCCATCAGGGTCCCAGTGCCCACGCATGTGGAAACTGGCAAACGATTCGAGTTCCTCCCGACGCGCCAGCAGGGCTACGAGCGTTTCGGCGACATCCGGCAGGTATGCCCACTGATGGCCTGTTCCGGCTTTTCCGGGATTTTTAACGATCAGCGGTGGGTGCCCCGGTTTAATCAATCCCTGTGAAAACCAGTTGTTACCTGCGCGGGGACCAAAAAAGTCACCCGCCCGCAAAATCAGCACCTTGCCGCCACGCTGTGCATAGGCTTCGAGTGCCTGCTCCATTTGCACTCGTATGGCGCCTTTCCGGGTAACAGGATTCTGGAGATAATCTTCGTGTAAGAGGGGAAACGCATCCGGGCCGTAGTTATAAATTGCGCCCGGCAGAACAATTAAAGCACCGTTTCGCTCCGCTGCGTTGATCGTGTTATGCAGCATGGGCAAGACGAGCTGTTCCCAGTTCCGATAACCCGGTGGGTTAACGGCATGGACAATCACGCTACATTCTGACGCCGCAGCCTCAACCTGTTCAGCTTTCTGCGCATCACCACTTACCCATGTAATGCTTTTGTTGTGCTCGTCATTTTGCGGAGCGCTGCGGCGCAATGCACGAACATCCCATTCGTCCCGGATCAATTTACGGGCAATTTCGCCGCCAATCCCACCCGTTGCACCCAGAATCAGTACCTTATTTGTGTTTTTCATCGTCTTAGCCTTGTTGGATATCTGCTTGACATCTTAATGAGCGCACGGGCTAAATGTAATTGCATAATATAAACCAGCAGGTATGCATTTTTGTATGAAGCTAAATATCCCTTGGGAATGGTATCGCACCTTCCTGGCCGTGATGAAAGAAGGGTCCTTGTCAGGTGCCGCACGCGTGCTCGCCATCACCCAGCCAACCGCCGGGCGCCATATTGCGGCACTGGAATCAGCCCTTGGTCTTGTTTTATTTACCCGTTCGCAGACAGGACTACAGGCTACGGATGCCGCCATTGAGCTGAAAGGCCATGCGCAAGCGATGGAAAACACCGCCATGATGATTGAGCGCTCTGCGGCCAGTTTCAGTTCCGGCGCAACCGGATTACGCGGAGTGGTGCGCGTCGCTGCCAGCGAAATCATCGGCACGGAGGTCCTACCTTCGGCGATTGCCCGAATAAAGGATGCATACCCAAACATAACCGTTGAGCTGGTTCTGTCTAATCGCGTTCAGGATTTACTGAACCGGGAAGCGGATATTGCCGTCCGCATGACCACACCGGTGCAGGATCAACTAATTGCGCGTCGGATGGGGAAGATTGAAATTGGTCTGCATGCCGCGCCAGCTTATCTGTCGCGACATGGTGCACCGGAAAGTATTGAAGAGTTATTCACCCATACGCTTGTGGGTTTCGATACTGTGACGCCCTTTATTTTACAGGCACTTAAACAATACCCTCAGCTTAACCGCGATCTGTTTACCGTGCGAACTGACAGTGATGTTGCACAATTAAACCTCATACGCGCAGGGGCCGGTATTGGTATGTGTCAGGTACAACTGGCCGATTTTTCTCCGCCGTTGCAAAGGATAATGCCTGATTTCTTTGCATTTCATCTCGACACCTGGCTGGTGATGCATGAGGACTTACGACATAGCCTGGCCTGTAAAACGGTATTTGATTTTCTTGCTGAGGGTTTACAGGGTTATATCAACAGAGGGCTGCGGTGAGATCTCGTCAGGAGTTAAATACGAACCATAGGGAGAGATTGGTGAGCAAAAGATGCCACAATAAGCGTACACAAACGCTAGTGCGCATAATGTATATTATGTTAAATCACCTACTGTGGTAAATAAGTTCATAAGACACTCCCACTAACCGATAAATCAATACGTTAGGATTTCTGATCTCCCTCTCGTTTCTTGCATTAGGTACAGAGTACATTCTCTTCATATCCATGATAATTTTGAGGTAAATATTGTGTATTCACTAAAGCAGTTGGTTATCTCAGGCCGTAAAAGGCGATGGATCCTGATGGACTTGGAAACCTCTCTGCCGTTGCTGTATCCCCTTAGGTACCATATTGACCATTTGGCTTTCCGCTCATTGTCCACACAGTCAGCTTCACTTCAATCTGTGAAGTTTTTTTACGAATTCTGGAGGCAAAAGTATGGTGTCTCGTTTTGCTACAGCTTCTATTCATCTGACCACAATCCAGACATTGCTGTCGGTGAAATGCCCGCATTTTGGATGTATCTAGAAAATGGCCACAACGTCCAATCAAATGTGTTGTCTTTAACGAGAGTTACAAAAGCCAATAGCTTAACTCATACAGTCAGAGTTCGTGCTGTGATCCATTTCATTTCTTTTTTGATTAACACCTACATATCACCTGCATACCGGGATGACTCTCCCAAAGCATTATCACTTTTGGCTTCGCGTTTACACACCCGTTTACAGCTTTGCCGGGAGAATTATCGAACGCTTACATCAAACAAATTTTCGCAACATAGTCACAGCAGCCAAGGATTTCAGAGTTTGTCTGGGGCAATGGTGCTCAGCCTGTATGGAATAATAACCCCCTCTTCTGCCCAAAAGCATAACCCGCTAAATCCTTTCCCTTCCGGGCATCTTCAGTTCCGCAATTTTTTGATTATTCGTCTGTTGTTAAATTATGGTTTACGAACAGGTGAGATATTGTTGTTAGAGTGCAGCTCAATTAAACCTAATTTAAAAGGTGATAAGTTTAGTTTGATTGTGACAACTGTCGACGAGGCATACGAACCAAGAAAGAATGCGCCATCTCTCAAAAATGCATGGGCTAATCGTGTGTTGGAGCTCGATAAGCAGGATTATATTTTTTTAAGCATTTATATAGCAAAGCTTCGACCAAAAACTGATAAACACGATTTCATCTTTACATCGAGTCAACAGTCAGCGAAGCCTTTGTCCTACACATCAGTTCATTCTATTTTTTCGAAAGTCGATAAGGTCTTCACTAACCAATACCCAGAGTACAAATCACCATTGTACTCTGACTCGTTGCAACGATTGACTCCGCATACAACCCGACATACTTGGGCCTTTTTGACATTGCAAAAAATATGGCATTCAAAATATTTGAAAAGCCAGCAAAATAAAACACACTTTGTTGCTGGAGTCCCTTCCCTCTCAGGGATAATGGAAGAAGCCAAAGATGAACTACGACTGATGGGTGGATGGAGTCCGACAAGTCAAATGCCTGATCTATATGCAAAACGTTTCCTGTCTGAGCAGGCTAATACTGCCAATGTCCAACGAATTATTCAAGACAATGCAGCGCTACATAATACGTTAGATACTATAATGGATAGATATACCGATGACATCATTTGATAATGCATTAAAATCTGACGAAGGGAACTCAGTTTACCCTCCTGATTTAGCTCAGGCTATCTTTGAACTCGATATTCCTGATCGAATTTATCTAAAAACGGCAATGGAGTTTGATGATAAATATATTATTAACAAAGAAAACAAATGGGCTTTCGATTATTCAGGTAGTCGGCGATATCTTGTTTTCAATCAAGATCACATCTCAAATAAATTAAACAAGTATATCTGTTTCAAATATGCATCGACGAGATTTCCAACCAAACTTCCAGCGTTGCATCTTGATTGGAGGAATATCATTTCATATTGTCGAGAACATGGTGGGTTTTCGCTTAGTACGCTCCGATTATTTATCGAAAAAGAGGATATTGATAATACTACTTTTTATTCCGTGTTATTCGGCTTAAAAATACTTTGTGCTGAAACATTCCCAGGTTTCAATCTTGAAGATTATGATGATCTTGAGTTCGTCCCTCGACCCTATCTCGAACATTGGGGGGTTTACCAAGAAATCGATAATATTCTTGACCCTCTTGAAAAAAACATGATTTGCAATGGACTGTTTGAAATGGCTTCGTTGTTACGCGATGGCAAAAGTTTCAGTCAGAGCGAAGTGCGAAATGCAGCTATCCTTGGGTTGGCTTATGTAACGGGTGCACGCCCAGCACAACTCGCTAGGCTGGCGGTCAAAGATGTTCGTATCGATACACGAAATCAGGAATCTGGTCTGACTCGATACAGTGTTTTTTTACCATATGCTAAACAAAGACAAGTGACGACAGAGCGGTTATTTCTGGCGATCCCCCCAGAAATTGGGGAGTTAATTATGAACTATACCGTGAGATACAAGAAAAACCCCGAAGATAAACTATTCGATTTCAGCGTTTCAGCTCCGCGTTATGTGTCTCAGGCAATTAATCAGGCAATCCTAAATTTCTGTCCTCCTGAATATCAAGCCGCCGTAGCATGTGGCGAAGCTGCATTGCCCACAATTACACCTACTGATTTACGCCACAATGTTGGGCACTCTTTGGCGATGCAAGGTGCTAGTGCTGAAGAGATAGCACATGTACTGGGGCACACCTCTCTTGCCGTAGCTAAATACTACATTTTGGCAACTCCCGCCTTGGCCTTGATCCGTGCTAAAGCGCTTGGGTCGAATCCCGTTTGGCAAAATATGGTGGCTATGATGCTCACTGGTGAACTGGTCGACTCAGCACATTGGAAAGGCCATCCAGTGGTGGGACTTGTTGGTGACGAGTTGCATGATAAAATTGGTGGTTGTTCCAGGAACAGTAGTAAATGCCCTTTCAGCGAAGTGCGTTCTTGTTACGGCTGTCTGTATTATCGCCCTTTTACGGATGGTGAACATCAGGCTCTACTTGAATGCGTCAAAAAAGAAGTCGATGAACTAATCGCTATTTCAGACGGTGTAGGTAATTCCCGAAATCCGCTCATTTTAATCCATGAAACCACACAGTTTGAAATTGAGTCTGTTATCGCCCGCTGCCGTTTTCATCAGGAACAGGTGAAGTCCAATGAAAAATCACTTTGAGCATTTTCAGGCTTTTATTGAAGACCAAAAAAAATGGTTCGAACAGCACCTGTCTGCTGATTTTGCCCAAACATGGAATGATCATATCTGGGTAAGTGGTAACCAGGGAAGTGGATGGTTGCGAGGGAACGGCAGAAATACATTACGTTTTGATGAGATGAACAGATTCAAAGGTATTGTAGAACATCTGCCCATCGACAAAGAATATAGTCAGTTCATGAAAGCTATGCTGGTAGTGGTTTACCGACAGGGAAATAGGAATATGTCGCCAGCGGTGGCAAAGGCAACTTTAATGATTCTGAAACGATGGTACCATGCGATGCTTTATGAGACAGGACAGACCCATCCATCTTACCTGAGCACAGTTGTCATTCAAAGAGCGATGGATCTTCTCAGTAGCGTTTCATCTCCTGGTGACCCCAATACAGCTAACTATAAAGGGCGGTGCGTTAGCCTTCAAAAATTGGTCAATCACTTCACATTTACGTTGGTTAAACTGCAATACAACTCTGATGTGAAGTATACCAACAAAACCAACCTGACCCGCAAAGCCCGGGAAACCATGGCGCTGAAACAGCAGGCCAAGCTGTCTGATACCACTACCGATGGTGAAGATGCGTTGATTACCATTCGCGGATTTCTGAACATAGTTGCATTAATCCAGCGGGTGGAAAGTGATGCTGAGAAAATCGCGTTAAATTGCCTGTTGTTATTGATTATTACCGGTTTTCGCTCCATTGAAGCGTTTAATCTCAGACAGGATGCCCTGTTTAAACGCCAGATTGATGATCCGGCAATCTGTAAACGATTTCAGGACAAGGGATTACCCGATTATTTTCTTGGTATCCGTTATGTTGGTGTCAAAGGTGCTGGGGAGCGAACGCATTGGGTAGAACCGCTGGCAGTACCGCTGGTCGAGAGTATATTCAGTACCGTTAAAATGTTGACCGCACCAATACGCAGCCATCTTACCTATCTACGGGCAAAATCTTTTGATGATTACCTGCCACAGGCCATCAGCAACATGCCCGGTGAACGAGTCGAACTGGATGATGTGGTGAAGTACATCACCCAAACTACCTCAAATTTTCGGGGCCGGGCAGGACAACGGGACAAAACATCCAAAGCCCTTAGCAAAAGAGGTGTGCTGCCCGTTCAAGAAATACCAGGCCCGAAAAACAGCAAATCTATCTATTATTCCAAGACTGATCTCAATCATTACATTAAGACCGAATTTGGCCTGACGAATGCCAACGAACCCTGTACACACGCCTGGATGGAAAATGGCAAACGCTACCAAGTTAACTACGAGGACCTGCTATTTCTACACGAGAAGGGTTCGCTGGCATTAAAGCGCACACTGGCTTTGCTGGCTACACCGATACCCTTCACTAACACACTTATGAATAAATTCTTAGGCAACGTTGAGCCTGATGGATCAGTATTCAGCAAATATCAATTACTGGAGGAGGATGGCACCTCGACGCGGATGCGTACCCACATTCCCCGGCACAACATCAATACCTTTCTTGCTATTGCGGATATCTCGGACCACTTACAGGCAATGTTGATGGGTCGAGTGGACATCACGCAGAATCAGCATTATCAACATCTGGCGCTTGCAGAACGGCGAAAAGCCGCCTCGTTGGTGCCCTTGCAGCCATTATCGACAGCACTAACTGTCGCGCCCTCTTCGTCCTCCATTGCTACGCCACTGGAAATCGTCAAACGGACCGGCCAACTGGCGGTCACGGAACACATGACTTTGGACAATACCATCAAAGCCAACCTGCATACTTTTGACGATCGGGATGATGTAGCCAGGTTTGTCGAGGCGTCATTTGCTAACGGCCTCTTTGAAGATGTTGCTGCCGCCTTTGAAGAAATCCGCGACGCAGAAGGACCAGAGCAAGCCTCTGCCATGGTGGCAAGACATGCCGTGCTGTATCCGCTGAAATTTGGCTCCTGTATGCGGGAAGTTAACCTCTGGGGATGTCCTTATCGACTGAAATGCCAGAGTGCTGCCTTTTGTGAACATTTCACGCTGACAGGCCGGATAGATGAGCTACCAAATCTGATTGCCAAAAAACAGGCTTTACAGCAAGCACATTCGAAGTTGACCCAACTTACTCAACATCAGCCTGATTACCAGACCAGACTGGCCGACATCGAACGACGGTTACAGCATCTCGAGGCAATACAAGCACAATGGCATCGTCGTGCCAAGACTCAACAACTGGTTGCTGCGGAGAGTGTGTTGTCTGGTGGAGTAATCACCGAGGGCAAAGTCCGTACACTGGCCCAGCTTTTTGCACTTGAATACCAACAATTGATGCAGGAGAACGACTGATGCGCGGCAAGGAACTGAACACACTGATTGAGCACGAATTACAACTGATGCTGGTTGAGGGCTTTGACAAGTCCCCTATTTCCGCCAAGGCCCTGCATATTAGGCTCAAGGCAAAAGGTATCGTTAACGGTGGTTTAAGTACGCTGAGCAGCCTAGAGCGTAAACGCCTAATTGCTGCCTATGTTGATCAGCAACTTGGCCCATTGAATCTACGCCCAAAAGAAAAACAGCAATACGTCAACCGCAAAACCCGTCAGGCTTTGCTGGCCAGAAACCAGCAGTTGCAGGCTGAAGTAAGTGAATTGCGAGACCAATTAGCGCAAAATACCCTTTCGTTGATAGAGATTGTCAAAGCGGTAAAAATCAATTCGGTTATACCGGTGGAAAGCCTGTTGGCCAACCATATGATTCGGGAACTACATAAGTAGTCATATTTCTGTCATGGAAGATTAAGCCGACAGCTTCCCGGTTGTCGGCAGAATGCTGGTTGTATTGATAAACATATATTTATGGCTCCCTCTTTTGAGTTTGTTATCTGAGAGGGCGTCTTCCACTGTAATGCCTTGCTTGGTTCATTGCATCAGTGTAATGCTACACTTTCGTTACCTTCAAAAAGTTCAGTCACTTTATGTGTAATATCATTTTTTGTCAGCATGCTTTTCGCCTGGATGCTTTTTGAGTGCTTCGATAAGATTACTTCGCTCTTCCTCTGTCATCCGTGATATGAGTAATGCAAGTTCAGCTGTGGTCTGATCATCACAAAAAAAATAGTTCAACGGCACGTTTAACTCTGCCGCCATCCGTCGAAGCGTATCAATATCGGGGACATGGCGCCCTTTCTCATAATGATTCATACGACTGCTAGCCGAAGCGGGATCAAACCCAACAAGGAGGCCCAATGAGCGCTGTGATAAACCCGCCCTGCATCTTGCTTCCTTAAGTCTTTCTGGTATCGGATTTTTTTCAGACACTGATTCATCTTCATTGGCCTCGAATGCTTAGATTGTCTAAGTATCTGCCATTGTTGTATACTTAGCAATCCTAAGTTAACTGCCTTGTTTTAGTCATATGAATAGTCGAGTATCCAACCCTGAGTCGTACATATTTTCTGCAATAATCCACATCGGCAAGGATAACTTCACCAGTAATGATGTAGCAAAAATTCTTGTCGAGCGATTCTCACTCCCGAAAACTTATCGAAAGGCAAAAGCTTTTGCTTATAACCAAATTCAATATCTAGTAAAAAAAGGATTATTAAATAAAGTAAGAAAATCAGGCGTGTATCAATATTTATACTCAATCACATCAGAATTCAATATAGCAAAAGAAAATGTGCAATTAATTGAGGTAAGCCAAAAAACCTCCCTTCAACTTTCAAGTGCTACCAGCCATGAACACAGTGATGTAAACATTCAAATAAGATCTCTTATTGAAAAATACAGCAGTGAATTGGAAAAAGTGTCAGGAGCAAAAGAAATTTATGAAGAATTGATAATTGCCGTGCCGAGCAGGGAAAATGAATTCCGGAAACTTTCTCTTGAGCAAGATAAAAGACATATTAAGATAAATGAAAAAATAAACACACTGATTGGAATTGTTAATAAAAATATTGCAATAAGGCAATGAATTTTAAAAAGGGCTTGAAGTTTAATACAGTCATGAAAAAGAGAGGGCAAAGCCGACCCCGCCCTCTCCATTCATGCACTGATAAGCCTCACTAATATGAGTGTTAGCAGCGCGTACCACTATATGCTAGACCTGAAAAATATAATCTCAGTCAGTCCCAGATGCAACCTTTAACACTTCAACGCAACAAATTAAACAACGAGTTCATCCTTACATCTTAAAGGTTGTAAAGTAAAAAAACACCCTGAAGGCTGTTTTTTTTACGCGAAGTGAACTTATTTTAAAATAATCGACATGGTCACCTACTTATGGATAATGTTTTCCCGGTCAGACTTCTTAACCAGTTACGACCACTTTTAATTGGATTTCGTAAATCAAAAGGATTAACTCAAAGAGAATTATCCGCCAGGTTGGGTGTCACTCAGCAGACTTACGCTCGCCTTGAGGCAAACCCTTCAAAAGCAAGTTTTCAGCGTCTATACAACGTGTTTAATATTTTAGGAGTTGAGATTTCGCTTAGTTCTGGACCTATTTCAACTTATACAAAGGCTTCAAATTTGGTTGAAAAGGAGTTTGATTCACCGGCAAGGCGTGAAGAATGGTGATAGAAGCCAGGCTATTTGATAGGGCTGTACGTCAGGCACTGCCCTTAAGGAAGGTGCGATTTGCGAGCAAGGGCGCTTTGCATCGGAGTTAGCGAGCCGTCAATATGGGAGTTAGCGAGCACACAACCAGCCGCGAAGATCCCCGCGTCATAACGACATAGAGGTGTCGTGCATCCATCGTTCCCTGAATCATTCATTCTCACGGTCTCTCACCTCGCTAAGTGCGGGTGTTGTATCTAGGAATAAAAAAGGCCGCCAAACGGCAGCCTTTTGATAATTAATGGTTTCCGGAGCTTCTTTCTCCTTATGAAAGCAATAGATTAAACAATCCTTAAGGAGAGTCATTTGAACAAAAAAATAAATAACTATTCACATAGTTTAAAAATGTTATTATTTACATTAAGTCATGACTTTAGCTTTTGTGGATAAAAGAAAGACAATCGGTCAGAAGATGGAATTATTATTGCGGAGAGGAGTGATGTCGTTCTCCGCGCTTTTTTGTCTCATACGAGCTTGTAATGTTTCGAGGATTGTTTTGCTAAAACACATACTGAGGTTTAGCACCCTTTCTTATCCCTGAGGCCCCTTACAAAACACAAGGGAAAATAAAAAAAGCCTGCTCGGACAAGCAGGCATAAATAGCTAAGTTGGCAATAACTGAGGGAGTGGTGCCGGGTGCCTCCCGGTGGAAATTATCACAGCATTCATTTCCGCGCGCTGGTTGGACACTCTGGAGAAAGGTCCTGCTGAACCGCCCGTCCGCTTAGGGGGATCCACCACAAAAACGCTTTCAGAAACATCAATTCCGCAGGATGCTTAAGAAGCGTATGTGCAGTATTGAGAATCTGCCACGTACTCAGATGAATATATTCATCTAAATGGTACAGGCAGAGGGCCTTCAATCACCTCAGCTTCTCCGTTGTCGCAGATGTCGTCACCCTGTGTCAGATGCCAAATGCCATTAAAAGTAAGTCCCGTCTCAAGGTCTTCAGTAACGCCATTGCTGTAGTAAGCAACCTGAATCCTACCGTCGTGCTGTATCGTCCGTTATGAGCGATCTGCGGACATTACTAATAGCATTCTGTATGAATAACGGGGAACTGGTCAGCATAGCTGTTAGCTCCAGCGACTGCTCCCCTGAACCTGGTAAGGTTGAATTTTCACGGCTATTGTTAAATATCTGCACACCGGAGGACGTATAAATGACTGAAGAAGTATATAAAGATGTTTCAGAGGATCTGTCTGAGTTTGTCGGAACGCATTTTGTTTACACCTATGACAACGGCTGGAAGTATGAGTGGTATGCGCGCAACAGCAATACCTGCGACTACCGTATCCACCAGGGACTTGTCGGCGGGCGCTGGGTCACTAATCAGAAAATGAATGCCGTACAGTTTGCACCCGGGATTTTCAAGGTTGACTGGCACGAGCCTACGGGGACCTGTGTAAGCTTGTTGTTCGATATAAGGAGAAAGGTAATTCACGGCACGATCTTCTTCCCGCAATGGATCGCTGGAGAAGGACAGCATCCTGAGAAAACAATCTGTTACCAGAACGAATTCATTGAAGACATGCATCGCTTTCGTGACGAAGGTCCGGCTTATCCTTATGTGATTATTCCTGAATTTGCAAAAGTAACGTATATGAAAAATGAAGGGCCTGATAACGACGAGGTGATCAATATGCCACCAGGTCAGCTACCTTCTGATTTCTTCGATGATAAATAGCCCGGTGTATTCGGATAAAGGGAGGCCACCTCCCTTTTTTAGTGGGTAAAGTATGCCTCGTGATTTAACTTCACTCCGGTATATTTACAGTTAATCACCGAAATACTACTCACGTACAAACTCGTTTCTGTCATACGCGACCATTCCACTCAGGACAATAAAATAATGGTGATTTTCATTTAACTGCAACAATGCAATGTTCGCAACAAAAATAATTAATTTTTGCTTATTATGCAGTAAACATTCTTCTTCCCTGCCTGGATCCGAAAACCTTCAAAGTCGGATCTTTACTGACTATTCTCAGGAAGTGATGAGGAGCTAGGGCAGGATTAAAAGGCGGTAAGCATCTGAAGGTCCGCTATGAGCGAGGAGCGGATGTTGTGCACCTCTTCCCTGAGGCAAAAGTCTCTTGCGATATACTCAAAAGTAGGCTGATACAAATCACCGTTCTTTTCAATCTTGTATCTTAACGACAACTTTGCCCCTCGCATGTCCTCCAGCAAGATAGTCAAGAGCATGCTTTGATTCTGCAAAGGGGAAAACCTTATCGATCACTGGAAGGACGTGCTCCGCTTCCACGAGCATACTTATTTGAGTGAGTTGTGCGCCATCAGGTCGAACGAACAGAAATGAATAGGTTTGGCTCCTCTTCTTTGCAAGACGTATGATTTTACGGCTCATCAGGCCGAATACAGTACGCAGAAAAATATTTAAATGTCGCTCACGTGCAAAAGCAGCATCTAATGGCCCAATGAGTGAAATAATCTTTCCGCCAGGCTTAAGAATGTGAGTGGACTTTTCTATCGTATCTCCTCTCACAGTGCCCAGAACAATATCGTAGCCACTCAGAACATTTTCAAACTCCTGCTTTTTATAATCAACCACTTCATCTGCGCCAAGACGACTCACCCATTCGACATTGACTGAACTTGTTGTCGTTCCCACTTTTGCGCCAAGGTGCTTCGCCAACTGGATGGCAAAACTACCAATTCCTCCTGAACCAGCCGGGATGAAAACCTTCTGTCCAGACTTCAAACAGGCTCTTTCTGTGAGCGCCTGCCAGGCGGAGAGGCTTACCATCGGGAGTGAAGCTGCCTGCACAAAATCGATATTTGCAGGTTTAATGCCCGCGAGACTTTCAGGAACAACGGCAAATTCAGCAAGAGAGCCTGTACCTCTGTCGAAAATACTCGCGAAGATTTCGTCGCCTGGCTTGAAACTCGTCACCCGGCTTCCTGTTGCAATCACAATCCCGGAGAGGTCGCTACCTAGTGTTGCTGGCAGCTTAAAATGCAAAACTGGTTTGAAAATTCCGGTTGGGATCATGTTGTCAATGGGATTGAGGCCTACAGCGTAAACCTTAACCAGAATTTCGTCAGGACCGATGGAAGGATAATCTATGTTATCAAATCCCAACTCCGGAGATTTACCATAGCGTTTAAACGTAAACGCTTTCATCGTCTTCGTATTCATTTGTTGTTTATCCTGTCGATTTTCCGGGTGCCGATATTGCTGAGTAAAAAAGCGGTTCCCAGTAGCAGCTCGATAAATACTGCAAAAAGAATTTGCCCGTTAACATGTCCTTTGTACCATTCGAACAGGCCAGACACGGCTAACATGAAAGATATCGTGCTAATGCCGGTGGCCAGAGCATATCGGGTTGGAGAAGGCTCAGCATTCCTCGCTAAAACACACATTGCTCCTGTTCCAGCGAAGAATGCAGCAGAACGTCGGCCGAGCACATCGGTACCTGGTGTGCTTTCAATCCCCTATAAGGCGAGGAGCTGTTCCGGGAAAATCATCCATACCGCAGCGAGGATGAAAAACAACACTGATGCCAGGATAGCCAGTCGCGAAAATTTCATTTTTATTCTCTCGCATCAAGCTGAAGACTATTTCTCACTACCTTATCCAGGATTTTTGAGGGCGCGAATTTGAGAAGAAAATTCAGTTTAGCCGCCAGCGTTCCCGCGGTATAACGCACTTTTGGTCGTAAATCCTCAGCAGCTTTAACCACTACGCCCGCCACAACTTGCGGATTTTCCGCTTCGGCCATTGCTTTGCTCACCACTTTCGTCAGCTTAGCCCGGATAAGGTCATACTCTTCAAGCCTGGCATCCGGTTCGATATTATTGGCTTCAAACTCGGTCTTTATGTAAGCAGGTTCAATGACAGAAACCCGGATACCCTGCGTGCGCAGCTCGTGATCAAGTGCTCCTGTGTATCCTTCGACCGCATGCTTACTGGCAGCGTAAAGAGCCACATACGGCAACGGAACGATACCGAGTATCGAACCAATGTTAATGATACGCCCGCTGCCCCGACGGCGCATATGAGGGACAACAGCACGTGTTAACCTAACGATGCCCAGAAAATTGGTGTCGAAAATAAGCCTGGCCTGATCGAGAGAGCTTTCTTCTGCAGCTGCCGGCGCGACCCCGAAACCCGCATTATTTACAAGAAGATCGATCCGCCCCTCCAGGCGCAGCAACTCATCAATGGCTGCCTCAACAGAGGCGTCGTCCGTCACATCCAGCGTCAATAGCGGAAAAGGATGTGTTCCCGCCAGCGCGCCACGCCGACTTGTGCCGTATACCGTAAAACCTGCAGCTAAAAGTTTAGTCGCTGACGCTTTGCCGATACCTGACGAAGCGCCTGTAACCAGCGCTACACGTTTTGTTGTCATACTGAACGAGACCTTTATGATTTGTTTGAGGTTTCTCATAGGGAATGAGAAAACCTGCTATCAGGGCGTTATGCTTTATTTGCCCGTCTGCAAAACACCTAAAAGATTGTTCTGCAGAAGGCAACTCTTTACTTAACGTGTTTTATATCGCTCTGCGGCTTCATCTTGTTTGATGTCTGAAAGCAGAGCCTGACGGGAAGCATCGAGGGTCTCCCAGTGCGCAGTATTCTGTAAAGGCGGGATGGTGACGAGTTCGCGACGATCAAAACCCACCAGGGCTGCATCGACTAACTCACCTACTTCCATCATTTTGGCAAAGTTACTGATGTCGATACCCGCACGATCCCAAATTTCCGTGTACGTCCCGGCAGGCAGTACCGCCTGGATATAAATACCCTTAGATGACAGCTCCAGACTCATTCCCTGAGACAGGAAAAGCACAAAGGCTTTGGTTGCACCGTAAACCGTCATTGCAAATTACGGAGCGAGCCCAACTATGGAACTGATATTGACGATAGAACCTTCGCCCGCTTTTACAAAGCGTGGTGCTACTGCATTTGCGAGTCTCGTCAGTGCCGTGACATTAAGCGCGATTAGGCGTTCTATCGATTCAGGCGTCTGCTCTGTAAAACTCCCGTACTGCGCGATACCTGCGTTATTGATAAGAATACCGATCTGCTCGTCTTCACGCAGACGCGCTTCGATAGTCGCTAAATCGACCGCTTGCGTGAGGTCGGCTGGAAGAACATCGACAGAAATGCCATTTTCCCGACGCAGACGATCGGCCAGTATCTCTAACATCTGAATCAATAAAAGAGACGTTTGCGGCCGGAATTGAGCGGCAACTTGAAGTTTTAGGAACCGAAAATGGCACGCGCGCTGACTTGATAAATACCATCGCGCATCTTGTTGGCGCCCTGGTGTTGTCTCGTGCCTGTCCAGATAATTCCGCTCTTGCTGACGAAATTCTGGATGTTTGTCGCGAGCGTCTTATCAGTCATGACTCTTGTAAGGGATGAATTTTCTGGTAAAAGAATTTTGCTGTGCGGTTCATTTAAATAAATTGCGAATGTCCGCTCCTGGCACAAAGCTGACATCCCAACCTGTATCAGATCATTAAAATTGCCATAAGTTAAGCTAGTAACTCTCTGGTATGACGTATCGCTTGCGCATCAGGCTGGACAACCAAATTTGATGTTCGCTGAAAGCTGGTTGGTCCCAGGCGCAATGCCTATTGTCAGCTTGCAGGTGAAATAATAACAGAAGGCCTATCCAATGCGTGTTATAAGCGAGTATGAAAACCTCCACACTGGTGGTTGAGAGGCATGGCATGAAATTACGAATCACAAGAGCAATCGGCCTCAGCAAGTTCTCGCCACGTTGGGTTAAGGTTATCTGTTTACGGTTAGCAAAAAATGATATTGAGCGCTCCCTCAATGCACTTCTGGCCAACATTGATGAATCTGAGCTCTCTCCAGAGCAAATCAAAGCGTTTAGGGAATGCGTTGACAGGATTAACCTGGCACGGGGTAAGGGGATGCAGGCGTGAGCACTTTTAATTAAGCATTTTTCGATGTTGCTTTGGCAATGATGGCTTTTATCCAAAAAATTTGGCAGGTGAAAAGTAGTCTAAGCGTTTGATAAAAGGTAAGCCCAAACCATATATGCGCGGCGCGTTTGCAGCGCAAGTATCGATGACAGGCCGACACGAACGGAGCTCTCGAAAGCCACATATGAGCCAATGAAGGCTGATGAGAGCTCATAGGGATGAAACATTCCTTATCGCATTTTTTACAAATACGCAGTGGCAAGAAAGATAGACTCTGGCTCGTGACAAGTAGAGTTGTTCATTTGTATAAAGAGACTTCGCCTTCAGGACGCGTTTTGAACCTGCGATGCATCCACAGGTATTGCTCAGGAGCACGGAGAATTTCACGCTCGATGATCTTGTTCATATAAGCCGCTGCGGCGATCTTGTCTTCCCCTGGATAGCCTGACAACGGATTGCTGATATACATGTGATAACCTTTTTTATCGCTACGTCGAATCATGCTAAGTGTGATCAAGTCTGCACCAGCGAGTTTTGACAAAGCATACGTTCCGTTCGTCGTGGCTGCTTTTTTTACCGAGAAAAAAGGTGCAAAAACGCTTCCTTTAGACCCATAATCCTGGTCTGGTGCAAACCAAACGGCCTCACCTGCTTTTAGCGCATGAACAAAACCTGATAAATTACGTCGATTAATCATAGCCTTATTTGAACGCATACGCCCTTTTGTCTGTACCCATTCCATTAATGGATCATTGTGTGGGCGATACGTTGCGATCATAGGATGGCATAACCCCATTACTCTTCCACACAACTCAAGGGACATAAAATGAATCCCGACGACCATTACTCCTCTTGTCGCACCGGTCAGGTTTTCAAGCCCTTCGACATCAAACCATTTTTTGACTCTCGCATCGCTCCAGAACCAGGCCATTCCTGTTTCCATCAGTCCCAGCCCGAGAGAAACAAAGTTTTTATTGACCATCTGGCTCCGGGCAAACGGTGTCATCTCGGGAAAGCACAGTTCGATATTTCTAATCGCAATCCGTTCCCGGCGTTTCAGAAAGGGTCTGGATATTTTTCCAAGGCCAGAGCCCAGAATATGTAAAACCGGGTAAGGAAGTTGAACGAGAAGCCACAGCAGACCCAAACCAGACCAGGTAAGCCAGTGGCGAGGATGAAGTAAATTATGAGTAAAAGTCTGTGCCATAAATTTCCTTAATGCTAATGAAGGTTATAACGCAAAAGGAAAACAATGAGGCAATTCGTCTTTAGCGATACATTTTGTTTTAGATAATTTAATTCATCTAAATTCAGGAAAAAATATTCCCCAATGACTGGTGAATAATTTAAAGAGCCAGGGGTGAATTGTAAGCCAGCAAATTTATTCTGTTATAAATCCATGATTTTATCATTGATACTCAAGGAATTGTCTTCTTGATTCATCATCATCAAGGTACTCAAAAGAAAGAAGCCGAATTTTGGTAAGTTTATAAAACCACTCACAATCGTTTCGTTGAATAATTTCGCCTGGTTTGAAACATATCCCGGATGCCACCCGAATAATCGCATATTTACCATTACTAAACCTGACCCGGTGAATACAGAAAGGTTGGCCAGGCTGTCCGTGACAGCTGTTCGACATGATATGCCCTTCAATAAAAACAGATTTTTTAGATTTCATTATCATACCCTCGACAACAGCAGTACAGGAGGAATGTTGTCATTTTCCGACATCACTGACGTTAAGTGGCAGAAGCTGATCAGCCGCCGATACACCAGCATTCTGAAGGTCTGAACAACAGTCCGCAGGCAGGGCACTCAAGAACCGCATCTTTTCTTAGTTTACCTGCTTTCTGATCGGCTCTGTGTGCACATACCGGGCAGGCAACATGAACCGGTCTTTCTTTAAAATACCTGAGCCCATTTGTATAAGACATAAATAATTCTCTGAGGAATACAGTAATTATTATACGCTTTAATATAAAAATAACTGGCATAAGTTATGTTAAGTTGTGTCTGAATCAGGATATCAGATATTGAAAATTGAACGTCTTATTTATGATACACTACCCTTCCGTGAGAAATTTAAGATGAAATCAGAAGACACCCTTGACTGGTATCCGGCACAACTACCGCCTGTGAAAATTATTCTTGGCGAAGCCGTGCTGGCTGTGGGTAAACAGGGCCGACCGATTAATACCCGCACCTTGCTGGAATACCTTCAGGTCATGCAGGACAAACAAAAAAGGCGGGATGACAAAATCGCCATGCAGACTGCGATTGATGTTCTCAGGGATAATCAGCGCATTAACGGCAGACGTTAATGCACCTCCGGGATCAGTGTCAGTTCTGAATGATCTCAACCGTATGATTTTGTCCATCATCCTTCAGCGGTATTCTGTCATCAGGGAGGAGAACACCATCCAGCGTCACGCAATATTCTGCATCGCCGCGTGAAACACTAATCTGATAATGGCTTTCACCATATTGATATACCATAGAAAAAGACGACCACTCATCCGGTAACCTGGCATGAACACTAAAGTCAGTGCCGGAACGTTTTATCCCCAGTAATTCCTCGGTAAGTAAACGCCAGGCCCAGCCTGCGGAACCGGTATACCAGCTCCACCCTGCACGTCCGGTATGGGGAGCGACGCTGTAGACATCAGCACTCATGACATAAGGCTCAGCTTTATAAATCCCGACAGAGTCCGCATTCAGGGTATGATTTATAGGGTTGAGCATTGACCAGAGTTGCCAGGCTCGTCCGGCATTCCCCATTCGGGCAAAGGCCATCACTGCCCAGATGGCGCCATGCGTATACTGCCCTCCGTTTTCCCGCACGCCTGGCAGGTACCCCTGTATGTAGCCCGGATTTGGACCGTGTCCGTCGAAAGGAGGCGTTAACAGTTTGATCAGCCCTCCTTCGTTATCCACAAGGTGCTTATCCAGCGCCTGCATGGCCTTTGCGCACCGTCCCGGGCTCGCGGCGCCGGACAATACAGACCAGCTCTGCGCAATCGCATCAATTCGGCAGTCCTGTGAGGTTTTCGATCCCAGGGGAGTGCCATCGTCAAAATACCCGCGCCGGTACCATTCCCCATCCCAGGCGTGGGCTTCGAGATTACTTTGCAGGCGCAGAGCCTGTGAACGGCACATCGCGGCGACGCTTTCATCCAACCTGCGCTGCGCCAGCGCTGCAAACCGCTGCAAAATGTCGTACAGGAAGAAGCCCAGCCAGACGCTTTCACCTTTGCCTTCGATACCCACCCGGTTCATCCCGTCATTCCAGTCACCAGCCCCCATCAGCGGCAGGCCATGCTCCCCGAAGCGAAGTCCATAGTGAATAGCTTTGACGCAGTGTAACCAGAGTGTCTCTTCGGTGCCGCTGATGACCGGCGTGTCATAGACAGACTCTTCACCAGACTGAAGCGAGCGTCCCTCCAGATAAGGAATGCGTATTTCCAGTGCATCCATATCCTCCGTCGTTTCAACATAGTGGCAAACAGCAAGCGGCAGCCAAAGATAGTCATCGGAACAGCGGGTACGCACACCGTTGCCGTGTGGCGGGTGCCACCAGTGCTGCACATCCCCCTCGATAAACTGCCGTGATGCACAGAGTATTATCTGTTCACGCATCCGGTCCGGAGCAGCGTGGCTCAGAGCCAGCGTATCCTGCAGCTGATCGCGAAAACCAAATGCACCGCCAGACTGATAGTAGCCACTCCGGGCCATAAGACGGCAGGCGACCGTCTGATACAACAGCCAGCCATTAACCAGTAAATTTACGGACGTGTCGGGGGTGTTAACTACGATTTTATCGAGAACATTGTGCCAGTGATTATGAATCCGGTTCAGCTCCTGGCGGACCGTATCCTCGTTCATGTAGCGGGCCAGCATCTCCTGAGCACAAACATCATTCTCCTCTGCGCCGAGGATAAAAATAAACGTCCTCTGGTCCCCGTCAATTAATGTAACCGCCGATTGCACCGCTCCGCAGGGATCCAGACCGGCCCCCGTCTTACCAGAAAGCTTTTGCAGTTTCATGGCCGAAGGGGCGTGAAGGGAACCATTACGGCCAATAAACTCCCGGCGGTCCCCTGTCAGAGAACAGTCATTACCGCTGACGGCAAAAAATGCAGTTCGGCCGCCACCATTATCACCATAAAAGTTATTCGCAAGTATCCCGCAGCCGCCGGGCGTTCTGGCCACATGTGTCACAATGTGAGGGGCTGAGCGCGTTCGTGTTTCTCCGAGCGTCCACTCTACATAGCCTGTGACGGAAAGTTGACGTGTCCGTCCCGAAGAGTTACTGAGCGTCAGGAGCACCAGTTTAACCGGATCTTCTTCAGCAACCAGGACCGTCAACTCGCTGTCTATACCACTCTCACGATGGGCAAAAACGCTGTAGCCAAAACCATGGCGGGTCAGGTAATCACCGTGTCCGCGAACAGGTAAAGCCGTCGGCGACCAGCACTCCCCGCTCTCTTCATCGCGCAGGTAAAATGCCTCGCCGCTGCGATCGCTCACCGGATCGTTCTCCCACGGCGTCAACCGGTATTCATGGGCATTCTCATACCAGGTATAGGCCTGCCCTGCCTCTGAGATCACACTGCCAAAACGAGAATTTGCCAGTATGTTCGACCAGGGAGCCGGTGTAAGCGCATTTTCCCGAAGGACGATCTGATACTCCCGCCCATCCTGAGAAAATCCACCGTACCCATTGAAATGGCATAACTGACTGGTATCAGGGCTCCAGTCCGTATGTTGATTACGCTCGCGCACAGCACGCGGAATGAATGCCCTTGCCGGCGATTTCAGGGTATGAATACGCTGGTTAAGCTGCTCATTAATACCCCCTGTGCGGTCATCAAGATAAAGACAGGCCACGCTCATCAAAAGCAACTTATCCTCAGCGGAGAGATGCTCACCGTTCCGGACAAAAAGCCCGCCCTTTTTATCCAGCAGACTGGCTTCAGACCCGGCATAAATTAACTCCATAATCTGATTTTGTAATCCCTGCTGGTAGCCGCCGGGGCTGTTATTCAGGATAACTAAATCAACATCCAGCCCTTTCTGTCTCCAGTAACGGTGTGCCTGAATCAGTGTGGTCACTGAGGTGATACTTTCCTCGCTGGTTATACTCAGCAGCACTATCGGCAGATCCCCTGAAATTGCCCAGCCCCACAGTCCGGACTGGCCACGCCGGTTGCGGCCGATCGCCAGGCCTTCGGCGCGCAGCTCCTGGACAGGGTAAAGCACAGCGCTGGCGAGACTATTGAACAACGTGGCATCATCTTCACTGGCGTTCATCTGGCGCAATACCACCAGACTGTGAGACCAGGCCAGTTCAAAGACGCGATCGGCGATAGGGTAATCGCGATATTTCTCCAGCAACGCCAGGCTCTGCTGACGGGTCTCGCTGATGCCATAAATGATATCAATCGTAACCGGCTGCCCCGGCTGCAGAATGATGGCGTTGCGAATTGCCAGTATCGGATCCAGCACCGAGCCCGACGTGTTGCCTAGCATCCCTCCCGTCTCTATTGCCTGTGCATTCGCAGGGTTTCTGCCACGTCCAATAAACCTTGCCCTGTCCGTTTCAAACGACACGTTATGTCGGTTATCGCCGTGCACCACCATCATGTGAAACAGGCAAGGGCGCGGTTCATCCGGTGAGCGCGGGCGCCGGTGGCAAAGAATAGCGTCACGCTCAGGAGCCAGCTCAGTCTGAATAAACAAATTGCTGAATGCCGGGTGTGCCAGATCGCTGGCATCAGGTGCCAGTACCACTTCAGCATAGGTTGTCAGCTCCAGAGAGCGAGGCTTGCGACCACGATGAATCAGTGTGAGCCGTCGCAATTCAACATCATCCTCCGGAGAGATCACCACCTGAGTTTTGACGCTGAGTCCCCCTAAGCTGCGTCTGAATTCTGCCCCCGCATCGGTGAACAACACTTCCTCGTCTTGTCCGCTGGTGTAGCCTGTTGGTTGCCAGGTATTGCTCCACACATCTCCCGTTTGGGTATCGCGGATGTAGCAGAATGCTCCCCAGTTATCACGGGTGGTATCACTGCGCCAGCGCGTTAGTGCAATATCATTCCAGCGACTGTAACCGCCGCCGCCCGCGGTCAACATCAGATGATAATGGCCGTTGGACAGCAGTTGAATATCCGGGGCGGGGGTATCCACGCTATAGAAAATACGGGGTTCATAGCGAACGGGTTTGACCATGCCCTCATGAGATTCAAAATGACGGCGCGGACTGTACAGATCGACCGCATCCGGCACGCGCTCCTGTAACAGCAGACTCGCTGACCGGAATACCGTGTTGGACATAAAGCGTTCAGTCATGGGGGCGTCAAGCAGCACATGAGCCAGCGCCTGAAATGCCATACCCTGGTGATGCGCCATCCAGGACTGTACCACCGCATAGAGCTGACCGGTTGCAAGACGTGAGGGGGTATAGTCCAGCGCTTCATAAAAACCGTATTCTCCGCGTGCACCATTTTTTTGCAGCCTGAACAGGTTCTCACAGGCTCTCTGTGGGGAAACCATCAGCGCCAGCAGCGTGGCGTAAGGAGCGACAACCATATCATCGGCAAGTCCCCTGCGTAGACCGAGCCCCGGTACGCCAAATGCCTGATACTGATAATTATGCTGAACATCAAAAGCATGATAGCCAGACTCTGAAACACCCCATGGTACCCCGCGTTCTTTCCCCCAGTGAATCTGGCGCATAACCGCCGACTGACTCATTTCATCGAGCAGGCTACCGGGCCAGGTGGGCATCACCAGATTCGGCATCAGATATTCAAACATGGATCCGCTCCATGACATCAGGGCAGTTTCATTATCAATCGTGGTAAACAATCGACCCAGCGCGTACCAGCTTTTAAGAGGCAGCTGATTAGTCGCAATGGCAAGAAAACTGGTCAGGCGGATTTCAGACGGCAGGAGATCGTAGTGGCTCTTGTCAGGCATATTGGTGTCACAGTTATAACCGACGCTGAGCAGACTGGTTGCTTCACTGTACAGAAAGGCGAAATCCATCCGGGCATGCTCATCCAGCCGCTGTTCCAGCTCGGTGATAATATTGAGTCGCATTCGGGCCTGCTCCGCCACTGACGCCGGAGGCGTTCCTGTACCGGTTAATGTCGGACGGGCAAGCTCGCTCAGCGTCGGCAGCGTCTGTTCATTCCAGGATGCAGGCAACCAGCCAAGCAACAGAGACCACTCATGGCAAAGCTGAACCAGTTGATGCTCCAGATGTCCAGCCCAGCGCATCTGAAGAGGAGATCCCTGATGACATGCGCTGGTCAGATGGTTGCACTGGGTGCGCATGCTTTTCAGTTCGCTGAAAAGCGCCTGCGGAGAGAGCGACACCGCGTTCAGGCAATGCTTGCGCAGCAGTCTCAGGCTGTCAGGTGGGTTCTTACCCCACTGTTTTTCCAGAATATCCAGCGTATCGTTCAGTCCTGCCAGTATCTGTTGGTTGCTTAAAACAGGCTGATGACGCATGGCGGACAGGCCTGCACGCAGGGTCAATAAATGCCCGGCCATATTGCCGCTGTCGACGCTGGAGATATAGCGTGGACTTAGGGGGACCAGCGTACGGGTGTCATACCAGTTGTAGAGATGGCCCCGGTAGTGCTCCATTTTATCCATCGTGTCGAGCGTGAGCGACACGCGCCGGAGGACCTCTCCGCCAGGCAGGTAGCCAAAGTCCCATGCCGTCAGGTTAGCCATAAGTGAAAGACCAATATTGGTAGGAGAAGTTCGGTGTGCCACCGTCGGTTGTGGTATTTCCTGATAATTATCAGGCGGAAGCCAGTTCTCTTTTGCTGTGGCAAATGTTTCAAAAAAAGCCCAGATTTCACGGCTTGTCTGGCGTAACAGCTGTTTTTGTTCCTGATTAGGCAAAAAAACCTTACGCACGGGCTGGCGACTCAGCCAGCTCATCAGCAGCGGTGCCACACACCATACCAAACCGATCGGTAACGCAATCCCCAGCAGCTGTGGGGCAAATTGTCCGGTCAGTATTGTCAGCGCCACGCCACCGGCAACGTTCAGCCACATCGCCTGATAAAAACGTGCAACAGTGGGTCTGGCCTGACTGCTGTCCTGGCTGTGGCTGACCCACTGGCTGAGGTGACGCCTGCTTATCCCCAGTCGCCATAGCGTCACGGCGATCGCTTTCAGCGAATATCCGGCTTCGTGCGGCAGTATCGCAAAATTAAGGCTGATACCTGACAGACGCTTTAGCGCGCCCGCCCCCACCATTAACAGATGCGGCTTCACGCGGCGACGCAGAGGTTTATGCAGAAGGTCGTGGCTGATGCAGAGGATGGCTGGCAACAGCCATATCAGCAACAGTATGCCCAGCCAGTAAACCGGGTTGGGTACCCAAAGCAGAGCGAAGAACAGCAATATCAGTAAGGAGGGGGCGACCAGACTGCGACGTAGATTATCGAGTAATTTCCAGTAAGAAAGCGCGGTCAGCGGATTCCTGACCCGGGTTCCATCGGCTTTTCTGACGCGTGGTTTTAGCCAGTTAAGCAGTTGCCAGTCACCCCGGATCCAGCGTGAACGTCGTGCAACATCCGACAGATAATTATTAGGGTACTGTTCGTACAGTAACACCTCGCTCAGCAGACCCGAACGTGCATAGCATCCTTCAAGCAGATCGTGGCTGAGTACCAGATTTTCCGGGCAGATGTTGGTAGTGGCCTGCATAAAAATATCAACATCGTAAATCCCTTTGCCCACAAACGAGCCTTCCCCAAAGAGATCCTGATAAATATCCGAAGACATCATTGAATAAGGGTTATTGCCCGGTACGCTGCTGCGCAGGGCTGCGTAACGCCCCTGACCGTTGCGTGGTATCTCCTCCGCAAGACCGGGCTGTAAAATACCGAATCCTTTGACAACCCTCTGGCGTACCGGATCATACTCAGGCGTATTCAGCGGATGCGCCATCGTCGCGACGAGTTTGTGTGCCGTATCGCGCGGGAGCACCGTATCGCTGTCCAGGGTAATGACGTATTTTATGTGACCCGGTAAAAGGTGGGCAGGCATCTCTGCAACGCTGACGAATTGCGTTCCGGGATGGCGCAACCAGCTGTTCAGTAACGCCAGTTTTCCCCGCTTGCGTTCATAGCCCATCCACGCTCCTTCCGAGGGGTTCCATTCAGGCTGGCGATGTAACAGATAAAAACGTGGTCGGCCGGAGGGGTAGCGGCGATTAAGCGCCTGCGTATCGGCGATAGCCTGTCTGAGCAGCGCGTGACTTTCCGGCGAGGGTTCATTTTCAGAATCAGCAAAATCAGTGAGCAGCGCGAACCTGAGATTTTCGTTTTCATTCCCCAACCAGCAGACTTCAAGACTGGTGAGGAGCTGGCTGAAACTTTCGTGGCTGGTCAACATGCAGGGAATGACTAACATGGTGGCACTGTCAGCGGGAATACCGGCTGAAAAATCCATCCCCGGCAAGGGTCGAGGAACGCGAAAACGGGTGGTTGCATCACTGAGCAAATCGCTCATTAACTGAGTTAATGCGATAATCAGAGGTAATATCACCGCGATCAATAGCCAGTCTGCGCCCTGCATGGCGGTTTCGTGCAATATTGCTGCGGTCGCTGCGGTTGTCAGCAACGCCAGGCTTCCAAGCCATGACAGCAGGGTTATTCTGTTGAAACTGTGCCGCAAGCGTATGAGCCTTGAGGCGTCTGCCAGGAGATGAATATCCAGCGCCTGTCGACCTTCGCCCGCAAGATAATAACCAACATGATGTTCCGGTGTATCGGGCGCTTTTTCCTCTGAAAGCGCCAGCACCTTCTCAGCAACCTCAGGCTCGCTGAGACCGCTGTCCCTGGCCAGAACCTCAACTACGTGCCGGTAATGATCCCGGGTATTGAAGTGCATCCGGGGATAGATGCCGGCAGGATCATTGCGTAATGCCTGTTCGACAACGCTTATCGTTTCGGCGAAATCAGCCCAGTCCGTTTCACTCAATAAACGCAGGCCCGCGATGCTGTTACTGACGGACAGCTGGCTGGCGGCAAGCTGCTGATTGAAACTATGTATGAGAACGTCAGTGGTGATCCCCTGTTCCCGAAGGCACTGATCAACCCAGGTCAGAGGTAACGACAGCGCGTTGCCATGCCCCTGCAGGCGCCGCACCAGCTCTGCGACAAACGCACTGGTTAACGGAGGTCGGGAGCGCGCCATATCGGCAACCACCATGATTAAATCACCAGGCGCACTCTCTGCGCATTCGACAATCCTTGTTATCCACGTATCAGCAAGGTTTCTGTCCTGCTGCGCTTTTATCACTTCCATACTGATACGACGAAGATTTTCAATCAGCGCAAGGCGCAGCATTCCCGGTAACGCCCAGACTTCACCCAGCGTCAGCGGCGTCACCTGTTGATAGGCAGTGAGATAGCTGGTCAGGCTGGCGGCATCCCAGCGGCCATCGCCGTGAGCAATGGCCTCTGATGCAATATGATAAATTCGTGGGCAATTCAACGGCGATACAAGCGACGGAAGACCTTTGCCAAAGCTTTTCGGCAGATGCTGGCGGACAGTGCGGATTTGTTCCTCAATCAGATAATAATTGTCCAGCAGCCATTCACCGGCGGGCATGATACTGGTCTTTTTACCCGCGTTAAGCTCATAGCAGTTTTGGGTAATGACGGCCTCATTGTCGCCAAGCCGTTTCAGAAGATAATAAGGATGCCTATCCGGTGATACTTTATGAGTCCGCGCCAGCTTCTGGCCGTAGCGTTCCATCTGGACGGTCGAAAAGAGTTCTGACCGCGGCGAGCTTTCACCGGCAGGATCGTTCGCCGAAAACGTTATGTTTTCGGCAGCATTCATCAGAATACGGGAGCGGTTAAACCACGCTCTGGGGATCATTTTCATAGCATTGCTCTGATGCGACGTTAGCGCGCAGGAGCAGTTGCGAAATCAGTTCAGAAACGTTCTCTCAGGATGGGCGTCAGGCATCAGGGATTTAACAGCTGCCGGAATCTAACATAAGTATAGGACATGAGCTCTGTTCTGCGGTTTTGGTCGAGCTAGCGTCGGGAGATAAACAGAGCCTTACATCCGGGGCAAAGCATGGTCTGGTTGAGCCGGACTTTTGACAACGGTTGTACTGATTTTAAGCCACAAACAGGACAGGCAGCAGTGGCAGTAGACGCACTGCTGAAGAATTTCATTGCGTAATTGATAACAGACATAACCATTAACCTTTCAATGAATGAGCTTCACCGTACCACATGTGGTTAAGTTTTAATCTATCTATTTTGACACACTGAAAATCAGGAAAGATAAATGTTCGCAGCCACAGGCCCCCTGAGACCGTTTATCCGGCAAAACTCTATGCGGCTTCCAGGGATAAGTAATTCTGATTCGCGAGAGTTAACAACTGAAATGTGAAGCAGAAAGTCTTTTCGTCCATCAGATGGGATGATGAGGCCTTTACCACTAAGAATATCAAAGCTTTTGACAATTCCTGTCATTTTATGGGACAAGTCAATTCCTTATTGAAAACACTTAAAGACTATACATTGAAAATGGCATTCAGCCACTTTTATTTTCCCTACAGGACCTCTGGACGGCTAAAAGATAATTTGCTTATATCGATTCCCTGTGCCTTAATGAATCCCATCAGTTCGATGTACTAATGAAAGTTAGAAATTTTCCGGGCAGTTCTCATTACCAGGCGCTATCGTTGATATCCCCTCTTTTGAGTCCATATGTTTAATCTTATACGTTTACTATCAATACAATCATGTATAACGGAGTCAGTATGACCTCTAGAATTATGGGCCTGGTTAAATGGTTTAACGAAGACAAAGGTTTTGGCTTCATCTCTCCTCTTGATGGCAGCAAAGATATCTTTGTCCATTTATCTGCAATTAATGGCGACAACATTAAAACTTTATTTGAAGGTCAGAAAGTTGAATTCGCCATTCACCGCGGAGACAAGGGGCCTGCTGCTGCAAACGTAACACTTTGCGATAAATAAATCATTGTGGGTCTACGATAACGATGAAGGATTATTCCTGAGTAGACAGATCCATAACTTAAATCAGATAAAAGTCGTTTATTCATAATATCTGATCAGCATATTTTTCAAAATAATGAGTATGCTAACCGATGTGATGAAGTGCAGTACTACTGCATAAAAAGTCTAAAAGCACAAACTAACCACATCTTAAATAAGAAGTGCGTAATGGCTTTGACCTTAATGGCATCTGCCAGTTAATATCCACGAGAGAACAGGGTAATAGAAAATGATTAAAGTCCTTGTTTTCTTTAATGCTGAATCCTGTAAAGTCATGACCGTTCTGGAAGGTATATCCTCTATCAGGCAGGAATATCCAAACGGTGAAGAAAAACATCTTCGGATTATGTCTGCAGGTTTTCCTTCCTTAACTGGCGATCATGGTATTGTTTACGTGGCTACTGACAGGGAGTTAACGTCACAGGAGATACTTGATGCGGCCAGGAAATATTTATAGCATTTTTGTCATGCTCTCTGCTCCACGTTTAATTGCATGCTTACCCTATTTATCAGAATCGAACAAAAAATGAGTTGAAAACATTTATGGCCTGCTAACAGCAGGCTTTTTTTTTACATTACACTTTTTAGAAACACCTCTATAAAGAGAGAGAGATTCGCTACCTTCTGACAAAATGCAGGTGACTCTCCCCTGCGTGCCATCTTGCCATTTGTGAAAAACCTTGCTAAGTGGCGGCGCTGTGTCTCCTCATTTTAAATCTCATCAGGTGTGACTGAAGCAATAAGTTATGAGGGTATAGAAAGACTCTCCGGATGACTCCTGGCATCATAGTTTTAAGTACCTTCAAAAATGCATGGACATTTCGTAGGAGTTGTAATTTAGTTCTTGCACATTATTCTTAATTTTGTCTTGCGATAAGAGATTTATATAAGTAGTCTAAACCTCGTTAATAACAATATGTACCAATCGCATTAAAATGCTCAGTAAGAAAAATCGGGTTGATGAGCAACCGTCGACATTGGTATTTGCTGAACAACGAAAAAACTTTAAAAGGTCTCTTTATGTCAGATGCTCTAACACAGTTAAACAATATCCGTACCTTACGTTCTCAGACTCGTGAAATGTCATTAGATGTACTGGAAGATGTTCTGGAAAAGTTTAAAATTATTCTTATAGAACGACGAGAAGAAGAGACATTACGTCTTGCAAATGAAAGTCAGCGCCGCGATAAACTGGAAACACTTCGTCAGATGATGCTTGATGAGGGTATCGACCCCTCCGAACTTTTAGCTGCTATTGGCTCTCCGGGTAAGGCTAAAAGGACGCGCTCCCCCCGCCCCGCGAAGTATCGGTATACTAACGAAACTGGAGAGTCAAAAACATGGTCAGGTCAGGGGCGAATGCCGAAGCGGATCTCAAATCTGATTGCTGAAGGTGGGGAATTAAAAGATTTTGAAATCAGCTAAAAAGAGCCGGGTAAAACCCGGCTCTTTTTTGTAAAGGCCGCAAGTTGCCTTAGAGAATAGTCGAGAAACATTTAGTTCCGTCGATGTAGCCGAGGCGCTGTTTAAAATCACAGTGCTGCTTAAGGGACAAACCGGTTATCTTGCAGATCGTTACAGCGAGTGAAAAGAGAGCCATCAGGAGCTTTCATTCCGTGTCAATCAGGACAAAATAACGTATGTTCTTCGTGAATCCATACTGCATGAGCTTAACAACGTCTGCCATTGGCACTAAGTGGACGTAGAGCAAGTTCGCTTGGTCCGAGACGAAGTACGGTGAATCGAAATTCATCAAAACAGTCGCAATGCTGCTATTTAGGATTGGTTCATGAAGTAAATTTTTTGGCAAAATGGACAAGGCAGATAAATATCATACAAAAACAATGCATTATAAAATATGCTCTCTATGAACAACATTTGTGATCAACATAAGTTAATAACCTCCATAGGTCTTTTACTTCATGGTTCACTGGTGCGGCCACGGAAATCAGCATGTTGTGAATTTTGAGATACCTCCCTTTTATTGCATTAGGTCTGTCGTACATTTACTTCACCTCATGCTGATTGTTGGGTGTTTCTATGTACTCGCTTACCCAGATTGTAAGTTCAAACGTCCGAAGTTACTGGATTCTGATGGATGTAACAATCTGTTTGCCAGCACTTTATCCGCTTAGGTATCTAGTTGACCATCTGGAGTATTGATCTTACCCACCAATAGTTGCCCTACGTAATGCCAGAAAGTCGCGGCTTTATCGCGGGCCAGTGGGTGCATAAAATTTACGGAAGCACCGCCTGCTACGCAGTCAATCAGTACATCGGCTAATACTTCGGTAGCGTCTGTAAACTCGCAGGCTTTAAGGGAACGCATATGATACTCGGGCACACCAGCTCCTTGAGCGCATCGGTGTGGCCGCAGCCGTCCGGGAACTCAGCCTGTATGAATCGCAGTTCTACAACTGGCGCAGTAAACGCAGCAACAGATAACATCGTCAGAGCGCGAGAGCGAGAGCGAGAGCGAACTCGCGGCTGAAAATGCCCGACTCAAACGCCAGCTGGCAGAGCGGGACGAGGAGCTGGCCATCCTCCAAAAGGCCGCGACATACTTCGCGAAGCGCCTGAAATGAAGTATGTCTTTATTAAACAACACCAGGCTGAGTTCAGCATAAAAGCCATGTGTCGGGTGCTCCAGAACCTCGCTTAGGGCCGTGTCCACATTACATGGGTAGGATCACTGTTCTTCTTTATATTTTTCAGCTTCCTGCGTGGCTGAATGAAATGCCGATATTAATTCCTTTTCCGCTCTGGAAATTGTATCGCTACCATGTTTTTTAATCGCGGCATTCAAAGCATCTCTTACATGAGGTTCACGCATAACTGTTTCATCATCTATTGAGAGAGACTTTGCACCAGTTGTTAAATTTCCCAACGACATGCAGAGGTGAGTTTGGAAAGAACCGCTAATGGTAAACCCCATCCTTTTATAAATATCAGCTTTTGATGGTGAGCATGTTAAGGCGACCCCAGAAAAAATAGATTTCATTTTATCTATCATGGCTCTCATTAATCCCTTATTACGATGAACTTCATCAACAACTATAGATATGATTGAGGCCTCGTTTATAGGTTTTAGATTAATGGGGTTAAGCAATACTGAAATAAATGAAAATCCTACTATTTCTTTTGTTCCTTCGTGTTCAACAACGATAAGTTTCTTATGATATGATCCAATCTCACTCATAAGATGCATAACTCTAATAACTTCTTTAGTTACTAGATATTCAAATAAAGGGCTCTTATCATCAAAAATAAACATACTCAAATCTTTTGCATTGTCCCTTGTCAATTCAACTATTTTGAAGTATTGAGGGCTATTTTGAATAATTGGGAAGTCAACTTCTTTGATGGTATATGACATAATGAATCCTTTATATATTACATTGTAGTTCCTATCCGACGAAATAAAATACAGTTATAAGCTTCATAGACAACCGCATGGCTCATGCGGTACAGGTCGTAATATGATCAGTGGATACTGCATCAGAAACTCACTTCGTTCGGGTTCAACCCAGAGACTGTAAAAAATCTCTCATGGGAAATATATTTTACCAAAAACCATCAGTTTTTCAAGAGGGTAACTAGATAGCCACTAAATTTATACGTGTTTGGATATGCGATTGAAAATGGATTATGAACTGAAAAAGAGCAAAACTTCAGAAAGTGCTCATAAGAACCAGATTCTCTGTTAGTTCATGATGTTAGCTGAGAGTTAATTTCTGTTTATATTAAAAAAATAATTTAAATCAATTATATATGACGCACTTGCATTTTGAACTGAGTTCACGCTCAACATATGTTAAATAACCTCCATAGGTCTATTACTTCATGGTTCTCTCGTGCGGCCACAGAAATCAGCATGTTGTGAAGGCTCTGAAAATAGCCAGATGTTTTCCAGGATTGTGTCCGCTTGGTGCAGGTCCTGAAAATCCAATTGCTTTCTACCCTTCTCTTCGCCATGCCGTACTAAACCTGGTTGTTAACGGCAAGATTTGGGTCAGTGGATCCTTGAGCAAAGATATCGTTTAAGTATCCCTTAGAAATTGAAACAATTTAATATCTGGATTTTCAATAACTTTTTAGTAACCTAAGGACTCTTAGAGTGTTTTAGACAAAACCACAGGCATACAAATGATCACTGTTTTTGTACTACTAAAAACTACTGTTTCTTGGTTACGGCTGAGCAGAGATGAGCGCAACGCAATTGCCGATAAAGCACTAAGCAGTGTGCTCGTGAATACCGACGTAACATTGAGAATGTTCGATGCCGAGGCTTTTACAACTCGCTGTACGGATGTAGCTATGTTTCAAGCCAAGGATATGCAGTCATTTTACTTTGCCATAGAACGATTACGTGACTCAGTACTCATTACAGAGCCGTACTTTGAGATGGTAGAGATCATCCCAACCATCGAGGACGGGTTTAAGATTTTTGAAGAGCAAGCTAGTTCTTAGTTTCCGGCAGCCCTTCCATTATCCTGTCCATCTCCCCCTATCCAGATGGGAACCAGTGGCCTGATAAGTTAAATTAACTTACCCTCGACGATCGCGGAACACATGACGCTGGACAATACCATCATCCTTCAATATTCCCTCTTTTGCTGAACCAAAAGCCTTGCGCGAATACGCATGGCGTCTCTCCGTTATCCTAATCCCCGGTAACGAAATATTACCGGGGAAAATTACCGTTTACTCCCCCGCCATTCGCTGATACTGCGCGAAACGCTGCTTCGCGTCCTGCTCGGTTTGCTCGAAGAGTTGATCCGCCAGCTCCGGTGCAGTGCGGACCAGTGCGGCGTAACGCACTTCGCCCATCAGGAAGTCGCGGAAGCTCTCCTCCGGTTCGTCAGAGTCGAGAATAAATGGATTCTTGCCCTTCACCATCAGCTGCGGGTTATAGCGCCACAGATGCCAGTAACCGGAATCCACCGCGCGTTTTGCTTCGCGTATACTGCATCCCATCCCGGCCTTCAGACCGTGATTGATACAGGCTGCATAAGCGATAACCAGCGATGGGCCAGGCCACGCTTCCGCTTCAGCAATGGCCCGCAGCGTCTGGGCTTTATCCGCGCCCATCGCCACCTGCGCGACATACACATTGCCGTAGCTCACCGCCATCATGCCGAGATCCTTTTTGCGCGTCCGTTTGCCTTCTGCGGCGAACTTGGCAATCGCCGCAACCGGCGTCGATTTCGACGACTGACCGCCAGTGTTGGAGTACACCTCGGTATCAAACACCAGAATATTCACATCCTCGCCGGAGGCCAGCACATGATCGAGGCCACCAAAACCAATGTCATACGCCCAACCGTCGCCACCAAAAATCCACTGCGAACGTTTAGCGAAATAGTCGCGGTTCTGGTACATGCGGTTCAGCAGCGGATCGTCGCCCTTCTCCTGCGCCAGTAGCGCGCTCAGCTCCTCACCGCGCTCGCGCGTGCCTTCACCACGATCTTTGCTCTCCAGCCATTGCCGCAAAGCCTGCTGTAACGCCTCGCTGTGCGGCGCAGTCAGTGCATCCATCGCATCACTGGCGAGTTGTTCACGCACCGCGCGCGCGCCAAGCATCATCCCCAGGCCAAACTCGGCGTTATCCTCAAACAACGAGTTAGCCCACGCCGGGCCTTGCCCTTTATGGTTGGTGGTCCACGGAATTGACGGTGCGCTGGCCCCCCAGATCGACGAACATCCTGTGGCATTCGCGATCATCATGCGATCGCCGAACAACTGCGTCACCAGCCGCGCATACGGGGTTTCGCCGCAACCCGCACAGGCACCAGAAAACTCCAGCAGCGGGGTTTCAAACTGGCTGCCTTTGACCGTGGTTTTGTTGAACGGATTGCTTTTGGGCGACAGCGCCAGCGCGTAATCCCACACCGGTTGCATCGCTAACTGGCTCTCCAGCGGCTGCATCGTAAGGGCTTTGCCCTTCGCCGGGCAGATATCGGCACAGTTGCCGCAACCGGAACAATCGAGCGGCGAAATGGCCAGATGATAGTCGTACTCTTTCGCCCCCTGCGCCGCTTTACTCAACAACGCGACCGGCGCAGCATCGCGCTCTTCCTGATTCAGCAGCGCCGGACGGACGGCGGCATGCGGGCAGATAAAGGCGCACTGATTGCACTGGGTACAGCCTTCGGGGTTCCACACCGGCACCTGCAAAGCAATGCCGCGTTTCTCCCACGCCGCGGTTCCCGTCGGAAATGTTCCGTCCTCCATACCGACAAAGGCGCTGACCGGCAGTTTGTCGCCGTTCTGCCGGTTCATCGGTTCGAGAATGTCGCGGATAAAATCCGGCATCATCCGCGTCTCTTCCACTATGTCATCTTCCAGCGTCGCCCAGCGTTCCGGCACCATCACTTCCTGAATGGCTTCCATCCCCAGATCAATGGCGGCATTGTTCATATCCACCACTTTTTGCCCTTTACTGCCGTAGGATTTCTCGACTGCCTGCTTCAGGTAATCGGACGCCGCTTGCGGATCAATAATCTCCGCCAGTTTGAAGAATGCCGACTGCATCAGCATGTTAAAGCGTCCGCCCAGCCCCAGCTTGCGGGCAATATCCACCGCATTGAGGGTGTAAAAACGGATTCCCTGGCGGGCGATATAACGCTTCATACCGTTTGGCAGCCGCGTCTCCAGCTCTTCGCCAAACCAGGTGCAGTTCAGCAGGAAGGTGCCACCAGCGTTCAGCCCTTCCAGCAGATCGTACTTATCGACGTAGGATTGCTGCGAGCAGGCGATAAAATCCGCGCGGTGGATCAGATACGGCGAGGTAATCGGCCGTTCGCCAAAACGCAGGTGCGAAACGGTAATACCACCGGATTTTTTCGAATCGTAGGCAAAGTAGGCCTGCGCATACATCGGCGTTTTATCACCGATGATCTTGATGGCGCTCTTGTTGGCGCTGACCGTACCGTCGGAACCCAGCCCCCAGAATTTACAGGCGGTGATCCCCTCGCGGGAAACGTGGACCTCATGAGAAGGCACCGGCAGCGATGTGTGCGTCACATCGTCGAAAATCCCCACCGTAAAGCCATCTTTCGGCAGCGGTTTTTTCAGGTTCTCAAACACCGAGACAATATGTCCCGGCAGCACATCTTTACCGCCCAGCGCATAGCGCCCGCCAACAATCAGCGGCGCGTCATGCTGGTGATAAAAGGCGTTTTTCACATCCAGGCACAACGGTTCCGCCTGCGCGCCAGGCTCTTTGGTGCGATCGAGCACCGCAATACGTTTAACGCTTTTCGGGATTTTGGCGAAAAAGTGCGACAGCGAAAAAGGCCGGAACAGATGCACTGTCACCAGGCCAACTTTTTCACCGCTGTCGATCAGCGCGTCCACTACTTCGGAAATGGTGTCACATACCGAACCCATCGCCACAATAATCCGATCGGCATCGTCTGCACCGTAGTAATCAAACAGGTGGTATTCGCGCCCCGTCAGGCGATAGATGTCCGTCATGTAGTTTTCGACGATCTCCGGCAGCGCATCATAGTAGCGGTTGACCGCTTCCCGCTCCTGGAAATAGATATCGGGGTTTTGCGCGGTACCGCGGATCACCGGATGATCCGGGTTCAGGGCGTTACGGCGAAAGCGGTTCAGCGCGTCGGTATCCAGCAGCGGTGCCAGATCGTCGTACTCCAGCACTTCGATTTTCTGGATCTCGTGGGAAGTACGAAAACCGTCAAAGAAGTTAATAAAAGGTACGCGACCTTTAATGGCAGAAAGGTGCGCCACCGCCGAGAGATCCATTACCTGCTGAACGTTGCTCTCCGCCAGCATTGCGCAGCCGCTCTGGCGAACCGCCATCACATCCTGATGATCGCCGAAAATGTTCAGCGAGTTAGTTGCCAGCGCGCGGGCGCTGACGTGAAACACGCCGGGCAGCAGCTCACCGGCGATTTTGTACAGATTGGGGATCATTAACAGCAGCCCCTGCGAAGCGGTATAGGTGGTGGTCAGCGCCCCGGCCTGCAACGCGCCGTGTACGGCACCAGCGGCGCCCGCTTCCGACTGCATCTCCATTAAACGCACCGGCTGGCCAAACAGATTTTTTTTGCCGTCAGCCGCCCACTGATCGACGTTTTCCGCCATCGGCGTTGAGGGGGTTATGGGGTAAATCGCGGCGACATCAGTAAAAGCATACGAAATCCATGCCGCTGCCGCGTTGCCATCCATTGTTTTCATCTTTCCGGACATTGCTCATTCCTCGACTGTAAGAGGTCATCTCCCAACAGCCGTTGCACAGCCTGTGCCAGCTCATTTATCCCTTTATAAACAAAGCATTAACGGCAACCATGCCAAAACGGTTGCATGAAACAAGACAGCGGACGCGACATCCTGTTGAACTGCCGACAAAGTGTCGCACCGCCGTGGGTGGTCCCCCAACGTACAGAAACGATGTGCGGAATTGTTCTGTTTCGAACAATTGGTAAGGCGATTGTTTACTCTTTGTCCCTCTTTTTGCGGCAGCGAAAACATCAATGTCTTTAAAATCAACAGATTAAATGAAATGGCGCGGCTGGTATGTTCCCTGCACAACAGAGTGAGGCAATTGCCACTCACACAACCAACAGGAGAAACACCATGACCATGCGTCAATGTGCCATTTACGGCAAAGGTGGTATCGGTAAATCCACTACCACGCAAAACCTGGTCGCCGCGCTGGCGGAGATGGGCAAGAAAGTAATGATCGTCGGCTGCGACCCGAAAGCAGACTCCACTCGTCTGATCCTGCATGCGAAAGCGCAGAACACCATTATGGAGATGGCGGCTGAAGTCGGCTCCGTGGAAGACCTTGAACTGGAAGATGTGCTGCAAATCGGTTACGGCGACGTACGCTGCGCAGAATCCGGCGGCCCGGAACCAGGCGTTGGCTGTGCTGGTCGCGGGGTAATTACCGCCATCAACTTCCTGGAAGAAGAAGGCGCCTATGTTCCCGACCTCGATTTCGTCTTTTACGACGTGTTGGGCGACGTGGTGTGCGGGGGGTTCGCCATGCCGATTCGCGAAAACAAAGCGCAGGAGATCTACATCGTCTGCTCCGGCGAAATGATGGCGATGTACGCCGCCAACAACATCTCTAAAGGCATCGTGAAATACGCCAAATCCGGCAAAGTGCGCCTTGGCGGGCTGATCTGTAACTCCCGTCAGACCGACCGCGAAGATGAGCTGATCATAGCGCTGGCGGAAAAACTCGGCACCCAGATGATCCACTTCGTGCCGCGCGACAACATCGTGCAGCGCGCTGAAATCCGCCGTATGACGGTGATTGAGTACGATCCGCAATGCAACCAGGCCAATGAATACCGCACGCTGGCGAACAAGATCGTCAACAACACCAAAATGGTCGTGCCAACGCCCATCACCATGGACGAACTGGAAGAGCTGTTGATGGAATTCGGCATTATGGATGTAGAAGACACCAGCATTATCGGTAAAACCGCCGCAGAAGAAAACGCGGTTTGATGCACGCCCGCCTACAGGAAGACGACTATGAGCAATGCAACAGGCGAACGTAATCTGGAGATCATCCAGGAAGTGCTGGAGATCTTTCCGGAAAAAACGCGCAAAGAACGCAGAAAGCACATGATGGTGAGCGACCCGGAGATGGAAAGCGTCGGGAAATGCATCATCTCCAACCGTAAGTCGCAGCCCGGCGTAATGACCGTGCGCGGTTGCTCTTACGCCGGTTCTAAAGGGGTGGTATTCGGGCCGATCAAAGATATGGCCCATATCTCCCACGGCCCGGTCGGCTGCGGTCAGTACTCCCGCGCCGGGAGGCGTAACTACTACACCGGCGTCAGCGGTGTGGATAGCTTCGGTACGCTCAACTTTACCTCCGATTTTCAGGAGCGCGATATCGTGTTTGGCGGCGATAAAAAGCTGACCAAACTGATTGAAGAGATGGAGACGCTGTTCCCGCTGACCAAAGGGATCTCCATTCAGTCCGAATGCCCGGTCGGCCTGATTGGCGACGACATTGAAGCCGTTGCCAACGCCAGCCGCAAAGCCATCAATAAACCGGTCATTCCGGTGCGCTGCGAAGGTTTTCGCGGCGTTTCCCAGTCACTCGGTCACCACATTGCCAACGACGTGATCCGCGACTGGGTACTGGATAACCGCGAAGGCAAGCCGTTTGAGGCCGGTCCTTATGACGTGGCGATCATCGGCGATTACAACATCGGCGGCGATGCCTGGGCGTCGCGCATTTTGCTCGAAGAGATGGGCCTGCGCGTGGTGGCGCAGTGGTCCGGCGACGGCACGCTGGTTGAGATGGAGAACACGCCGTTCGTCAAACTCAACCTTGTGCACTGCTACCGCTCAATGAACTACATCTCCCGCCATATGGAGGAGAAACACGGTATCCCGTGGATGGAGTACAACTTCTTCGGTCCGACCAAAGTCGCCGAATCGTTGCGCAAAATCGCCGATATGTTTGATGACACCATTCGCGCCAACGCCGAAGCGGTGATCGCCAAATATCAGGCGCAGAACGACGCCATCATCGCCAAATACCGTCCGCGTCTGGAAGGCCGCAAAGTGCTGCTGTATATGGGCGGTTTACGTCCTCGCCATGTGATTGGCGCTTATGAAGATCTGGGGATGGAAATTATCGCTGCGGGTTATGAATTCGCCCACAACGATGACTACGACCGCACCCTGCCGGATCTGAAAGAAGGCACCTTGCTGTTCGACGATGCCAGCAGTTATGAACTGGAAGCCTTTGTCAAAGCGCTGAAGCCGGATCTGATCGGCTCCGGCATTAAAGAGAAGTACATCTTCCAGAAAATGGGCGTGCCGTTTCGCCAGATGCACTCCTGGGATTACTCCGGCCCCTATCACGGTTATGACGGCTTTGCCATCTTCGCCCGCGATATGGATATGACGATCAACAACCCCGCGTGGGGCCAGTTGACCGCGCCGTGGCTGAAATCCGCCTGATTTTAATCCTGTTATCCCGTCTGTTCACCGATTTGTGGCGCGGGAGGAGAACACCATGAGCCAAAGTGCTGAGAAAATTCAAAACTGTCATCCACTGTTTGAACAGGATGCGTACCAGATGCTGTTTAAAGATAAACGGCAACTGGAAGAAGCCCACGATCCGGCGCGCGTGCAGGAGGTCTTTCAATGGACCACCACCGCCGAGTATGAAGCGCTTAACTTTCAACGCGAAGCGCTGACTATCGATCCGGCCAAAGCCTGCCAGCCGCTGGGTGCGGTACTGTGCTCGCTGGGCTTTGCCAATACCCTGCCCTATGTTCACGGCTCCCAGGGGTGCGTGGCCTATTTCCGCACCTATTTTAACCGTCACTTTAAAGAGCCGATTGCCTGTGTTTCTGACTCGATGACGGAAGATGCGGCAGTATTCGGCGGCAACAACAACCTGAACATCGGGTTGCAGAACGCCAGCGCCCTCTACAAGCCGGAAATCATTGCCGTCTCCACCACCTGTATGGCGGAGGTCATTGGCGACGACCTGCAGGCGTTTATTGCTAACGCCAAAAAAGACGGCTTTATCGACGCGGCGATCCCGGTGCCTTACGCGCACACGCCAAGCTTTATCGGCAGCCATATCACCGGCTGGGACAATATGTTTGAGGGCTTCGCCCGTACCTTTACCGCCGATTACAGCGGACAACCGGGCAAATTACCGCGTATCAATCTGGTCAGCGGATTTGAAACCTATCTCGGTAATTTCCGCGTGCTGAAACGCATGATGGAGCAAATGGACGTGCCGTGCAGCCTGCTTTCCGATCCCTCCGAAGTGCTGGATACCCCGGCTGACGGGCATTACCACATGTATGCGGGCGGTACGACCCAGCAGGAGATGCGCGAAGCGCCTGACGCTATCGACACCCTGCTGCTGCAACCCTGGCAACTGGTGAAAACCAAAAAAGTGGTGCAGGAAAGCTGGAACCAGCCCGCTACCGAGGTGCAAATCCCAATGGGGCTGGCCGGAACCGACGAGCTGCTGATGACGGTAAGCCAGTTAACCGGCAAAGCCATTCCGGATAGCTTAGCGCTGGAACGCGGTCGGCTGGTGGATATGATGCTCGACTCCCACACCTGGCTGCACGGCAAGAAATTCGGCCTGTTCGGTGACCCGGATTTTGTCATGGGGCTGACCCGCTTCCTGCTGGAACTGGGCTGCGAACCGACGGTGATTCTGTGCCATAACGGCAGCAAGCGCTGGCAGAAAGCGATGAAGAAAATGCTTGAAGCCTCGCCGTACGGGAAAGAGAGCGAAGTCTTTATCAACTGCGATTTGTGGCATTTCCGCTCGCTGATGTTTACCCGTCAGCCGGACTTTATGATCGGCAACTCCTACGCCAAGTTTATCCAGCGCGATACGCTGGCGAAGGGTGAGCAGTTTGAAGTGCCGCTGATCCGCCTGGGGTTCCCGCTGTTCGATCGCCACCATCTGCACCGCCAGACCACCTGGGGTTACGAAGGGGCCATGAGTATCCTCACCACGCTGGTTAATGCGGTGCTGGAGAAAGTCGACAGAGAGACCATCAAGCTCGGCAAAACCGACTACAGCTTCGATCTTATCCGTTAACCATCACAGCCCCGCCTTGCGCGGGGCTCAGGGAGGCACTATGCCGGTCGTTACTATTCGCCAGCGCGGCGCGGATCTTTACTGCTATATCGCCAAACAGGATCTGGAAGCGAAAATCCTGGACGTTGAGCACGACTCCCCGGAACGCTGGGGCGGTGCAATTTCTCTTGAGGGCGGTCGCCGCTATTACGTCAATCTGCAACCCGGACGGCCCTCATTTCCCATTAGCCTGCGCGCCACCCGCGACGCCCTGGTATAAGGAGTTGCGCAATGTCCAACAACGATACCCTTTTCTGGCGGATGCTGGCGCTTTTCCAGGCGCTGCCGGAACTGCAACCCGCGCAAATCATGGCGTGGCTGACCGGCGACTGCGATGAGGCGCTGACGCCGGAGCTGCTGGCCTCGCTGGATCAACGCCATCTGGAGCAGCGCTTTCCTCATGAGGAAGCCTTAATGTCCGCCGGGCGCTGGGCGCGGGTAAAAGCGTGCCTGAAAGGCGATCTGCCCAGCCATTTGCGCGCGATCGAGCACGCGGCGCGTCGCCCGCAGTTGATTGTCGCCTTCTGCTCGCAGGATGGGCTGGCAATCAACGGCCATTTCGGCCAGGGGCGGCTGTTTTTTATTTATGCCTTTGATGACCAGGGCGGCTGGCTGTATGACTTACGCCGTTACGCCGCTAGCCCGCAGGACAAAGAGCCCAACGAGAGCCGCGCGCAACTGCTCGGCGATTGCCATCTGCTGTTCTGCGAAGCGATTGGCGGCCCCGCCGCTGCCCGCCTAATCCGCCACAATATCCATCCGATGAAAGTCGCCCCCGGTCAGACCATTACCTCGCAGTGCGACGCCATCAAAACGCTACTCAACGGGCAACTGCCGCCGTGGCTGGCAAAACGCCTTGAGCGCGCCAACCCGCTGGAAGAACGGGTGTTCTGAATTCATCCCCTTCGGGGGATTTTTTTTGCGTGAACATTGCGCCAATTGTCTGCTTTGTTGCAAAACCGACACTTTTTTTCTCTTAAAAATCAATCGCTCATTGCTGGCTCGCGAATTGCACCTTCTGCTACAACCCAACCAGATAATGAGGTGATGATGAAGGGGAACGAGATCCTGGCTTTGCTCGATGAACCTGCCTGCGAGCACAACCATAAACAGAAATCCGGCTGCAGCGCGCCGAAACCCGGCGCAACAGCGGGCGGCTGCGCCTTTGACGGTGCGCAGATCACCCTGCTGCCACTCTCCGATGTTGCCCACATGGTGCACGGCCCCATTGGTTGTACCGGTAGCTCATGGGATAACCGCGGCAGCTTCAGTTCCGGCCCGGCGATCAACCGGCTGGGTTTTACCACCGATCTGAGCGAACAGGATGTGATCATGGGACGCGGCGAGCGCCGCCTGTTCCATGCCGTGCGCCACATCGTCAACCGCTACCACCCGGCCGCCGTCTTTATCTATAACACCTGCGTTCCCGCGATGGAGGGCGACGATATCGAAGCCGTCTGCCAGGCGGCAGAAACCGCCACCGGCGTACCGGTGATTGCCGTTGATGTCGCCGGGTTTTACGGCAGCAAAAATCTCGGCAACCGGCTGGCCGGTGAAGTGATGGTGAAAAAGGTGATTGGCGGGCGTGAACCCGCGCCGTGGCCGGAAGATACCCCTTTTGCCCCGGCGCACCGCCACGATATCGGGCTGATTGGCGAATTCAATATTGCCGGAGAGTTCTGGCATATTCAGCCGCTGCTCGATGAGCTGGGTATTCGCGTGCTCGGCAGCCTCTCCGGCGACGGGCGCTTCAGTGAAATCCAGACGCTGCACCGGGCGCAGGTCAATATGCTGGTCTGCTCCAGGGCGCTGATCAACGTCGCCCGCTCGCTGGAGCAGCGCTACGGCACGCCGTGGTTTGAAGGCAGTTTTTATGGTGTTCGCGCCACCTCTGACGCCCTGCGCCAACTGGCGGCGCTGACCGGAGACCGCGATCTGATGCAGCGCACCGAACAGCTCATTGCCCGCGAAGAACAACGAACAGATCAGGCGCTGGCCCCGCTGCGCGAGCGTCTGCGCGGGCGCAAAGCGCTGCTCTATACCGGCGGCGTGAAATCCTGGTCGGTGGTCTCGGCGCTTCAGGATCTGGGCATGGAAGTGGTGGCGACCGGCACGCGCAAATCCACCGAAGAGGATAAACAGCGCATCCGCGAACTGATGGGCGCCGACGCGCTGATGCTTGATGAAGGTAACGCCCGCTCGCTGCTGGACGTGGTTTACCGCTACAAGGCGGACATGATGATCGCCGGGGGACGCAATATGTACACCGCCTACAAAGCGCGGCTGCCGTTCCTCGATATCAATCAGGAGCGCGAGCACGCCTTTGCCGGCTACCGCGGCATTGTCACGCTGGCCGAACAGCTCTGCCTGACCATGGAAAGCCCGGTCTGGCCGCAAACCCATTCCCGCGCACCGTGGCAATAAGGAGCCTGCAATGGCAGAAATTATCCGTAGTAAAAAGCCGCTGGCCGTCAGCCCGGTAAAAAGTGGCCAGCCGCTGGGCGCGATTCTGGCGAGCATGGGCTTTGAACAGAGCATTCCGCTGGTTCATGGCGCTCAGGGGTGCAGCGCCTTCGCGAAGGTCTTTTTTATCCAGCATTTTCACGATCCGATCCCGCTGCAATCGACGGCAATGGACCCGACATCAACCATTATGGGCGCCGATGAGAATATCTTTACCGCGCTGAATGTGCTGTGTTCACGCAACAACCCGAAAGCGATTGTTCTGCTGAGCACTGGCCTTTCCGAGGCGCAGGGCAGCGATATTTCGCGCGTGGTGCGCCAGTTCCGCGATGAATATCCGCGCCATAAAGGGGTGGCGCTGCTGACCGTCAACACGCCGGATTTTTACGGCAGCCTGGAAAACGGCTACAGCGCGGTGCTGGAGAGCATGGTTGAACAGTGGGTGCCGGAAAAACCGCAGCCGGGCGTGCGCAATCGCCGCGTGAACCTGCTGCTCAGCCATTTGCTTACGCCGGGCGACATTGAGCTGCTGCGAAGTTATGTCGAGGCATTTGGCCTGCAGCCGGTGATGGTGCCGGATCTTTCCCAGTCGCTGGATGGCCATCTCGCCAGCGGGGATTTCTCGCCGATTACCCAGGGCGGCAGCAACCTGCGGCTGATTGAACAGATGGGACAGAGTCTTGGCACGTTCGCCATTGGCGTTTCCCTCTCCCGCGCCGCGCAGTTGCTGGCGCAGCGCAGCCATGCGGAAGTGGTCACCCTGCCGCATCTGATGACCATGAGCCAGTGCGATACGTTTATTCATCAACTGAAGCGCCTCTCCGGGCGCGATGTTCCGGCGTGGATCGAGCGCCAGCGCGGGCAGCTGCAGGATGCGATGATCGATTGTCATATGTGGTTGCAGGGCGCGCCTGTCGCGCTGGCCGCCGAGGGCGATCTGCTCGCCGCCTGGTGCGATTTCGCCCGCGATATGGGCATGGTGCCCGGCCCGGTGGTGGCGCCGGTGAGCCAGAAAGGGTTGCAGGATCTGCCGGTCGAAAAAGTCATTATCGGCGATCTGGAGGATATGCAGGATCTGTTGTGTGAAACGCCTGCATCGCTGCTCGTCTCTAATTCTCACGCCGCTGATTTGGCCGGGCAGTTCGACATTCCGCTGGTGCGCGCCGGTTTCCCCCTGTTCGACCGTCTGGGCGAGTTTCGCCGCGTGCGCCAGGGTTACGCCGGGATGCGCGACACCTTGTTTGAGCTGGCGAATGCGCTGCGCGATCGCCACCATCATCTTGCCGCTTATCACTCGCCGCTGCGCCAGCGTTTTTACGAACCCGCATCTTCGGGAGGTGACTATGCAACATGTTAACCGACAATTCAGCACCATTTGCGACAGTGAATGGTCGATGAGAGTGGCCTTTGCCAGTTCCGATTACCACCATGTCGATCAGCATTTCGGCGCGACACCGAGGCTGGTGGTGTACGGGGTCAAAGAGGATGACATCACCTTGCTGCGGGTGGTGGATTTCTCGGTACTGCCCGGCCATCAGCAGGAGAAACTGACCCGCCGGATTAACGCGCTGGAGGATTGCGTGACGCTCTACTGCGTGGCGATCGGCGAGGCGGTTTTTCGCCAGCTTTTACAGGTCGGCGTGCGCGCGGTGCGCGTTCCGGCAGATACCACGATTGTCGGACTGTTGCAGGAAATCCAACACTACTGGTACGACAAAGAGCAGCGAAGAAGTGCGCGCAGCCGCAATACCGATCGCTTAGCCGGGCTGCTGGAGGAAGATGAGTGGCAGGAAGAGGATGAGCGCTGATGCCTTTTCTGTGTCAGCTCTGTGACAAAGACAACATAAAACTGCGACATAGTTCGCAGTTTTATGTCAGGTGTAAAAATCATCCCATTGAAATATAAAGACTTCATCTTCTGGTACTGCTTTTGCTTCAACGATATTACCCGCTGTTGATTGACACGGTGTAATGCGCTCCGGCGCATTCCGTCATACATACTGGGAGCCAAAAGCATGTGGAATTACTCCGAGAAAGTGAAAGAACATTTTTTTAATCCCCGTAACGCCCGGGTGGTGGAAAACGCCAACGCCGTGGGTGATGTGGGATCGTTAAGCTGTGGCGATGCGTTACGGCTGATGCTGCGAGTGGATCCGCAAGATGAAACCATTCTTGAGGCCGGGTTTCAGACCTTTGGTTGCGGCAGCGCAATTGCCTCTTCTTCCGCCTTAACGGAACTGATTATCGGCCGCACGCTGGCGCAGGCCGAACAGGTCACCAACCAACAAATTGCCGATTATCTTGACGGTTTACCGCCGCAAAAAATGCACTGCTCGGTCATGGGCCAGGAAGCGCTGCGCGCTGCCATCGCCAACTACCGTGGTGAAACGCTGGAAGATGACCACGAAGAAGGCGCACTGATTTGTAAGTGCTTTGGCGTGGATGAAGGACAGATTCGCCGCGCGGTGCTAAGCAACGGACTGACCACGCTGGAAGAGGTGATCAACTACACCAAAGCAGGCGGCGGCTGTACTTCGTGTCATGAAAAAATCGAACTGGCGCTGGCCGATATTCTCGCGCAGCACCCGCAGGTCGCCGCGCCGGTTGCGACAACCAAAGATCCGCACTGGCAGGAAGTGGTTGATGCCATCACTGAACTGCGCCCGCATATTCAGGCCGATGGCGGCGATATGGCATTGCTCAGCGTGGCAAATCATAAAGTCACGGTCAGCCTCTCCGGCAGTTGTAGCGGCTGCATGATGACCGACATGACGCTCGCCTGGTTACAGCAAAAACTGATGGAACGCACCGGCTGTTATATGGAAGTCGTGGCCGCTGAAGCCGCAGCGTATTAACAGAGGGGAAAAAACATGAAACAGGTTTATCTGGATAACAACGCCACCACGCGAATCGATCCGATGGTGCTGGAAGCGATGATGCCCTTTCTGACCGAGCATTATGGCAACCCCTCTTCGATTCATGATTTCGGCACACCTTCCCGTGTGGCCCTTGAGCGCGCGCACCAGCAGGTTGCCACCCTGCTTGGCGCCGATCATGCCAGCGAGATTATTTTCACCTCCTGCGCGACCGAAGCCACGTCAACCGCGCTGCATGCCTGCGTGGAATTGATGCCGGAGCGCCGGGAAATCATCACCTCCGCGGTGGAGCACCCGGCCACGCTCGCCGTTTGCGAACACCTGGAGCGCCAGGGTTACCTGATCCACCGCATTGGCGTGAATAGCGACGGCGCGCTGGATATGGAGCAGTACCGCCAGGCGCTCAGTTCTCGGGTGGCGGTGGTCAGCGTGATGTGGGCGAACAACGAAACCGGCGTGCTGTTTCCGGTGATTGAAATGGCGGCCATGGCGCAGGAGCACGGCGCGCTGTTCCACTGCGATGCGGTACAGGTGGTCGGCAAAATTCCGCTGGATATTGGCCGCACGCAGATCGATATGCTCTCCTGCTCGGCGCACAAACTGCACGGGCCGAAAGGTGTCGGCTGCCTCTATCTGCGGCGCGGAACGCGTTTTCGTCCGCTGTTGCGCGGCGGCCATCAGGAGCGCGGACGCCGCGCAGGAACGGAAAACATCGCCGGGATCGTCGGCATGGGCACAGCCTGCGAACTGGCGCAGATCCATCTGCCGGGTGCCTCCTCGCTGGCGCAACTGCGCGATCGACTGCAGGAAGGGCTTATCGCGCAGGTGCCTTCCGTGATGGCCATGGGCGGTAACCAGCCGCGCGTACCAGGCACCACCAATCTGGCGTTTGAGTTTATCGAAGGGGAAGCCATTTTATTGCTGCTGAACCAGGCGGGAATTGCGGCGTCGAGCGGCAGCGCCTGTACCTCCGGTTCGCTGGAACCTTCGCATGTCATGCGGGCGATGAACATTCCTTACACCGCCGCGCACGGCAGTATTCGTTTTTCGCTGTCACGCTACACGCGTGAGAAAGAGATCGACTACGTGATCGATACCCTGCCAACGATTATAGCCCGTCTGCGGATGCTCTCGCCCTACTGGCAGGAGGGGAAACCCGGGGCGGCTGAATCAGCATTTGCGCCGTTATACGGCTAAGGCGGCGAGCATGAATGTGCTTATCAACGACACCACTCTGCGTGACGGCGAACAGAGTCCGGGTGTCGCGTTTCTCGCCAGTGAGAAAATCGCCATCGCCGAGGCGCTGTTTGCGGCGGGCATTACCGCGCTCGAAGTCGGTACGCCAGCGATGGGCGACGAGGAGCGCCAGCGCATTTTGCAGGTGCGCCGGCATTTACCCGCTGCAACGCTGATGTCCTGGTGTCGGATGAACCGCGATGAGATCCACCAGAGCGCGGATCTTGGTATGGACTGGGTGGATATCTCCCTGCCCGCTTCGGATAAGCTGCGCCAGTACAAGCTGCGCGAACCGCTGCCACAGTTGCTCGATAAACTGGGCTCGCTGATTGCACAAGCGCGGACGCTGGGCATGCAGGTCTGTGTCGGCTGTGAGGATGCCTCACGCGCCAGCGATCGGACGCTGAACCAGATTGCCGATATTGCCCGCGAGGCGGGCGCGAAACGGCTACGTTTCGCCGACACTCTCGGCCTGCTCGATCCCTTTACCACCACCACCCGTATTCGGGCGCTTGCCGAATACTGGCCGGGTGAAATCGAAATGCACGCCCACAACGATCTGGGGCTGGCGACCGCAAATACGCTGGCGGCGGTGCGCGCCGGAGCCTCCAGCGTCAACACGACAGTGCTCGGGCTGGGCGAACGCGCAGGCAATGCCGCGCTGGAAACCGTTGCGCTGAGCCTGAGCCGCTGCCTGCAGCGGGATTGCGGCGTTGATTTTACGCGCCTGCCGTCCCTGTGCCAGACCGTGGCCGACGCGACACAGCGGGCGATTGATCCGCAGCAACCGCTGGTCGGTTCGCAGGTGTTCACCCATGAATCCGGTGTTCATGTTGCCGCGCTGCTGCGCGATCGCGAAAGTTATCAGGCGATTGATCCGGCGCTGATGGGGCGCGAGTACCGGCTGGTGCTGGGCAAACACTCCGGTCGCCAGGCGGTAGATGGCGTCTTCGCCCGCATGGGGTATCACCTCGATAACCTGCAAATCGATCTGCTGCTGCCAGCGATCCGCCGCTTTGCCGAGCGCTGGAAACGCTCACCGAAAGAGGATGAGTTGGTGGCAATTTACGATGCGCTGTGCGGGGAATCCGCACACTTTGCGAGGGGCTGACGATGGAGTGGTTTTATCAAATTCCCGGCGTGGATGAGCTCGATACCGCCGAGTCCTTTTTTGAATTCTTTAGCGTGCCGTATGACCCGATGGTGCTGCGCCACTGCTGCCTGCCTGTGCTGCGGGAGTTTCACCAGCGGCTGCGGCAAAACGTACCGCTGTGCAATATGCTTGAAGATGTGCCCCGCGCCCCGTGGTTGCTGGCGCGCCGGTTGCTGACGGAGAGCTATCAGCACTACCTTCCGGAGCGTACTCCATGAGACAAAAATTCGATTTTGGCGAAGAGGTGCGCGTTACCCGCGCCATTCGCAATGACGGCACCATGCGCGGCTTTGCGCGCGGCGACCTGCTGGTTCGTCGCGGTAGTACCGGTTTTATCCGTGAATGGGGCACGTTTTTGATGGATCAGATTATCTATCAGGTACATTTTCTCGATGATGATTTGGTGGTTGGCTGCCGCGAGCAGGAGCTACTGCCACTTTCCGTGCCGTGGCACGCCGGGCAGTTTCAGTATGGCGATCGGGTTGCCTGTCGCCACGCGCTGTCGGTAAATGGCGAAGTGGCGATCGCCGCCGGAGAACATGGCCGTATTGAAGGAACAAACCAGGGCGAAGGTGGAGATAATTATACCGTCACGTTTTCCGGGCGCTGGTTTCAGGTGCCCTCCAGCGCCATGATCCTGCTGGAGGACGACGTATGACACCGTGGCAACGCTTCGCCCGGCGGCGGCTGGCGATAACGCGCTGGCAGTGCGAACCGGAACACATTCCTGCCGATCGGCAAACCGCGTTTGACGATGCCTTCACCCGCCAGTGCCAACTGGAACAGGCTGTGGTAGAAGTTGCCGCCGGTGCCCCCCTGCCGGATAGCGTGCTGCAGAGTGTCGAAACCTCGCTGGCAAGCTGGCTGGATGGCGGGCATTTTTCTGCTGACGAGCGGCAGACAGTGGTCCGACATCATGCCCGCATGGAGTGGCAGTTCGCCGAGATTGCCGCGCGCGCCCCGCTGCCGGACGATTTACACGTGCTGGCCTGGTATGAGAAACATCAGGCGCAGTTTACGCGCCCGCCACAGCGGCTGACATCTCACCTGTTACTGACGGTCGATAATGACGATGCCGCAGTGCAGCGCCAGATCCGCTGTTTTCATCAGGACATTAGCGTCTCGCGCCAGCACTTTGCCCGGCTGGCACAGCGCTACTCCCACTGCCCCAGCGCGCTGGAAGGCGGACGTTTGGGCTGGATAAGCCAAGGGGTGCTCTATCCCGAACTCGACGCCGCGTTGTTTGCGCTGGCGGAGAATGGCCTCAGCGCCCCTATCGAAACCCGCCTCGGCTGGCATCTGATATGGTGCGAAGCGATCCGTGACGCTGCGCCGATGCCGCAGGCGGAGGCACTGGAAAAAGCACGAAGCTATTTGGTTCGCCAAAACCAGCAGCAATACCAGCGCCAGTGGCTGGCGACGTTAACCCGTAGCGTGGAGACGGGGTAATTTCACCCTCAGAACAACAATGCCGGGTAAACACAGTGTTACCCGGCCATATCATTTACAAAAACACCGGTTTAAGCGTTTCCAGCCAGGCATCCAGGCGCTCGTCGGTCAGGTCATACTGATTGTCCTGATCGATCGCTAAGCCGACAAATTTATCCGCTTCCAGCGCCGATGAGGCATTGAATTCATACCCTTCATTCGGCCAGTGGCCGACAATCTGCGCCCCGCTGTTTTTCAGCGCGTCATACAGCGGGCGCAGGCCGCTGACAAAGTTATCCGGGTAACCCACCTGATCGCCAAGACCGAACAGCGCCACGGTTTTGCCGCTCAGGCTGTGACTATCAAGCTGAGCGACAAACTCTCCCCATGACGCCTCCTCACATCCCGCATCCAGCCCTGGCAGTTGCCCGTCGCCGAGCGTCGGCGTCCCCAGAAGCAGTACCGGATAGGAAAGAAACGTGTCGAGATCGGTACGGTTGATATTCACCGGCGCATCGGCCGCCGCACCCAGTTTTTGGTGGATCATTTTGGCAATCTTGCGGGTTTTGCCCGTATCGGTACCGAAAAAAATTCCAATGTTAGCCATCGCGTGCTCCTGTGAGAAAAAGTATGAATCCGCCCTGAACAGGCGGCTACCACAAAAGATATTGCGAAGGCTGTGCCAGTTTTTTTCCGTGCAAGAACTGCACCGTATTGGTCTGTTATGCACCAGGGCGGCGCTTCTTAACCCGACCGATTGGTCGCTGCCGCGCACAACCCGAGGGCAAAAGGCTAAAAATCGGCAGCAAACAGGGATCTGGATCAATCTTACGGCGAGTAATGCGGGCCAAAGGCGCACCCTTTGCATGGTTAACGAGCGTCCGTTTATGTTCGGACGAAAGTCGACAGGTGGCACAAATTGTCATAACTGCGACATTTCCATGTTGACCACAGGAGTTTGTGATGACCCTGAATATGATGATGGACGCCACCGCGCCCGCCGAGATCGCCGGAGCGCTCTCACAACAGCATCCCGGGTTGTTTTTCACCATGGTTGAACAGGCGCCCGTCGCGATTTCACTGACCGATGCCGATGCCCACATTCTCTACGCCAACCCCGCGTTTTGTCGCCAGTCGGGGTATGAACTGGAAGAGTTGTTGCAGCAAAACCCGCGCCTGCTTGCCAGTAAGCAGACGCCGCGTGAAATCTACCAGGATATGTGGCACACCCTGCTGCAACACCGTCCGTGGCGCGGACAACTGATCAATCGTCGCCGCGACGGCAGCCTGTTTCTGGTGGAAATCGACATTACCCCATTGTTTAATGCGTTCGGCAAACTCGAACATTACCTGGCCATGCAGCGCGACATCAGCACCAGCTACGCGCTGGAACAACGGCTACGCAATCATATGACGCTGACCGAAGCCGTCCTGAATAACATTCCGGCGGCGGTTGTGGTGGTGGATGAACGCGATCGGGTGGTGATGGATAACCTCGCCTACAAAACCTTTTGCGCCGATTGCGGCGGTAAAGAACTGCTCACCGAAATCAATTTTGCCGCCCATAAGGCGGAGCTGGCGCAGGGCCTGGTACTGCCGGTAGTGCTGCGCGGCACCGTGCGCTGGTTGTCCGTTACCTGTTGGGCGCTGCCGGGCGTCAGCGAAGAAGCAGGCCGCTACTTTATTGATAGCGCCGTGCCGCGCACGCTGGTGGTGATCACCGATAATACTCAGCAGCAACAACAGCAGGAGCAGGGGCGTCTTGATCGTCTGAAGCAGCAGATAACCAGCGGTAAATTGCTGGCGGCGATCCGCGAATCGCTGGACGCCGCGCTGGTACAACTCAATTGCCCAATTAATATGCTGGCCGCCGCACGCCGCTTAAATGGCGACGAACATAGCAATCTGGCGCTGGATGCCGCATGGCGTGAAGGCGAAGAAGCGATGGCGCGGTTGCAACGCTGCCGCCCGTCGCTGGAGCTGGAAAGCCCGGCAGTCTGGCCGCTCCAGCCGTTCCTTGACGATCTGCGTGCCCTGTATCACACCCGATATAACCAGGGCGAAAACCTGCAAATTGAGCTGGAATCCCCCGACCTGGTGGGCTTTGGCCAGCGAACACAACTGCTTGCCTGCCTGAGCCTGTGGCTCGACAGAACCCTGGATATTGCCGCGGAGCTACGTGATTTCACGGTACAGACTCAACTTTACGCCCGCGAAGAGAGCGGCTGGCTATCGTTCTATTTAAACGACAATGTGCCGCTGATTCAGGTGCGCTACACCCATTCACCCGATGCACTCAATGCGCCCGGTAAAGGCATGGAGCTGCGGCTGATCCAGACGCTGGTCGCCCACCATCGAGGCGCAATAGAACTGACCTCACGCCCTCAGGGAGGCACCTGTCTGATCCTGCGTTTCCCATTATTTTACTCGCTGACAGGAGGCTCACTATGACTCAGCGAACCGAGTCTGGTACAACCGTCTGGCGCTTTGACCTCTCCCAACAGTTTACAGCCATGCAGCGTATCAGTGTGGTGTTAAGCCGCGCGACGGAGATCGGGCAGACGCTACAGGAAGTGCTGTGCGTGCTGCACAACGATGCCTTTATGCAGCACGGGATGATCTGTCTGTACGACAGTAAGCAAGCGATCCTTTCCATTGAAGCCTTGCAGGAGGCCGATCAGCAGCTTATTCCCGGCAGTTCACAGATTCGCTACCGTCCGGGCGAAGGGCTGGTAGGCACGGTGCTGTCGCAGGGACAGTCGCTGGTGCTGCCCTGTGTCTCCGACGATCGGCGTTTTCTCGATCGCCTGGGATTGTATGACTACAGCTTGCCGTTTATCGCCGTGCCGCTGATGGGGCCAAACTCGCAGCCTATCGGCGTGCTGGCCGCCCAGCCGATGGCGCGTTACGAGGAGCGGCTGCCCGCCTGCACGCGTTTTCTTGAAACCGTCGCCAATCTGGTGGCGCAAACCGTTCGCCTGATGACACCGCCCAGCGTCGCGTCTCCACCCCGTGCTGCTGCCGCGCAGATTGCCAGCCAGCGCGAGTGCGCCTCTTCGCGAGCGTTTGGCTTTGAAAACATGGTCGGTAAAAGCGCGGCTATGCGTCAGACGCTGGAAATTATTCGCCAGGTATCACGCTGGGACACCACCGTGCTGGTGCGTGGCGAAAGCGGAACCGGTAAAGAGCTGATAGCCAACGCTATCCACCACAATTCACCGCGCGCCGCCGCGCCGTTTGTCAAATTCAACTGCGCGGCGCTGCCCGATACGCTTCTGGAGAGTGAACTCTTCGGTCATGAAAAAGGCGCATTTACCGGCGCGGTGCGCCAGCGCAAAGGCCGCTTCGAACTGGCGGATGGCGGTACGCTGTTTCTTGATGAGATCGGCGAAAGTAGCGCCTCGTTTCAGGCAAAATTGCTGCGTATCTTGCAGGAAGGCGAAATGGAGCGCGTCGGCGGCGACGAAACGCTGCGGGTGAATGTACGGATCATTGCCGCCACCAACCGCAATCTGGAAGAGGAAGTGCGGCTGGGGAATTTTCGCGAAGATCTCTACTATCGCCTTAATGTGATGCCGATCTCCCTGCCCCCGCTCCGCGAGCGTCAGGAGGACATCGTCGAGCTGGCGCATTTTCTGGTGCGCAAAATCGCGCAAAACCAGAACCGCACGCTGCGCATCAGCGATGGTGCGATCCGTTTGTTGATGAGCTATAGCTGGCCTGGAAACGTGCGTGAACTGGAAAACTGCCTTGAGCGATCGGCGGTCATGTCGGAAAGCGGGCTAATCGATCGCGACGTGATTTTGTTTCACCACAGGGAAAATCTGCCAAAACCGCCACAGACCAGTGCGCCGCGCGAAGAGAGCTGGCTCGATCAGAACCTCGATGAGCGACAAAGATTGATCGCCGCGCTGGAGAAAGCCGGTTGGGTACAGGCAAAAGCCGCGCGCCTGCTGGGAATGACTCCGCGCCAGGTGGCCTATCGTATTCAGACGATGGACATTGCCATGCCGAGATTGTAGCGCAGGTTTTGTGACATTCTGCACATTGTCGGCCAAACGCCACAAACTCGACAAACAGACGACGACGCGGTGAATTTATAACATTAATTTTCAGTAAGTTACATTAAGGAGAAACGGTACAGCTTTTGCAGCAGGAGGTTATGACCACACAACCTAGGTACGCCCATGACTTCCTGCTTATCCGCCGCTGGTGGTTCACGCTGTCACACCGGGCAGCGCGAGCCTTTATCTGATGTCGTTGCCGGTAAGGTAGCGTCGCACCCCTGCTACTCGCAAAACGGTCATCACCGCTATGCCCGTATACATCTGCCGGTCGCGCCTGCCTGTAACTTGCAATGTAACTACTGCAACCGCAAATTTGATTGCAGTAATGAATCGCGCCCCGGTGTCTCGTCATCCCTGCTGACGCCGGAACAGGCGGTAGCCAAAGTTCGCCATGTAGCCGCGGCGATCCCGCAATTGTCCGTAGTTGGGATCGCCGGGCCTGGCGACCCGCTGGCCAACATTCAACGTACATTCACCACTCTGGAAATGGTGCGAGAACAGCTCCCCGACCTGAAACTTTGCCTCTCAACCAACGGGCTGATGCTACCGGATGCGGTAGAGAGACTGGTAAATGTTGGCGTTGACCATGTCACCGTGACGATCAATACGCTGGATGCCGATATCGCGGCGCAAATCTACGCCTGGCTATGGCTGGACGGTGAACGTTACAGCGGGCGTGAAGCCGGTGAGATCCTGATTGCCCGCCAGCTTGAAGGTGTGCGTCGCCTGACGGCGAAAGGCGTACTGGTGAAGATCAACTCGGTATTGATCCCCGGCATCAACGATGGCGTCCTGAGCGATGTCAGCCGTGAACTTCGCGCCAGCGGTGCCTTTATTCACAATATTATGCCGCTGATCGCTCGCCCGGAGCACGGTACGGTGTTTGGCCTGAATGGACAGCCGGAGCCGGATGCGCAGATGGTAGCCCAGGTGCGCGAGCGCTGCGCCGAGGTGATGCCGCAGATGACGCACTGCCAGCAGTGCCGCGCTGATGCGATTGGCATGCTCGGAGAAGATCGCAGCCAGCAGTTTGCCCTGACGCCGGTTGAAGAATCGCCGCAGCCGTGGTTGCCAACGCTTTACCGCCGGGCGCAGTTGCATGCCAGCATTGCCACGCGCGGCGAATCGGAAGAGCCGGATGCCTGTCTGGTGGCGGTCGCCTCCATACGTGGCGATACGATTGATTGCCACTTTGGTCATGCCGATCGCTTTCGCATTTACAGCCTATCGGCGGCGGGCGCGGTGCTGGTGAACGAACGTTTTACGCCGAAGTTTTGTCAGGGAAGCGACAACTGCGAACTGCAGGACAGCGACGCGCGTATGGCCGCGGTTCTCGATCTGCTGGCCGATGTGAAAGCAGTATTTTGCGCCCGTATCGGTTACGCGCCATGGCAAAAGCTGGAAGCGCGCGGCATTCAACCCTGCGTCGATCTTGCCTGGCAACCGGTTAACGAGGCGCTGACCGGCTGGTGGCAGCAGTGGCGGAAAAATGTGCCGTCCGAACCTACGTCACAGGGGGTGGCATGATGCCTGTTCACGACTGGCTGCGGCGTTTGCTGTGGCTCTATGCACACGGAGAAGGCTGTTATCCGTTGATGATGGGCCTGCAGGTGACAGAATGGGATGCCCTACAGGCGCAGTTCGCCCCTCCCACGCAGCCGATGCCCGCCGATTGTTTGCTGCGCCAAAAGCTGATGAGCGAGCTGAATGCCACCCGCTGCGACGAACAGCAACAACTGGCGCAGTGGCTGGCGGGATATATGGCGCCGGGTGCGGCCCCGATGCACAACATTATCGCCAGTGTTTCGCTGGCGTTTAATCACCTGTGGCAGGATCTGGGGTTAAGTTCGCGTCAGGAGTTACGCGAATTAATGAGCGACTGTTTTCCTCTGCTGGTAGAAATGAATAGTGAAAATATGCGCTGGAAAAAGTTTTTTTATCGTCAGCGCTGCCTGCATTCCGCTGGGGAGCTTATTTGCCGCTCCCCAAGTTGCGACGCCTGCTACGAACGCGAATTCTGTTTTTCCGATACATCTGGTCCGCTGAAGACCAGGCTCAGCATCGAGGGGGAAATTTCGGTTTTACGCCCCAGTCTGACGTTGAACAGACGGTATCTGTTCTAAAAAGCCTGTCTGCCCGGCGGTTGCCGGGCAGCAGCAGCCAAATATTAATCTTCGCTTGTCATGCACTCGACTTCAGTTCATTTGCGGGAACAGTATTGAAAGGCAGCGGCCCTAACTGCATCACGCTTCCCGCCTGCTCGCCTAGCTGTTGCCACTGGCGTTTCATCGCGCTCAGCCTCAGTGCCAGATACCCTTTTGAACTCTGCTGCAGGTCGGCCAGCGTTTGCTGGTAGCTATCAGCAACGGTCTGCCATCCGTTGACCAGCAGCTTAGCGGCATCAATGGCAGACTGAGAAAGTCTTTCACTGGCCGTCAACTGGTTATAAACCGTGTCAAAAACAGCAACCTCCAATTCAAGCCCGACGAGATTCGTCAACGTTGTGCTGTACTCTTTTTGCGCTTTGACGATATCGGCAGAGCTTATAGTCATCGCCAGCGTTCCGCCCGCGACCAGGGTAATACCCGCAGCCAGAAGCGTTTGCGTTGCCCCACCGGTTTCGATAATTGTTGTGGCCGCAATGACAATCATGCCGATCCCTATAATGTCGCTCACCGCGCCCGCCGAAATCTGCACAATATCTGCATCCATCTGTTTATTCAGATCGTTTAGCTTCTGCCGGAGTGCCGATATTTCCCCTTTATCACCGGTAATTTGCGTCTGCACGGTTTCTTTAGCCGCTTTAAATGTGCTCTGACTGCTGTTGATCCCATTCACATAAACCTGGACGTTATCGACAAACACCCCCGTGGAAGTAACGTTTTTCTGAGCAAGGGAAAGCAGCTGCTGGATGCCCTGCTGGATATAAGGAAGCTGGCTTTTATCCCCCATGTCATATTTTTGAGCCGCCGGAAGAAGTGCATCGACATAAGCCCCCACCTGATTCGAAAAATTACGCACATTCACCAGAGAAGAGATGGCCGCCGGATTAATCGAGGACAACCATTCCTGTGCCTGATCGCGCGCAATAGCCTGCTGTGCAGGAAGATCAGGTAAAATATCTAAATGAATGTTGGGTTGACATAATACAGTGCTCGCATAAGTCTGTTGAGCAATCGATGAAGCACCGATGCCCTGAATACCTGTCATTAAGGCATTGGTTGATGATGATTCAGTATCATTTTTCGCAGCTGCAATGGCTTGCATGATCATAATGAAAACCTCAAAGTCGTTAATTGGTTTTTGCCTTACTGCAATTGCTCAACGGTGCGCATCACTTCCTGCCAGTTCGCCTGCACGGTATTAACGGAGACTATAAGAAAATCCGCAGTCACCTGTTGTTGGGTAACCTCCGACAGCTCGGCCGTCACGGTTTGCCAACCATATTGAAGAGATTGTGTCAGGCCACACAAAATAGCGGTTCCTTTGGTTAATGCGTTCAGTGCATCACTGGTGGCGCCGAGTTGTCCTATTTCCTGATAAAGCATCCCCGTTTCCTGTTGCGCCTGACCAATCGCCCGCTCCGTGCTTTGCACATAGCCTGTTAATTCCATAATGGCGGCACCAATCCCAAGAGTAAAAATGCCGATGATAATTTCCATCCTCTTTTTACTTTCAAGTTCAGCATTCAGCGCATTCAGCTGAGCATTAAGAGCCTCTAACCTTGCCCGATCGGCAGCTAATAACTGTTGCGCCCTTTGCTGATCGGCTAGCAAGTTCCTTGAGTCGGTCGTAATGTCATTATTAAAGGAAATAACTACCCCATTGAAATCATTCAGAGAGGCGGATAGCGGCGCGCTATCGGAGAGTAATTGCTTAATCTGCCCCTGAGCTTTTGTGAGATATTCCTGTCCGTCAGCACCATTTAATTCAGAACGGATGTTGGCAACCGTAGAATCCAGCTCGCCACCAAATTTGATAACCTCGGAATACAACGAATCCATTTTCACCACAATGTCAGACAGATAATAATTCGCATGATTGTGGACGGAGAGAATATTTCCATTCAGGTCGGAGATCTGCGGATCGTTAATGGGCGGAAGCTGTTCTAATTGTTGTGCGACCTGCGTCATCTGTTGACGCACATTTTGTTGAGCCGTTAATGCCTGAGTAAAGCTGACTTTCAATGCTGGCATACTCTGAACCTTAGACAAGGGTCTCTTATTGGCATCATCGTGAAACGATGCGTCCGGTTTGTCTGTTAAAACAATCAGACCCTCACGGGCCTGATTGATGATTGATGATTGATGAACGCTATGCAGCAGCCAGCCGTGCAAACGTCGCCGTTGGGTTAGGCAACAGGATCCCACCGCTGGTGACCGATGCGTTGCTGACCGGTAAAGAACCATAATCCAAAAGTTTACGGGCATGATTGCCAACATCATCCCAGTCCGCTTTCGCCGCATTGAGTTGCGCGATCAGGAAATAGCCTAAATCGGGGGTCGCGCTGGTCAGCGCCGACTGGAAGACAATAAAGTCCTGTTCAAGCGTCTGCCAACCTGCCAGTAAAGAACCCGCGGCCTGAACCGCAGCGGATGCCTGGCCCGAAAGGTTCTGAACAATCGTATTCACGTTTTTGGTGGCAGAATACTGTTGTTGTAGTTTTGTTTTGGTCGTAATGGCCGTGCTGAGCGCGCTGGTTTGCTTGGCATAGTCAACTCCCCCGGCAATGGCAACACCAGCACCGGCCCCGACGACCACCAATCCACCGACAATCAGTGCGGTACTGACACCTGCGGTCGCAATTTCCGCCAGTGCCCCCACGGCAATCATTAATCCTCCTACCACTGCGGCGGTTGAACCCGCTGCAATCATAGTCAAGTCTTTACTCATGGCGGAATTAATAGCGTCGATTTGTTTGCCCAGTGCGGCAATTTGTCCGTCTTTACCGGCTAATGTCGCTTCTGCCGTAGTAAAATCACTGGCGAAATTGCGGGCATCTTCGGCAAGCGTGGTCTGGAAACCGCCTACTGAATTAACCACGGTATGCGTAGCGGTTTGTTTTTGAGCGACCAGCGCCTGAAGTTGCTGAACACCCAGTTTAAAAGTATTAATTGATGCTGTGTCCGAAGGGTTTTGCTGTATTTTTACCGCCAGCTTAACCAAAGGATCATAATAGGAATCAAAATTGTTAGAGAAGCTCACAATATCCGTATTGGTTGAGATCATTTGCGGCTGTATGACATCACGCCAGGATGTGGCATGGTCTCTGGCCTTTGCCTGATGTTCCGGTAGATCGGGTAATATATCCGGTAGGGAGAGATCGGCCTGTGTTAAAATAGTGCCGACATAGTTTTGAATAATCACGGCGGCCGTGGTTGAGGCATCAGCGCTCGCTTTCATGTTATTACTGTTAATCGACGGATTGGTGCCAGCCTGTAGAATATGATTTAACATTATTAAATGCCCTTTCTGTTACTAAGATCGGAGTGAACTCTTTGAGCTCAGTTAAATATAAAACATATTGTCCGTGGTCAATCAGGTCATTTCAAACCAAGGAAATCGTGCTTTAAGCTCACGACATCCGTCAATAAATGCATTAAAGAAAAACCAGGTTAATAAAAAGGACTCATTTAAGAAAAGACCGTCAGAGTCTGGAATGTTTTCCTAAATCATGCATTGACACAGTATTAATTGAAAATTCAGATTCTGGTGATTCCGACAATATGTGGAGCACCCTGCAAAGGCTGGAAGATTTCAACAATAGATTCCCACACCACTAAAGCAGGCGGAATTGAAGCAAGGCATTTGAAACGATAATTTGTCCCGGCCACTAACTGCGTTGAGACGGTCTGCGGCTCATACGTTACACCAACAAATCCCGCCATTGCTTCTTTAAATACCTGCCAATCTTTTTCGGTCAACGTATGATAAGCCGTCCAGCCACCAACAATAGTCTCTTGATTCGACATGATATTGCCTCGACATTAGTCATCCTACTCATTTGGCTTTTCGGAGTTCGCCCCATCTATTTTGAAATGGTTTCTGGGATCCATTTATTTCCATACAGATTTATTAACAAAAACCCTGCCAGCTTCAATCTTGCAGAAGCTGCTTGTGATATATTTTATATTTTGGTCAGTACAATAACTGGCAATCAGAACGTTCTTAAATATGGGTGGTGCAATCACTTCCCGCAACTGACTTTAATAATACGGAATTTCATTTCACTGCCCTATGGATTATATAGTGTAATGCGCCACTTAATGACAAAAACAAAGCATCAATAACGGCCTCAGTCTCATAATTCAGGACAAAACCTCAAGTGATTAATTATTATCAGAATAAATACCATCTCATCCAGAAAAAAGGCGAAAAAAAATCATTTTTGCTTTAGATTAACAATTAAGCAATCGTTAATGGTTAATCTATTCATTAATCAAAACTTAATTATATAAATATTTAAACTTTGATTTGTCGACCTTTTTTTGCGGCTGGAATAAAAACCCGCAAAGTCACCTGCGGGTTTTCAGGGTCACAGTTTCACCCGCCATATCCGGCTCCACTATTTGTGAAAAAAACTCACAACACCATTCTATGGCGCATGCTGGTTCACTTCCTGTCAGTGCAATACCCTGTCACATACAGAATGGCTGGCAATAAGAGAAGGAACACAGAATGAAGTATGTGAATCTGGGTCGTAGCGGTTTGAAAGTCTCCCGTCTTTGCCTCGGTTGTATGAGCTATGGTGAACCTGAACGTCTGCCTCAACCCTGGTCCCTGGATGAAAAGGCGTCACGTCCGCTCATTCGTCAGGCGCTTGAAGCTGGCATTAATTTTTTTGATACCGCGAATATCTACTCGGGCGGAAGTTCAGAAGAAATTACAGGAAAGGCGCTGAGAGAAATGGCCAGACGCGACGAGATCGTTGTGGCGACAAAGATCTTCTTTCCGTGGCGCAACTCGCCCAATACCGGATTTCTTTCCCGCAAGGCCATTTTTCAGTCTATTGACGATAGCCTGATACGCTTAGGTATGGATTATGTGGATCTCTTTCAGATTCACCGCTTTGACCACTCCACGCCTGTTGAAGAGACCATGGAGGCTTTGCATGACCTCGTTAAAGCAGGAAAAGTACGTTATATCGGCGCATCTTCTATGGAAGCCTGGCGCTTTGCAAAAATGCAGCATACTGCTGAGCGTAACGGCTGGACCCGATTTATCACGATGCAACCGCAATACAACCTGCTTTACCGGGAAGAAGAGCGCGAGATGCTGCCCCTGTGTGAAGACCTGGGCGTTGGTGTGATCCCCTGGAGTCCGATGGCACGCGGCAGGCTTACGCGCGACTGGAGTGTCACGTCCCGACGAACGCAAAACGATGCCTTTGCGTTAAAAATGTATGAGAACGCAGCCCTTCTGGATAAGCCCGTTATTGATGTTGTTGCCAGAATTGCTGAAAAGCACGATGTGCCAAGAGCTTATGTTGCAATTGCCTGGTTATTATCAAAAACGGTCATCACCGCACCGATCATCGGCGCGACGAAACCAGAACATCTTTCCACGGCTATCAGCGCGCTGGACTTTTCACTTAGCGATGCAGAAATCACGGAACTTGAAGCATGCTATCTGCCGCACCCTGTTGACGGGATCATTCCCCCGCTTCCGGATACGCCACCTTCACTCACGCCGCCTTCAGCAATACTGAATTGTTAATACCCTACCCTGGCCCGGCGTTGCCGGGTCTCCCAGATGACTTATTCCAGGTCACTGGTGTGAAAAGGAATGAAATTATGTGAACGGCCAGAGCGCATAATTTTCAAGAATAACGAAGCGCAACGTGTTCAGTAAGAGGAGATGAGTGGATGGATTTGTGAAAAAAATTCAGCAACCGATTAGCCCAGGTCGGTCTATGGTGTATATCATTTCCTTATCAACGCATTCGCGCTTTAACGCCGCAAAAGGAAAACTATTCTGTATGCAAATAAGCAGAGCTGATGTAGCCGATCTCATTTATTTCATGGCTATTGCACGTCATCGCAGTTTCAGCCGTGCGGCGATTGAATTAGGTGTCAGTGCATCAGCGCTTAGCCATGCCCTGAAGGGACTGGAAACCCGGCTCGGGGTTCGCCTCCTTAATCGCACGACCAAGAGTGTTACACCTACGGCAGCAGGTCAAGAACTGGTTCAGTCTGTCCTTCAGCCTTTCGACATGATAGAAGGCGCGCTTGAATCGCTTAACCGGTATCGTAATACCCCTACCGGACGTATCCGCATCAATGCTGCCGTTGAAGCGGCCAATCTTTTGCTTGCGCCGGTCATGCCCGCTTTTATGGATCGCTATCCCGATATTGAAATCGATATTGTGGCCAGCAACCGTATGGTTGACGTCACTGATGCTGGCTTTGATGCCGGTATCCGATATGGTGGCACCGTCCCGGAAGACATGGTTGCCCGGCGTTTATCTGCAGATATTCGCTGGGTTATCGCAGCATCCCCCGACTACCTGGAACGTTACGGAATACCTGAGCATCCTGATGATTTGTTACACCATCGCTGTATAAGCAATCGTCTCGGCGACGATCGGATTTATCGCTGGGAACTTGAGCGAGACGGCGAAACGTACCAAATCACTGTGCCAGGCTCAATGACGGTCAACCAGGCTGAAACGGGCCTTGTGGCCGTATTAGGCGGGGCCGGCCTGATGTATTTTCCGGAGCCTCTTGTTGCACCCTATGTGAAGGATGGGCGGCTCCGCCTGGTGCTTACGGAATGGTCCCCGCTCGAGGAAGGTTTTCATATCTATTATTCAAGCCGTCGGCAACTGCCGACCGGGCTCCGCCTTCTGATTGAGTTCATACAGGAGGCCAGGCCGCTGGGTTAGCGTTATTCACTAGATTTCTCACCCTGCGGCGGCGAAGCTGGCGCAGCATACCAGTTGTTCTTCTCCACCATAACGGTGCCCTTCGGCTGCATGACAAAGTTTGGCGACATGATCTGGACATTAAATTCGTTGAAGACGTCCTGAATGTGGCTGTGCAGTTCATTACGGGCGACGGCAAGGGATTGGTTCGGCAAAAGCCGAACCTGTAGCTCATAAGCGATATACCAGTCCATCAATCCTAACTGCCTCACCAGCGGCGGTTCAGAAAGGTCGATACCTTTTGCCCGCTTTGCGGCAAGTTCCAGCATGGCATGCACCTGTCGCCACGGCGTGTCATAACCAATGGTAACGCCTACCGTCAGGTTGATACCGCCATCCGGTTGCTGCGCGCTCAAATTGGTTATTTTTCCACTCACCACAACCGCGTTAGGCACGGTAACGACGTAGTTCTCCCGGGTGATTATTTTGGTGGCGAGCATGCCGATTTCACTGACCTTTCCTTCGTTATCCGCAACGCGGATAACATCACCTTTGCGCAGCGCGCGAGAATAAATAAGCACCAGGCCGCTCATGGCATGGTTCATGATGCCTGCCGATCCCAGCGTTAACATCAGGCCAAAGAAAACGCTTATGCCCTTAAATGCCAGCGAGTTCGCACCGGGTAGAAACGGATACGCAGCTGAAAGCGCAAAGAGCCAGACGGCAACGGATATCAACTTGCGGGTGGCGCCCACGGTTTCAGGGTGGATGCCGGGCAGTTGTAACCGCCCTGCTTCTACCTGGTTGAGCACCATTTTGAGAAGTTTAAGAATGAACGCAGTAATCAGGAAAATGATCAGAACAATCATCAGCCCTGGTAATGCTGAGACGATGGATAAGGCAATTTGCCGCACGAAGCGAATCGACCAATCCCCCAGCGACGTGCCCAATACGCGCGTCCATGGAAACAGGCTGAATACCCAGCTGAGCCAGATATAAAAGGCAATTAGCCCCAGAACGATCATTAACAGGGCAAACAGTTTGATTTCAATGGCACCGATGTATCGCCTCCAGTTGTGCGGTACCCAACTGCGGTTTTCCATAATGCGCCGCCGAAAAATGCGACGGAACCCACGCCAGGAACGCCAGGCGCCGTAGTAGAGAAGCCCTAATACCAGCAGGCCAGCGGCTGTTTTTACCACCGAGAGAGCCAGCCATGCCGGATTGAATTGATCGCGCAAAGCGGTGCGTTGCGCTTCCAGCCGCGTTAACACACGTTCTGCGGCCTGATCGAGGGTGAGATCGTCCCCTTCATCAAGATCGGCTTGAGTCAGAAGCATCACTGGCTTACTGTTCATCACAATCAACCGTCCCTGCTGGTTGTAACGGGTAACAGGGATAATCTTCAGTGGTTCGCGAACATCGGCCTGGGTAAAGTTGCGCAATGTATTACGAATACGCAAAACACGTTCTTCCGGGGTGGTAAGGCCAAACTTCGCCTGCAGCATGACAACAGGTTGATGGAAAATGTAGACCGTGCGAGCACGCTCCTGCTCGGTGGGCTCCTGGCGAGGCTCTGCGGCAGAAGCATAAAATGTGATTGAGGCGAAAAGATAGGTTAACGCTGCTAGCAGGATCCTGTTCATCACCACTACCCCAGAGGCAAAATTCTTATTATTTTTCAGGACACCCGCGAATGGCAGGTCTCGTTTTTCAGCATAGACCACCCTTTCGCTTCTGCAACGCGTGCCTGAAGCATATTATTCGCTGTCTGGTGTGCTATCGCTGCCTATGGGTTTATTCCCTTTTATTTGCCCGCACACAAAATTAGAAAGGAATAACACGTTGATTATTAGCAGGATTAAAAAATTCCCCCGTCGCCTGCAACACTGTCACAAGGTGGCCGCCAGCATAGATAATGCCGCCCCGACACAGCTGCAGCAGCTCAAGACGCAGCTGGCCAACGAAATGGGCAAACCTGTGGGTCTACACACCATGGGTATTCCTGCGGCGGTCAGTACGCTCGGGGTGATTGTCAGTTTCGCCATTCCGCAGCTGTGGCTTGGGTATGGCGTACTCGCCGCACTTGGCCAGCCAGCCGAACACGTATTCGTGTGGGTTGTGCTGGTCGCCCTGCTGTTCGCCGGCATTAATGGCGTGACCATGTTTATGATTGGCAAAGGCAGCATGCGCGCCGTGCGGTTACACCTTACGCTGGCGGTGATAAGCCTGGTATTAACGGCAGCCTATCTGCTGGTCGCGCTGAGCGGTAGCGCTGCTCCGGGCGTCAGCCTGACTGCGGCGCTGGTGAGTATTGTCATGCTGGGGCTTAGCGGCAGCTGTATCCTCTCTACCGCTTTCTATAAAATGCTGCTGTTTACTCTTCATAACAGAGCCTGGCGCAAGCTTATTAGCCAGACGCGCTAAGAATTCATCCCGTAAAAATCCCGCCGCTACCGGCGGGATTTTTTTATGGCTTTTTATGCCTGCGCAACCAGATTAACTTATACGCCGCAGGAATAATAAACAGCGATAACAGCGGCGCCGTAATCATCCCGCCGATCATCGGTGCCGCTATCCGGCTCATGACCTCGGAACCAGCACCGGTACCCCAGAGAATGGGCAGCAGACCGGCAATAATCACCGCGACGGTCATCGCCTTTGGCCGCACGCGCAGCACGGCGCCATGATAAAGGGCGTCATCAAGCCCCTGTTCAGTGAATGTTTCGCGCTGGGACAACGCGGGATGCGCTTCAATGGCATGGCGTAAATACATCAGCATAACCACCCCAAACTCTGCCGCCACCCCGGCCAGGGCGATAAACCCGGTGCCGGTTGCAACAGACATATGGAAACCCTGCCAGTACAGGAACCATATCCCTCCGACCAGCGCGAAAGGCAGGCTCATCAGGATCAGCAACGCCTCATCCACGCGTCGGAACGCCAGATACAGCAGAATGAAGATGATCATCACCGTCATCGGCACCATCAGCTTTAGCTTCTTGTTAGCATGCTCAAGTAGTTCAAACTGTCCGGAGAACGACACGCTGGTTCCCGGTCTGAGTTTTACGTTCTGACTGATGGCGGTCTTAATGTCGTTCACCACCGACACCATATCCCTGCCGCGGGCATCGATATAAATCCAGCTCGCAGGTCGGGCATTTTCCGTTTTCAGCATCGTGGGGCCGGAAACCACGTTAATCTCCGCGACATCGCCCAGCGTGATTTGCTGTTTCATCGGCGTCAGGATCGGCATCTGCTTTAACGCGCTCGGGCTGTTCCGGTAGTCCTGGGGATAGCGAATATTAATCGGGTACCGGGCGACGCCTTCCACCGTTTCACCCACCGTCGCACCGCCGATGGCCGATGAAACAAACAGCTGCACATTGCCCACCGTCATCCCGTAACGGGAGGCTTTTTCCCGGTTGATATCGATATCAATGTAGCGCCCGCCCTCCAGACGTTCAGCCAGGGCCGACACCACGCCCGGTACCGTTTTGGCTACCGCCTCGATGCTCTGCGCCGTCGCGTCGATATCCGACAGAACGGTCCCTGACACCTTGATACCAATTGGGCTTTTGATCCCGGTGGAAAGCATGTCGATACGGTTGCGGATCGGTGGTACCCAGAGGTTCGCCAGGCCAGGCAAACGAACGGTCTTATCGAGTTCGTCAATAATCTTGTCAATCGTCATGCCGGGCCGCCATTCGTTCTCCGGCTTGAGCTGAATGGTGGTTTCCACCATTTCAAGCGGCGCGGAGTCCGTTGCGGTCTCTGCTTTACCCGTTTTACCAAACACAGAGGCCACTTCAGGGACGGTCTTGATGAGCTTGTCGGTGGTCTGTAACAGCGCCGCCGCTTCTGCCGGAGAAACGCCCGGCAGTGTTGACGGCATATACAGCAGGTCACCTTCGTTGATCTTTGGCAGGAACTCGCCGCCCACCTGGCTCAGCGGCCAGATAACCGTGAAGATGGACAAGGCCGCAACCAGCAGGGTGGTTTTTGGCCAGTGGAGCACCTTAGTCAGTAACGGATGATAGGCGTTAATCAACAGTCGGTTCAGCGGGTTACTGTTCTCTGCGGGTATTTTCCCCCGGATCCAGAACCCCATCAGAATCGGAATGACGATGATGGCCAGAGCGGCCGCGCCCGCCATGGCGTACGTTTTCGTAAAGGCCAGCGGACCAAACAGCCGCCCTTCCTGCCCCTCAAGGGTAAAAATCGGAATGAAGGATAAGGTAATGATCAGCAGGCTGATAAACAGTGCAGGCCCCACTTCCACGGAGGCATTGGTGATGACGTTCCAGCGCGTGGCGTTATCAATGTCTTCGCCGGGATGCTGATGATCCCACTCTTCCAGCCGTTTGTGCGCATTTTCAATCATCACGATGGCGGCATCCACCATCGCACCGACGGCAATGGCAATGCCTCCCAGCGACATAATATTGGCGTTCAGCCCCTGGAAGTGCATGACGATAAAGGCGATACACAGGCCAAGCGGCAGAGAGATAATCGCCACCAGCGCGGAGCGGATATGCCAGAGGAACAGCGCGCAGACGATGGCCACCACGATAAACTCTTCGAGCAGCTTGCCGCTCAGGTTATCAATAGCCCGGTCGATGAGCTGGCTGCGATCGTAGGTTGTGACAATCTCAACGCCTTCCGGCAGGCTGGCCTTTAGCGTCTCCAGCTTGTCTTTTACCGCCGTGATGACCTCGCGCGCGTTTTTGCCCGAACGCAGGATCACCACGCCACCCGCCACTTCACCCTGCCCGTTGAGTTCGGCAATGCCGCGGCGCATTTCCGGCCCCGTTTGCACGCGGGCAACATCGCGCAGGTAAATCGGCACACCGTTCTCGGCGGTTTTCAGGACAATGTTATTGAAATCATCCATCGTCTGCAGATAGCCGCTGGCGCGGACCATATACTCCGCTTCCGCCATTTCAACGGACGATCCCCCTGCTTCCTGGTTAGACGACTCAAGGGCCTGCTTAACCTCGGGCAGGCTGATGCCGTACTGAGCCAGCTTTAACGGGTTCACCTGAATCTGATACTGCTTCACCACGCCGCCGACCGAGGCTACTTCAGCAACGTTCGGGATAGTTTTCAGCTCAAATTTCAGGAACCAGTCCTGCAACGAGCGCAACTCTGCGAGATCGTGTTTTCCGCTGCGATCCACCAGCGCATATTCAAAGATCCAGCCCACGCCCGTGGCATCCGGGCCGATTTCGGAGCTCACGCCGGCGGGCAGTTTGCCCTGTACCTGGTTCAGGTACTCCAGCACGCGAGAACGGGCCCAGTACAGATCGGTCCCATCTTCAAAAATGACGTATACATACGAATCACCGAACTGAGAAAACCCGCGCACGGTCTTTGCGCCGGGAACCGACAACATCGTAGTGGTGAGCGGATACGTGACCTGGTTTTCAACAATCTGCGGGGCCTGGCCGGGATAGCTGGTTTTGATAATCACCTGAACGTCAGACAGATCGGGCAAGGCGTCGACCGGCGTGTTGATGATGGTCCATGTCCCCCAGACGCTGAGAAAAAGCGCGCCCATCATGACCAGGAAACGGTTGGCGACCGACCGCCGGATAATCCATTCAATCATCATCGTCTCCTTAATGGCCTGAATGCGCGTCGTCAGCGGTTTCAGCCTGACGCATGCGCTCCAGCGCGCCGGTAATATTGGCCTCCGAGTCAATCAGGAACAGACCGCTGACCACCACCGAATCCCCTTCATTCAGGCCAGAGCCGATACCGGACTGTTGCTGAGATTCATGCAGAACGTGGACAGGCTTCGGCACAAAGCGCCCCTCTGCATCAACGGTAATGACGCGCTGTTCTTTGCCGGTATCGATAACGGCCTGGGACGGGATCAGCAGCATTTCCTGACTTTGGGTATTCAGCTTCAGGTACGCATTCATGCCCGGCTTCAGCAGTTCATCTTTGTTAGAGACCTGCAGGCGCACCTGCAGCGTACGGGTGGTTTGATCCACGCTCGGCAGAAGGCTCCATTTTTCAACCGGGAAGGCTTTATCCGGATAAGCCGGTACCGAAATGGCAAACTGCGAGGTGTCCTTCAGCAGATAAGCAATCGACTCAGGGACCGCCGCGCTGATCCAGACCGGATCCATCCCCTGGATCTGCGCCACCACCTTATCTTTGGAAATATTCATGCCGGTGCGCAGGTCAAAGGCCGTAATGACCCCGTCGATCGGCGCCTTGATGGTAAAGCAGGTCTGAATAGTGCGGGTTGCACGCAGCCTCTGAATATCGTCATCCGGCATGCCGGCCAGGCGAAGCCGTTCCAGAACCCCTTTTATCTGCGTGGGCGTACCGCCGGTACCCGATAGCAGCAGGAACTCGCTCTGGGCCTCGACCCAGTCCGGGATCGTGATATCAACCAGCGGCGTGCCTTTCTTCACCTTATCGCCGAGGGTCAGCGGATACACTTTCTCAACGAAACCTTCCGCGCGCGCCTGCACAATGACAAACTGATAGTCGTTATAGCTGACGTTCGCCGGGATCGTCTGGGCATAATTCAGCGTTCCGCGCGTCACCTTTTGCGTTTTTAATCCCAGGTTCTGGACCTGCGTCGGGTCAATACGGATACCGATACCGCTTTTTTCGTCATTCTCATCCGCGTATTTCGGCACCAGATCCATATCCATAAACGGCGATTTACCGGGCTTATCGAATTTGACGTCGGGTTTCATCGGGTCATACCAGAAAAGCACTTTTCTTTCAGGCGCGCTATTTTCTGTTTTTTCAGATGAATGAAGAGCCTGCCATGCCGTTATCGATATCAGCCCTCCCGCAATAAGGCTGCTGACTATCACGGCAGCGTATTTTATTTTCAAAGAGGCCATGCCGTTTCTCGCTATTTAATGCTCTTCAGTAAAGAGAGATTGCCCTGCTGAATAAACGAGAAATTCACGTGGCTGCCGACTTTTAAGGCCTTGATACTCTCGTCCGCCTGAATAAAGGTGAAACGCATGGTCATCGCGGGCCAGCCAATTTCCGGGATAGCTTCATGAGAAATCGTGACTTTTTTGTTCGTGAGATCGATGTCCTTCACGATGCCGGTCCCGGTAACGATCTGCTCTGAGGTCCCTTCGCTGTTAGCACTCATCTCCGCGTGCTGATGAACCTCAGCCTGGAGGCCGGCAGAAAACATAATGGAGATCGCACCGAATACAACGGCTTTAAGTGAATTGCGCATGTTTATTTTCCTGTTTAATTAAATGAGGTTATTCGACCCAACCGCCGCCCAGCGCGGTGAAGAGATTAATTTCATTAACCTGTCGGGCATAAATAAGGTCGAGAATGTTTTGCTGTGTGGAAAACAGCGAGCGTTCCGCGTCTAATACTTCGATATAGCTGACCGCGCCGCTGGAATATAACCCTCTGGCACGCTGCAGGGTGATGTTTAGCGAATCAAGATACCGCTGCTGCGCAGCAAGCTGCTGGCTGAGGCTGTCCCGCAGCGCGAGTGCGTCGGCGACCTGTTTAAAGGCGGACTGAATTTTTTGTTCGTAATTCACAACCGACTGCTGCTGGCGAATTTCGGCCAGCTTCAGGTTGGCTTTATTCCTGCCCGCATTAAAAATGGGAATGTCTATTTTAGGAATAAAGTTCCACATGCCGCTTCCGGACGTAAAAAGGCTGGATAACTCCGTGCTGCTTGTGGAAAGCCCGCTGGTCAGGGAAATGGACGGGAAAAAGGCAGCGCGCGCCGCACCAATATTCGCATCGGCCGCTTTAAGCTGATACTCCGCCTCCATAATATCCGGACGCTGCAGCAGGATTGCCGATGAAAGACGCGGCGGCAGCGTTACCGGCGCAATATCGCTGGCGTTCATTCCGCCGTCGCCCGGTAGTGCGCGATACGTTCCGAGGACCAGCTGCAGGGCATTACTGGCCTGCGCCAGCTCCCCCTCTCTTTTAGCAATATCTGCCCGGGTACTTTCGATCTGCCCCCGGGCCTGTTCCAGCGCCAGGACGTTCGTGCTGCCCGTCACCAGCTGTTGCTCAACAAAAGCGTAAGACTGCTGGTAATTTTTCAGCGTTTCCCGCGCGATACGCAGCTGTTTATACGCCAGCTGCTGGTTGAAATAGCTCTGCGACACGTTAGAGACAAGCAGAATATGCACGGCGCGACGGGCTTCTTCACTGGCAAAAAAGTTTTGTCGGTCAGCATCGCTCATGTTCTTCAGCCTGCCGAAAAAGTCGAGTTCGTAGCTAAGCGCAAGACCCGCGTCGTACTGCTGTGCGGTGGATTTGTCGCTTGTCAGCCCCCCGCTGTAAGTGATACCCGAGGAGGCATTCAGCTGAGGATAACGATCCGCATCCGTCACGTTGAACTGGGCCCGGGCTTCTTCAACCTTCAGGGCAGCCATTTTTACATCGCGGTTGTTCTTCAGGGCTTCTGTAATCAATCCTGCTAGCTGAGGGTCGACGAAGAAGTTGCGCCAGCCGGTGTCCTGATACCCTGCCACCGAAGGCGTCAGGCCGTTACGCGAGAGCGAAAACTGCTGGGGTACCGGTGACGCCGGGCGCTGGTATTCAGGGGCCAGCGAGACGCAGCCTGCCAGGATCAATACCGTACTGATGCTTAGTCGTTTTAACAGGAACATAGTGGTTCAAATGAATTCCAGAGTATTTTTAGGGCTACTCTACTGAACGCATCCTGTTTGACGGGTGACAGGATAATGACAATGTTGTCATTTATGGCGTAAGTCATTGTTAACGGTCGCGAGCGCAATAGAATGTCATCAGCAGCCAGTCAGGGGAGAAAGATGAAAATACTGATCGTTGAAGATGAGAAGAAAACCGGTGAGTACCTCAGCAAGGGGCTGACTGAGGCGGGGTTTGTCGTGGATCACGCGGATAACGGCCTGACCGGGTACCACCTCGCCATGACTGCGGAATATGACCTGCTGATTCTGGATATCATGCTGCCCGACGTGAACGGCTGGGACATTGTCCGCATGCTCCGCTCTGCCGGCAAAGGGATGCCCATCCTGCTGCTGACGGCGCTCGGCACGATTGAACACCGGGTTAAGGGGCTTGAGCTGGGTGCTGATGATTACCTGATTAAGCCTTTTGCCTTTGCTGAACTCCTCGCCCGGGTCAGGACGCTGCTAAGACGCGGGAATACGGTGATTGCACAAAGCCAGCTTCAGGCGGCTGACCTGACGGTTGACCTGGTGTCGAGAAAAGTGAGCCGGGCGGGCAATCGCATCCTGCTCACCAGCAAGGAGTTCAGCCTGCTGGAGTTTTTCATGCGTCATCAGGGCGAGGTGCTTCCCCGCTCCCTGATTGCCTCCCAGGTGTGGGACATGAATTTTGACAGCGACACGAACGCGATTGACGTGGCGGTAAAGCGGCTGCGTGCGAAAATCGATAACGATTTTGAACCGAAGCTGATCCAGACGGTGCGCGGCGTGGGCTATATGCTGGAGGTGCCGGATGCGCGTTAAGCTCCCCAGGCGCCCTTTTTCTCTCGCCCTGCGGCTGACCTTTTTTATCAGCCTCTCCACGATCCTGGCCTTCTTCGCCTTTACCTGGTTCATGCTGCATTCCGTTGAAAAGCATTTCGCCGAGCAGGATATCAACGACCTGCAGCAAATCAGCACCGCGATGCACCGCATACTGCAATCCCCGGCCGATCCCGATCAAAAGAAAATCAGTAAGATCAAAGAGTCGATCGCCAGCTACCGCAACGTTGCCGTTCTGCTTCTGGATCCGCAGGGAAATACCCTGTTCAGCTCGGCGCAGGGGGCGGCATTACGCCCGGCGATGAACACGGCGAACTTTAGCGAACACCGTCAGGCACAGGATGTGTTTCTCTGGACGGTCGAGGGCCAGACGCCAGCCATGCATGCCGGGTCCGACATGAAGATGGAAACCTACCGGATTATCGCCTCTTCAGGAACGGCGACGCTGCAGGGCAAAACGCAAAGCTACGTCATGCTGATCGGGCTCTCCATTAATTTTCATCTGCACTACCTGGAGGCGCTGAAAAAGAATCTGCTGGCGATTGCCGCGGCGATCAGCCTGCTGATTGTGCTTGTTATTCGCATCGCGGTTCGCCAGGGACATTTACCCCTGCGTAATGTCAGCACCGCCATTAAAAATATCACCTCCGAAAACCTGGATGCGCGACTGGAGCCGTCCCGCGTCCCCGTTGAGCTGGAGCAACTCGTTATTTCGTTCAACCATATGATGGGGAAAATAGAAGATGTCTTTACCCGACAGGCTAATTTTTCCGCCGATATCGCGCACGAAATCAGAACGCCCATCACCAACCTGGTGACGCAAACGGAAATCGCGCTGAGTCAGCACCGGACGCAGAAAGAGCTGGAAGATGTGCTGTACTCCAGCCTGGAAGAGTACAACCGGATGACCCGGATGGTCAGCGATATGCTCTTCCTGGCGCAGGCGGACAATAATCAGCTGATCCCTGACCGGGTGATGTTTGATCTGAGCGCTGAGGTGATGAAAGTCTTCGACTTCTTCGAGGCATGGGCGGAAGAGCGCAACGTCACGCTGGCCTTTAACGGGGTGCCCTGCCTGATAGAAGGCGACCCGCAGATGTTCAGAAGAGCAATCAATAATCTGTTATCCAACGCCCTGCGCTATACCCCAGCGGGCAAAACGGTGACGGTCGCCATCAGAAAACGGGATAACGACGTTGAGCTGGTGACAGAAAATCCCGGCACGCCAATCCCGCAGGAACATCTGTCGAAGCTGTTTGACCGCTTTTACCGCGTCGATCCGTCCAGACAGCGTAAAGGGGAAGGCAGCGGGATTGGGCTTGCCATCGTGAAGTCCATCGTCACCGCGCATCACGGTAAAGTCCGCGTGGAATCGGATGCGGTGTCGACGCGCTTCATCCTCACCGTACCGGGAAAGGTTGCCTGAGCCGTCAGCGCACATCGCGGCATACCTCCAGCACCTTCTCTCTGAGCCACCGGTGCCCCGGATCCCGTTCCATGCGCGGATGCCACATCTGTGAAACCGTAATGGTTCGGGTCTTAAAGGGCAGTTCAAAGACGTGTACGCGCTCGGTCATCGGCTGGTTGAGCAGGTACAGCGCCGGCACCATGGCAACCAGATCGGAGGCCAGCGCCACGGACAGCGCCGTTGGAAAACCGGGTACCACGCTTGCGACCTTGCGTTTCAGCCCGTGTTCCGCCAGCGCCTCATCGACAAATCCGTGTAGCGACCCGTCCGGTGAGGCCACCACGTGGCCCCAGGCGATATAATCGCTCAGGCTGACTTCAGGCTGTGATGACAGCGGGTGTCCCTTACGCACCGCGCCAACAAACCGATCCTGAAAGAGCCTTTGCAGCCGTATTTCAGGCCCCATATTGCCCTGCACGCCGATCTCCAGATCGACAAGCCCCTCACGCAAATAGCGCGACGTTTTTTCAGGTTTCGGCGAGAAACGGATGCACACCCCGGGGGCAACGCTCGCCACCGCGGCAATAAGCAGTGGCCCAAAGGCCACCACAAAACCGTCGTTAGCGCGGATGGTGAACAGCCGCTCGAGGCTTTCCACCTTCAGCGCATCGGTGGAGGGCTGCAGCACCGCCCTCGCCTCATGCACCGCGCTTCTGGCGCGGTCCCGGGTGGCTTCGGCCCAGGGCGTCAGCACCATATGTCGACCGGCCCGCACCAGAATAGGATCGCCGGTCACCTCCCGCAGCCTGCTCAGGGTGCGGCTCATGGCGGAGGTGCTCAGGTTTAAGCGTCGCGCCGCGCCCGCCACGCTGGCTTCTGCCAGCAGAATGTCGAGCGCAACCAGAAGGTTAAAATCAGGATCGGACACGGTAAATCCTCAGATAAGGCGTTATATGCAACGATAAAGTGCAAATGCTGCGTCTTCCGCCCTGTATACCGCATGACTATAGTTTCGTCATCAATATTCTTATCCGGAGTGACGACGATGACGCTATTTTCAAACCAGCCCGGCGATGAAGGTCTACCCGGGCATGAACGCGCCCGGGTTCTGGCCGCCGTCATGACCACCACGCTAATGGGCGTCTTTGACGGCACCATGATCAACATCGCGCTGCCCTCTATGGCAAGGGCAATGCAGGTTCCCGCGAACGTTGCGGTCTGGTTCGCCAACGGCTATCTGCTGTCAGCGGCAATGACGCTCGCCATCTTCGCGGCGCTGGCGGCGCGCGTGGGCTATCGCCCGGTCTTTCTTGCCGGGCTTGCCACCTTTACGCTCACCTCGCTCGGCTGCGCGCTGGCAACAACGCCGGAAATGCTAACCGGTATGCGCATTCTGCAGGGCATCGGCGGCGCGGCCACTCTGAGTATCGCCCCGGCGATCCTGCGTTCCGTTTTCCCGGGACGGCTGCTTGGCCGCATTCTGGGGCTGCACGCCCTGCTTATCGCCTCCAGCACGGCGATTGCCCCCGTGCTGGGCGGGACGATACTGGACGCGCTGAGCTGGCAGTGGCTGTTCGCCATTAACATTATTCCCGGCAGCATCGCCCTGCTGCTGGCATGGCGTGCCTTGCCGCGGGAGTCGGCTGTTGACCGATCATCCTTTGATGCGCCGGGCGCCGTGCTTTCGGCCGTACTGTTAGGTTCAGCAATCATGATGGCCAACAGCCTTCAGAGCGTAACGCAGCACGTTAGCCTGGAGGCGGTAGGCTGGGGGCTTCTCGCGCTGGCCAGCGCCCTCGCCTTTATCTGGCGTATCCGGCGCGCGCAAAATCCTTTACTGCCGCCGGTGATGTTCAAAAACGCGCGCTTTACCCTCGCCGCGCTGACCTCGCTGGCCTCGTTTGTGAGCCAGGGCATCACGTTTATCGCGCTGCCGTTTCTGTTTCAGAGCGTATATGGCTATAGCCCGGTGGTCTCCGCACTGCTGTTCACCCCATGGCCGATTGGAATTGTGCTGATAGCGCCGCACGCGGGGCGTTGGGCTGATACAATTTCCGCGCCGCTGATTTCGACCCTCGGGCTGATGATTTTTGTCTGCGGGTTAGTCCTGCTGGCAACGTTGCCGGACAGCCCTTCCGCATGGAGTATCTGCCTGCGCAGTCTGGTTTGCGGGATTGGCTTCGGCTGCTTCCAGAGCCCCAATAACCGGGAAATGCTCTCTAACGTGGCGCGGGAGCATGCCAGCTATGCCTCAGGGGTACTGTCGATTGTGAGGACATTCGGCCAGTGTCTCGGTGCCGCCGCGGTGGGCGTGCTGCTGGCCACGACAGCCGGGTCAGACCATCAAACGTTTGATGACCGGGCCGTGCATTTTGCGCTATGGATAGCCGTCATCGCCTCTACGGGATCGGTGTTGTTTAGCCTGAGCAGGCTGCGCCCTGCGGTTCGGGCGTCAGCCTGATTCGCCCGGCGGCGCTACGCTTGCACGGGCCTACAACGGTGAAGAATGTAGGCCGGGTAAGCGCAGCGCCACCCGGCAAAAAAGACGACTCGTTTGTTTACTCCAGCGCCAGCAGCGCAAAGCTCGCCAGCCAGTGCCCGCCGCTGTAGTGGCTGCCGACAACATGCTCGACGCTCGCCGTCAGGTGTTTCGCCACCGCATCACGCAGCGCCTGCTGCGCAGGATGGTTGGCGGGAAGCGCGCGGGCAATATGCTTCATGCACCACGCGCGGCTGAGGTTTAATCCGTCCAGATGGGCAATTTTCGGGTCGGTACGATCGCTCACTTCCGCCGGGCTCATCAGTGCCGCAACGGAGCCCACCTCCGGCAGAAACGCGTCAAACCAGGCCGGGAAGTCCGCCGACACTTTGCTCATCAGCAGCGCTTCCGTCAGTGCCCCGGAAATATACTCATCACCGCCGGGTTCGTAGTGCGCCGGATAGCGCGTGTCGGCGAGATAAAACCGCTCCGCCGCGGTCAGAATCGCCTGCTCAAGCGCGCGGTCTTCCACGGCACGGGCGTAATCGAGCGCCAGCGCGAGAGCAAACGCCGTGTTGTAGTGGGTCCCAACGCGGATCGGATAAGTAAGCTTGCCGAGGTAATCCATCAGCCGGTTGCGAATGTCCTGGGTGAGCGGCTCCAGCGTCTGATACCAGCCTGCGGCCTGCGGCAGCGACGACTGTTTCAGCTCCTGGGCCAGCGCCAGCAGCCAGCCGTAACCGTATGGCCGCTCAAACGAGGCGCGGAACGGTGCGGTGAAATAGGCCAGCTCCTTCGCCACGTTCTCTTCTGTCAGGTGCTCGTCAAAAAGCGCGACGATCGCATCCCGGCACGGCAATTCTGGATAAAGGCGCACGCAGCGCAGCAGCAGCCAGTAGCCGTGCACCGCCGAGTGCCAGTCGAAACAGCCGTAGAAAATCGGGTGCAGTTCGCGAGGCGGCAGCACGTCGCCATCATCATTCAGCAGGTGCATGATGTGGTTCGGGTATTCCTGGCGCAAATAGGTCAAAGGCATGCGGGCAAACGCGTCGGCCTGATGTTGCGTTAATTCCATAACAGCTCCTTAGCGAAACACGAGGAAATACATGAGGAACACGTTCACCACCAGCAGGGTTAACGCGGTCGGGATCTGGATCTTGATTACCTGATATTTATCTTTCAGCTCCAGCAGCGCGGCGGGAACGATATTGAAGTTCGCGGCCATCGGCGTCATCAGCGTGCCGCAATAGCCCGCGTACATGCCAATCGCCAGCAGCGGCGCCGGGTTGCCGTGATGCACGTTGATCAGGAACGGCAAGGCGATACCGGCGCTCAGCACCGGGAAGGCCGCAAAGGCGTTGCCCATGATCATGGTAAACAGCGCCATCCCCACGCAGTAAATCACCACCAGCATGAAGCGGTTATCCGGGTTCACAAACAGGCTCACCACCTTTTGCACCGAGTCGCCCGTGTTCGCCACCACGAAGACCCCGCCGAGCATGGCCAGCATCTGCGGCAGGATCACCGCCCAACCGATGGTATCGACAAGACGACGAGACTGACGAACCGCATGCAGCGGCGTGCCTTTGGTAAGCCACCAGCCGGTGAGGATCGCCGCGACGCAGGCCACGCAAAGCGCCGCCAGAGTAAGCTGTTTCTGATCGAGCAGGAACACGCCGCCAATCGACACCCCCTTCAGGAACAGGGTGCCGATAACCGTCACTACCGGGATCATCAGCGCAGGCAGGAACAGCCAGTTTTTGAGTCGATGTGACGACGCGACGCGCTCCTCCTCGGTGGACATTTTATAGTGCCCCTTCCCAACCAGGCCAAAACCCGCCAGCAGCGCGATAGCGATGACGCCGCCGCCGATTATCCGGTACGCCAGGGATTTACCAAGCTCCTGCACCATCAGGTCGCCAAACAGGAAAATCCCGCCAAACAAGAACCAGAACAGCGCGGTGGTAAAGCGTTTAGGGTTGGCGCGATCGCGCAGGGTCATCACAACCAGCAGCATCACGACAAAGCCAATCAGGTAGTACACGCGGTTAATGGTGATAAGCGTCATCATTGCGCGGCCTCCTGGGTACCCTGCTCCGCGCGCCAGGCCATCACGTCGCGACGGATGCTGGCATCGAGGCGCAGCAGGCGCGTCATATGAATAACCAATGCCGCAATGGCGGTTGGGATAGCCCACAGGCCGATATGCAGCGGTTCGATGCCCTGAATACCGTTCTCTTTCAGGAACGCGTCAATCAGCAGCACCGCGCCAAAGGCAATAAAAATGTCTTCCCCAAAGAAGACCGCGATGTTGTCACACGCGGCGGCATGGGCTTTGATTTTGTCGCGAATATGCTGCGGCAGCTCGCCGTATTCATTCAGCGCCGCCCCTTCGGCCATCGGGGCCAGCAGCGGGCGTACCGTCTGGGCATGCCCGCCCAGCGACATCAGCCCCAGCGCGGCCGTGCCTTCACGCGCCACAAAGTAAAGCATCAGAATACGCGCCGAAGTGGCGCTGGCGATCTTCGCCACCCAGGCCTGCGCTCGCTCTTTGAGTCCGTAATATTCCAGCAGACCAATCACCGGCAGGATCAGAATGAAGGTGGCCAGCGATCGGCTGTTCACGAACTTCTCGCCGAAGGTCTCCAGCAGCATACCGAAATCCATACCGACCAGCAGACCCGTCGCCAGCCCCGCCACCACGACCACCAGCAGCGGGTTGAAGCGCAGTGCAAAACCAATAACCACGATCGGTATCCCGATCAGCGGCAACAGCGTAGTACCGTCCATAACGTTTACCCTATCCAAAGTGAGCGTTGCGCGCCGACGGCTATTTTTTTAATTTGCGGCGAGCGATGTTGTGTTTTTCGTCAGGTTTCGGAAAACCTGCGCTAAAAAGCTATATCTGAACCTCAAAAACATGTAAACAATTTATCAATAAAATGTTCTTATTTTATCGATGAGTTTACATTTCTGGCTAAGGAACGTTATGACCTCAGAAAAGAGTGCTACCCCCCATCACGACGATATCAACGACGGCCGGATCGTCTCTTCCCGCCACCTGGTCTCTGAGCGCTGCGCGGAGCTGTCAGAGCTGGAATACGCGCTGATCATGACCAGCAACGCCTTCAACAAATGGATGGTGCGCTGCATGACCGCAGCGGGCGAGCCCGACATGGGCGCCTTTGACGTCTCGCTGCTCCATCACGTGAACCACCGCGATCGCAAAAAAAAGCTGGCCGATATCTGTTTCGTTCTTAACGTGGAAGATACCCATGTGGTGACCTATGCCCTGAAAAAGCTGGTCAAAGCGGGCTACGTGACGAGTGAGAAAGCGGGTAAAGAGCTCTTTTTCTCCACCACTGAGGAAGGAAAAGCGTTGTGCATGAAGTACCGGGACGTGCGGGAAGCGTGTTTAATTGCGATCCACGCGGAGAGCGGCATTGCCGGAAAATCGATCGGAGAAACCGCGCAGCTGTTACGCACGATCTCTTCTCTGTATGACACCGCCGCCCGCGCGGCGGCATCACTCTAAGGCTAAGGACGTCGGAACAGGGTAATGCTGCGTCCGGCCAGTTCGTACTCGACGGTTTCGGTGATCGCTGTCCCGGCGGCAGCCTCATCCGCCGTGGACAGTTCCAGCACCCATCCCCCCTCGCCAAACTGCGGGATCTGGAACGGCACGGTGCCCTCAAACGGGTTGAACAGCATCAGCACGTCGTGCCAGAGGCCTTCCTCCTGTTTGAGATCCGGTCTGCTGATGGAGACCCCGAGCGTCGAGCCTTCATCCCACTGCTCGGCCTGCTGCGCGCCGCCTCCGGCATTGAACCAGCGGATCTCCAGCCCGTCGCGCCAGCTTTCACGGCGCAATAATGGTTGCGCGGCGCGAAGCGCAATCAAACGGCGCGTGAATTCCCGCAGCGCGGCGTCGTTTTCAGAAAGCCCCTTCCAGTCGATCCACGAGATCTCACTGTCCTGACAGTACCCGTTATTGTTGCCCTTTTGCGATCGGCCAAACTCATCCCCGGCCAGCAGCATCGGCGTACCGTGAGACAGCAGCAGCGTGGCCAGGAAATTGCGCTTCTGCCGCTCCCGGGTGGCGACAATGTCCGGGTTCTCGGTTGGCCCTTCCTCACCGTAGTTGTACGACCGGTTATCGTTGTGGCCGTCGTTATTGTCCTCGCCGTTATCGGCGTTATGCTTTTCGTTGTACGACACCAGGTCATTCAGCGTAAAGCCGTCGTGGGCGGTAATGAAATTGACGCTGGCCCACGGACGACGCCCGCGCAGGTCGTACAGGTCGCCTGAACCGAGCAGCCGCGCGGCAAAGTCCGTGGAGACGTTGTCCCCCTTCCAGTACTCGCGCACGGTGTCGCGGTATTTGTCGTTCCACTCGCCCCAGCCCGGCGGGAAGCCGCCCACCTGATACCCGCCGGGGCCGATATCCCAGGGTTCACCAATCAGCTTCAGGCGGGATAACACCGGATCCTGGGTTATGGCGTCGAAGAAACCGCCGCGCGGGTCAAACCCTTCGGGCTCGCGGCCCAGGATCGTCCCCAGGTCGAAGCGAAAACCGTCAATGTGCATCGATTCCGCCCAGTAGCGCAGGGAATCCATCACCATCTGCAGCACGCGCGGGTGCGAGGTATTGACCGTGTTTCCCGTGCCGGTGTCGTTGATGTAATACCGGTGCTGGTCAGGCAGCGTGCGGTAGTAGCTGTAGTTATCAATCCCTTTAAACGAGAGCGTAGGGCCGAGCTCATTTCCTTCCGCCGTGTGGTTATACACCACGTCCAGAATTACCTCGATGCCCGCATCATGGTATGCGCGCACCATATCGCGAAAACCCTGGATGCCCGCGGGGCCGTAGTAGCGCGACGCCGGAGCAAAAAAGCCTAGCGTGTTATAGCCCCAGAAGTTCTTCAGGCCACGGTCGAGCAGGTGTTGATCGTCCGGGAACCAGTGAACCGGCAGCAGCTCAACCGAGGTAATGCCAAGACTCTTGATGTAGTCGACCGAGGCTTTGTGTCCCATCCCCTCAAACGTCCCGCGCAGCTCGGGCGGAATGGCCGGGTTCATCTGGGTAAAGCCCTTCACGTGGCTCTCATAGACAACGGTATGCGACCAGGGCACCTTCGGCCGGTTGATGTCCTGCCAGTCAAAGGCATTGGGGTCGATGACCTTACATTTCGGCGTGAACGGCGCGCTGTCCCGCGTATCAAAGCTTAAATCTAACTCGTCATGCCTCAGCTCATAGCCAAAATGGGCGTCGTTCCAGTCGATATCGCCCACCAGTTCACGCGCGTAGGGGTCGATAAGCAGCTTATGCGGGTTGAAGCGGTGACCATTTTCCGGGTCGTAAGGACCGTAGACGCGATAGCCGTACAGCGCGCCGGGCTGCAGATCGGGGACGTAACCGTGCCAGACCTCATGGGTATATTCCGGAAGCGTCAGTCGGGCGATTTCGGTTTTCCCGGACGGGTCATACAGACAGAGCTCCACCCGCTCGGCGTGAGCGGAGAACAGCGCGAAGTTAACTCCCTTCCCGTCATAATTCGCCCCCAACTGCTGGCCATGACCGGCCCGAATTTCAAACGTAGTATCCTTTGCCATTTTCGTTCTCCACGATTATTCGCAGGTTAGCAGAACCAGTACACATCCCTTTTCTGACGTTAAATCCAGCGTCTTTTGCAGAATGCGGCTTTCACCGCTGAACAGATCCCGATAGCGCTTCCCGGCCAGTTCTTCCGGTATCGCGACCGTGGTATTGACCCACAATTTGTCGTTACCGGTGACGTCAAACACCAGACGCGGCACGGCAACAATTAGCGCCTCATCGTCCTTAACGCGCGCATAAACAATCAGATTCTCCTCGCGTTCGCCGGTGACCTTAAGCGGCAGCCAGTCGCCGTAGCGGAAAAGCGCCGCGTAGTGCGGACGAAGCCGGAGCAGCGTGGCGGTAACGAACTGTTTTACCCGCCCGTCCCGCCAGCAGGCCGGGTCGTCAAACACGCCGGCATCCGCCGCGCTGAGGTTTTGCACCAGGGCCGGGAAGTCCGGCTCCCGGCGGTTATCCGGGTCGACAAGGCTAAAGTTAAGCGCCTCGCTGCCCTGATAGATGTCCGGCACGCCGGGAGCCGTCAGCTTGATCACCGTCTGGCTGAGGCTGTTCATCAGCCCGGCCCGGATAAAGGGCTGCATCGCCTCGCTGAAGTCATGCAGGAACAGGGTGTTGTCCGGGGAAAGCAGGTGCCGCGCGTAGCTCAGCACCACGCTCTCATAGCTCTCGTTGCTGTCGATCCAGTCGGTGCGCTGTTTCGCCTCGCGCAGGGCTTTCTCGAGGAAGCCGAGGAAACGTTCTTCCAGTGATTTCAGCCCATCGGCGTCGTCCGGTGACAGCGTGGCGGGCCAGACGCCCGCCAGCGCCTGATAGATCATCCAGGTATCGGCGGCGTTCGGCGCGGTACCGTCATTGAGAAAACGCACCTCGGTCTGGTTCATCTGTCGCCAGCGGGCCAGGTTTTTCCCCCATTGTTCCGGGGCTTCCGTCAGGGTGTAAAGACGCGCCCGGGTGTCTTCCCCGCGCTTGGTATCGTGCGTGGAGGTGCCCAGCAGCGCGTCGGGCTGGCGGGCAAGGCGAATGCGCATCTCCTGGTGAAAGCGGGATAGCGAGAACGCGCGCGGCGTCGGGTCGGCGCCCACTTCATTAAGCGCCAGCTCCAGGTTGTGGCGAAAGAACAGCGTGTCCTCCACCGACTTCGCCATCAGCGGCCCGGTGAGCTGCTGGAAGCGGGTTCTGAAAAGCGCGGAGGATTCGCGGCACGCGTCCGGCAGGTCGCCGGTAAGAATGCGCACAATCAGGCTCAGCGCCGCTTCGGAGGTCTCCACGCTAGCGACCACGCGGTTGAGCAGCGCCACGTCCGGCGGGGTTAATCCCTCGGGTGTGCCGTAGGTGCGGTACACCGGAAACGCGATAAGCAGTTCCCGCAGCGCGTGACGGATATCGTCGCGCGGCAGCACAACGTCATTGCGTCGAGCCAGATCGGCCGCAATCGTTAACAGCGTGGTGAATTCGCCCTCAAAATTACGATCGGTCATCAGGCCTTTGGCATCCCGCAGTTCAGCGTGGCGATCGATCGTAACCCCCAGCGTTTCGTCGTGGATTTTCTCCAGGCGCGGCAGGTTAGCGTCGTCGACCAGCACCTCCGCCAGCGAGGCGATAAACTCGTAGCCGGTGGTGCCGGATATCGGCCAGTCTGCGGGCAGCTGTTCTCCCTTCGCGAGAATTTTCTCGACCGTGATGTAACAGTCGGGTCCGGTTGCCTGCCGCAGGCGCTGCAGATAGCCCAGCGGATCGGCCAGACCGTCGATATGATCAATACGCAGGCCGTCCACCACGCCCGCGTGGACCAGCTCAAGGATGAGACGATGCGTGTCGTCGAAGACCGCGTCATCTTCAACCCGAACGCCGACCAGGCCGGTTATTTCAAAGAAGCGCCGCCACGAGAGCTGCTTCGGCGCTTCCCGCCAGGACATCAGGCGCCAGCTTTGCGCGTCGTGCAGCTCGGTAATGCTCTTCTCCTCGCTGTACGTGCCGGGGTTGAGCGGATACCCGGCGTCATAGTAGACCAGCGCGGCCTTATCCGTGACAGGGTCACGTTTTAGCGTGATAGCGCCCTTCTCCAGCTCTGCCTCAAAGGTGTCGCCGAGAAACGGCAGCGTGAGCGGCCGTGACCAGTCAATATCAAAATACCGGGCATAGCGGCTCTGCTTGCCGTGTTCAATCACGTCCCGCCACCAGGCGTTTTCCAGCGAGGTGGACATATGGTTCGGGACAATATCCAGAATCAGCCCCATCCCGGCCTGCCTGAGCGCCGCGGCCATGCGGTCAAACCCGGCTCGTCCACCGATGGCGGGGTCAATTTCATTCGGGTTGGTCACGTCATACCCATGGGTAGACTCTTTTGTGGCGGTAAACACCGGCGAGGCGTAGAGGTGGCTGATTCCGAGATCCTTCAGATACGGCACCAGCGCGACGACGCGGTCAAAGGTCATGCCATTACGAAACTGAATACGGTACGTAGCGGAAGGGATCATAACGTTGCTTCTCCATCAGCAAAGCGAACGACAATACCGTTCGGGGGTAAAACGTCGTGGTTCTCCGGCCAGGCAAAGCGCGTCTCCCCCGCGAAAGCGGGCAGCGCGACGGACTTCGTTCCGATATTGAGCGCCAGCGAGAGCGTTCCCGACGGGAAGCGCCAGCTCACCGCCACCATGCCGGGCGCGGTCCTGAGCACCTGGCCCTTAACGGCGCCGCCCTGATGCAGAAGCGGAACGATATAGCGATGGCGCAGCGTCAGCAGGTGGCGGGTGTAGCGCAGCCACGTTTTGCCCTCGTCGGTGGCGATCTTATTCCAGTCGAGCTTTGAGCGAACAAAGGTGTTCACGTCATTCGGGTCCGGGACGGTTTCATCGTGCCCGGCATGCCCGGTAAACTCTTTCGCGCGCCCTTCCCGCACCGCGTTTGCCAGATCGCCGTGAAAATCGGTAAAGAACAGGAACGGATGCGTTTCACCAAACTCCTCGCCCATAAACAGCAGCGGGATATGGGGGGAAAGCAGCAGCGCGGCAAGCAGCACCCGCGTCTTATCGGCACCCGCCAGGGTGATAAGCCGCTCGCCCTGGGCGCGATTCCCGGTCTGGTCGTGGTTTTGAATAAAATCGACGAAGAACTGCGGTGGCTGCGTGTGGCACTCCACCCCGCGGGATTCACCGGTTTGCAGAGATACCTCGCCCTGGTAGACAAACCCTTCGGCCAGCGCCCGGGCGAATTTTTTCTCCGGTTCAAAGGCAAAATCCTGGTAGTAAGCGTGGGTCTCGCCGGTGGCAAACACATGGGCGGCATTGTGAAAGTCATCGTTCCACTCGGCGGTAAACAGCGGCGTGTTGCCCTGTTCATCCCACGGGTGCAGGAAAATCACGTTGCGGCTGTCTTCCGTGGTCAGGTGAACGTGTCGGTGCGGGATCGCCTCGCGGATCTTTTCGGCTATCTCCTCGAGAACGTGCGTATCCGAGGCGTCTTTAATCTGGTCGATGGCATCAAAGCGCAGGCCATCCAGACGATATTCCGTCAGCCAGTAGAGCGGCGCGTCGGTAATATACTGCCTGACCGGCTCCGCCTCATAGGCGATGCCGTTGCCCCACGGCGTCGTGCGATCGGCATCGAAAAACGCCGGCGACAGCAGCGGCAGATAGTTCCCTTCCGGGCCGAAGTGGTTGAGCACAATATCCAGCACCACGGAAAGCCCAAGGCCGTGAGCCGCGTCGATAAGCGCATGGAAATCCTCCGGCGTACCGTAGACGGCGTGCGGGGCATACAGCAGCACGCCGTCATACCCCCAGCCGCGGGTTCCGCCAAACTGGGCGACGGGCATCACCTCAAGCTGGGTAATACCGAGCTCTGCCAGATAAGGCAGCTTGTCGATGGCCGCCCGGAAGGTGCCCTCCGGGGTGAAGGTGCCGATGTGCAGTTCGTAAATGACCGTCTCTTCCCACGGACGCCCGGTCCAGTCGCGGTTGGCAGGCTGATAGCGTCGGGGATCGATAACCACGGAGGGCCCGTTAACATCCCCCTTCTGGGCGCGCGACGCGGGATCGGGCACCGTCATGCCGTCCTGCAGGACAAACTGATACTCTGCGCCGTGCGTGACGCCGGGTACGTCTGCCTGGAACCAGCCACCGCCCACTGCCGGCATCGGCACGTCGGCGGCGGCCAGACGAAGCGTAAGTTCTTTTTGTCCTTCTGCCCAGACGCGAAAACGTACAACGTCATCGGAAATAAACTCAGCACCCCACTGCTTTTGAAATGTCCTGAATTCCATTCATTGTCCTCGAATGACCCACATTTTACGCGGAACGAAGTACAAGCTTAGTTCAGGATCAAAAGTGTGTTAGCTCAGCGGATTTAACCGCTTCGTTCAGGATTTACCGCAAAAAGACGAGGTCGCCCTGTTCTGCTATGACATGCTGGCCTGGCAACGCGGCCTTCATATTTCTGTCATTGAATTTCACTACGCTTTGCGGATTTTAAACAAGGCGTTGAGGAAAGAAGCGTGAATTCTATGGCGAAGGCATTACTGCTGGCATTACCTATTTTGAGTGCAACGGCTGCGGCAACGGCCGCTGAGCGCGACCTGTGTGAACCCAAAGCGTACGAAATGGCGCTGCGCTATCAGCAGAAATCGGCAGAGATTATGGCCCTGCAGCTGCAGACGTATCGGTTTGCCACCGAGCGTTTCAACGAGAAGTTAAAAGACCTGAAAACGCCTGAAAATTACGCCGTGGTGATGGATCTGGATGAAACGGTACTGGACAACACCCCTCTGCTGGTGCGCGACACGGAGCAGTGTCACGACTATACAAAATGGGACACCTGGAGCGACTGGGAGAAACAGGGAAAACCCGGATTAATCCCGGGCGCGAAAGCGTTTCTGGACCATGTGAATCAAAGCAAGGTCCGTATCTATTATGTCTCGGATCGTATGCAGGAAAATAAAGCCGATACGCTCAGGACGTTAAACGCCCTTGGACTTCCGCAGGTGTCTGACGAAAGCGTGCTTCTGGATACGGTCAGCAAGGAAGAGCGTCGCCAGAGCATTCTCAAAAAGCAGCAGATCGTGATGCTGTTCGGCGACAGCCTGCCGGATTTCGCCGTGCAGTTTAAAAACAAGAAGCCGAGCGAGCAGCAGCGCGAGCTGGTTGAGGCCAGCAAAGCACATTTCGGCGATGACTGGATTGTGCTGCCTAACGCCGCTTATGGCGCCTGGTCCAAAGCCACGCCGGACAGCTGGAACGCACCGCTGAAAAAATAACGTCTTACGGGCCGGGAGAGGCATTACCGCCCCCCGGCTTTTCGGTTGTACCATTCATCACGTTTATAGGTCCTATCATTATTAGGCAGGTTCTTATAATTTTACGGAGAAGTAAGATGAGCGCTTTCAAAGGAGACTCGTATGCTTACCGTGAAAAAACTTGCTCTGTCCACGCTGATTTCCAGTTCATTGCTTTTCTACCCTGCGCTGCAGGCGTTTGCAGAGACGCCCCAGCACGTCGTTAAACAACCGGCGGGCGGATACAGCGTTCAGGTTGGCGATGTTCTTGTCACCTCGTTTACCGACGGGAGCGTCGCGCAGGATCTGCACAAGCTGCTGCGCCGGACAACGCCGCAAAAAATTGATGCGCTGCTCGCGAAAAACTTCCAGACCAACCCGGCCGAGGTGTCCATCAACGCTTTCCTGATTGCGATGCCCGGACATAAAATCCTGGTGGATACCGGCTCAGGCCAGCTCTTTGGCCCCGGAAACGGCGGACGTCTGATTGAGAGCCTCGCCACGCAGGGGATTAAACCCGAGGACATTACTGAAGTTCTGCTGACCCACGCCCACTCCGACCATTCTGGCGGTCTGGTGAAAGACGGCAAGGCGGTGTTCAGCAATGCGCGCGTTTTCGTTGGCAAACCGGACATCGACTTTTTCTTTAACAACGACAATCAGAAAAAAACCGGCTATGACAAGAACTACTTTACCGTCGCGCAGAAGACCTTAAAGCCCTATCTTGACGCCGGCAAAGTGGTGCCGTTTAGCGGCACCTCTGACCTTCTTCCAGGCATTACCGGCACGGTTCATCCCGGCCATACGCCGGGTTCAGCCTTCTACACGCTGACAAGTAAAGGCGAGAAGATCACCTTTGTCGGTGACATCATTCATGCCGCGGCGGTCCAGTTCCCGCAGCCTGACGTGACCATTACCTACGATGAAGATCATAACAAAGCAGCAAGCGTGCGCGAACATGCTTTCGAGGAGTTTGTGAAAAACAAAGACCTGATTGCCGCGCCACATCTGCCGTTCCCGGGTATTGGCTATGTCAGCAAAGGCGAAAACGGTGGCTATGTCTGGGTCCCTGTAACCTATACCAACCGGGACGCCAGCAGCGCGAAATAAGATGACGCCCATCACTGACATGGACATAGACCTGATCCTGACCCTGGACGCCCTGCTTCAGGACAGGAATATCACCCATGCGGCCGCGCGGCTGGGCATCAGCCAGCCCGCGATGTCCGCCCGTCTCGCGCGTCTGCGCTCGCTCTTTGGCGAACCGCTGTTTATTCCCTCCCCACACGGACGTGGGGTGTTACCGACGCCGAGAGCGGAAGCGCTCAAGCCGCAGGTAGAGAGCGTGTTACGCGGCATCAGCGCCATGTTTGCCCCCACCACGTTCGAGGCGCAAACCAGTACCCGGACCTTTGTTATCGCGCTGCATGAAAACCCGGCGCTGATGCTGGGCACCGAGCTGCTTAACCAGGTGGGCACTGTTGCCCCCGGCATCCGCCTGCGCTTTGCCCTGCCGGAGATGGCTGACCTGCCGCAGCAGCTGGAAAACGGCGATGTGGATATCTACATTGGCGTGAGCGCGGGTGCACATGACGGCTGGGTGAGGCGCAAACTGCTCGACGACGCGTTTGCCACCGCCCAGCGTAAAGGCCATCCGCGCGGGACCGGTGCGTTAGACCTGGAAAGCTACTGTGCGCTTTCTCATCTGGTGGTGTCATCGGCGGGGGATCCGTTTACCGGCTTTGTCGATCAAACCCTTGCCGGACTGGGCTACCAGCGGCACGTCGCCATGTCCACGCAGAGCTATGCCGTGGCGCCTGCGCTTGTTGCCGGTACTGACCTGGTGTGCACCCTGCCGGAACGGATGCTGCGACGGTTCGCTACCACGCTGGATATCTTTGCGCCGCCGCTGCCGCTCCAGCCGATTACCATCAACATGTACTGGCACCCGAAAAACAGCCAGGATCCGGCGAGCGTGTGGCTGCGCGAGCAGCTGCTGCAGGCGGCCGGACGTCAGGTGTGATCGAGGGTAATCAGAAATTTTTTAAGCACTTCTGAGCGAATAATTCGGTGGCAAACCAGCGTTAGCTCGCTCTCCCGCAGCCGGTCGAGGATGTCCACGTAGACGACGTTCTCAACGCTCACCGCCTTTGCCGACGCGGGAAGCAGCGCCAGGCCAAACCCTGCCGAGACCAGGCTTATCACGGTGGGCACATCGGTCGCGTTTTGCACCACGTCCGGCTGAAAACCCGCCCCGCTGCAGGCGTCATAAAAGTACTGTTCCAGCCCCATCCCCTCCGGGTCGCGCAGGGAGATCCATTTTTCGTCTTTCACCGACGAGAGCGTCAGCGCGGAAGATCCCGCCAGCGGATGCTGACGATACAGCGCCAGCACCGTTTTCTCTGAGGTGAACGGGCGGCTTTGCAGATCGTCAGGCAGCGACGGCAGCGGCGCTCGAATAATGGCAACATCCAGCTGGTTACTCTGCACGGCGGCGTAGAGCGTTTGCACATTTCCCGTCACCAGCGACATGGTAATGGCCGGCCAGCGCGTATGCATCTGTCGCAGCGCGGCGGGCAGCCTGCCGTCGAACATTGCGCTCGACACGCACCCCAGGTTTAACACCCCCTGCTCGCCCCTTGCCGTTTGCCTGGCGTCCAGCACCGCCTGCTCGGTCAGAGAGATGGCGAGCCTGGCTTTCACCAGAAACGCTTCGCCAGCGGGCGTCAGGGTTAAGCGGCGGTTCGCCCGGCTAAAAAGCGTAACGCCTAAACGTTCCTCCAGGGCCTTGATTTGCTGACTCAGCGCCGGCTGCGCCATATTCAGACGCTCAGCGGCCCGGTGCATGTGTAGCTCTTCGGCAACGACGATGAAATGGCGCATCTGACGAAACTGCACGGAACGCCTCCTTTTGATATGAATTTACTTATCAATTTAGCAGTAATGATGCAATTGATGCTATTGGTCATTGCCATAAAAATGGAGGTATTCAACCGAGGGAGGAAAATATGGAAAACCCAATTAACGATCTCCGCAGCGCCATCGCCCTGCTGCAGCGCCACGAAGGGCAGTATCTTGAAACCGATTATCCGGTCGATCCCAACGCGGAGCTGGCGGGGGTCTACCGTCATATCGGCGCGGGCGGCACGGTAAAACGTCCAACCCGCACGGGACCGGCGATGATGTTCAACAGCGTGAAGGGCTATCCTGGCTCCCGCATCCTGGTGGGCATGCACGCCAGCCGCGAGCGCGCGGCGCTCCTTCTGGGATGCGAGCCCTCTGAACTGGCAAAACACGTCGGCCAGGCGGTGAAAAAGCCGGTGGCACCCGTTGTTGTCCCTGCATCCCAGGCACCCTGTCAGGAACAGGTCTTCTTCGCAGACGACCCTGACTTCGACCTGCGCAAACTGCTTCCGGCACCGACAAACACGCCGATTGATGCAGGCCCGTTCTTCTGTCTGGGGCTGGTGCTGGCAAGCGATCCTGAGGATAGCTCGCTGACGGATGTCACCATTCACCGTCTCTGCGTCCAGGAGCGTGACGAGCTTTCCATGTTCCTTGCCGCCGGTCGCCATATCGAAGTCTTCCGCAAAAAAGCCGAAGAGGCCGGAAAACCGCTACCGGTGACGATCAATATGGGGCTCGATCCCGCCATCTATATCGGCGCGTGCTTTGAGGCACCCACCACGCCGTTTGGCTACAACGAGCTGGGCGTCGCCGGGGCGCTGCGCCAGCATCCGGTCGAACTGGTGCAGGGCGTGGCGGTAAAAGAGAAAGCCATCGCGCGGGCGGAAATCATCATCGAAGGTGAACTGCTTCCGGGCGTGCGCGTAAGGGAAGATCAGCACACCAACACCGGCCACGCGATGCCGGAGTTCCCTGGCTACTGCGGCGAAGCGAACCTCTCGCTGCCGGTGATCAAAGTGAAAGCCGTGACCATGCGTCATCACGCAATCCTGCAAACGCTGGTGGGGCCGGGAGAAGAACATACCACGCTGGCCGGTTTGCCGACGGAGGCCAGCATCCGCAATGCCGTTGAAGAGGCGATTCCGGGTTTCCTGCAAAACGTCTATGCGCATACCGCGGGCGGCGGTAAGTTCCTCGGTATCCTGCAGGTGAAAAAACGCCAGCCGTCAGACGAAGGGCGACAGGGCCAGGCGGCGCTGATTGCCTTAGCCACCTATTCGGAGCTGAAGAACATCATTCTTGTGGACGAAGACGTGGATATTTTCGACAGCGACGACATCCTGTGGGCGATGACCACCCGCATGCAGGGAGATGTCAGCATCACGAATATTCCGGGGATCCGCGGCCACCAGCTGGATCCATCGCAATCGCCGGATTACAGCACCTCGATTCGCGGAAACGGCATTTCCTGCAAGACCATCTTCGACTGCACGGTGCCGTGGGCGCTGAAGGACCGCTTCGAGCGCGCGCCGTTTATGGAGGTGGATCCGCGTCCGTGGGCACCGGAACTGTTCAGCGCCAAAAAATAAACGGACTTTTCCCTTTTCTTCACCTCTCCGGGGGTGAAGAAACCTCACGCTAAAATTGCCGCTTCCCCTGCTTTCTTGTACCCTTTCAGCGTTTACCCCAATCCCCTAAAAATCGAGACATCCGGACGCCTATGACTGCACATATTTCCAAAGATCCTTTGCATGGCGTAACGCTGGAGATGATGGTCAACGCCCTGGTAGCAAAATATGGCTGGAGCGAGTTGGGCGACCGAATCAAAATTAACTGTTTCAGAAAAGATCCCAGCGTTAAATCGAGCCTGAAATTTCTGCGCCGTACCCCATGGGCGCGCGCGGAGGTTGAAGCCCTGTATCTGGACTCTCTCGACGATGAGGGAAGCACGGAGCAGGAGGCGCCCGCCTTTGATCCCTGGGCCAACAGTCGGATTATCAAGAGCTAATACGCAAATGACGCGACACGTAAAACGGATAGGTGCGCTGACTGCCTGCGCACTTTTACTTGTGAGCTGCTCCTCAAAACCACCCAAATCACTGGTTACCCCCCTTCCCACCGTGAGCAAACCGACGCAGCAGGCAAACGAGCCGATGCGCGGGATCTGGCTGGCGACCGTCTCTCGCCTCGACTGGCCGCCTGTAGCCTCGGTGAACGGTCGCAGCGCTGACCAGCGCATCGCGATGCAAAAGCAGGCGCTGACCAGCAAGCTCGACAACCTGAAGCACCTCGGCATTAACACGGTATTTTTCCAGGTGAAGCCGGACAGCACGGCGCTTTGGTCATCAAAAATTTTACCGTGGTCAGATATGCTGACGGGCAACGTCGGTGAGTATCCGGGATACGATCCGCTGCAGTTTATGCTCGATGAAGCGCACAAGCGCGGCATGAAGGTGCATGCCTGGTTCAACCCGTACCGCGTGTCGACCAACACCAGGCCGTCAACCATCGCCGCCCTGAACCGGACGTCATACCAGACCCCGTCCAGCGTCTATGTCCAGCACCCGGAGTGGGTGCGCATCTCGGGCGACCGCTTTGTGCTCGACCCGGGCATTCCGGAAGTTCGCGACTGGATAACCCGGGTGGTGACCGAAGTGGTGGCGAACTACCCGATAGACGGCGTGCAGTTTGATGATTATTTTTATGCCGAATCGCCGGGATCCGCGCTCAATGACGCGCAGACCTGGCGGCAGTACGGCCAGGGATTTGCCTCAAAAGCCGACTGGCGAAGACACAACACGCAGCAGCTGATCGTCCAGGTTTCCCGGGCGATTAAACAGACAAAGCCCGACGTGGAGTTTGGCGTCAGCCCTGCGGGGGTATGGCGTAACCGTTCGTTTGACCCGGCAGGCTCCGACACCCGCGGTGCCGCGGCCTATGATGAATCCTACGCCGACACGCGTCAGTGGGTGCAGCAGGGCCTGCTGGACTACATTGCTCCGCAGATTTACTGGCCCTTCTCGCGGGATGCCGCGCGCTACGACGTGCTGACCAAATGGTGGGCCGACGTAGTGAAGCCGACCCACACTCGCCTGTATATCGGCATTGCGTTCTACAAGGTGGGCGAACCGTCGCGAAATGAGCCGGACTGGACGGTTCAGGGTGGCGTGCCGGAGCTGAAAAAACAGCTCGATCTCAACGATTCGCTGCCCAACGTCAACGGCACGATCCTGTTCCGGGAAGATTACCTGAACCAGCCGCAGACGCAGCAGGCGGTGAACTACCTGAAAGGACGCTGGGGTAGCTAAGTGAACATCAGGCAGAAACACCCCGTTTCTGCCTGTTTTTTTACGGCTTCGGCCCGAACATCGCCTCAAGCTGCTGCGCATCCGGCATACCGACCACCTGCTGCAGCTCATTTTCCGCATTCATGTAATAAATGGCCGGCGTGGCGTTAGCGCCCAGGCTGTCCATCAGCGTCTGGTGCTTCTGCAGTATCGCTACCGTTTCGCGGGAAGCCTCGCCCTCTGGTTTCGGTAATTTTTTCCCACCGGAAAGCTCGTATTCGCGCCAGGCCGCAACCGGATCCTTCGCATTCAGGATGGCGGCGGCGTTACGTCCGCTGTTGGGGTTGAGGAACGCCACCAGCAGCGTGTTGAGCTGAACCTTACCCGCTTTCACCCACGGCTGCGCCTCGGACCAGAACTGTTTGCAGTACGGGCAGAACGGATCGGCGAAGACAAAAACTTTACGCGGGGCGTTATCCGCCCCTTCCTTCAGGGGATGCGCCGCGTTGAGCGTCTTCCACATTTCGCGTCCCATCGGGGCGTAGATCTCTTTCTGGAAAACCCCTTCGCTGAGGTTTTTCCCTTTGTCGTCGTACAGATAACCTGAGATCACGTGCTTACCATCCGGCGTTAAAAACAGCGTGACGCCCATGTCCTGATACTGCCCCAGCCAGGCTGGGGCACCGCCGGGCGCATCCAGCTTCTTGATGATTTTAATGTTCTGCTGTTCGCTGAAGTGCTTCACCACGTCCGGTATGGCTTCAGCCGCCTGTACCAGCCCTGACGTCGCCAGCGCCGAAAGTAACAGTAATTTTTTCATTTCCCTCTCCGGGTTGTCGGGGGCATTACGCCCCCTTCAGGTTAGCGGTTTTTCAGTGCGTCACTGACCATTTCATCGAACTGCTCGAAAGGCACCCAGCCGGGAAGCAATCCCTCGCCGATAAGCGTGGCGGGCGTTCCCTGGATCCCCATTTTTTCCGCGACGATCAGGCTGCGCTTAATTGTCATTAGACTCTCCTCATCCGGCGTCGTGACGCTCACGCCCGCGCGCTTTTGCGCCTCCTGAATGCTGGCGTCATCGTGGTACCCCTTCTTCGCCATCAGGGTATGGTTCAGTTTCATAAACTGCCCGGGATCCTGACGCCAGAGCGTTAGCGCATCCCGCGCCGCGGTCAGCGAACTTTCCGAGCGGAAAGGTAAAAACTTAAAGACCACCGCGACGTCCGGGTATTTTTCGACAATCTTCTCCAGGTACGGATCGAATTTTTTACAGTACGGACAGTTGTAGTCGGTAAACACCACCAGGGTGAGTTTGGGATTTTTCGCGCCGATGCGCGGGGAGTTCGGATCGTTAAACAGGAAATCATACACCATCTTCTGCGCACGCTGTTCCTGGTCCGGGGTCAACGGCTGGGCAGCAAACACCTGAACCGGGGCCAGCAGGAGCAGAAGCGTAATAAGGAATTTTTTCATAACACAGTTAGCCTTTTGCGTTGTTCAGGGTGGTAACCAGGGTGCGCTTGTCCAGCAGCGGCGAGAGGATTTCGCCATCAGGCAGGCCGGGGCCATAGACCGCGTTAAACGGAATGGCGTAGCGATTTCGCTTCGCCAGAAACTCCGCAATAAGCGCGGAAGGCTGGCTCCAGTCTCCGCGCAGGGCCACCACGTCCGGCTGGCGCAGGGCGGCAATGATGTCCGGCTGATTCAGTACCCGATGCTCGTTCACCTTACAGGTCACACACCAGTCGGCAGAGATATCCACAAACACCCGTTTCCCCTGCACCAGCGCCTGCGCGATGGCTTCCTCACTGAGCGGCTGCCACGAGATGGTCTGTGCGGTATTTTGCGCCAACGCGTCAGGCGGCGCGTTAAGCAGCCCGCGCACCTGATACCCGCCGAAAGCCGACAGCGCGATGACGACGAGCCAGAACAGCGGCGAGGATGCTTGCCGCTTCATCACGAACAGCGCCAGCGCGACGGCGACCAGAATCAGCATCACGACCTGAGCGATCGCGTCGCCCAGATGCTGGCTCAGCAGCGACGCCAGCCAGAAGCTGGAGGCCAGCATCATCAGGCCGAGAACGACTTTAAGCGTATTCATCCAGCGCCCGGGTTTAGGCAGCAGCAACGCCGTTTTCGGAACCAGGGCGACAAACAGCCACGGCAGGCTCATGCCCACGCCGAGCATAAGGAAGATGAGCCACAGGGAGTACAGCGGTGCGCCAAGGGCAAAGGCGACCGCGGTCCCGAGGAACGGCGCGGAGCACGGGGTGGCCAGCAGCGTGGCGAACATCCCTTCGCAGAAACTGCCGCTTATCCCCGCTCCCCCTGCCGTTGCCAGCCGTCCTGCGGCGGCGGAGGGCAGCAGCATCTCAAACGTTCCAAACAGGTTCAGCGCAAACAGGAAGGTGACGGTGACCATCAGACCGATAAACCACCGGTTCTGGAACTGAATGCCCCACCCCAGCGATGCTCCTGCCAGCTTCAGCGCGGTGACCATCGCGGCCAGCAGCATAAAGGAGGTCATAATCCCGGCGCTGGTTGCCAGAAAGCGCAGCCTGATCGTGCGTCTGTCCGAGCCCGCGTGCAGGATGCTGTTTAGCTTCATGCCCATCACCGGCAGTACGCAGGGCATCAGGTTCAGGATCAGCCCGCCCAGCAGCGCAAACAGCACCATTTTGCCGGTCCCGTCAGGCGCAGCGGGTGCTTCGGGCGTTGCCCCAACGGTGAGTGAGGTTTGCTGCGCCTGGTCGCCGTTGGTCAGCACAAACGACAGCGCTTTGCCCTTCAGCGAGGCCGGCTTATCGCCCCAATCATCGGTGACGGGCACCGTTACCCGAAGCCGGTTACCGTCGTGCGTAATGACCGGATCGCCGGGCAGAATGTCGCCCTCCAGCGGGTCAAAGTAGATCCCTGGATTGTCCCATTTCCCGTCCGTGGTGCCGGTAATCACCAGTTTGTCGCCAGAGAGCCAGGCGGACAGATCCGTGGATACGCCTGACGTACCGGGAACGGCGCGCATCGCTTGCTCGAATTCGCTACGGAAACCGTCATCCGCCGGCTGGGTAAAATCGAGGTGCAGCGGGTAGTCCGTCAGCAGACAGACGTTGCTGCAGGTGGAGAGCGTGAGCGTCCCGTCGAGCGTATCGTTCTTCACCCCGTCGAGCGTAATCGGGATTTGGACCCTAGCGTGATAGCCCTGCGTGGTCATGCCGGAGATATCGAAGCGCGACGGTACCGGCCAGGACCAGCTATCCTTCACGCCTTCCGGCCAACTGATTTTCGGCGCCACGCCGCCCTCGCCCGGCGATCGCCAGTAGGTTTTCCAGCCGGGCTTTAGCTCAACGGTGAGCAGGCCCTGAATGCGGTTGTTTTCCCTCTCCGCCTGAAAGCGGATGCGGGCGTGATCGTTTTGGGGGGAAACCAGCCAGCCCGTGTCCGCCGCATGGACAATGCCGATGCAGGACAGCCACAGGAAGACGAATCCCCTGAAGAGGTTAACCATGTTTTACTCCGTGAACAGTGAAAAATTATCGTGCGGTGACGATGATTTTCATTCACGGAAAACGCAGTTTTTCAGGTGTATTCGGGGAGGCGGTGCCTGAACGGGCTGTTCTGCGGGAGCAAATGCCCGCCCTTGCGTAAACAGCTGCAGCAGCGCGAAGAAGATAATAATGGCCGGTAGCGCACCGTCGAAGAACAGCGGCTGCGCGCAAAGCAGCGAGTGTGCGCCAAGCTGACAGGGCGACGGGCCGGGCTGTTCAGTGGTGCTGCTTTGAGCCGGGGCATCTGCCACCAGAGAAATCTGCGGATCCAGTCCCTGTAAAAAATGGTTGAGCATCACCGCACGCTGCACGAGGCAAAGCGCCATCGCGAGACAGGTGACGATCAAAAGCCATTTTCCGAGGAGCTGACGGTTGCGCATAACATTCCAGAGTAACAAGACGCCCCGATCATAAACGATAGTGATGAATCTACAAGTGGCGGAAGTGTAAGGTTTTGTCTGTCGCCGCTATTCGCCCGTGAGGGCGTCATAGACGTCCTGCAGTCGCGTGCGCAGAAACAGCACCGCCTTGTGCTTGCGGGATAACAGCGCCTGTTCGCTGGCACCGGTCTCCTCTGCCAGCATTTTAATGCTGTAGCCGTGAAGTTCGGTCTTTTCAAACACCTCGCGCTGCGGCGGCGGCAGTTCAGACAGTGCCTGCCCCAGCTCTTCCCACAGCAGCGTTTTGAGGTACTCCTCTTCCGGCGTGTTCGGTACGCCGAACAGGGTTTCGGCCAGTTCGTCCTCCGGGAAACCCTCCTCGTCTTCGCCAGTAAAATAACCTGAGAGCGACACCTCGCGCTTTTTACGCGCCCGGTCGGTCATCTCGTTACGCGCTGCGCGGAACAGCCAGGCGGCGACGTTTTCGACCGGCTGCTCCACTTTCATCAGCTGATAGGTCACTTCCTGCAAAATGTCGTCGGCATCATCGCGGACGGACGTCCGCCCGCGAATGAAGGCTTTCAGCCGGGCGCGGCAGGCATTGAGCGCCGACATCAGCATGGATCCGCCCGCCTCCCCGGTTTTCATTTCGCTCACTCTGCTTCCGGCGTTTTTGGCGTGGCGTCGTCGCGTTTATCGTCACGATGACCGCGCCAGCCGCAGTGCCCGCGACCGTGGCGACCAAACCCTTCGCGACGCTGCTGAATAAACGCCTCGCGCTGTTCGGGCGTCATGTTCATCCAGCGCTCGTGCATCCGGCGGTGCGCGCCAAACATTCCGGGGCGGAAACCTAACCCGCCAAACAGAATGCGGCTCAGCACCAGAATGCCCAGCGCCTGCCAGAATCCGATGGCTTTCACGCCAAGGATGGCCGGAAGTAAGGCGTTCCACAGAGTCATGACCAGCAGGCCGAGCACGATGAAAATCACCGCGCCGATGACTAAGCCCTTGCCCATACGGTGGCGACCAAATCCACGTCCGTGACCTCTTTCGTGCATATCAAAATCTCTCATGGTGTTTACCTCGTTTACAGTAACTGATTATGGCTTGTGATGAGGTAGACGGATGAGGGAGGGAAATATTGCTGGGGTGAATGAAAATTTTTTATGCTGTCGGATTTGGACTCATAGCTGTTAGAGCTGGCGGGTGCTATGAGTCTCCTTCAGACCATCATTTTTGCGAAATGAAGTCGCTAGTCTTCAATTGACAGAAAAGGAGAAAGGCGCGAGTAAATGGCATAAAAAGACCGGCATTCTGAGTGCTGGTCTTGTGGCTTAATTCAAGCATCAGTTTTGCCATGAAATGATGTCGTCCAGACCAGACAACAGGTCGGGAAAATAACTTTCATCAATATCGAAGGAATCGTCAAGGGTAATACTGTCAGCATGGTTTTCAGGCTTCAGTACCATACTAACTCCAACAGCCCCGGCAAAATGTGCCTGATGAAACTTAAGCATAACCTGCTCGAATGCCGAGGTTAAACTAATATCCTTAGACTTTATACCTGTCGTTAAGGCCTGATGGAAAGCATGTGTATCATTCCTGAATTGCTCTAACTGACCGACAAAAAACTCTGCAGCAAACTCTGTTTTTAAGACAGGGATTGAGAATTCAACCCATACCATAATACGGCTATAGGCAGGCACCTCGGGCTCAGTCAGCCTTTCATAAGGCGTTAATTTAAGGTGTCTGTCACCGCTTGTGATATCTATCATGATCCCCCCTTACGGCATGTACTGAAAATGCATAATAGTCCAGTCAGCTTCCCTGACCAACACCTCTAGACGGTAAGACTTGTAAATATAAGCGCCTTTATTTTGCTTGTCTTCCACAAGCTTATACATACGAGCCTCGTACCGGAAAAGCCCTGGCTTTTTCAGTGGGTCTGGTGTTCTCGTACCATAACGAATGGCCTTTTCCTGAATCTGTAAAGGCACATAGCGACCGGGTGTTAGCATATGTTTTGCCGATGATTCACTCATCCTGAGCCCGCGAGCTGATAAGCCCATTTTCAGACGGCCACGCAAGAGACTGATGGTAGCCTCACTGAGTCTCACCGTTACGGCGGTTTTGACACCACTCTCCAGTAACGCCTTACCAGCCCGAAAAAGTCGAAATGCGCCAAAGGCGATTAAAGCGAGATCTGTAGGGTCAAACAAGGGGGCTTCTAATGGCGCCTCTTCTAACCTGATGAACACACCATCAACATCATAAATCTGCCATAAACCGGGTGCCTGAACGACGGAAAAGCCGATACACATTCCACTTTCATCATCTACGATGGGCTTCGAGTTCAGTGGAGGATTGCGGGGGCGAAACTGAAAGTACTCACCCGACGGTAGATTTGAACGAAAGTCGTAATAGCGTCCGGGCTCGTCTGTAACTAATCCTACTGCCATTTCCAATTTTCCTTTTGGTTTTATCCTGCAGTCATCTTAATGGACCATATCGCTTCATTCCACTTTTCATGACGTTAACTTCGTTTGCACAGAAAATGAATGCTTCGTTGGACTTATTGAAAGGATGTGTACACCACAATTGGTGTAGTCCTTTCTGGTACGTCTTCCCCATTACACCCGCCACAAAAAAGGCCCCCTAAGGAGCCTCTTTTATTCAATCAAGCCTGCACCGGCAAACTAAAACTCGAAATACTCCGTGAAAGCTGCTGCGCCTGCTCTTCCAGCGAGGCCGCTGCCGCGGCGGACTGCTGCACCAGCGCGGCGTTCTGCTGGGTCACGCCATCCATCTCGGTTACCGCCTGTCCGACCTGGCTAATCCCGCGGCTCTGCTCTTCAGAGGCGACGGAGATCTGCTCCATCAGCGTATTCACTTTATTCACCGATGAAATAATCGAGTCAATCACTTCGCCCGAGCGGCTGACCAGCTCCGCACCGTTTTTCACGCTGGAAACCGATTGGGCAATCAGGCTCTCGATGTCCTTAGCCGCCACCGCGCTTTTCTGCGCCAGAGTGCGCACTTCACTGGCCACGACCGCAAAGCCGCGTCCCTGCGTGCCGGCGCGTGCGGCTTCAACCGCCGCGTTCAGCGCCAGGATGTTGGTCTGGAAGGCGATGCTGTTAATCACGCTGGTAATGTCTTCGATGCGCTTCGAGTTCGCCGCGATGGTATTCATCGTGTCGATGACTTCGCGGGTCACCGCTTCACCGGTATGGGCATTTTTCACCGCGTCCTGCACCAGTTTCCCGGCCTGATAGACGTTATCGGTATTGTTCGCCACCGTCGCGCTCAGCTCTTCCATACTGGCCGCCGTCTGGGTTAACGCGGAAGCCTGCTGCTCGGTACGTGAAGCGAGGTCGATATTCCCGGAGGCAATCTCCTGGGCTGCGTGCGTCACGGTATGGCTCGCATCGCGCACCTGGGCGATGGTCGCAAGCAGTGCCTGACGCATCTGCTCCATCGAGCTCATCAGATGATCGATTTCGTTATGTGCGCTCCCCTTCACCGGCACCGGAATGTCCAGCTTGCCTGCCGCAATCTGGCTGCAGTGCTCGCGCGCCAGGTTTACCGGTGCAAAGACAAAGCGCTTCATCAGCATGCTGACGGCGATAATCACCACCACAAACAGGCAGGCGATAGCGGCAATAATCACCAGGCCGGAGATGAAGTTACTGCTCGCATCTTCGTTCAGGCTTTTGGCGTATTTCTGGTGGACGGAAAGTACCTGGTCGAGAACGATCTCGTACTGGCGGTCGAGGCGGGACACTTCCGGGATCAGCGCGTTAAATTTGGCGACATCGTGCGCCGCGGCGGCATCGATCAGCGGCGCCAGCCCCTGGTTGCGGTAGTTTTGCCAGGCATCCTGATAGGCACTCACCAGCGGGGCTTCATCCGTCAGACGCGGCGACGCCATAAAGGCCGCAAAGGCGTGGTCCGCTTTGGTCAACGCCTCTTTCACGGCAGCAAGCTTCGCAGACTCGTCTGCCGAATTGCCCGCTTCCACCATCTTCACATACTCCATAACCCGAACGCGCAGCGTACGGCTATGGTTGATAGGGTCAATAATGGACAGCACAACCTGGATCTCTTTGTTGACGTTATCCAGGGAATTATTACTTTTAATGATGAGGCCAACGCTGGTGACAGTGCTGACAACAAAGAAGAAAAGCAGTGAGAACAGGACAATCAGGGACGACTTTTTCAACGACATAAACCAATACCTCAAGGAAAATTATTCCTTATGGTTATCGGCGCTTCCAAAACTTAAATTAATTAAAGTTATTGATGTATTAAGTCGGGCTATTTTGCTGACTTATAGCGTCGCTGCAGGGTGGCATCGAGCTTCCGCTGCAGCGGTTCCGGGGTCTCGCCCTCAATCAATTTGCTAATCAAATCAAAGCAGTGCCAGGCCAGCTGACGGTTATCCTGACGGATGGTATCCACGGGGATGGTCAGCGAATCGTAGAGATAGTGATCGTCAAAACTGGCTAACCTGATATCACTTTGCAACAGGTTATGCTGGCCCATATAGCGCAGCACCCCTTCCAGCAGCCCGCAGGCAGCGGCGAACAGCGCTTTCGGCGGGCGCCCCAGGCGGGCGCAGAGTTCAGCAAACATCTCGTACCCGGAGCTCGGGTGATAGTTGCCGTGAATGATCCACTCCGGGCGCATCTCTACGCCAGCGTCCCGAAGCCCTTGCCTGAACCCTTCCAGGCGGTCGCGCGTCGGGGATAAGCGGGGCTGCCCGCCGAGGAAGTAGAACTCATCAGGATGCTGACGCGCAATGTCGGCCACCAGTGCCGCCGTCGGGGTAATGGAATCGGTGATGACCAGCGGCAGCGCGCTGTCGTTAATGTGGCGGTCGAAAAGGACAACGGGCAGCTGCTCGCTCAGCTTGTGGTAGTCCGCATCGTTAAGCATGCTGGAGGCCACAATCAGCCCGTCCACCTGGCGCGCCACCATGTTGTTCACCACCACCGTCTCCTGCCCCGGGTTTTCATCGCTGCAGGAGATCAGCAGCTGAACGCCCGCCTCGCGGCACAGCGTTTCCAGCTCGTGAGAAAAGACGGCAAAACCGTAGTTGGTGATCTCCGGAACCACCAGACCAATGGTGTGGCTGCGGTTATCGCGCAGCGACCGGGCGTGAATGCTGGGCTGATAGTGGTGCTCTTTTGCGATCGCCAGCACGCGCTCGCGCGTCTCTTCCGCCACGCGAAGCTCTTTGCTGCGCCCGTTCAGTACCAGGCTGGCGGTGGCTTTTGACACACCCGCCAGCTCCGCGATGTCTTTAATGGTGACGCGTTTTGTTTTTCTCACAACGACTTAGATCCGGCTGCCAAAACCCTCATTCTATCATGCAGGCGCGCAGCGACCAGTAGCGTAATGTGATGTCGGACGCACCTTCGAATCGCACCCGGGCCGGATGGTCAGGAAAATAGCGGCTGCTCATCACCCCTTCACCGTGATTGATGAAAATTTCAACGCTGGAGCGGTCGCACAGAACGCGTAAATGACGGACATCGCCCTGCCAGTAGCGGGTCAGCGTTTCACCGGTTTTCAGGCTCGCGCGTTCCAGACGCACGCCCTGCTCATCGACGGTGAGACGCAGCGCGCCGGCAAAATCGACGCTCGCGAGCGCTGCGCTCATCTCAAACTCCAGGCGCGTGGCGTCCAGTTCCGGTGCAGCGCTGGCGTACCCTTGCCAGTTTTGCTCTTCTTCGCGCAGCCCCGCCAGCTCGCGCACCGGGGTCTGCCAGAGTTTGCCGTCGCGATACTGTAATTCGCGCGGGCAGGTCATCTGGTGCATCCAGCCGTGCGCCCGCGTGGGCTGCAGCATCTCTTCCCCGTCCGGTACGCCCATCCAGCCTATCAGAATGCGGCGACCGTCTTCCGCCAGCGTCGTTTGCGGGGCGTAAAACTCAAAGCCCGCGTCCAGCTCGTGCAGTTCGCCGTGATCGAATGCGACACTTGCATAGTCAAACGCCCCGCTCATCCAGGTGGCCGGATAGGTGTTGAGATAGCGATGCGGCTCGCGCGCCAGCCCCTGCGGGCAGCAAATCAGGATGTGCGTTCCGTCGAGCGCGAACAGGTCCGGACACTCCCACATATACCCTGCGTCCGTCAGGCCGTTGACGCCGTGACCGGCGATTTCCCCGCAGGACGTCCAGGCGTGCAAATCGGCCGATTTAAACAGCAGCACTTTGCCGCGCTTTTGCAAATCCTGCGCGCCGAGCACCATGTACCACATCCCGTCGTGCTGCCACACTTTCGGGTCGCGCACGTGGCCGGTGTAACCTTCCGGCAGTGCAAGCACCGGCCCCAGCTTCGTGAAGGTACCGTCCGGCTGCTCCACGGCCAGGCACTGCCAGGCCGTGCGGCTGCCGTCGTCGAACTTGACGTTGCCGGTATAGCACAGGGTCAAAACGCCCTCATTATCCACGGCGCTACCGGAGTAGCAGCCGTTGCGGTCATATTCTTCGTCGGGCAGCAGCGCCATCGGCTCATGCTGCCAGTGCACCAGGTCCGCAGAGCTCCAGTGCCCCCAGCACTTAAAGCGATGCTCGCAGTCCAGCGGGTTCCACTGATAAAACAGATGGTAGCGGCCGGCAAACCAGATAAACCCGTTGGGATCGTTCATCAGCCCCGTCACCGGCGCGGGGTGCCATTGCGGATAATGGCTATCCGCAAGCGCCCGCGGCTGACCTTTCATAACGGCCTGCAGGATCGCAGGCCAGCGGGAAGGTAACGTCATTATTCAGAGTCCGTTTTATATTTCAGCAGCAGTGAGACGGTAAACGCCACGCCGAAGGCAATCACCATGCCGATAATATAGTTGAGCAGCGAGCTGGCCTGCACGATGGCCATGCCCGGAATGGCAGTCAGCCCGACGGCGGTCATGTAAACATGTACGGAGACCACCCAGGCACCGCCCACCGCGCCGCCAATCAGTGCGGCGATAAACGGTTTAACGAAGCGCAGGTTGATACCAAAAATGGCCGCTTCGGTAATGCCCAGCATCGCAGAAAACGCCGACGGCAAGGTAATGGCTTTGATTTTGGCATCTTTGGTTTTGAACCACACCGCCAGACAGGCACCGCCCTGCGCCACGTTCGCCATGGCCCAGATAGGCAGCAGGAAGTTAACGCCAATCGACGGATTCCCCAGCAGTCCGGCTTCAATGGCGTGGAAGCTGTGGTGAATACCGGTGATCACAATCACCGAGTAAAGTCCGCCAAACAGCAGCCCGGCCAGCCAGCCCGCGTGGGCGATAAGGGTGCTGAGAATAAAGGAAATACCATCCCCTAAGGCGCGCCCCGCCGGGCCGATAATCAGCAAGGCGATAAAGCCGGAGATAACGACGGTGAGGAACGGCGTCAGGATCAGGTCTAATGCGTCCGGGATCACGCGGCGCAGGTTTTTCTCCACCATGCTCATAAACCAGACGGCCAGCAGCACCGGGAATACCGTGCCCTGATAGCCGATCATCGCGATGTCAAGGCCGAAGAAGTTCATGGTGTGGAAGCCGGAGGCCACGCCCCAGGCGTTGGTCAGCGCCGGGTGGGTCAGAATGCCGCCCAGCGTCGCACCGAGATACGGGTTACCGCCAAACTCGCGCGCGGCGGTGAAGCCAATCAGAATAGGCAGAATGATAAACGCAGCGGAACTGCACATGTCCAGCATGATGTAGATGGCGTTATCCGCATTAACCCAGCCGTAGGTTTTCACCATGCCGAGCAGGCCCATCAGCAGACCGGACGCCACAATCGCGGGAATGATCGGCACAAAGATGTTAGAAAGCAAACGGGCAATACGCTGGAACGGGTTCAGCTTGCGCGCCGCCAGATCGGCAGCTTCAGATTTGCTGGATTCGCTAATCCCCGCCGCCTGAATAAACGCGGCGTAAACCTTGTTGACCACGCCCGTACCAAAAATCACCTGCATCTGTCCGGCGTTACGAAAACAGCCTTTTACGCCGTCAACCTTGCCGATAGCCTGCTGATCGGCAAGCGCGTCATCGACCAGCACCAGACGAAGACGCGTTGCGCAGTGCGCCGCGCTGGCGATGTTTTCTTTGCCACCGAGCAGCGGAATAAGCGCGCGGGCGATATTATCAAAATCCATAGATACCTCTGCCTGACTTCATTTTTTATGATGTTTGAACCGCTCCCGCCGGGCGGGAGCGGGTTGGGTTAAAACCAGGTTTCCATCTGGACCCCAAAGTTCCATTCCCCGCCGGCGTTGAAGCCGCTGCTGCCAAAGGCATCATCGCTGGCGTAATGATCCAGTTTGCTGCTCCAGTCCATCCAGGTGGCAAACAGGCGCAGCTCAGGACGGCTAAAGAAGTCGCCGATCTTGCTCGCTTTTAACGTTGGTGCAAAGGTCAGCTTGTAGAAACTCCCGTTGACGGCGTTCCGGTCCTTATAGCCTTCCGGATTTAAATCCATGTACTGATAGCTTCCCTCAAACGCCAGCGCGAAGTTCTGCGTAACCTCTTTAATCAGGCGGGTGTTGAGCGTTACCCACTCATAGCTATCGCCCTTGACGTAGCGATCTTTACTGCTCTGTGCCAGTACGGCGGGCGCAACGCTCCAGCCACCGCCGATTGGCGTGACACCGTAACTTGCAAAGCGCCAGGTATCTGCCTCAGACAGCAAGGCGCCGTCGGAGCCGATACTTTTCACCTCCGCACCCAGCCCGTGACCGTACAGCAGCGCCGTTTTGGCTGTCCCTTCCCGCAGGCCGTAGAAGCTCTCATTATGCAAGCCCACCAGCGCATGAACGCCGGTATTGGCAGCATCCGTTTTAATGAGATCGCCATTGGTGTCTTTGCGGTCGTCGTTATCTTTCGCCCGCAGGCCGCTCACCATCAGCTGGAACGGGCCGGCGAAGTGGTTCATGCTCAGGATATAGTTCTGAACGTTATTGTCGGTCTGCTCCACGCTGCCGAAGTTGCGGCCATAAATAGAGAAGTTGCTGCGCAGCGAATCGTTCCATTTCACGTCGTAGACGCCGCCACCGGTACCGGCCAGGAACACCACGTCGGAATCCAGCCAGTGAATGTCAAAGTTGTCGCGGTCGAAGCGTTTACCCGCCCAGAAGGTGCTGCCCTTCAGCGCGCCGGTAAAATCAGGCAGGTTGCCCAGCTCCGCGAAGGCCTGACGAATATTGAGATCGCTGGTATCGGCTGACCAGTCGTTATAGGTTCTCTGACCGTCGGCCAGCATCGCCTTGAAGCGCGTGGTCGCCCCGTTATCCAGGGTTTGCTTGTGCTCCAGGTTCAGCTCAACGTAGGTATCGGCTTCGTTACCCAGACGCCCTACTGCGCCACCGGTTTGGCCGGCTGGCGTCAGATAAGGACCGCTTTTGCTGCTGGACGCCGCATCATTCATCAGCAGGCCAGAACGAGCGTAGCCGTGGAACTCAAACCCACCGCTTTGATCCGCCTTCTTCTCCAGCGCGGTGGTGCGCTGCGCCACCTCCTGGGTTGTCGTTTGCGCCTGCTGCTGAGCAGTAACCAGCTGCTGCGTTTTTTGTTCTGCTGCCGTGGCGCGCCTCTCAGCAACCTGCGCACGCGTTTCCGCGTCCTGAAGGCGCTGTTCCATTGCGGCAAGACGCGCTTCGATACTGGACATATCCGTCTGGGCAAAAACAGAGGTACTACCGGCCAGCATGCCTATCATCACGGCAAGTCTGCGTTTTTTATACATTTTGTCGCATCCCTAAAAGAAGTCATTAAACGTGCTAAATTGCTAAACCGGTTTAGGCTGCTGATACTAAACCTCTGAATTTTGGATCGGCAATCTTTTTTGCTAAACCGTTTTAGTAAGTGTGATCGAGGCGACAATTCAGGCCGCCGGGTGGCGGCCAGTGAAGGGAGGATTTACAACTCGTGCTGCCAGGGCAACGCGGTCATGGCCCCTTTGGCGGTAGTGGCTAACGCGCCGCAGCGCTGGGCTAAGGCGATGACCGGCGTCAGGTCCTGCCCGTCGGCCAGACCGTAGAGTAGCCCCGCCACAAAGGCATCTCCCGCGCCGGTTGTATCGACGCACTGAACGGGGGTTGCCGGATAGTGTTTTACGCTGCCTTCATTCCAGGCGATAACGCCCTCTTTACCCTGGGTGACCAGAACCAGACGCGCCGGGCAGCGCTGCATCAACGTGTCCAGACCGACGTTTACCTGCACATCTCCGCTTAAAAACGCCAGTTCTTCGACGGAGAGTTTCACCACGTCGGCGCTTTGCAGGGCCTGCTCCAGGCAGCGGCGCAGTGCGTTCTCATCCGGCCAGAGATCCGGACGAATATTGGGGTCAAAGCTGACGTAACCGCCCGCCTCACGGATAGCGGCCATCGCCTGAAATGTCGCAGAACGGCTCGGCTCTGCGCTTAGCGCAATGGAACAGACGTGCAGCCACTCCCCGGCGCTGAACGACGGCAGATCGGCGGGTTCCAGAAACAGATCGGCGCTCGGGCGCACCATGAAGGTAAACGAGCGCTCGCCGTGGTCGTCGAGATCGACCACCACCGTCGAGGTGCGGTGCGCCGGGTCAAGGCGCATCTGCTGCACGTCGACCTGCTCATTCGCTAACGTCTTATACATAAAACGTCCGAAAGGATCGTCGCCAACCCTGCCGATAAAGGCGCTCCGGCCACCCAGCCGGGCAATACCGACCGCAACGTTTGCCGGTGCGCCGCCGGGACACTGCAGCAATCTGCCTTCTCCATCGGGCAGCAAATCCACCACCGCATCGCCAAGTACCCAGATTTTTTTCATGTGATCCTCTTAGCTAAACTATGTTAAACCGTTTTAGCTATTTAAGCACAGGCAGGGCAAAGGGGAAATAACGGGGAAGGAAAATTGGCTTAACGCACCAGATGCGGCCAGTGAATATCACCGACGCCATTAATCTGCGGACGGGCAAACAGAAAGCCCTGGAAGCGGCGGATACCGGCAGACTCGAGCCAGCACCACTCCTCTATCTTCTCGATCCCTTCGGCCACCAGGGTGATTTCAAGGTCGGAACAACAGCTGACGATGGAGCGCACAATCGCCTGTTTCGGGCCACTGAGGTGAATATCGCTGACAATTTCCCGGTCAATTTTAATTTTATCCGGCTGGAACCGGGTCAGCAGAGAAAGACCGGCGTAGCCAGAACCAAAATCATCAATCGCAAGGCCAACCCCCTCACCGCGAAGCTGCTTGATGGCGCTATTAAACTGGTTGAAGCCGGAGATCATCTCGTTTTCAGTAACTTCAATGACCACCTGCTCTGGCTGCAGCCCATGTTTTTTAATCTCACTGACCAGGAATTCCACAGCGTTGGGGATATTCACCAGCGACATGGGCAGCAGGTTGACCGCAATTTTATGGCTGCCAATACCCAGTTTTTCCGCCAGCGCAAAGGCATACGCTTTTGTCTGGAGATCGACTTCGTAGATTTTGTCCGGGTCGAGGGTGCTGAAGAAGTGCTCCGGACTGCCGCCGTCGTTGCCGCGGATGAGGGCTTCAAGGGAGCTGATCTTCCCTTCCGAAGGCTCGACAATGGGCTGGAGCGCAAACTGACAGGACTGACCGGCAATCAGACCCAGAGACTCGCCAAAGGGTAACGCTTCGGGTGAGAGCGTCCATTTTTCAGGAATGTAGCGTGCTCCCGACGGGACCGGACGTTTGCCCATAATAAACGTCTGAATGAATTTGAACACCCGGTCATCAGAGGTCAGATAGCTTTCAAGCTTGCTGTAGTGCAGAACCGACTGCAGCACCTCTTTCGGCGACTGCGTTTGCAGATCGAACAGCAGCATACCGACATTTTCGAAGCGTCTGCGCGGGCCATAGTCCCGCATCAGTTCAACCACCCCACTATGCCGCTTGTCCTCGCGGATGGTATGGAACAGCTTAACCACACTCTCTTCCGACCCTTCGAGGATTTGCAGGACATCACTCCCTTTAGCAAGGAGTACGCCGGTAATATTCAGTTTTGCGTTGCGGCCCCTGGCGCGCTCCACCAGCTCCCGCAGTTCAGTGGACTGGCGGGATAAATTCAACTGGCTTCGGTAAATCAGAGTCGTCAGCACAAAAATGGGTTCCGATAAGAAAGAGAGGTGCCTTGAAGCTACTATTTAACATACTTAATCAATGCGACCTAACATATTCACGTCACAAGGGAACGTTACTTTTCCCCGTCCCCGATCCGGCTGTCGATCCTCTCCTGCATATAGTCGTAGAACGGGTTTGAGGTGACCCGCATGAGCGCCTCTTTCCCGACGCTCAGCACGGAAGTCTCTCCCCATAGCGCAATCGTCCCCAGGCTAATGCCATAGCGGTTTTTTACGCCTGGTTCGCGGCCATAGAGAGCGTCATCCGGCGGGAACGGCACGGCAACGTGCGACAGCGAATAGACATCCTGCGGCCAGGACTGCGCGAGCGGCACGACCGTCTCCCGTGTGCTCCCTGCGGGGGTTATTTTTGCTACTGTCGAAAAACTGTGATCGCCAGCATTGGTGATAACCGTGACACTGTAACGTCTCTGCGCCACCGGCAGCAGCGCCGAGGTGGCCGTCCACGACGACGGCTTGAACAGCGGGCGGAAGCTGGCAGCCTGGTTGATGTCAAACACCACCAGTTCGCTGCCGTTTGCCGGAAGCTGGTCAAACAGACCGGTGACCACCGCGCGGGTGCTGACCGTGGAATCCATCACCGACTGGAACGCCAGCACCGGTGGGAGCTGTGCCAGCCGCTGCTCACGCGCCGCGCGGCCAATCTGCTCCTGCAGGGCTTTCGTCAGCAGCCACGACTGGCGGGCGGCGTTCACCGGGAAAGAATTGTATTTATAGGGGTTATATTCCGGGGAGATATTCAGCCACGCTGCTTTGGCAAATGCCGGCAGCAGCGCCGGTAGCCCGGCGACACCGGCAAACCGCGCAAAGGCCGTCACGCCGATCATCGGTGAGAGCAGTATCACCTGCTGCGGTTTACGCAACGCAGACGAATCCAGTGCATCGAGGGCATATTTCATCGCCAGCGCCCCACCGTTGGAGTAGCCCACCAGGTGCAGCGGCACATTCTCCCCCGCCAGACGCGTGGCTTCCCGCACCGCAAGGCGCGTCGTCGCCAGCCACATCTCCCAGTCAACGCCGGTCAGCGCGCCGGGCGCGGTGCCGTGTCCTGGCAGGCGCGGGACAACGGCCACAAAGCCGCGCTGCTGATAGTTCATGGCAAGGTGTTTAACGCTGTAAGGCGAGTCCGTTAAACCGTGCAGCAGCACTACCGCGCCGCGCGGCTTTCCGGCTGGCATCAGCACAAATGAGCGGTTGGCATCGGGCGAAAACTGGCCGGGCCACACCAGGCTCTGGCGATAATAGCGGTTTAGCGGCGTGCGTTCTTCGCGCTCTGTTTTGGCCGTCACCGCCTTATCCAGATCGGCGAAAATGGCGTTTTCCCGGGCGATATACCCGGCAAAATCGGCGTTATCCAGATCGCGGACGGACATCTCATCGGCCCGCCAGGTATGCCACAGGTGCAGTTCCGGCCCCTGCTGCGAGAGATACACCCGCACCGCCAGCAGGACGATCAGCACGATCCCCGCGACCATCGCCATTTTCTTTGCAAGCGCTAACAGGCGCACGCTGACTCGCCAGGGCAAATTCGCCATGCCGGGATCCCTTTTATATTCACAGTGCTTCTATCTTATCAAAAATGTGAACGGACTGACGTATTCACCAAATTCATACCTGACGCTTCAGACAGTGCACCAAAAGTGAACTACGATGCACAAATGTTGATCATTGGTTAATCAAATATTGCATGAAATTTGCTCCACAGCGGGTTCTTACCGTCTTGTGAACATGGCACGCGTCGTGCATTGTTAAACCGATAACACAAATTCGACCATTGACAGCCTGTTAACAGCGAGGCGGTATGACGACGAAACCTGAGATGTTGAGCCGTATCGAAGCGACCTTCAGCCAGCTCACACCCAGCGAAAAGCGGGTCGGGAGCTGGCTGCTGGCGCACGCCGCGCAAATTCCGTTTGAAACGGCGGAGAGCGTGGGTCTGGCGAGCGGAACCAGCGGGATCACCGTTGGGCGCTTCCTGCGCAAGCTGGGGTATCGCAACCTGGAAGATGCCAAAAAGAGCCTGCGCGACCCGTATCAGCCCTGGGGCATGAGCGAGCGGCTTGACTCCTGGCAGCAGCAGCGCCCCCTGCCCAACCGCCTTCAGCACGCCCTGTCTCTGGAAGTGGATGCCATCACGCAGGTGTATCAGCTGGCGCAAACGGACGCCTTCCGTCAGGTGGTACACCACCTGGCCCACGCGGACGCGGTGTTTGTGCTGGGGATCCAGTCAACGCGCGGGATTGCCAACGCCTTCTTCAGCCACCTCGAGTACCTCCGCCCGCGCGTGAGTTATTCGGAAGGGGCATCCGGGAGCTGGGTTGAATCCCTGAACTCGGGATTTTCGCATCCCTACGTCGTGCTGACCGATACGCGCACCTACTCCGCGATGGCGCGCCAGTACTGCCGCGTCGCGAGCGAAAAAGGGATTCCGCTGGCCTTAATCACCGACATCTGGTGCCCGTGGGCACGGGATTACCCGATTGATTTGCTGCAGGTGAAAACCGATACCGGTCATTTCTGGGATTCACTTGCCCCCGTGAGCTGTCTGTTCAACCTGCTGCTGTCGGGCGTGGTGGAAGCGCTGGGTGATGCGCTTCCGGCGCGCCTGGCGGTCAACCGACAATTACAACAAGAGTTTGGACAATTCGAACGCTAAAGGAGCGGAACTATGCCCGAAGAGAGTGAACTGATTGATGTGGCGAAGACATTCCCCACGCTGCATATCGATCTGAAGTACGCCACCGCCGACAACATTACTGGCCGCCCGATCTATCAGGAGGCGTTGTGCCTGCTGCATATCGATGCCGCCACCGCGCTGGCAAAAGCCATCAGCATTGCCACGCTGGCCGGACTGAAGCTGGTGGTCTACGACGCCTATCGGCCGCAGCAGGCGCAGGCCCAGCTGTGGGATGCCTGCCCGAATCCGGAATATGTGGTCGACGTGGCGATTGGCTCTAACCACAGCCGCGGTACGGCCATCGACGTCACGCTGATGGACGAACATAACGCCGTGCTGGATATGGGCGCCGGTTTTGACGAAATGCATGACCGTTCACATCCGTATCACCCCTCCGTGCCGCCGCACGCCCAGCGCAACCGTCTGCTGTTGAACGCCATCATGTTCGGCGGCGGTTTTGTCGGGATCGGCAGCGAATGGTGGCACTTCGAATTGCCGAATGCCGCCAGCTACCCGCTGCTTGATGACCGTTTTGCCTGTTTTCCACTGACGCACACCTCTCTTTGAACCTGGAGCACTGCAATGAAAACATCGCTTCTCTCGACCGTAATTGCCGCCACGCTGGTCCTGAGCGCCCCGCTGGCGCTGGCTGCCGTCCCGAAAGACATGCTGGCGATCGGTAAAGCCGCCGACCCGCAAACGCTCGATCCTGCCGTGACGATTGATAACAACGACTGGACCGTTACCTATCCGTCCTACCAGCGTCTGGTCAAGTACAAGCCGGGCTCTACCGAGGTAGAAGGCGATCTGTCGACAGGCTGGAAAGCGTCCGACGACCAGAAAGAGTGGACCTTTACCCTGGCGGATAACGCGAAATTTTCCGACGGCACGCCGGTCACCGCGGAAGCGGTAAAACTCTCCTTTGAACGCCTGCTTAAGCTCAGCCAGGGGCCGTCAGAAGCCTTCCCGAAAGACCTGAAAGTTGACGCCGTTGATGACCACACGGTGAAATTTACCCTCAGCCAGCCGTTCGCGCCCTTCCTGTACACCCTGGCAAACGACGGGGCTTCCATCATTAACCCGGCTGTGCTGAAGGCCAATGCCGCGGACGACGCGCGCGGGTATCTGGCGCAAAACACCGCCGGCTCCGGGCCGTTTATGCTGAAAAGCTGGCAGAAAGGCCAGCAGCTGATCCTGGTGCCGAACCCCCACTGGCAGGGCGACAAGCCGCACTTTAAGCGTGTATCGGTGAAAATTATCGGTGAAAGCGCCTCCCGCCGGCTGCAGCTTTCCCGCGGTGACCTGGACATTGCCGACTCCCTGCCGGTCGATCAGCTCGCAGCCCTGAAGCAGGAAGGGAAAGTGGCCGTCGCGGAATACCCCTCGCTGCGCGTGACTTATCTGTACCTCAACAACAGCAAAGCCCCGCTCAACCAGGTGGATTTACGCCGGGCCGTCTCCTGGGCGACGGACTACCAGGGCATGGTGAAAGGCATTCTGAGCGGCAACGGCAAGCAAATGCGCGGCCCGATCCCGGAAGGCATGTGGGGCTTTGACGCCACGGCAATGCAGTACAGCTTTGACGAGGCCAAAGCCAAAGCAGCCCTGGAGAAGGTTAAAGACAAGCCCGCCAGCCTGACCTTCCTCTACTCGGACAACGATCCCAACTGGGAGCCTATCGCCCTCTCGACCCAGGCCAGCCTTGGCAAGATCGGCATTAACGTCAAGCTGGAAAAACTGGCCAATGCCACCATGCGCGACCGCGTCGGCAAAGGTGATTACGACATTGCCATCGGCAACTGGAGCCCGGACTTTGCCGACCCGTATATGTTCATGAACTACTGGTTTGAATCAGACAAAAAAGGGCTGCCGGGCAACCGTTCGTTCTATGAGAACAAAGAGGTCGACTCATTGCTGCAGGCCGCGCTGAAAACCACCGACCAGGCGGAACGCACCAAAGATTACCAGCAGGCGCAAAAGGTGGTGATTGACGAAGCGGCCTACGTTTATCTGTTCCAGAAGAACTACCAGCTGGCGATGAACAAAGAGGTCAAAGGCTTCACCTTTAATCCGATGCTTGAGCAGGTGTTTAACATCGCCACCATGAGCAAATAACGGTTCTCGCCGGGGGAAAGTGTATGACGTTCTGGAGCATCGTGCGCCAGCGCTGCTGGGGGTTACTCCTGGTGGTGGCGGGTGTCTGTATCATCACCTTTATTATTTCGCACCTGATCCCCGGCGATCCGGCCCGTCTGCTGGCCGGAGACCGTGCCAGCGACGAAATCGTGCAGAACATCCGCCAGCAGCTTGGGCTGGATCGGCCGCTGTATATTCAGTTTGGTCGCTACGTGGACGCCCTGGCCCACGGTGATTTAGGCACGTCCATTCGTACCGGACGTCCGGTCGCCGAAGATCTGAAGGCCTTTTTCCCCGCCACGCTGGAGCTGGCCTTTTGTTCTCTGCTGCTGGCGCTGGTCATCGGCGTGCCGCTGGGGATTTTGTCGGCGGTGTACCGCAACCGCTGGCTGGATCATCTGGTGCGGCTGATGGCGATGACCGGCATCTCCACCCCTGCGTTCTGGCTGGGGCTGGGCGTGATTGTGCTGTTCTACGGGCAACTGCAAATTCTGCCCGGCGGCGGCAGGCTGGACGACTGGCTCGACCCGCCTACGCGCGTCACCGGGTTTTATCTGCTGGATGCGCTGCTGGAAGGCAACGGTGAGGTCTTTTTCAATGCGCTTCAGCACCTTATTTTACCCTCGCTGACGCTGGCGTTTGTTCATCTGGGCATCGTGGCGCGTCAGGTCCGTTCCGCAATGCTGGAGCAGCTTAGCGAGGATTACATTCGTACCGCCCGCGCCAGCGGCTTGCCCGGCTGGTACATCGTTCTGCGCTACGCCCTGCCGAATGCGATGATCCCGTCGATTACCGTGCTCGGGCTGGCGCTGGGCGATCTGCTTTACGGCGCCGTGCTGACCGAAACCGTCTTCGCCTGGCCGGGAATGGGTGCCTGGGTGGTGACGTCCATTCAGGCGCTCGATTTCCCCGCCGTAATGGGCTTTGCCGTCGTCGTTTCGCTGGCCTACGTGCTGGTTAATCTGGTGGTCGATCTGCTTTACCTGTGGATTGACCCGCGAATCGGGCGCGGAGGTGCCGAATGATGTTAACTCAGGAAACGCCCGTCCCGGTTAAAACCGCCAGACAACGCATCAACTGGGCAAAGCTGTTCTGGATGCTGCGTCAAAGCCCGCTCACGATCGTTGGCGGCGTGATTATGATTGCGATGCTCTTTCTGATGGTGGCCTCACCGTGGATCGTGCCGCATGACCCGAACGCGCTGGATCTCACAGCACGACTGCAGGCGCCGTCCGCGCAGCACTGGTTTGGCACCGATGAGGTGGGACGCGATCTGTTCAGCCGGGTACTGGCAGGCAGCCAGCAGTCGATTACCGCCGGGCTAGCGGTGGTGGTGATTGCGGGCGGCATCGGCTCGCTGCTGGGCTGTTTGTCCGGCGTGCTGGGCGGACGCGGCGATGCCATCATCATGCGGGTGATGGACATAATGCTCTCCATTCCCTCCCTGGTACTGACCATGGCGCTGGCCGCCGCGCTCGGGCCGAGCCTGTTCAATGCCATGCTGGCGATTGCGATTGTCCGCATTCCGTTCTACGTCCGCCTGGCGCGCGGGCAAACCCTGGTGGTGCGCCAGTTTACCTACGTTCAGGCCGCCCGCACGTTCGGTGCATCCCGCTGGCATTTGATCAGCTGGCATATCCTGCGCAACGCCCTGCCGCCGCTGATTGTGCAGGCTTCACTGGATATCGGCAGCGCCATTCTGATGGCCGCCACGCTGGGGTTTATTGGCCTGGGCGCGCAGCAGCCCACCGCCGAATGGGGCGCGATGGTGGCCGTTGGCCGTAACTACGTCCTGGACCAGTGGTGGTACTGTGCCTTTCCCGGTGCGGCGATTTTGATTACCGCCGTAGGCTTTAACCTGTTTGGCGATGGCATCCGCGATCTGCTGGACCCGAAATCGGGAGGAAAACAGTGATGACCGAACCGGTATTACGCATTGAAGACCTGCACCTGAGCTTCCCCGTGTTTCGCGGGGAGGTCCACGCGCTGAACCACGTCTCGCTGGAGATTGAAAGGGGCGAAATTGTCGGCGTGGTGGGCGAGTCGGGATCGGGCAAGTCCGTGACCGCCATGCTCGCCATGCGGCTGCTGCCGGAAGGGAGCTACCGCATTCATCATGGTCAGGTGAAATTACTCGGCGAAAATGTCCTGACGGCGTCCGAGAAGCAGCTTCGCCAGTGGCGCGGTGCCAGAGTGGCGATGATTTTTCAGGAGCCCATGACCGCACTCAACCCAACACGGCGGATTGGCAAACAGATGGTGGAGGTGATCCGCCAGCATCAGCCACTTTCGCGGCGTGAGGCGCAGCAAAAGGCGATAACTCTGCTGGAAGAGATGCAAATTCCGGACGCGAAACAGGTCATGGAGCGTTATCCCTTTGAACTGTCCGGCGGGATGCGCCAGCGGGTGATGATCGCCCTTGCCTTCTCCTGCGAGCCAGAGCTGATCATCGCCGACGAACCGACTACCGCGCTGGATGTCACCGTCCAGCTGCAGGTCTTGCGGCTGCTGAAGCATAAGGCGCGGGCCAGCGGCACCTCGGTGCTGTTTATCAGCCATGATATGGCCGTGGTGTCGCAGCTTTGCGACAGAATGTATGTGATGTATGCGGGCAGCGTGATCGAAAGCGGTGCCACGCAGACGCTGATCCACCGCCCTGTGCATCCCTACTCCATTGGCCTGCTGCAGTGCGCACCCGAAAACGGCCAGCCGCGCGATCTGCTTCCCGCCATCCCCGGCACGGTGCCCAACCTCAGCCAGCTTCCGCAGGGGTGCGCTTTTCGCGAGCGCTGCTTTGCCGCCGGGGCGAAATGCAGCGAAACGCCGCGCTTACAGCCCAATGGTGCAGAAGGCCAACAGGCTGCCTGCTGGTATCCGCAACGGGAGAAACACCATGTCTGACGTACTGCTGGAACTGGATAGCGTGCACGTGAACTTTGCGGCGCGCAAAAACTGGCTGGGACGCGTAACGGAGCAGGTCCATGCCCTCAACGGGCTCGACCTTGAGATCCGTCGGGGGGAAACGCTCGGCATTGTCGGGGAATCCGGCTGCGGGAAAAGCACGCTGGCCCAGCTGCTGATGGGCATGCTTAAGCCCAGTACCGGCGCATGCCAGCGGGCGCACCACGCGGGCGGCATGCAGATGGTATTTCAGGATCCGCTCTCCTCTCTCGACCCGCGCCTGCCGGTCTGGCGCATCATCACCGAGCCGGTGTGGGTGCAAAAACGCAGCAGCGAGCGGGAACGCCGCCAGCTGGCAGAAAACCTGGCGCTGCAGGTTGGCATTCGCCCGGAATATCTCGACCGGCTTCCGCACGCCTTCTCCGGCGGGCAGCGCCAGCGCATTGCCATTGCCCGGGCGCTCTCGTCCGATCCCGATATCATCGTGCTCGATGAACCCACCAGCGCGCTGGATATCTCCGTGCAGGCGCAAATCCTCAACCTGCTGGTGACGCTACAGCAGCAGCGTAATCTGACCTACGTGTTAATCTCGCATAACGTCTCGGTGGTCAGGCACATGAGCGACCGCGTGGCGGTGATGTACCTTGGGCAGATTGTCGAGCTGGGCAGCGCCGCGCAGGTGCTTGGGGAGGCGCGCCATCCCTATACCCGCCTGTTACTCGATTCGGTTCCCCGCACCGGAGAACCGCTGGATGAAAAACTGGCCTTACGCAAAACGGAGCTTCCCGGCAACCGACATCTGCCCGAAGGCTGTTTTTTCCGTGACCGTTGCCCGATGGCAACGCAGGGATGTGAACGCCCGCAGCCGCTACAGCCCTCATCCGGGGGCCGTAGCGTGCGCTGCTGGCGCAATGTGGATTAATTGCCGCGTGGCGCGGCAATTTTACCCGGCTGTATTTTTCAGGATCACATCACTGCAACTGAAGAAGGTCTCGCGGGCGGGATCTTCATGACGTGCCCAGGCAATATATATGATGGCTTTCTTGCCGGTGGTATAACCTTCCGGTAGTTTGACATCCAGTTTGTAATGTCCTTTATCAGGGTCAGTTTCATCCGGAATACCTGTAGACTTCACATCAGGAGATTCCAGTAAATCTGACCATTTTAACTTGCTGGTGGTGGGGTCAAAATCAGGTTTACTTATATACACTGTAAACACACTCGGGTCGTGCATCTTGCTTGCTATATAATCCAGAACGACGTGACCATTTTTTACATCCAGTTCAGTTGTGTACCAATCCGCACTGGGCAGATTAATGCTTTTATAATCCTCAATGCCCGCAGAACATAATTGCTCGTCTGGCACCTTCGTTTGCCATTGATCTTTAGGGGCATTTTGAGAGTAAGCATTCCAGTTATTAAATAACCGCTCTCTTTGCCAGTTTTCATTACCTGCGGCCTCATATGCCGCCTTGCAGGCCGCATTTTTAATGCCCCCACTACCACCACCGAAATCTTTCTGATTATAACAATAATACTGACGAGAAGGTGGCACGTTTGATGTGCCATGCTTTGGTGCAGGGACTGCCTCAACTTTTTTTGCAGCTTCAGCCATGGAAAGTGAACTAAAACCAGAAAACATCATAATACAGCCAATAGTCAGAGCTGAATATTTCATAACATCCACCTTGTAGTAAATTGATGTATTAACAACTGCGCTATCAGTATAGACAGAAGAATCAACATACAACCAAAAATAAAAGACAACGCCTCTCTGTAAGATTATTATCCACTATAATTAAGGGGTGGATATCATATACTATATATAATCACCAGCGTTCAGGCCCTGATATTTAGATTATTTAAATAAATATAGTAGATAAATTATTTAATTATGAAATAATATCGAAAGAAATTAATTTATATCGGCATACTCGATGCAATGGAAATACAGTGAATGGTTTTTTACCGCATGGAAGGAATAGCCGGGCCTTGACCCGGCTCTGGCTTAGTTGAGTTTATAGTCCAGCGTAATCTCGGCTTTCAGGAGCTGCGAAACCGGGCAGCCCGCTTTCGCTTTCTGAATAATTCCATCAAACTGCTGCGGCGCGATGCCCGGAACGGTCACCTTACTATTCAGGGCAACCTTAGTGATGGCAAAGCCGCCGTCGGTTTTATCCAGCGAGACGTCCGCCGTGGTATCAATGGAGTCGGCGGTATAGCCCGCTTCGCCAAGCATCAGCGACAGCGCCATCGAAAAACAGGCCGCATGTGCTGCGCCAATCAGCTCTTCGGGGTTGGTCCCCTTTTCACCCTCAAAGCGGGTATTGAAACCATAAGGCTGTTGATTGAGAACGCCGCTCTCGGTGGAAACCGTTCCTTTTCCGCGCTTAATGTCGCCAGACCAGTGTGCCGAACCGTGCTTATGAATAGTCATTCTTGCTCTCCTTTTGGCTTACAAAGGGTTAAGTATAGACTACGCATCTGGCCCCCCCTGGAACACAGAAAATTCCAGGTCTTTCACCTGCTGTACCGACAAAAAAGGATAATAATATGATGCTAAAAATCAGGATGGCCGTTGCGGTAACCACACTGGCTCTATCGCTGTCTTCACTGGCGAAAACGCCGGAAAACTTTATCTATACCAGCTCCGGCGATCTCGATGCGGCGTTTCCGCTTGTTGCGCGAAGCGACATCGGCGGCGTGCAGATCGTTTACAACTGGCGCTTGCTTGAACCCGAGAAGAACAAGTATGACTTCTCGCGCATTGAGCAGGATCTGGCGCGTCTTAAGACTGCCAGGAAAAAGCTCTTCATCCAGATTCAGGATCGTTTCTTTGAGCCTAATGCCCGCTACGTGCCGGATTATCTAATGCACGATAAGCAATATGGTGGCGGGATTGCACCGCAGTTCGATAACCCCGGCGAAGGAAAGCCAGTGGGGTCAGGATGGGTGGCGCGTCAGTGGGATCCTGCCGTGCGCCAGCGCTACCAGGCACTGCTGACCGCTCTTGCGAAACGCTTTGATGGCGAGGTATATGGGGTCAACCTGCCTGAAACCGCCATTGATATCGACGAAAAAAATCCGCCCGCGGGGTTTACCTGCGACAGCTATTTCGCGGGTGAAATGGAAAACCTGGCCTTTGCGCGTAAGGCTTTCCAGAAATCACATGTGGTGCAATACGTGAACTTCTGGCCGTGCGAATGGGATAATGACCACAACTACATGGGGCGTCTTTTTGCCTGGGCCAGCGCCAACAACGTCGGCTTGGGTGGGCCGGACATTGTTCCCAACCGCAAGGCACACATGAAGAATGCCTATCCCTTCTTCAATAAAAATAAGCAGACGCTGCCGCTCATCGCGATGGCGGTTCAGGAACCGACCCTGACCTATAAGAATCCTCAGACCGGTAAGCCCTTCACCAAAGCTGAGTTTGATCGGTTCGCTGAAAACTATCTCGGAGCCGATATTATTTTCTGGAGCACGGCCTCTCCCTGGCTAAAGGCAAAGTAAGCGACGGTGAACGCCGCGCTCATGCCAGGTGCCGGGCCAGTTCGTCAAGGAACACCCGCAGCGCGGCAGGTTGATATTCCCGGGACTGGTAAATGCCGTGGATGGCAAGCGGTTTCGGCTCCAGAGCCTCCAGTACCGGCACCAGCAACCCCTGCTCCAGCGCGGCACGCGCTTCGCGCTCTGGCAGCATAGCGATACCGCAGTGCTTAATCGCCGCGTCCATCAACAGCGAAGAGATGCTGGCGCTCAGGTTGCCGCTGACGGCCACGCTCAGGCTTTCACCTTCCGGCGTCAGGAAGTGCCAGGACTGTCCGGCGAAAAAGCTGTAGTGCAGGCAGTTATGCAGCGCTAATTCTTCAGGGCTGGCGGGCGTGCCGCGCTGTGCCAGATAGTCCGGCGAGGCGCAAAGCACCGAGCGACATTCTCCCAGCCGGCGGGCAATCATCCCGGGTTCGGGGTTGTCGGTTATGCGCACGGCGACATCTATGCGCTCACCCACCAGGCTGACCGGGTGGTTGTTCACGTCCAGCTCGATGCGCAGCTGCGGGTAGCGTGAGAGCAGACCGGGCAGCACCGGTGCAATCAGGTGCATGGCGGTAAAGTGCGCGCAGGCCACCCGCAGGGTGCCTGACGGAAGATCTTTCTCCGACTGGCCTTCAATTTCCTGCGAGATCTGCGAGAGCGTCCGCGTTTTTTGCAGCACCTTTTCTCCTGCCGCGGTCAGCGTCAGCTTGCGCGTGGAGCGGTTTACCAGTCGTGTTCCCGCCCACTTCTCCATTTGTTCAAGGTAGCGGCTTACCATCGGTCGGGAGATACCCAGCGCGCGGGCCGCCGCGCTCAAACTTCCCAGCTCGCATATCCGGTTGTAGACCTGAGCGGCAATAACGCGATCCATGTAAGCTCCATTTGCTCGATTTATGAAACTAAGCATGTCTTGTTTCAGGAATTCTGGCAAATGCGAATATCCGTACAATAGAGACATTCCTGAACAACAGAGACAACAGCATGAAACTCACTCACTTTGCCTTGCTTTCCACCCTTATCACTCCGGCCGTGTTTGCCGCACCGTTGAACGTGGATACCTACAACCCGCAGGAAAAAGGCATTTTCGCGGTCTCCTCCACGCTGGTTTCCGGCCCGAAAGAAGCGGTGCTGTTCGACGCGCAGTTCAGCGTGAAGGATGGCGAAGCGCTGGTAGAGAAAATTCGCCGCAGCGGTAAAACCCTGAATAAGATTGTGATCACCTCCGGCGATCCTGATTTCTATTTTGGCCTGCAGCCGCTGGTCAAAGCCTTCCCGAATGCCAAAGTGGTGGCCACGCAGCACGTGGTTGACCACATCAAGGCCACCAAAGACGCCAAGCTCGCCTTCTGGGGCCCGCAGATGAAAGACGGCGCGCCAACGGAACTGGTCGTCCCGCAGGTGATTGCCTCCACCACGTTTATGGTTGACGGGGAAAAAATCGATATCGAACAGCCAGACAGCTACGCGGCCTATGTGTGGATCCCGTCAGCGAAAACGATCCTCGGCGGCACCGGGGTAGCCTGGGGTATTCACGTCTGGACGGCAGACACCCAGACCCCGGAAAGCCGCAAGCAGTGGCAGGAAACCCTTGTGAAGATGGCTGCGCACAAACCAGAACGCGTGATCCCGGGCCACTATCTTGGCACGCCACCCGCAGGGACTGGCGCGATTGATTTTACCCGCGACTATCTGCAGCGCTTTGAAAAGGCCTTAGCCGCACATAAAGATTCTGCAGGCGTCATCAGCACCCTGAAAAAACAGTATCCCGGCCTGGCGGAAGAGAGCTCGCTGGAATTAAGCGCCAAAGTCAATACCGGCGAAATGAAGTGGTAATTTAAAATCTGCTCCTGCTATATATTCGTGATAGCAGGGGCATCCTCATAATATCCCCGCCGTTACCCTTCGATATAGCCACACCTTTTAAAAGCACATAAAAGCATGCACTTATGTCATTTTTATTTCTAAGATGAATCTGAGCCACAACCGGGAAAATATTTGCCATTCTGTTTATGAATTAAATTTTTTGCGAGCCGTACCATTAAACAGACAACGACACGGAGGCAGCATGTTTACTTATTACCCGGCTAATACCGCAGCAGCACAACCTGAACTCGTTAACGCGATTGCGCAGGGTCTTCACGCCGAGCACGGTGCTGTGACTGAAGATGACATTTTGATGGAACTGACCAAATGGGTGGAATCCACAGATAATGACATCCTCAGTGACATCTACCAGCAGACCATTAACTACGTCGTCAGCGGGCAAAACGCACCATTGTAAAAACCTGCTAAGCTGGATCTGCAACCTAAGGGGTTACATTTCGTTTGCGTAAGCAAACTGGTCCTTAAAACTATCAACAGGATTGAGGAGTTAACATGAAATCGAACCGTCAGGCACGCCATATTCTGGGACTGAACTACAAGCTTTCTAATCAGCGCAAAGTGGTGATTGAAGGCGACCATGAAACGCAAGTCACTCACGCCACCGGCAGAAAACGCCACGCGGGCAAGTAAGTTCCAGACTGAGATCCAGAACACCATCGGTAATCCCGATGGTGTTTTTGTTTATGTGTTGCGGTAATTAATATTTAGCTCCTTTATAATACCGCCTGACCGAACCCCATCGCACAGGCCAGAAAGATGACAAACAGCAGTGCCAGGGACGGATCTTCATAAAAAGAGTGAGTGACATGGACAACAAACTGAAAAAACATCGTTCCTTATATATCCCATACGCCGGACCGGTTTTACTCGAATTCCCCCTGCTCAACAAAGGCAGCGCCTTCAGCATGGAAGAGCGCAGCAGCTTTAACCTGCTGGGTTTACTGCCAGAAGTAGTTGAAACCATTGAAGAACAGGCAGAGCGCGCGTGGATCCAGTATCAGGGTTTCAAAACTGAAATCGACAAACACATCTACCTGCGTAACATTCAGGACACCAATGAAACCCTCTTCTATCGCCTGGTGCAGAACCATCTGGAAGAGATGATGCCGGTGATCTACACCCCGACGGTGGGTGCGGCCTGCGAGCGTTTCTCAGAGATCTACCGCCGTTCACGTGGGGTATTCATCTCTTATCAGAACCGTCACAACATGGATGATATTCTGCAGAACGTGCCGAACCACAATATCAAAGTGATTGTGGTGACCGACGGCGAACGTATTCTCGGCCTCGGCGACCAGGGCATTGGCGGGATGGGGATCCCAATCGGTAAGCTCTCTCTCTATACCGCCTGTGGCGGCATCAGCCCGGCGTATACCCTGCCGGTGGTGCTGGATGTTGGCACCAACAACCAGCAGTTGCTTAACGATCCGCTCTATATGGGCTGGCGTCATCCGCGTATTACCGACGACGAATACTATGAGTTTGTCGATGATTTCATCCAGGCCGTGAAGCACCGCTGGCCGGACGTGCTGCTGCAGTTTGAAGACTTCGCGCAGAAAAACGCGATGCCGCTGCTGAACCGCTATCGCGATGAGATCTGCTCCTTTAACGACGATATCCAGGGCACTGCAGCCGTGACCGTGGGTACGCTTATCGCCGCTAGCCGCGCGGCCGGCAGCCAGCTGAGCTACCAGAAAATCGTCTTCCTTGGCGCAGGCTCCGCGGGCTGCGGTATCGCCGAGCAGATTATCGCCCAGACGCAGCGCGAAGGCCTGAGCGAAGAGCTGGCCCGCTCCCGCGTCTTTATGGTTGACCGCTTCGGCCTGCTGACCGACGGTATGCCGAACCTGCTGCCGTTCCAGACCAAGCTGGTGCAAAAGCGCGAGAACCTGAAAAACTGGGATACCGACAACGAAGTCCTTTCCCTGCTGGACGTGGTGCGTAACGTGAAGCCGGATATCCTGATCGGTGTTTCCGGGCAAACCGGTCTCTTCACCGAAGAGATTATTCGCGAGATGCACAAGCACTGCGAACGCCCTATCGTGATGCCGCTCTCTAACCCGACCTCCCGCGTGGAAGCGACGCCGCAGGACATCATCGCCTGGACCGAAGGTAACGCGCTGGTTGCCACCGGCAGCCCGTTCGATCCGGTGGTGTGGAAGGATAAAACCTATCCGATTGCCCAGTGCAACAACTCCTATATCTTCCCGGGCATTGGTCTGGGCGTTATCGCCTCCGGCGCGTCCCGCATCACCGATGAAATGCTGATGTCGGCGAGCGAGACCCTGGCGGGCCACTCGCCGCTGGTCAATGACGGCGAAGGGCTGGTACTGCCAGAGCTGAAAGACATTCATAAGGTGTCGCGCGCTATCGCCTTTGCGGTCGGTAAAATGGCGCAGCAGCAGGGTGTGGCGGTGAAAACCTCTGCCGACGCGCTGCAGCAGGCCATCGACGACAACTTCTGGAAGCCTGAATACCGCAGCTATCGCCGTACCTCGATTTAATTCTGCGCTTCAACCGTTCCCTCTCCCTCTGGGAGAGGGTTAGGGTGAGGGCAACAGACCGCACCATCGAATACCCACTAGCCAAACCCCTTTTCCCCCGCTACACTCCTTTCATCCATTAACCCACTGAATATATAAGGAGGCCAATCATGCTGTACTGTGAAATTTTCAATGTTTCACATACATTTGGTGATCGCACCAGCTCAAGCGTTATCGGTATCGTGCTGCGATAACTTCTGCTTGAGCGAAGACACCAACCCCTGAAATCCCTTCTCTCGGGCTTACTGAGTTATCGTCAGCGATGTTTGACGAGGCATAAACATGCCTGTAACTCTTGGGTAAGCAACAATGAGCACTTTACTCACTGCACAATCTTTACGCGTTGATACGGCGTTTGGCACGCTCTTCGACTCGCTCTCCTTTACGCTGAAAAAAGGCGACCGCATTGGCCTGCTGGGCGATAACGGCTGCGGCAAAAGTACGCTGCTGAAGGTACTGGACGGCACAGATTCCCCTGCTGCCGGAACGGTAGCGCTGGCCGGGCACTGCCTGATGGCGCGCGTGGAACAACACCTCCCGGACGCTATTTTACCGCTAACCATGCTGGATGCCGTCCTGGCCCGGTTGCCCTCAGTGGAACGCGACAGCCTGCGCTGGAAAGCCGAAACGCTGCTGGCGGGCATGGGCTTCACGCCGCAGGATATGATGCTGCACTCCGCCACGCTCAGCGGTGGACAGCACACCCGCCTGCTGCTGGCGCGGGCGCTGATCCACGAGCCGGATCTGCTTCTGCTGGATGAGCCCAGTAACCACCTGGACCTGCCGACCATGCTCTGGCTGGAGCATTTTTTACAGAACTGGTCAGGCAGCTTTGTGCTGGTCTCGCATGACAGACAGCTGCTGGATGCCGTCACCAACGGCAGCTGGATCCTGCGTGATAAAACGCTGCACTACTTTGCCCTTCCCTGCACGGCGGCACGCGAGGCGCTTGAAGCAAAAGATGAAAGCGACGCGCAGCGCCACAAGGCAGAGCAAAAGGAGATCGAGCGCGTGACGGCCAGCGCCAAACGTCTGGCAACCTGGGGCAAGGTTTACGACAACGAAGACCTGGCCCGCAAAGCCAAACAGATGGAAAAACAGGTCGAACGGCTCAAAGAGAGCCAGACCGCGCTCACGGCGGGCAGCCCGTGGACGTTAACCCTGCGCGGTGACGCGCTGCGGGCGGACCGTCTGCTGGAGATGGAAAACCTCAGCGTCCCGCCTGCGCCCGGACTACCGCCGCTGTTTAACATCGAAATGGCGCGGCTGAAAAGCGGCGATCGCGTGGCGATTGTCGGTCGTAACGGCTGCGGTAAATCGTCGCTGATGAGGCTTATCTGGCAACAATTTGCCGATGAGCCCGCAGGCAGCGGGCTGAAAATCCATCCGCGCGTCTCGCCGGGCTATTACGACCAGACGCTGAACCAGCTGTCGGATGATGCCACGCTGCTCGACGCGCTGGAGCCCTTCGCGCCCGACCCGCAAAACAGGAAGATGGCGCTCATCAGCGCCGGGTTCCCGTGGTCCCGTCACGGGCAAAAAGTCAGCACGCTCAGCGGCGGCGAGCGTTCGCGCCTGCTGTTCGTTGGCCTGACGCTTGCCCGCTACAGCCTTCTGATGCTGGATGAGCCGACCAACCACCTGGATATGGAAGGCAAAGAGGCGCTGGCACAAACCCTTTCGCAGTTCGAAGGCGGCGTGGTGCTGGTCAGCCATGACCGTCAGTTAATCAGCCAAAGCTGCAACCGTTTCTGGCTGATTGAAGAGGGAACGCTGAGCGAGTGGCACGATGCAGAAGCGGTGTTTGAGCGGCTGCGTGAAAGCGCGGGGCTAGTGACATCCGCTGCGCCCGCTGTCGCCGCGACGGTGCAACCCTCGCCGTATGACGATCTGCTTGAACGGCTGGTCGCGCTGGAAACGCTGCTGGAAGACGATCTGGCGCGTAAGCCAAAGCATCAAAAGCCGCAGCTTCAGGCGCAATGGCGTAAGGAGATTGAGGAGATAGAAGCACAGCTGTAAGTCTGCGCCCGGCGAGCATCTCGCCGGGCCAGCATTTTCCCCCTTAATTATTAGAGGATCGCCATATTCTTAATCTGAAATAGAATCAAATGATGACATTATGTTGCCGCAGCCTTGCATTACCAGGCTAATGTATTAATCCTTAAGGGGTATTACACCTGCTATGCAGATTCTTATCATGAACAAGGAGATACACATGAAGGCTGCTGTTGTCACTCAGGACCACCAGGTCAATGTCACTGAAAAAACCTTACGCCCGCTAAAGCACGGGGAAGCCCTGCTGAAGATGGAGTGCTGTGGCGTATGCCATACCGATCTCCACGTGAAGAACGGCGATTTCGGCGATAAAACCGGGGTTATCCTGGGCCATGAAGGGATTGGGATCGTGAAAGAAATCGGCCCTGGCGTGAAGTCGCTGAAAGTCGGCGACCGCACAAGTGTGGCATGGTTTTTTGAAGGCTGTGGCCACTGTGAATATTGTAATACCGGCAACGAAACCCTGTGCCGCGACGTGAAAAACGCCGGTTACTCCGTTGACGGCGGCATGGCGGAAGAGTGCATTGTCACCGCTGACTACGCCGTAAAAGTGCCGGACGGTCTGGATTCGGCGGCGGCCAGCAGCATTACCTGCGCCGGCGTCACCACCTACAAAGCGGTGAAAGTGTCGGGTATCAAACCGGGCCAGTGGATCGCAATTTATGGTCTGGGCGGGCTGGGCAACCTCGCGCTGCAGTACGCCAAAAACGTCTTTAACGCCAAAGTCATCGCCCTTGACGTTAACGACGAACAGCTGAAGCTGGCGGCCAGCATGGGTGCAGATTTAACCATCAACTCCCGCAGCGAAGATGCCGCTAAAATTGTGCAGGAGAAAACGGGCGGCGCACATGCTGCAGTCGTTACTGCCGTCGCAAAAGCGGCGTTTAACTCAGCGGTGGATGCCGTGCGCGCCGGTGGCCGCGTGGTCGCCGTTGGCCTGCCACCGGAAGCGATGAGCCTCGATATTCCGCGCCTGGTGCTGGACGGCATTCAGGTGGTGGGTTCGCTGGTCGGTACCCGTCAGGACCTGCAGGAAGCGTTCCAGTTCGCCGCAGAAGGCAAGGTTGTGCCGAAAGTGACGATGCGTCCGATCGAGGACATCAACGCCATCTTTAAAGAGATGGAACAGGGCCAGATCCGTGGCCGTATGGTGATCGACTTACGTTCATAATCGTCCACCGTTCATCACCGCTCCTCTCCGGGGCGGTTTTTTTATAGCCAATTTCCGGCAATCCTTATCTTAATTCCTTTGTTCCCTTGTTTTCCCCCGCGCCCGATGATGAATCCGACGCTAACAAGAAGATAACAAAGGAATTCACCATGCAAACCCCATTTCGTCTGCCGCTGCTGACGGCGCTGATTCTGACGACAACCGCAGCCTGGTCCGCTGATGCGCCGGTCAAAGGCGGCACGCTGATTTATCTGGAGCAACAGGCGCACACAAACCTCTATCCACCCGCCGGCGGCTTCTACCCGAACGGCGGTATCCTGAACCAAATTACCGACAAACTGACGTGGCAGAACCCAAAGACGCTGCAGGTCGAACCGTGGGTGGCAGAAAGCTGGACCACCAACGCCGATAAAACCGAATATACCTTTAAAATTCGTCCCGGCATCACCTTCTCCGACGGCACGCCGCTGGATGCCAACGCCGTGGCGAAAAACTTTGATACCTACGGTTTAGGCAATAAGGCGCAGCGCCTGCCGGTGTCCGAAGCGATCAATAACTACGATCGCAGTGAAGTGGTCGATCCGCTGACCGTGAAGTTCTACTTCAAAAAACCGTCGCCGGGGTTCCTGCAAGGCACCGCCACCATTGGCTCGGGCCTGGTCTCGCTCAGCACGCTGAAGCGCAACTTTGAAGAGCTGGGAGACGCCCGCCATATCATTGGCTCCGGCCCGTTTGTGGTGAAGGACGAGAAGCTGGGCCGCGAAGTGACGCTCGAAGCCCGTAAAGATTACCAGTGGGGGCCCAAGAATCTGGCGCAACAGGGGCCGGCCAATCTGGACGGCATCACGTTTATCGTGACCCAGGAGGACAGCGTGCGCGTCGGCGCCCTGCTGGCCGGTCAGGCGGATTTTATCCGTCAGGTACAGGCGTATGACGAAAAGCAGGCGACCGATCAGGGCTATAAAATCTACGCCGCCCCGACGCGCGGTGTGAATGACAGCATCAGCTTCCGCCCGGATAACCCGCTGGTCTCCGATATTCGGGTTCGTCAGGCGCTACTGCACGCCACCAATGCCAAACAGGTGGTCGAGACCCTCTTCTCGGCCAACTATCCGCAGGCGAAGTCGGTGATTGCCGATTCCGCCGCAGGCTTTGTCGATCTCAGCGACAAACTGACCTTTGACCCGGCGAAAGCCAACCAGCTGCTGGATGAGGCGGGCTGGAAAGCAGGCAGCGACGGGATCCGCGCCAAAGACGGCCAGCGGCTGGCGCTGACGGTGTATGAATCGTTACCGCAGCCGCAAAACAAAGAGGTGTTGCAGCTGGTTGCTCAGCAGTGGCGTCAGGTGGGCGTCTCGCTGAGCGTCAAAGCCGGTGACGCTGGCAGCCGCACGCTGGATAACCTTGACCCGCTGAAAACCCCGTTAACCGTCTCCGAAGTGGGCCGCGCCGATCCGGACGTGGTGAAAAGCATGTTCTACCCCGCTAACCGCGACGCGCTGCTGCAAAAAGGCGGCTCCAGCGACAAGGTCAAAAACTTCCGCGACGACAAGCTGAATGCGCTGCTGGTGAATATCTCCGCCGAAGTCGATCCGCAAAAACGACTGCAGCTGACCGGCGATGCCCAGCGCTATCTGCTGGATAACGCCTACGTCATTCCAATTTTCGAAGAGCCGCAGGTCTTTGCCGGTGCCCCATGGCTGAAAGGCGTGAGTTTTGAAGCGGTAGGCCGCCCGTCGTTCTACGGCGCGTGGATTGAGAAACACTGAGGAGCCGACGATGCGCCACGCACTTCTTCAACGTTTCGGGCACGGGCTGCTGGTGCTGTGGGCCGCCTTTACCCTCTCGTTCGTGTTGCTCCAGGTCCTGCCGGGCGACGCGGTGCTGATTAAATTTCAGAACCCGGACCTGGGCTTAAGCCCGGCGCAAATCGAGGAGATGCGCGTGGCCTACGGCGCGGACAGCCCGCTGTGGCAGCAATACGGCCACACGCTGCTGGCGATGCTGCGCGGGGATTTCGGCTATTCGTTACAGGCAGGCGTGCCGGTCAGCGAGCTGATTACCAGCAATCTGCCGGATACCCTGAGCCTCGCCCTGCCCGCGTTTTTACTCGCGGTCCTGCTGGCGTTTGCGCTGGCCCTTGCGTCGCGTCTGCCGGGTCTGCGCTGGCTGAGCAATACCCTCCAGTCTCTGCCTGTCCTGTTTATCTCCCTGCCGACGTTCTGGCTGGGAATTGCCCTGATTCAGCTTTTTTCATTTCAGCTGCGGCTGATCCCAGTGATTAACCCGACGCCGCTGCAGGGGTTGATCCTGCCGATCGTGACCGTCGCCATCCCGATCTCCGCCCCGCTGGCACAAATTCTGATGCGCAGTCTGGACCAGGTGGCGACCCAGCCGTTTGTCGCCGTTGCGCGTGCAAAAGGGCTGAGTGAAACCGCTGTTCTGTGGCGTCACGTGACCGGCAACGCCCTGCTGCCAGTGCTGAATATTGCCGGGCTGCTGCTGGGCGAGCTGATTGCAGGGGCGCTGATCACGGAAACCGTTTTTGGCCGCAGCGGGCTCGGGCAACTGACCCAGCAGGCGGTGAATAACCAGGATATCGCCGTGCTTCAGGCGGTGGTGATGATTTCCGCCCTCGGTTTTGTCCTGATCAATTTGCTGGTGGATCTGCTGATGCCGCTGCTGGATCCCCGTCTGCAACCCCTTTCCGGAGGTGCATCATGAGCCTTGTCGATTACGCAGCCGCTGCGCGAAAACGTGTTCCCACCTTCCAGGGCGTCGAGTGGCAGCCGGGTCTGTGGCTGGCATGGGCGGTGATCATTATTGCGGTTTTTGCCGCCGTGGCGCCCGGTCTGTTAACCCACTACAGTCCGATTGAGGGCATCGCTGGCGCACAGCGCCTGGCGCCGCAGGCCGGCCACTGGCTCGGCACCGATCAGCTTGGCCGCGATGTTTACGCGCGTATCGTTTATGGCGCATCCCACTCCCTGAGCGCGGCGCTGGCCGCCGTCACGATGGGTCTGCTGGTGGGGACCGGTTTAGGGGTGGTTGCCGGGGCGTGCGCCGGACGCGTCGAGTCTCTGCTGATGCGTTTCGTCGACGTGCTGTTGTCTATCCCGTCTCTGCTGCTCTCGCTGACGGTCATTATTCTGCTCGGGTTTGGCACCGTTAACGCCGCGATTGCCGTGGGCGTGGCCTCAATTGCCAGCTTCGCCCGCCTCGCGCGCGGTGAAGTGGTGCGCATCCGCCATACGGATTATGTCGAAGCGGCGTTTGGCAGCGGCGGGACGTTCTTTGCGGTGCTGTGGCGACATATCCTGCCCAATGCCTTAACCGCCGTTCTCGCCTTTGCCACGCTGCAGTTTGGTCAGGCCATCCTGGCGCTCTCTACGCTGAGCTTTCTCGGCTACGGCACTCCGCCGCCCGTGCCGGAATGGGGCTTATTGATTGCCGAAGGCCGTAACTATCTCTCTACCGCCTGGTGGTTAACCACCTTCCCCGGCGTGGCCGTCATCGCCGTGGTTCTGGCGACCAACCGTATCAGCCAACAGTTCAGCGGAGGCCTGAAATGACCGTACTCTCGGTAGAAAACCTGACCATTAGCTACCGTACCGCGCGCCAGTGGCGAGAGGTGGTGCATAACGTCAGCTTCACGCTCGGACGAGGGGAAATGCTGGCGTTTGTCGGCGAATCCGGCTCCGGCAAAACAACCACGGCGCAGGCGATCATCGGTCTGCTGGTCGATAACGCCCGGCGCGATGCGGGAAAAATCATTCTCAACGGCGAAGAGATAAGCCAGTGGTCCGCTAAACGTCTCGATACCCTTCGCGGTGCGCGCATTAGCCTGGTTCCGCAGGACCCGGGTAATTCGCTCAACCCGGTAAAAACCATCGGCGCGCAAGTTGGCGAAATTATTCAGCTACACCAAAAGGTAACGGCTCTCCAGCGCGACGAGCAGGTGCTCGCCCTGCTGACAAAGGTCGGCCTGAGCCATCCCGAACAGCGCATGAAGCAGTACCCGCATCAGCTCTCCGGCGGCATGAAACAGCGCGTGCTGATTGCCATCGCGATTGCGCTGCGCCCGGACGTCATCATTGCCGATGAGCCCACCAGCGCGCTGGACGTGACGGTGCAAAAACGCATTCTTGACCTGCTGGATATCCTGCGCCGGGAATCGGGGACCGCCGTCCTGTTTGTCACCCACGATCTGGCGCTGGCCGCACAGCGCGCGGACAGGCTGCTGGTCTTTCGCGATGGCGAAATTCAGGAGCAGGGAAACACCGCCGACATCGTACGTACGCCGCAGCACGCTTACACCCGTCAGCTACTGAGCGATCTCCAGGGCCAGCGTCTCACCATCGCCCCGGTGGCCGGTCTGCCGCTCGCGTCACCGGCCATTCGCGCCCGCGCCATCAGCAAACGGTTCTCGCTGGGCAAAGGCCATCAGCTTCAGGCGCTGGATCAGGTGACGTTTGACGTCAGGCGCGGCAGTACGCATGCGCTGGTGGGTGAATCCGGTTCCGGGAAAACCACCCTTGCCCGTATTTTGCTGGGGTTTGAACAGGCCGACAGCGGGCAGGTCATTATTGACGATATCGATGCCACCACGCTCAGCCGCGAGGCCCGTCGTCAGCTGCGCCAGAAGATCCAGTTTGTTTACCAGAACCCGTTTGCCTCTCTCGACCCGCGTCAGACGTTGTTTGACATTATCGAAGAGCCGCTGAAGAACTTTTCTCGCCTGAGCAAAGCGGAGCGTAAGGTTCGGGTAGAGACGGTAGCCCAGCGGGTTGCCCTGCCCGTCGAACTCCTGAGCCGCACCGCCCGGGAGCTTTCAGGCGGACAGCGCCAGCGCGTTGCCCTCGCCCGGGCGCTGATCCTTGAGCCGACCATTCTGGTGCTGGACGAAGCCACCTCCGCGCTGGATGTCACCGTCCAGGCGCAGATTCTGGCGCTGCTACAGCAGCTGCAGCAGCAACTGGGGTTGACCTACCTCTTCATCACGCACGATCTGTCCACGGTTCGCCGGATCGCCCACAGCGTCACGGTGTTGCGCAGCGGTCAGGTGGTTGAACACGGCAACGTCGGGACCTTATTCGCGTCGCCGCAGAATGACTATACCCGCGAGCTGATTGACGCCATTCCCCACTTTTCACCCGCTACGGAGGAGTTCGCATGACGCGAAAACGCCTGGGGTTTTTCACCCGCCTGCTTGACGACGCCACGCCGAAGGAGCGCTATCGTCTGGCAACAGAACAGATCCGCCACGCTGAACGCCACGGTTTTGACAGCGCCTGGATTGCGCAGCACCACTTCCACGAAAGCGAAGGCGGTTTGCCGTCGCCGCTGCTATTTCTGGCGCACGTGGCCGCGCATACCGAAACCATCCGTCTGGGCACGGCCATCATTACCCTGCCGATGGAAAACCCGCTGCGCGTGGCGGAAGATGCCGCGGTGCTTGATTTACTCGCCGATGGACGTCTTGAAGTCGGGCTGGGTTCAGGCGGCACGCCCACGTCATTCCTGCCGTTCGGCCTGACGTTTGAGGCGCGCGCTACCGCGTTTGCCGAGAACCTGCACGTGCTCCAGAGCGCCTGGCGAGGTGATTCCCTCGCCCATCCGGATAACCATTTATACCCCCCGGCACCGCAGCTGGCGGACCGCATCTGGATTGCCACCTTCTCCGTGGACGGCGCCGTGCGTGCCGCACAGGCCGGACACGGTTTAATGCTCTCGCGCACGCAACCGCGCCCGGCGGACCGGCCGGATCTCACGCTCGACGAAATCCAGAACCCGATTGTGGATGCCTACCTTGAGGCACTGCCGGCGGGCATCGCGCCGCGTATTCTTGCCTCCCGTACCGCGTTCGTCGCCGACAGCGATGACTATGCGCTGAAGGTTGCAGCGCCGGGCCTCACGAAACAGGCGCAGCAGCATCGCGCTGCCGGACACGCGGTTAAAGATGACACCGTCACAGATTATCGTCGCCAGTTTGACGCCCATATCGGCTCGCCCGACACGGTATTGCGTTCGCTGCAAGCCGATTCCATTCTCAGGCGCGCCACGGATATTTCGTTCCAGGTCCATTCGGTCGAACCCACGCACCGCGACACGCTGCGCTCCATCGAGCTGATTGCCGAACATATCGCACCCCACATTCTTTGAGGAGACACCTATGTCATTAAGTCAGGACATTCTCGCCGAGCTGGCGGAAATTAAACCCGGTTCCCCTCTGGCTGAGGCGCGCGCCACGCGGGATGCCGCCACGCGCCACGCGCAGGGCAGCTACGAAATCCTCTTCAGCCAGCAGGATGATGATTTTGCACTCGACGAGCGTTTCGCCGTAGCGGCGAAAGTGGCCAGATGGCACAGCGCGGAGGCGCTGGCCGCACACTATGCGGGGTTTGGCCTGGCGGATCCCACCTCAGAACGCCTGACCCCGGCGCTGAATTTTGCGCGCCTGCTGACGTTCTCACCCGTTGAAGCCACGCCGGCCGCGTTAAAGGCATTGACCCAGGCGGGATGGAGCAAGGAAGGCATCGTTACCCTGGCGCAGCTCATCGCGTTTGTGAGCTTCCAGAGCCGAATCATCACCGGGCTGCGGCTGCTGAACGACAAACCCGTCGCCACAAGCGATGCACCGGTGGCTGCGGGCCACTGGCACACGACCGCAACAACGGCCACCGGGAAGGCGGCCCCCGTCGTATTTACCCAGCAGGAGCTGGGATGGGAGCCATGGATAGCCGCCAAACCGCTGGCGGATTTTCGTGACGATGAGGTTGCGATCCTGGCAAAATTTGGTCATACCGATTCCGACTATTTCCGCCTGCTGGGGCGCAACCTGCCGGTGCTTGAACAGCGCACGCTGACGGATAAAGGGATTTTTTATACCCCGGGGGGATTGCCGCGCGCCGAGCGCGAGCTGGCCGCAACGGTCGCCAGTAAAATCAACGGCTGCATCTACTGCGCATCTGTCCATGCGCGTAAAGCCAGCCAGCTGTCAAAGGATGACGCGGCGGTAGAGGCGCTTCTGGCGGTGCGTCCGGGACAATCCCTGAGCGAGGGGCAGTCCGCGCGCTGGCAGGCGGAAATTAACTTTGCGGCGGCGCTGTCGGTTACGCCGCCTGCCGCCACGCCGCTGCACCTTGCCGCAGTCGAAAAAGAGGGGCTGGATACCTTAGCGCAGCTTGACCTGGTGCAATCCGCGGCATTCTTCGCCTGGGCCAACCGCCTGATGCTGACGCTGGGAGAACCCTGGCTTGCATGACCCGATCAGGCTAGCGCGCGAGCGTTAGCCTGAGCCTGTCTGGCCCGCAGTAAACCGTAAATCAGCAGCGCACTCATGGCCGAGAAAGAGAGCATCGCCGCAGGCAGCGTAACGTAGTTCCAGCTAAAGCCGAGGGTAATCATCATCCCGCCAAAGTACGCGCCAATCGCGCTGCCGAGATTAAACGCCATCTGCCCGCCCGCGGCTCCCAGCATCTCCCCGCCCTTCGCATTTTGCAGAAGCAGGATTTGCAGTGGCGCAGAAAGCGCGAACAGCCCGGCGCAGCAGATAAAGCCCATGACCAGCGAGGCCGTTTTCAGTTCGCCAAAGGCGAAAAGCAGCAGCAGCGAGGCGACAATCACCATGTCGGTGGTGGCCGCAATGCGCAGCGGGCTAAAGCGACCCGAGAGTTTACCGCTCAACAGATTGCCCAACACCATGCCAAGGCCCATCAGCATCATGATGATTGTCATCATACCTTCCGGGAAGCCCGAAACGTTGACCATAAACGGTTTAACGAAGCTGAACCAGGCGAACACGCCGGCATTGCCAAACATCGTGGCGGCAAAAATCAGCCAGGGTTCTGGTTTTTTCAGAAACTGGAACTGCTCGGTTAATTTAATTTCTGATTTGTCACGGATGTCCGGCACCCAGAGCAGCACAGAGAGGATCACCAGCGTATTGAACACGGCAATCAGGAAAAAGGTGTAACGCCAGCTGAACTGGTGCCCCAGCCAGGTGCCCAGCGGAACGCCCACCAGGTTGGCCACCGTCATGCCGGCGATCATCCCTGCCACCGCGACAGTCACCTTCCCCGGTGGCGCAATTTTGGAGAGGATAATCGCCCCGACGCCGAAAATCGCGCCGTGAGGGAATCCTGAAATTAAGCGCCCCGTCGCCAGCCAGAAATACGACGTTGAAAAGGTAAACAGGGCGTTTCCGACGGCGGACATTGCCACCAGAAACAGCAGCGTCGTTTTTAACGAGAGCTTGCCAGAAAACAGAGCCATAATCGGCGCGCCAATCACCACCCCGAAGGCATAAAACGAGATCATATTCCCGGCAGAGGGAATTGAAATGCCGGTGTCATGTGCCAGCTCGGTTAACACTCCCATAATGCCAAATTCAGCCATTCCCAGGCCAAAGGTGCTCAGCGCCAACGAAAAAATTGTCTTTTTCATACTTCAACCACTGGTTAATCACTCGCGACGGGCATTATTGAATAATCTTGTATGGTGAGCCAGTTCAAATCAGCTGGCTGACACGTTAATCCATTAATTCAGGTGGATTACACTTCATAGTGCGGCCTCGCTTTTTCCCGCGCCGGACAACCTGAGGATGACAATCATGGGAAGCAAAAAGAAAACCAGTGTCGCTGTTGATGTCGAAAAGAATGCACCGCTAAAGACCAAAGAGTATGAAAATGAGCTCCGCCGCCTGCACGTTGAACTGGTTAAGCTCCAGCAGTGGGTCGTCGCCAAAGGACTAAAGGTGTGTATCGTTTTTGAAGGACGCGACGGTGCCGGCAAGGGTGGCACCATTAAAGCGATTACCGAGCGCGTCAGCCCTCGCGTATTTCGCGTTGTTGCGCTCCCTGCCCCGACCGATAAAGAAAAAAGCCAGCTTTACTTTCAGCGTTATGTACCGCACCTGCCTTCAGCTGGCGAGATCGTGATTTTCGATCGCAGCTGGTACAACCGTGCGGGTGTGGAACGGGTGATGGGGTTCTGTACAGAGGAACAGGTTGAGAAATTTTTGGACGGCACGCCGGTCATGGAAAAAGCGATGGTCGATGCTGGCATTATCCTGCTGAAGTACTGGCTGGAGGTGACGCCTAAAGAGCAGGAGCGCCGCCTGCGCGACCGTATTAACGATGGTCGTAAAATCTGGAAGCTATCGCCGATGGATATTAAATCTTTTAACCTGTGGGACGAGTACACCCGCGCACGCGACGCCATGTTTGAAGCCACCGACACCGCCTGGGCACCGTGGTTTGTGGCGCGTTCAGAGGATAAAAAACGCGTGCGTCTGAATATTATTTCGCACCTGCTTTCGCAGATCCCCTATAAAGAAATACACGTAGAAAAGGTGGATTTACCGAAACGCAAAATTGGTAAAGTTAAACCCACAAAATACCCGTTCCGGTATATTGCCGAGAAGTTTTAATATTATTGGAAGACAGCTCGCAGAATGTAGATTACCAGGGGGAACGGTATTGTTTTTTGTTGGCTGCGGTTGATAATAACCGCACCAACAAAGGAGATGAAAATGAAACCAAACCGAAGCAAAGACTATGGCAAAAGGGAACCCGTGGCGGGCGGAGTCTCCCGTGCAGCCCAGACACCAGAGTCGCGGAGACGACAGCATCAACAAGATAAGGAGTTCATAAGAGCCATGAATGAATTTACGGCTAAAGCGGGATTATTATCAGACGATCCTTTCTTCGGAGGGATTTAATGTGCTTTCAGTTTGACGTTTACCGTAATCCTTCAGAGAGAACGCGCGACTACCAGCCCTATTTTCTGATGATTCAACATGACTATTATGATGACTTATCAACAAGACTGATTATTCCATTAAGTTATCATCACTATTTACGTGGACATATCAACGCCGCGATGCCTTTAGTAAATATTGATTTTGAGCGATATTTCCTTAACACCGCGGGCATAACACACGTGGAGAAAAAGAAACTAAATAATAAAAATTATGTATGCAATCTTCGCAACGCGAGAAGTACTGTGATTGCGGCGATAGATGCGTTGGTAACCAATACATAACGTAGGCCCGCGCAAGCGCAGCGCCGCCGGGCAAAGCCGACGGCGCAAGGCTCACTTCATTCCTTCCGTACTTTCCTGTTTCGCTTCCAGTCGTTCCACATCACGGTACCAGCGCGGGTGATGTTTCTGCGCCCAGCGGCGGCTTACCTTCCCTTCAATCATCCCTTTGATCGACCCCTTCACCCAGAACGCCATATACATATGGATCAGGATGGCATGAATAAGAATGATGGCCGATGTCGCGTGGATCAGCAGCGCGTAGCGCACTGCCTGGATCGGGAAATAGTGCGCAAAATACGGTCGCCAGATAATCACCCCGGTCACCAGCAGCACAAAAATCATGCTCATGATGGTCCAGAACATCATCTTCTGCCCGGCGTTGTATTTGCCCACCTTTGCGACTTTATGCTCGTTGCCTTTCAGGACTTCAACAATCCCTTTCACCCACGGAATATCCTGTTTGTCAGGAATATTGTGATGAACAAAGCGCACGAACATAAACATCAACACCACGAAAATCAGCACGCCAAAGAACGGGTGCAGAATGCGCCCCATCTGCGGAGTGCCGAAGGTCTCGGTCAGCCACTGCAGCGTCGGGAAGAAGAACGAAATCCCCGACACCGCCACCAGGAAGAAGCAGATCACGACCGTCCAGTGACAGGCGCGGTCAACGAACTTCGTGCGCACGATCGTTTTCGACTTACTCATGATGCTCCTCCTCGTCGTCGTCCACCTCTTTGTTTGGCCCGATACCGATGTAGTGATAAATCAGCCCGGCAAAGGTGGCGATAAAGCCCGCCGCCGAGAGCGGTTTAAGCGCCCCTTTCCACAGGTTGATCGACGTATCGATCGCCGGATCCTTCGGCAGGTTGTGGTACAGCTCCGGCTGGTCGTTATGGTGCAACACATACATCACGTGCGTGCCGCCCACGCCCTGCGGGTTATAGATGCCCGCATTCTCAAAGCCGCGCGCTTTCAGCTTGTCCACCCGCGCCTGCGCCACATCCAGCATCTCTTTCTTGGTACCAAAATGAATAGCGCCGGTTGGACAGGTCTTAACGCAGGCGGGCTCCTGCCCGATGCTGACGCGGTCCACGCACAGGGTGCATTTATATACCCGGTTATCCTCTTTATTGAGGCGCGGGATATTAAACGGACAGCCCGCGATGCAGTAGCCGCAGCCGATGCAGTTGTCCTGCTGGAAGTCGACGATCCCGTTGGCGTACTGAATAATCGCGCCGGCAGACGGGCACGCCTTCAGGCAGCCCGGATCTTCACAGTGCATGCAGCCGTCTTTGCGGATCAGCCACTCCAGCCTGCCGTTCTGGTCGGTTTCGCTAAAGCGCATTACCGTCCAGGATTTGGCGCTCAGATCCGCCGGGTTGTCGTAGACCCCAACGCAGTGCCCCACCTCGTCGCGGATATCATTCCACTCCGAGCAGGCCACCTGGCAGGCCTTACAGCCCACGCAGGAGGAGACGTCGATAAGCTTGGCAACCTCGGCCTTATAGTCCCGCGCGCGAGGCGCGGGGGTCATCGGGTTGGTCGCGGAGCGTTTAATCACGTCTTGTGTTTCCATCGCCATCTAATCGCTCCTTACGCTTTCTCGATGTTGACCAGAAACGCCTTGTACTCCGGCGTTTGCGAGTTGGCGTCGCCGACGTTAGGCGTCAGGGTGTTGGCGATATAGCCTTTCTGCGCCACGCCCTCAAAGCCCCAGTGCAGCGGAATACCGACGGTTTCCACCTGCTGCCCATGCACGTTCAGGCTTTGCAAACGACGGGTCACCACCGCCACCGCGCGAATAAAGCCGCGCTTGCTGCTCACCTTCACGCGGTCGCCGTTGGCGATGCCTTTCGTCTTCGCCAGCGTTTCGCTTATCTCCACAAACTGTTCCGGCTGCGCGATGGCGTTAAGCCGCGCGTGCTTGGTCCAGGTATGGAAATGCTCGGTCAGGCGGTAGGTCGTGCCCACGTACGGGAATTTGTCCTTTTTGCCCAGGCGCAGGACGTCGTCTTCGTAGATACGCACCACCGGGCTGGAGATAACGTTCGGGTGCAGCGGGTTCGTACCCAGCGGCGTCTCCATCGGCTCGTAGTGTTCCGGGAACGGCCCTTCCGCCAGTTTGTCGAGGGCAAACAAGCGTCCCAGTCCTTCCGGCTGCATGATAAACGGCCCGGTGTTACTGCCCGGCGCGGCGGTGTTGTAGTCCGGGATATCGTTCCCCGTCCACCTGGCTCCGTTCCACTGGATCAGCATGCGCTTCGGATCCCACGGCTTGCCGTTGATATCCGCCGACGCGCGGTTGTACAGCACGCGACGGTTCAGCGGCCACGCCCATGCCCAGCCCAGCGTGTTGCCGAGCCCGGAAGGGTCCGCGTTGTCGCGGTTGGCCATCTGGTTACCCTGCTCCGTCCAGCTCCCGGTGTAGATCCAGCAGGACGAAGCCGTCGTCCCGTCGTCGCGCAGCAGCGCGAAGCTGTTCAGCAACTGGCCTTTTTTCGCCACCAGCGTGCCGTTGGCATCATAGAGATCGTCCAACGCCACGCCGTTGTTCTCTTTCGCCACTTCTTCAGACTCGGGACGATCCGGCTGCTTATAGCTCCAGCTCATCTTCAGCAGCGGCTCAGCGCCTTTGCCGCCTTCGGTGCGGTACATCTCGCGCAGGCGATGGTAAATCCCGGCCAGGATCTCGCCGTCGTTACGCGCTTCACCCGGTGCGTCCTGCCCCTTCCAGTGCCACTGCAGCCAGCGGCCGGAGTTGGCAATAGAGCCGTCCTCTTCCGCAAAGCAGGTGGACGGCAGGCGGAACACTTCGGTCTGAATCGACGCCGGATCGACATCGTTCGATTCACCGTGGTTCTGCCAGAAGGTGGAGGTCTCGGTCACCAGCGGATCGATAACGACCATGTACTTCAGCTTGCTCAGGCTGCGAACCACTTTGTTTTTATCCGGGAACGAGGCCACCGGGTTAAAGCCCTGGCAGATGTACCCCGTGACGTTACCCTTATCCATCATGTTGAAATATTTGATAACGTCGTAAGCCTGGTCCCACTTCGGTAACCACTCAAAGCCCCAGTCATTCTCTTTCTGCGCCGCGTCGCCGTAGAAGGATTTCATCAGGCTGACGTAGAACTTCGGATAGTTGCTCCAGTAGTTTACCTGGTCCGGCAGCGTCGCTTTTGGCGTGTTCGCCGCCAGGTACGTTTGCAGTTCCGCCTGCTTTTCCGAAGGCAGCGTCAGGTAGCCCGGCAGGCTGGTGGACAGCAGGCCGAGGTCGGTCAGGCCCTGAATATTGGAGTGACCGCGCAGGGCGTTCACGCCGCCGCCTGCCATGCCCATATTGCCCAGCAGCAGCTGGATCATCGCCATGGTACGGATGTTCTGCGCGCCAACGGTATGCTGCGTCCAGCCCAGCGCATACAGGAACGTAGTGGTTCTGTCTGCGGCACTGGTAGAGGCCAGCACTTCACACACTTTCAGGAAGTCCGCTTTCGGCGTGCCGCAGATGTTCTCCACCACGTCCGGCGTATAGCGTGAAACGTGCTGTTTCAGCAGGTTCCATACGCAGCGCGGATGCGTCAGCGTTTCATCGCGCATCGCGTAGCCGTTTTCATCGAACTGATAGTTCCAGGAGGACTTATCATACTGGCGTTTTTCGGCGTCATAGCCGCTAAACAGCCCGTCATCGAAGGTAAAATCATCCCGCACCAGCAGGTTCGCGTTGGTGTAGTGTTTAACGTATTCCGCGTTAATTTTGTTGTTTTCAATCAGGTACAGCAGGACGCCAGACAGGAACGTAATGTCCGTACCGGAGCGAATAGGCGCATAGATATCGGCCACCGACGCCGTGCGCGTGAAGCGCGGATCGACGACGATGAGCGTCGCATCATTGTTGTTTTTCGCTTCCATCGCCCAGCGGAACCCCACCGGATGGGCTTCAGCGGCGTTACCGCCCATCACCACCACGACGTTCGCATTTTTGATATCAACCCAGTGGTTGGTCATCGCACCGCGACCAAATGTTGGAGCAAGACTTGCTACCGTTGGTCCGTGTCAGACGCGCGCCTGGTTGTCTACCGCCAGCATGCCGAGAGAGCGCACAAATTTTTGCGTCAGCATGCCGGTTTCATTACTTGCCGCAGAGGCGCATAGCATGCCGGTGGAAAGCCAGCGGTTGACCGTCACGCCCTGCGCGTTCTTTTCAATAAAGTTGGCGTCGCGGTCGGCTTTCATTAATTTTGCGATACGGGAGAACGCCTCATCCCAGGAGATACGCTGCCATTTGTCAGAGCCCGGCGCGCGGTATTCCGGATAGCGCAGGCGGTTTTCGCTGTGCACGTAGTCCAGCAGCCCCGCCCCTTTAGGGCACAGCGCCCCGCGGCTCACCGGATGATCCGGGTCCCCTTCGATATGGTAAATCGCTTCTCTGGCGTTCTTCGCGCCATCGCCCAGGCTATACATTAAAAGCCCACAACCTACGGAGCAGTATGTGCAGGTGTTACGGATCTCTTTCGCGCGCAGCAGCTTATAGTTGCGTGCCTGAGCCAGCGCCATTTTGGGAGCAAAACCCAACATAGCGGCTGTTGTTCCGGCCATACCGCCCGCGCAGATTTTGAAAAATTGTCTGCGGCTGACGTCCATTGTTGTCCTCGTTATCTGATAAGACTTCGTGGCGCAAACTAGCAGCAAAGCCCCTGTTTTTTTTGCGTCAAATCAAAGTCATCTCCCTTCCCCCCCTTAATAGTCACCTCCGGTACGGTTAAATACCCCTTTTTGATTAACGGCTTAAGAGAATAATTCGCGACAGCATCAGGATTAATGCGATACATTTTCTGTTCGATTTTCATTGCAATGGCTAAGTCATGGACAGAAAGAGAGCAACGCTTATTGGGCTGGCGGCGATACTGCTATGGAGCACCATGGTCGGCCTTATTCGCAGCGTGAGCGAAGGGCTGGGGCCGGTAGGCGGCGCGGCGATGATATACACCCTCAGCGGATTACTGTGTCTGGTGACGGTAGGATTTCCTGATATCAGGCGGTTTTCACCCCGCTATCTTATTGCCGGCAGCGTTTTATTTGTCAGCTACGAAATATGCCTGGCGCTGTCGCTGGGCTATGCCGCAACGCGCGCTCAGGCCATTGAAGTCGGTATGGTGAATTACCTCTGGCCAAGCCTGACGATTGTGTTTGCTATTTTGTTCAATGGGCAAAAATCTACCCTGTGGGTGATCCCCGGGTTAGCTATCTCACTGCTGGGCGTCTGCTGGGTATTAGGGGGCGAGCAAGGGTTACATCTTGATGAAATAACCCGCAATATCGTGTCTAGTCCGCTGAGCTATGCGCTGGCATTCGCCGGGGCATTTATTTGGGCGGCCTACTGCACCGTAACCAGTAAATTTGCGAAAGGGCAAAACGGTATCACCCTGTTTGTTTTGCTCACAGCGCTGAGTCTGTGGGTGAAATATGCCCTCAGCGATCAGCCTGATATGGTGTTCACGCTTCCGGTGGTGGTAAAACTCGTGATGTGCGGGGTCGCCCTTGGGTTGGGTTACGCCGCATGGAATATTGGCATCCTTCACGGTAACGTCACGGTACTGGCTGCCGTCTCCTATTTTACCCCGGTTCTCTCAGCCGCGCTTGCCGCCGCAGTGCTGAATTCCCCGCTCTCCTTCGCGTTCTGGCAAGGCGCGCTGATGGTCTGCGCCGGGTCGTTGCTTTGCTGGTACGCGACAAGAAAATAATACCTGTTTTGCTGTCGGGGAATATTTATCCCGACAGCGAAAATTTAACATAAATTTAATATCTGAGCGCACGTCAAAATATTCATCTGTACAGTAGAATACGTGTTTAGCTTCTGTTTATATTCCACACCCTTTCGTAAGTTTTCGTCTTCCCGCATTGACATAAATTGACACCGGCAAGTGATTAGTTTCTTGCAAATACTCACAATATTAATAGCACGAAGTGCAATAGTATGTTTCTGTGTGTTTCTATTAAAACCACGAAAATCCCGTGCCATAAAGGACTGCAAACAAGGCTTAAAGGCTTAAAAGAAGGTCTCCACCCCATCAAAAGCACGGCAAAACCGACAATTACCACTTTTTATAAAAACATCATGTAACTATATTTACAGCAATCAATTCCGCATGAAACTGATTAAATCCTCACCATTTCACGCTATCTCATCGCCATTTATCCGATCTCGATCACACTAACTGAAATTATTGCTAATAATTTGAAACTTATTATTGAAATAGGACTACAAGATTTTTAAAAATAGCATGCCATTGACGATAAGCCTCGTTTAGAAATCGTTCAAAGTGGCTCAGGAAATACCAAAGAAAATTATAAGGAATATTTAAGATGAAACTTAAATTAGTTGCAGTGGCAGTGACTTCCATGTTGGCAGCAGGCGTTGTAAACGCGGCTGAAGTTTATAACAAAGACGGTAACAAGCTGGATCTGTACGGTAAAGTAACAGGTCTGCACTATTTCTCTGATGATACTGATAACGACGGCGACAAAACTTACGTTCGTCTGGGCTTCAAAGGCGAAACTCAGATCAACGATCAGCTGACCGGTTACGGCCAGTGGGAATATGAGTTCAAAGGCAACCGTTCTGAATCCCAGGGCGCTGACGGCAACAAAACCCGTCTGGCATTCGCGGGTCTGAAATTCAACGAATTCGGTTCATTCGACTACGGTCGTAACTACGGTGTTGCTTACGACATCGGCGCATGGACTGACGTTCTGCCAGAGTTCGGTGGCGATACCTGGACTCAGACTGATGGCTTTATGACTGGCCGTACGACTGGCGTTGCAACCTACCGTAACACCGACTTCTTCGGTCTGGTTGACGGTCTGAACGTTGCCGCTCAGTACCAGGGTAAAAACGACCGTAATGACATCACCGAAGCAAACGGTGACGGCTGGGGTCTGTCTTCTACCTATGAAATGGACGGCTTCGGTGTCGGTGCAACCTACGCGAAATCTGACCGTACTGACCGTCAGGTTGCTGCAGGTCGCGTCGCTAACACCGTTAACGCTGGCGGCGAGAACGCAGAAGTATGGGCTGCTGGCCTGAAATACGATGCGAACAACATCTACCTGGCAACCACCTACTCTGAAACCCGCAACATGACCAACTTCGGTGACGGTTATATCGCGAACAAAGCTCAGAACTTCGAAGTTGTTGCTCAGTACCAGTTCGACTTCGGCCTGCGTCCATCCATCGCTTACCTGAAATCCAAAGGTAAAGACATCGGTTCATACGGCGACCAGGATCTGGTTGAATACGTTGACGTTGGCGCGAGCTACTACTTCAACAAAAACATGTCTACCTATGTTGATTACAAAATCAACCTGGTTGACGACAACAGCTTCACCAAAGCAACTGGCGTTGCTACCGACAACATCGTAGCTGTAGGCCTGACCTACCAGTTCTAAGATTTGTCACAATAAAAGGCCAGCCCATGTGGCTGGCTTTTTTTATACGGATTTCTGGCGTCAAAAAGGAGTACGCCATGCACATATTCAAAGGACGCTGCTTGTGCGGAATGAGTCAGTTCAGCGTGAGCCTCAATAATTTTGACGTATACGCATGTCACTGCACGCAATGCCAGAAGTGGTCGGGTGGTATTGCCATGTATCTTGAGACACAGGGCCAGCCGCTGGTAGAGCAAGACTCCATCTCCCCTTCTCATTTCGCATCATCCGCGCGCGGCGAACGCTGGTTCTGTCCCGGCTGCGGCTGCCCACTGTGGTTCAAGCTGACCACAACAGCGCGCTATTTCATTCCCTGGACGCTGCTTGAGATGAGCGAGGATGAACGACGCCGGCTGGTGCTTGCAGCAGAAATCTACACCGAAACCCAACCTGCGTTTTTTGGCCTGACCGGGCAATACGCACGCTACAGCGGATCGGAAATTGAAGCGCTGGATAAACACTGCCTGCTTACGCCGTAGACGGTTCAACGCCTGCTGCCCGACGAAGCCAGTTTTGCAGCAGCTTACCGTCCTCGGTCATCTCTGAATCGGCACGCACGCAGAGGTAATAGTCGCGCCCGTCGTCAATGGGTGAGTCAAATATCTTCACCAGCTCACCGCTTTCGAGATAAGGCGCAATCAGCGGCTCACGCATCAGCGCGCAGCCCAGCCCTGCCTGTACGCCCGCCAGCGTCAACAGCCCATCTTCAAACAGGGGGCCGCTGCGCCGCAGAGGACGTTTTACCCCCTGCAGCTGAAACCACTGCGGCCAGGTGGTGCGCTCCTCATCATGCAGCAGCGGCATTTGCAGCAGCTGCTCAGGGGTGTCGATATGGCCATGAACGCGCAAAAATGCGCGGCTGCACACCGGCACCATCTGTCCTGAAATCAGCTTTTCACTCTGATAGCCCGCCCACTGACCGTTCCCAAAACGAATCGACATGTCCGACGCGTCGCTCAGATAGTTACGGTGGTTGGCATACACCACGTTGATTTCGGTTTGCGGATTGGCGCGCATAAAAGCGGGCAAACGCGGGATAAACCACCCCATGCCAAAAAGCGGGATCAGGCTGATAGTGACCTGACGCGTTTGCGCCTGCTCCGCCAGATGCTCCGTCGCCTGGCGGAGAACGTTAAACGCCGCACGGATCGAGCGGTAGTATTCACGCCCGTGCTGGCTCAGAACCAGCCTGCGCCCCTGACGCTCCGTCAGCGGCATTTGCAGGTACCCTTCGAGCACCTTGAGCTGATGACTGACGGCCGACGGAGAGATAGCCAGCTCCTGCGCGGCCAGCGTGACGCTGCCCAGCCGGGCGATAGCCTCAAAGGCACGTACTGCCCGAAGCGGCGGATCGTTTGCAAGGCGACTCTCTGCATACGCAGACAGGCCAACCGATTGTTCTGTTTTATTCATATGTTGATTTCTTTAGGCTTTTCACCCAAAAACAAGTTTTTATTATCTTTATATAAATCATAAAGATAAAGCAATATCTATTTATCATAAGAAATAATAGATGTGTATTTTACAATTTAATTCATTTATTAGATGGTAGCCGCAGAAAGAGCACTTTGCGGGTACAAACGTTGGATACACTCATACAACAACTGATCAACGGTGTGATGCTGGGAAGCATCTACGCGCTGATCGCGCTGGGCTATACCATGGTGTATGGCATTTTGCGCATTATTAACTTTGCTCACGGCGATATTCTGATGGTCGGCGCGCTCACCACGCTTTCTGCCATCAACGCCCTGAATTCCACCTTCCCGCACATGCCGCTGCTGTTGCAGCTCGGCGTTGCGCTGGCGGTGTCCATGGCCGTTTGCGCCCTGCTGGCCATGGCCGTCGAGCGCTTTGCCTATCGCCGCCTGCGCAACGCCCCGCGCCTGGCACCGCTGATCTCCGGTATCGGCGTCTCGGTCCTGCTGCAAACCGTGGCGATGATTATCTGGACGCGCAACCCGCTGATGTTCCCGCAGATCCTGCCCATGGATCCGATTGCCATTACATCGGGAAGTGAAATGCATCCCCCCGCCATTGTGACCGTCACCGGCATTGTCACCGTGGCGCTGGCGCTTGCGGTAATGACCGGGCTGTGGCTGCTGGTGGAATACACCCGTCTGGGTCGCGGCATGCGCGCCGTGGCGGAAAACCCGCGCGTGGCCACGCTGATGGGGGTTAACCCAAACGCCATCATCACCCTGACGTTTGCTATTGGCGGAACGTTTGCCGCGCTGGCAGGCGTCATGATGGCCAGCAACTACGGCAACGCCAGCTTCTCAATGGGCTTTTTGCCCGGAATCAAAGCCTTTACCGCCGCCGTTCTGGGGGGCATTGGTAACATTCGTGGCGCAATGATTGGCGGCATCCTGCTCGGCATTATCGAAGCGCTGGGGGCGGGCTACCTGGGTGAACTGACCCACGGCGTGTTCGGCAGCAATTACCAGGATGTCTTTGCGTTCATCGTGCTGATTCTGGTGCTGGTCTTCCGTCCTGCAGGCCTGCTGGGCGAGCGCGTGGCAAACAGAGCGTAAGGGACACTATGACAACTCTTCAACTCCAGACCCCGGCGACGACGCGCAAGTTTTGGTCCGGCATGACATTTTTCTGCATCGCGCTGCTGATTGCGCCCGTGGTGGCCACGCAGCTTGGCGGCAACTACTGGGTGCGCGTCATCGACTTCGCCCTGCTCTACATTATGCTGGCGCTCGGGCTTAACATTGTGGTCGGCTATACCGGCCTGCTGGACATGGGCTTTATCGCCTTTTACGCGGTCGGGGCTTACCTCGCGGCGCTGATGGCGTCGCCACACCTGCTGGAGGTGTTCCCGATCCTCGGCGTCTGGTTCCCGGACGGGCTGCACACCTCTTATCTGCTCATCATTCCGCTGGCCGCACTCGTGGCGGCTGTCTGCGGCATTTTGCTGGGTGCCCCCACGCTGAAGCTGCGTGGAGACTATCTGGCGATAGTGACCCTCGGCTTTGGGGAGATTATCCGCATCCTGATGCGTAACCTCGATCGTCCGGTGAACATCACCAACGGTGCCAAGGGCATTACTGGGGTGGATACCCTGAACCTGTTCGGCCTGAAGTTCAGCGGCATATACCACTGGTTCGGCGTTAAAGTGCCTGCCCTGTGGCTGTGGTACTACCTGCTGATGCTGGTGATTATCGCGATCGTTTTCGTCTGCCTGCGCCTGCAGCATTCCCGTATTGGCCGCGCCTGGCACGCCATCCGTGAAGATGAGGATGTGGCCCGCGCGATGGGCATCAAGGTGCGTAACTATAAGCTGCTGGCCTTCGCGATGGGCGCCTCCTTTGGCGGCGTGGCGGGTGCACTTTTTGGCGCATTTCAGGGATTTGTCTCCCCGGAATCCTTCACGCTACAGGAATCCATCGCCGTGCTGGCGATGGTGGTGCTGGGCGGTATGGGGCACATACCGGGCGTGATCCTCGGCGCGGTACTGCTCACCGCCCTGCCGGAATTGTTGCGTAGCCAGGCGGCCCCGGTTCAGCAGGCGCTGTTCGGAGCGGTGCTGATTGACCCGGAAGTGTTACGTCAGCTGTTCTACGGCCTGGCACTGGTGCTGGTAATGCTGGTGCGTCCTTCCGGCATCTGGCCGGTACGCCACAAGGAGGTAAAGGCATGAGTCTGTTAACCGTACGCCATATGTCAAAACGCTTCGGCGGGCTGACTGCCGTGGATGATGTTTCGATTACCGTGAACAAGGGCGAGATCTACGGGCTGATTGGCCCCAACGGGGCGGGAAAAACTACCTGCTTTAACCTGATCACCGGGCTTTATCCGGCGGACAGCGGTGAGTTTTCCATTGCCGATAAGCCCTATTTTCCGAAGCAGATCGAGAAAGTCACCGCCGCCGGGATTGCGCGCACCTTCCAGAACGTGCGCCTCTTTAACGACATGTCGGTGTTGGAAAACGTGATGGTGGGCCGCCACGTGCGCACCCGTAACGGCGTGTGGGCCGCGCTGAGCCGCCACAAACGCGCCCGCGCGGAAGAGCGGCAGACCCGTGAGCTCGCCTGGCACTGGCTGGAATATACCGGCATTGCGCAGTTCGCCCACTATCGCGCCTGCGATCTGGCCTATGGTCATCAGCGTCGTCTTGAAATCGCCCGCGCGCTGGCAACGGATCCGCTCCTGCTGGCGCTGGACGAACCCGCCGCCGGCATGAACGCGGCGGAAAAAGTGGCGCTCGGCGAGCTGCTCATCCGCATCCGCGATGACGGCAAAACCCTGCTGATGATTGAACATGACGTCAAGCTGGTGATGGGCATCTGCGATCGCCTGACGGTGCTGGATTACGGCAAAACGCTCGCCAGCGGCACGCCGGAAAGCGTGCGTCGCGACCCTTTGGTGATCGCCGCCTGGCTTGGAGGCAATGCCCATGTCTGAATTACTCAAGGTCGAACGTCTGGACGTGCATTACGGCGGCATTCAGGCAGTACGCGACGTCTCCTTTACCCTGCACGAGGGCGAACAGGCTACGCTGATCGGCGCTAACGGCGCGGGTAAAAGCTCTACCGTGCGCGCCATCACCGGGCTGGAAAGCTTTAGCGGCAGCATTGAATTTAACGGTAAAGCGGTAGGCAAACACGGCCCCGACGCTCTGCTTCGCGACGGGTTGGTCATGGTTCCGGAGGGCCGCGGGATATTCTCCCGCATGACGGTACTGGAAAACCTGCAGATGGGCGCCTGGCTCAGGCGTGACACTGTCACCGTCAAGCAAGAAATGGCGGCGATTTTCGAGCGCTTCCCGCGTCTGGGCGAGCGCCAGCACCAGCTCGCCGGTCTGCTGTCCGGCGGCGAACAGCAGCTGCTGGCCCTTAACCGTGCCCTGCTCAGCCAGCCGCGCCTGTTAATCCTCGATGAACCGTCAATGGGCCTCGCCCCGAAGATGGTCGAAAACATTTTTGCCGTTATCGCCGGCCTGCGCGAGCGCGGCGTCGCCCTGCTGCTTATTGAGCAAAACGCCCGCCTGGCGCTGGAGGTGACCGACAGCGCGTGGGTAATGGACAGCGGCAGCATTGTTCATCGCGGCCAGTCAAAAGCGATGCTCGATGACGACCAGATTGCACAGATTTATTTGGGCGAAATGCCCGTTTAACAACACCAGCCAACATCAGGGAAATACAATGAAAACAGTAAAATTCAGAGCGCTCAGCGCCGCTATTCTGTTCAGCAGTGTTGCCTCAACGGCCGCGTGGGCCGCTGACGGTGAAACCGTGGTTATTGGTCTGGCGGGCCCGCTCACCGGCCCGTCTGCCCGTATCGGTAAAGATCTGGAGAACGGCGCGCAGCTGGCTATCGATGACATCAACAAGCAGCACCCAACCATCGGCGGCAAAGCGGTGACCTTCAAACTGCAGTCCGAAGACGATCAGTCCGACCCGCGCACCGCCGTGGCCGTTGCGCAGCGTCTGGTCGACAGCGGCGCGGCAGGCGTGGTCGGTCACTGGAACACCGGCACCAGCATTCCAGCAGCCCGCGTTTATCACGATGCGGGTATCGCACAGGTGGCACCGGTCGCAACCGGTCACGCGTATACCAAACAGGGTTTTGACACCAGCTTCCGCGTAATGGGCCACGACGATGACGGCGGCCAGCTCGCCGGCCAGTACGCGGTGAATACCCTGAAAGCCAAACGCATTGCGGTGATCGACGACCGTACCGCCTTTGGTCAGGGTCTGGCAGACCAGTTTATTAAATCGCTGGAAGCGCAGGGCGTGAAGATTGTCGATCGTCAGTACGTGGATGACAAAACGGTCGATTTCAGCGCCGTGCTGACCGCCATCCGCAGTAAAAATGCCGATCTGGTCTTCTTCGGCGGCGTCGACAGTCAGGCCGCACCGCTGGCGCGTCGTATCAAACAGCTGGGCATGAATGCCACGCTGATGGGCGCAGGCGGATTCGTCAGCCAGACGTTCCTGCAGCTGGCGCAAAAAGAGGGTGAAGGCGTTGTCGCTCTGGAGCCAGGTCTGCCCGTTGACCAGATGCCGGGCGGCAAAGCGTTTGAGCAGGCCTATCAGGAACGCTACCACACCCATATCGAACTGCACGCCCCGTTCGCCTATGACGCCACCCGCGTGCTGGTTGCGGCGATGGAAAAAGCAGACTCCGTTGAGCCGTCCAACTACCTGCCCGCCCTTCGCGCCATTAGCTACTCCGGCGTAACCGGGCAGATCGCGTTTGATAAAGAAGGCAATCTGAAATCGCCGTCGTTCACGGTCTACAAAGTTGTCGACGGCAAATGGCAGCCGCAGACCGTGCTGGGCGGCGCAAAAGCGAAGTAACGCAGCGAGGCAATGTGATGAGTGATAATAACGAGCTGGGCATTCTCGCCCGCCGCAAAATTGAAGCCGAAATTATTAAGCCAATTTATGAAATCCTGGTGCGCGAGATAGGGAAAACCCGCGCCCAGGCGGTGATTGGCGAGGCCATTGAGCAGGCCGCGATTGACGCAGGCAAAGCGTTTGCCAGCAAAGAGCCCAACGGCGCGGACGTAAAGAGTTTTATCGCCCTGCAGTATCTGTGGGAAAAAGACAACGCGCTGGACGTGAAGGTGATCGACGCCGACGACCAGCAATACAATTACAACGTCACCCGCTGTCGCTACGCAGAGATGTATCACGAGATGGGGCTGGGCGAAATCGGCCACCTGCTCTCCTGCGCGCGCGATGAAAAATTCATCGTTGGCTATGCGCCGGACGTGAAGCTAACCCGCACCACCACCATCATGCAGGGCGGCGCATGCTGTGATTTCCGCTACCGCAGCACTAAGGACAAGCCATGATTCACGTCAACGCTGAACGGCTGTGGTCAACGCTTGAGATGATGGCGCAGATCGGCGGCACGCCCGCCGGTGGCGTAACCCGCCTGGCGCTGAGCGAGGAAGATCGTATTGCGCGTAACCTGCTGCGCGACTGGGCGCGGGAGGCGGGTTTTACCTGCGACATCGACAGCATGGGCAACATGTTTATCCGTCGCGCGGGGAAAAACCCAGAACTCGCGCCGGTTTTGACCGGCTCGCACGTGGATACCCAGCCGCTGGGTGGCAACTACGACGGAATTTACGGCGTGCTGGCCGGACTGGAACTGCTGCGTACCCTCAATGACCATCACGTTGAGACGGAACGTGACGTTGTGCTGGTAAACTGGACCAACGAAGAAGGCGCGCGCTTCGCGCCAGCCATGCTCGCATCAGGCGTCTGGGCGGGCCAGCTTACCGAGGCGTTTGCTTACGCCCGGATGGACAGCAAACGCGTCACCGTTCGCGAGGCGCTTGAAGCGATAGGCTATCGCGGCGACATCCCGGCCCGTGCGTTTCCGGTTCACGCCTGCTACGAGCTGCACATCGAACAGGGCCCGATTCTGGAAGATGAAGCCCTGGATATCGGGCTCGTTCGCGCGGCAATGGGGCAGCGCTGGTTTACCCTGACGCTGGACGGTTTCGCCGCCCACGCAGGAACGACGCCAATGCACAGCCGCCGCGACGCGCTGACCGCCTTCGCTGAGCTGGCGCTGAAGGTGGAAACGATTGGCTATCGGCATGCGCCAGACGGACGCGCGACGATCGGTATGGCGCAGGTTACCCCAAACTCGCGTAACGTCGTGCCGTCTCGCGTGGTATGCAGCGTGGAGTTTCGCCATCCCTCGCAGGAGGCGCTGGAAGCCATGGAAGCGGCGCTGCATAAGGTGGCTGAAAGCCTGAGCCTGCGCGGCGTGGCGGCTGCCGTTGAACGCATTTTTGACTACGCGCCCATCGCGTTTGATGCCGAATGCCTGGCCCGCACGGAGAAGGCCGTCGCGGAACTGGGCTATTCGTCGAAGCCGATGGTCTCTGGCGCGGGACACGACACCTGCTATATCAGCAAGATTGCGCCTGCCAGCATGATTTTTATCCCCTGCGTGAAAGGCATCAGCCATAACGAAGCGGAGAGGATCCTGCCGGAATGGTCAGAGAAAGGGGCGAACGTGTTGTTACACAGCGTCCTCTCCGCAGCCCAGGAGAGATAAGCGCGGCGCGAAAGCAGCCCCTGCTTTCGCGCGACGCTAGACGGCAACGCGCCGGCTGATTTCAACAACCCGATCGCTGGGGAGGCGATAGTGGTTGATGACGTGCGCGCAGTTGCGCTTCATAAAGGCAAAAATGTGTCGTTGCCAGGCCGCCATACCCGCCCCGCCTTCGCCTGCCACAATGGTTTCATGTCCGACATACCAGGTGGTGTCATCCGTGGCAAAAAGTGCGTTAATCTCGCTGACGCCCTGCAGCAAATGCGGGATGTCCGGGTGTTCCATAAAACCATACTGCGCCACGCCGTGCCAGTAGCCCGGCGCGCGCTGCTCTACGCTGATGCGTTGTTCTTCCCCTACGTACGGCACATTCAGAATATCAATGGTAAGAGACAACACATCCCGCTGTAGCGCCCGGTTTCGCGCGACGTGCCAGCGCATCACCGGCGGGATATTGTGCTGCGTCCGGGTCAAAAATACCGCGGCGCCCGCCACTCTGGGCACCGTCTTTTGCTGAAGCTGGGCAAAGAAGGCATCCACGCTGACGCCCTTCTCGCCCACCGACGCGGATACTGCCCGAACGCCGCGGTGCCAGATCAGCATTACCGTACAAATGGCGGCGGCCATCAGTAGCGGAATATAGCCGCCTTCCAGGACCTTAATCAGATTGGCAAATAAGAAAGTGGCATCAATCACCAGGAAACAGAGCGCAATAACCGCACTGCTGACAAGGCTCCAGCGCCACACTTCCCGCATGGCGACGAACAACAGTCCCGTGGTCATCAGCATAGTTAACGACACGGCAATGCCGTACGCAGCGGCAAGCTTATCGGAGGATTTAAAGAACACCACCAGCCCGATAGTCACCACCATCAGCAGCCAGTTTATTGTCCCGATATAGATCTGACCGTAGCTTTCTGCCGCCGTCTGTTTTATGCGTAATCGCGGTAGCCAGCCAAGCTGAATGGCCTGGCGCGTCATGGAAAAGGCGCCGGTGATGATCGCCTGACTGGCGATGATTGTTGCCAGCGCGGCAAGAACAATAAGCGGAACCTGCAGCACCGGCGGACACAGCAGGTAAAAAAGATTTTGTTTGCTGTCGGCACCCGCCAGGATCAGCGCCGACTGGCCGGCATAGTTGAGCAGCAGCGAAGGAAAGACGACGCCGTACCAGGCAAGCCAGATAGGCTTTTTACCGAAATGTCCCATGTCGGCATACAGGGCCTCGGCCCCCGTCACGCAGAGAAAAACGCCGCCCAGGACCAGAAAACTGGTGTACCCATTCGAGAATAAAAACGCGATGCCGTAAGCAGGATTCAGGGCCAACAGTACGGAGGGGTGCTGAATGATTCCCCAGACACCCAGCGCGGCAATCACAAGAAACCATAGCGCCATCACCGGGCCAAATATCTTCCCTATACGGGCAGTACCAAATGGCTGGATCAGGAACAGCGCCAGCAGAACCGCAACCGTGAGGGGTAAGATGTACGGCTGCGATTCAGGAATGACCATCTCCAGCCCTTCCAGGGCGGAAAGCACGGAGATTGCCGGGGTTATCGCACCGTCACCGTAAATCAACGCTGCGCCGATGAGAGCGGCAAAAATGACCCAGCGTCCGCCTTTTCCTTTTTCCACCAGAAGCGACATCAGGGCCATAATGCCCCCCTCGCCATGATTATCAATTCGCATGGCGAAGGCGGCATATTTTATGGATGTCACTAGGATGAGTGTCCAGGTAATCAGGGAGAGCAGACCCAGTATGACGGCTGGCGTCGGGTCATGCTCAGAGAGCGAAAGCACCGTCCTGAAGGTATAAAGCGGGCTGGTGCCGATATCACCAAAAACGACGCCCAGTGCACCACCTGCAAGCAGGGTTAACCGGGAGAAGGGTTGGGACGGTTCACTGCTGTTGCGTGGGCTCATATTTTCCAGCAAGAATCAGATAATCCTTTAAAAAACATAGCCCATCAGCCCCACCCGCGCCAACCTCCAGTCCGGTTTTACTGCGCTATTTACTTACCGCGGGTTGACCTTCGCCAGGCTGAACCAGATCCCAACGGCCAGCAGCAGCAACATTCCACCTGCACTTCCCAGCGCCACGCTGTGCGAGGTGATAAACGCGCTTTTCGCCGCCTCAATAACCGACTCCGCCATGGTCGGCGTCAGATCCTGCGCCACCTTCATCGCTTCACCAATGGATGACGAGGCTTTGTCGACGAGAGAAGCATTCAACCCCTGCGGAAGCGCAATCGACGCCGAGAAGCTGCGGGTCAGCAGCAGGCCAAAAATGGCGATCCCCAGCCCGGCTCCCAGTTCATAGGACATGGTTTCAATCGCCCCTGCGGCGGCGGCTTTCTCTTTCGGCGCGGCAGCCATAATTGCGGAGGTCGAAGCCAGCAGCGCGCTGGCGGCACTGAAGCCGAGCAGCACCATCAGCCCCCACGCCTGCCACTGCTGCGTACTGAAGTCGAGCATCGACAGGCCGATAAAGCTGACGGCGCTGAGCCCCATTCCGCCAGCCGCGACGATGCGTAGCCCTAAACGCCCAACCAGCACGCCCGCGATCGGTCCGCTGAACCCGCTGGCGACCATCACAGGCAGCATGAACATTCCCGCTTCAAACGGCGTAAAGCCGTGAACAAACTGCAGCTCCTGGGCCATCAGTAGCTCAAAGCCGACCAGGGCAATCATCGCGGTCATCGCCATCACCACGCCGCTCAAAATGATGCGGTGGCAGAACAGGCGCATGTCGATCATTGGTACGCGGGCGCGAAGCTGAATACGGACAAAGACAAACAGCAGCACCGAGCCGGTAACCAGCGCGGAGATGACCAGCCACGGTGACAGCGCGCCTTTGAGCGCCGTTTTAGCGCTGTAGACCAGCAGCAAAATCGCCACAATCAGCATGATGGCATGGCTGATATTCAGCGGCTGCTCCGGGCGGCCCTGCTGGCGAGGCACAAAACGCGCGGCCAGCGAAACGACGACCAGCACGATCGGCACGTTGATCAAAAACACCGATCCCCAGTAAAAATGCTCAAGCAGCATACCGCCGATCAGCGGACCAAACGCCGCCCCGCCGGAGCCCACCGCCGCCCAGACGCCAAGCGCAATATTACGGTCCCGCGCGTCGACAAACAGCGTACGGATCCCTGCCAGGGTGGCCGGAATGATCATCGCCGCACCGATTGCCAGCGAGGCACGCGCCGCAATCAGCCACCCGGCCGACGGGGCAAACGCCGCCGCCAGGGACGACAGACCAAACAGCGTACTGCCAATCATCAGCAGCCGCTTAAAACCAATCCGGTCACCGAGTGCGCCCATCGGCAGCACCATACCCGCCATCACCAGAGAGTAGATATCGATGATCCAAAGCAATTCATTACCGCTGGCACCCAGCGTCATGCTCAATGTCGGCGCCGCCACGTGCAGCACCGTCGCGTCGATCGCCACCGGGATATACACCAGCACGATAATCACTAACGCTAACCACTGACGAAACATAAATTTCCTTTTCATTTTAAACATGGACACATGTCCAGATTAGGATCCTACGTAAAGTTGAACGAGTGTCCAGCTTTTTGTTACACTCGTTTCGTTCCCATTGAGAGTGAGTAAACATGCGATATCTGAGCAAGGACGAACGGCGGGAAGCCATCTTACAGGCCGCCATGCGCGTGGCGCTGGCCGAAGGACTGGCGGCCATGACGGTGCGACGTATTGCGGCCGAGGCGAAGGTCGCTACCGGTCAGGTTCATCATCATTTCACCTCCGCCGGGGAGCTAAAATCGCTGGCTTTCGTGCGGTTAATCCGCGAACTGCTGGATGCCGATGTCGCGGGCAAACAGGCTGGCTGGCGGGAGCAGCTTCATGCCATGCTCGGCAGCGATGACGGCAGGTTTGAGCCTTATATACGCCTGTGGCGTGAAGCGCAGCTGCTGGCCAGCCGCGATACGGACATTAAGAGCGCCTACGTCATGACCATGGAGATGTGGCACCAGGAAACGGTGGCGCTTATCAGGGCGGGAACGGAGGCCGGGGCATTCAGTCCAGGCGATCGGGCGGAAAATATTGCCTGGCGTTTGATTGGGCTGGTGTGTGGTCTTGACGGAATGTATATCTTAAACATGCCCGAAATGGATGATGCGGCGTTTAACAGCCATCTTGATAAATTAATCTCTCTCGAATTGTTTAATAACACGTCGCAGCAGTGATGTTGCCGGGTGGCGGCTACGCCTGACCCGGCCTCGTTCCGCGTTATCCCAGCCCGTCAAAACTGCAGCATGCCGTGCTGCAGGAGGAAACCCCACCACGGAATGCCGCAAACCATATGGATCAGAAATGTGCACAACGCCACGACGGTGCCGATCGACCACCATGACTTAATGTCGTTATACCCGGCGGCGAAGATAATGGGCCCTGCTGCGCCCCCATAGTGCGTGATACACCCGCCGTAGGAGTTGGAAAACAGAATAGCAAGCGCCAGCAGGACAGGCGCCGTTCCGGTTACCAGACCCACGGTGGCAAACACCGGCACCATGGCCGCGACGTATGCTCCGCCGGAGGCAAAGAAATAGCGAACCAGCACGCTGAGAAACACGATAATCACGATAGTCATATTACCAGCGCTGAGAAAATCCAGATGCGCAGACAGGAAATCAGCCAGCCAGCGGAAAAAACCCTCTTTGCTCAGGGTGGCACTCAGACCAATGATGCCCCCATACCACATCAGGGTATTCCAGCCGCCTTTATTTTTTTGAACATCGCTCCAGCCGATAATATTAAACAGCAGGGCCGCCCCCATCGCGATAATGGCGACGGCGGATTCAGTGAGTCCAAGATGACGTGAGAAGATCCAGCCCAATAATGCGGCGATGAAAATAACCACCAGCCCCTTCTCTTTGAGGCTCATTGCACCGAGGCTTTGAAGCCCGTTGGTCGCAATCGCGACATTATCAATTTCTTTAATTTCCGGAGAGGCAATTCGGTAGCAAATATAGGGAATGATACACAGCATCAATAAACCCAACGGGGCACCCGCCAGCATCCAGCCGATCCAGCTAATATGAATATGGAAAATATCTGAAATGAGCTGAAGCGCTAACGCGTTCCCGGCAAAGCCCGTTAAAAACATATAGCTGGTCGTTTTAGTGACCATATAGACATTAACCATTAAATAACGGCCAGCCTTACACGGCGTCTCTTTTGGCGTTGAGCCCAGTACGGTCGCGATGCTGTTAATAATAGGGAATACCACCCCACCTGCCCGCGCAGTATTTGAGGGCGTGGCGGGTGCCAGCACCAAATCCAGTAAGGCAGTGACATACCCCAGTCTCAGCGTCGTACTGCCAAACTTGAGGATAAACCAGTAGGCAAGCCGTTTCCCCAGACCGGTCGTGACAAATGCCGCGCTAAGCGTAAAGGCGCTGAACACCAGCCATGTGGTGCCTGAGGCGTATCCGCTCAACACATCCATTGATTTGACGGGTGAATCCGGGAATTTTGTTACGGTAAAACAGGTTAATGCAACCGCGACGAGCATGATGACGGGTTCGGGATAAGGTTTAATGACCAGGCCAACGATAGCGGACAAATATATTCCTGCCAGTATCCACGCCTCTTTGGTTAATCCATCAGGCGGAGGAATGAATATTGATAATAATATTATTACGGCAAGTAAGATTGTTTTTAAAACATTGGATTTAAGCATATCTCACCCATGAGAAAAGGGTCCCTGAATGGCAGGGACGGCTCCAGAGAGACGCCTCTGCCGGCTAAATACATTTGCTAAATAAATAATAAGAAACTACAGGCTAACAATCTGGATATTATCACCTTCTGTGTTTTTATATTCTGCCAGGGTGTCAAAACTGAGATAGCGATAGATATTTTCCTGTGCGCCATGAAGTTTATCCGTATAGCTAAAATATTCTTCCACGGTTGGCATTTTACCCAGTATGGCCGCGACGGTGCTTAATTCAGCCGAGGCAAGGAACACTTTGGCATTCGTTCCCAGACGATGAGGGAAATTTCGGGTGGACGTTGATACTACGTGACTCCCTTCGCGCACCCTCGCCTGGTTCCCCATGCAGAGGGAACAGCCTGCGGGCTCGATTCTCGCCCCCGATTTTATAAACTGACTAAAATAGCCCTCACGGGAAAGCTGCCGGGCATCCATTTTGGTGGGAGGCGCGATCCACAACCGCGCCTGGCTTGCACTGGCATCGGCCAGGATTTCACCCGCAGCGCGGAAATGACCAATGTTGGTCATGCAGGAGCCAATGAAGACCTCTTCAACAGGCGTGCTGGCAACGTCGGAAAGTAACCGGGCATCGTCCGGATCGTCCGGCGCGCAGACCACCGGTTCAGTGATTTCATTGAGGTCAATGTCAATGACTGCGGCATATTCCGCGTCAGGATCGGCGGACAGCAGCGATGGGTTAGCCAGCCACGCCTCGATTTCAGCGATGCGACGTTCAAGCGTGTCGGCATTCTCATACCCCTGCTTAACCATCCAGCGCAGCAGAGCCGCGTTGGAACGCAGGTATTGCGCGACATTCTCTTCTGCCAGGCGCATCACGCACGCAGCAGCGGACCGTTCAGCGGAGGCGTCAGCCAGCTCAAACGCCTGCTCTGCACTCAGTGTTTCCAGCCCCTCAATTTCGAGGATCCGGCCCGAGAAAACATTGCGTTTATTCTTTTTCTCGACCGTCAACAGCCCCTGCTTTCTGGCGTAGAGCGGTATGGCATGAACCAGATCGCGCAGGGTGATCCCTTTCTGCATCTCGCCCTTAAAGCGCACCAGCACCGATTCAGGCATATCCAGCGGCATAATGCCGGTTGCGGCGGCAAACGCTACCAGCCCGGAGCCGCCCGGGAAAGAGATCCCCAGCGGGAAGCGGGTATGGGAGTCGGCACCGGTGCCCACCGTATCCGGCAGCAGCATGCGGTTAAGCCAGGAGTGGATAATGCCATCGCCCGGCTTCAGCGCGACCCCGTTACGACGGGTAATAAACTGCGGCAGGGTTTCATGCAGCTGAACGTCGACGGGCTTAGGGTACGCAGAGGTGTGGCAGAAAGACTGCATCACCAGATCGGCCGAAAACGTCAGGCAGGCAAGATCGGTCAACTCGTCGCGCGTCATCCCGCCGGTGGTGTCCTGCGAGCCCACTGTCGTGATCTTCGGCTCGCAATACTGCCCGGGACGGATCCCCGCGACGCCGCAGGCTTTACCCACCATTTTCTGTGCCAGCGTAAAACCGGCTGCGGATGGCGCAGGGGCTGAGGGCTTGCGGAAGACTTCTGAAGGTGCAAGCATCAGCGATTCCCGCGCTTTCGCGGTCAGGCTGCGTCCGATAATCAGCGGGATCCGCCCGCCGGCGCGCACTTCGTCCAGCAGCACCTCGGTTTTAAGCGTAAAGCGGGTCACCAGACGCTGGCTTTCCGTCTCGCGAATTTCGCCTTTATAGGGATACAAATCGATCAGCATCCCGGTCGTCAGCGCGGAGACGTCCATCTCTACCGGCAAAGCACCGGAATCTTCCAGCGTGTTGAAGAAAATGGGCGCGATTTTGCCGCCAAACACAAACCCGCCGTTACGTTTATTCGGCACGAACGGAATATCGTTCCCGATGTGCCATAAGATCGAGTTAGTGGCGGATTTGCGCGATGACCCGGTTCCGACGACATCGCCGACGTACGCCAGCGGCCAGCCTTCCTCTTTTAATTCTGCCAGCTGGCGCAAAGGGCCGCGCACGCCGGGTTCATCCGGCTCGACCCCTTCCCTGACGTTACTAAGCATGGAGAGCGCGTGCAGCGGAATATCCGGACGTGACCACGCCTCCGGTGCCGGAGACAAATCGTCGGTATTGGTCTCACCGGGAACCTTGAACACCTTCAGGGTGATTTTTTCAGGCATCGCCGGACGGCGGGTAAACCATTCGGCATTTGCCCAGGACTGAAGCACCTCTTTTGCCCGGTCGTTACCGCTCATCGCTTTGGCTTCAACCTGGCTGAATTTTTCAAAAATCAGGATGGTAGAAGAAAGCTGCTGTACGGCCAGCGGTGCCAGGCTCGGGTGGTCCAGAAGATCAATCAGCGGCTGGACGTTATAGCCTCCCTGCATGGAACCCAGCAGCGTCGTGGCCGACTCGGGAGAGAGGCCGTTAATACGGTATTCCTGCAATGCCACCTTAAATAAAAATTCGGCTTTTAACTTTGCCGCGGGATCGACGCCCGGGGGAACGCTGTGGGTTAATAATTCTAAGAGAGGATGAGGTGCGGACGCATCGTGAATTAAACGATGAATAAGCGCATCAGTCTGTTCCGCTGTTAAGGGTTTCGCCGGAATGCCCGCCTCTTCGCGTGCGATCAGGTGCTGATTATAATCATCTAACATAGGGTCTCCTGTTAAAGCTAAAGTTGTTCACAAAATTCTGTTAGCCGTTCAAGTCCGTAAGGCCATTCACCAAAACCCGATTCGGCATTAATATGCCCGGCCTCCCCGATATCGATTAAATGGCCCTCCCAGCGTGCCGCCCAGAACTGAGCGCGCGCGAAAGGCATCAGGGGGTCATTTCTGCTGGCAAACATCAGGCAGGGAACCGGCAATGACGCTGGCTGAATGGCCTCTTCAAGGCCGAAAATAGCGGGTTCTGCCGGCGCGACCATCACCACCCCGGCGACGTTTACCCGTCGCGTTTGCAGCAGCCGGCATGACGCCAGCGCGCCAAAGCTATGGCCGACGAGGATGGCGGGCAGCTGGCACGATGCCAGTTCGCGGGTAATGGCGGAGACCCAGTTTTCAATATCGGGCTCAAACCAATTTTTCTGCTGAATCCGCTTCCAGAAAGGAAAACGCCGCCCCCAACAGCTTTGCCAGTGATGCTCATCGCTGTCTCTCAGTCCCGGCACCAGAATTAGGGTATAAACGTTACTGAGCTGCTGCAGGCGTTGTTCAATCATGACGTTTTCCTTTTCGATTATTCGCACGGAAACTGCGACAATAACCATCCAACGGCGATAAGATCTGCGCTCCCACCCGGACTTAAATTCCGGCGAATAAACTGAACGTCCATTCTGGATAAGGCGTTAACTAATTTCTCCGGCGTCAGATGTCTCACGGTTAATAGTCGTCTGGAATAGCGTCTGGCATAATTCAGCCCTTCCGTTCCACCACGTGAAACAAGATTGGTATCCGGGTTCGCCGCCATCAGCCCGAGCAGCATCCTCAGCAGCGCGTCGTCCTCAGAGGCTCCCCGGCGCAGTGCGATGTCAAAGTGAGGCAGGCCAACGTGACGGACGGTGGCAAAACCGCTTTCCGCCTCCCCTCTGGCACCGGTGAAGCCGTACGCTTTGTATTGCTGCTCGCCCTTCGTTTTCGCAACGCCGCGATTTTTCAGCTCCTGTTCAACGATGCCTTTGCAGATTGCGCTACTCTCATCGCACAGGCTGCGTTGCGTGAGGCTTTCTTGCCTTTGCGTCAGACGCCCCGCCGCGGCACACAGCAGCCCCAGAGAGAAGATCCCGCCTTTATGGGTATTCACCCCGCCGGTGGCGTTAAACATTGCCTGTTCGCAGGCCAGACCGGTCGGCCTTATCGCCCGCAGCGTTTGCGGGCCAGCAAGGCGAGCCGTCTCTCTGCCAACGTTAAAGAACGTTGAAAACCAGGGGGCAATCGCCGCGATACTGGTCATGAACAGTGCGAAATTCATATCCTTATGCGCCCCACTGTTTACGCGATCCACCAGACCCGGTTTCGGGGTTAAGCGAATTTCCCGGTACAGGGCCTCGGTAGCCAGCTCCGCGAAGGTGTGCTGAACGTCGGGTGCATTACATCTGGCAAGCGAAGTAGTCATCGGTTAACGCCTCAATTACGCGCGTGAGCTCGGCCTGTGAATGACGTCGCATACGAGAACAAACATGAGCAGGTTCATGACAGATAAAGCATCTGCGCATCGGTTGCTGGATAGCGTTTCTTTTCAGCAGGCCCGCTTTTGGACACAGCACGTCGATATCCCATAAGCGTCCCAGCGGATGGTTATCTTCCAGGTGCGCCGTCACGTGTTTGACCATCCACGCGGGTGCCGCAACCGCCCAGAGCGCTTCCGGCCCCGTGACCAGCTGCAGGATCTGCTGCCGGCAGACCGTCCACTGATGGGTCCGGAACAGGTCCCCGAGCGCGTCATTCGCAGCGGCCATCACCTGTCTGGCCAGCGCGGTATCCTTCACCTCCCCCGGCCAGACCAGCGTGACGGAAACCACCGTATGATCCGACTGAAACAGCCACGCCTGCTGACGACGGGCTCGCTGTTCTCTGGCGTTCAGAACCTGTTCCAGAGAGACCTTCGCGTTCGAGGCTTTATCCATCATGAGAATTACTCCTTAACCTGGCGAACCACATCTATCACGCTGCCGTCGCGGTAGCGCACCACACCGACGATACGGTCAGTAAACTCGACAGGCTTAGGCTCACCCGAGATGAGCAGCGCCTTGCGATACAGCGCATCGATGTCGACGACGGCCAGCCCGGCGTTAATCAGACGTTCACGGATCTCCGGACGCGCCGGGTTAACGGCAATACCGTGATCGGTAACCAGAACGTCGATGCTTTCGCCCGGCGTCACCAGGGTGGTGACCTGCCTGACAACGGTAGGAATTCGGCTGCGGATCAGCGGGGCAACCACGATGGTGAGATTTGCCGCCGCGGCGACGTCGCAATGCCCGCCTGAGGCGCCGCGCATCACACCGTCGGAACCGGTCAGGACGTTGACGTTGAACTGCGTGTCCACCTCCAGCGCGCTGAGAATGACCACATCAACCCTGTCGCAGCAGGCGGCTTTTGCAGCCGGGTTCGCATAGACGTTGGTGGAAATTTCCACATGGCCGGGATTGACCGTCATAGAGGCTGCCGCTGCACCGTCAAAGCTTTGCGTATCGAGGATTTTTTTAATGAGTCCCTTTTGATGCAGATCGACAATGCTGCCGGTGATGCCGCCGAGCGCGAACCGGGCGACAATATTGTGTTTGCGCATACGGGCTTCCATAAACCGCGTACAGGCGGTGGACGCCGCGCCTGAACCGGTCTGAATGGAAAAGCCGTTGCGGAAATAGCCAGAGTGTTCGATAACGTCGGCGGCAGAACGGGCAATCATCAGCTCACGTGGATTACTGGTGACCCTGGCAGCGCCTACGCTGATTTTTGCCGGGTCGCCGACGCTCTCAATCTGCACCACATAGTCAACCCGGTCCTGGACGATACTGGCCGGCAGGTTGGGGAACGGCTTCAGGGTTTCGGTGAGCAAGACCACCTTTTTGGCGTATTGCGCGTCGACCATGGCATAACCGAGCGAGCCGCACTGCGATGTACCGCCGTTGCCGCTGGCATTGCCATATTCATCGCAGCAGGACACCGCCAGAAAGGCGACATCAATAGCAATTTCGCCCTTCTGAATCAGGTTCACCCGTCCACCATGGGAGTGGATCTGTACCGGCTCGTCCATCAATCCGTGTGAAATCGCATCCGCCAGCTCGCCACGCATGCCGGAGGTATAGATTTTGCCAATCACGCCACTGCGAATGTGTTCAATAAGCGGGGCATTGCACGACATCAACGAACTGGACGCGAGCGTGATCCCTTTCAGACCGCGCTGAGCCAGTTTATCCATCACGTAATTAATGACCTTATCACCCTCGCGGAACGCGTGATGAAAGGATACGGTCATGCCGTCATGCAGATCGCAGCGGGCCAGCACGTCGTCTACGCTGGCAAAAAGTTTGCGCTGAGTCTTTTGCTGATGATCAGAAAGGTAAGGCGTCGTCGCGTTAGCGCCGCTGAAGGCGACGTACTCACGACGGGAGCCGGGCATGTGATGCAGAGTTTCAGTGAGGTTTTTCATTATTCATCCTGTCGCTTGCGGTATAAGGGATTACTGGCGAATGCCCGAGGCATTTTTACGTTCGATTACCACGCGGGCATGGTTGATGATTGGCGCGTCGATCATTTTTCCGTTCAGCGAAATCACCCCCAGTCCGTTGCGTTCTCCCTCTTCTGCAGCAGCAATCACGCGCTGGGCGTAATCCACTTCTTCCTGCGTAGGCGCGTAGGCGTTATGAAGAATTTCAATTTGTCGCGGATTAATCAGCGATTTTCCGTTGAAGCCCATCCGGCGGATGAGATCCACTTCTTTGAGGAAACCGGCCTCGTCATTCACATCGGCGTATACCACGTCGAAAGCGTCAATTCCTGCCCCGCGCGCGGCATGCAATACGGCGCACCGGGCATAGAACAGCTCTGTCCCGTCGCCCCGCTCGGTTTGCATATCCATCACATAGTCAAAGGCGGCCAGCGCAATACCCATTAACCGGTCTGAGGATTTCGCAATGGCAACCGCGTTAATCACGCCGACGGCAGATTCGATTGCAGCCATTAATTTCGTTGAGCCAACAGGACGCCCGCAGTTTTCTTCAATGCGGACGATTTCACGTTCAAGTTGATAGATATCTTCCGGAGAGTCAGTTTTCGGCAGACGAATAACATCCACACCTGCCCTGACGGCGGCTTCCAGATCCTTTAAACCAAAAGGGGTATTGAGCGGGTTAATTCTGACAACGGTTTCAATATCGTTGTACATCGGATGTTGCAGCGCATGAAATACCAGAAGGCGGGCGCTGTCTTTTTCTTTCAGCGCAACGGCATCTTCCAGATCAAACATAATAGAGTCTGGTTTATAGATAAATGCCGTCGACAGCATGGCAGCACTTGAACCGGGAATAAATAACATACTGCGGCGTAATTTTTTCATTATAACGTTTCCCATGCAATGTCTTCCCGGGCTGTACCTCTGAGCAATGCAGCCTGCACGCGGGCGCGGATCACGCAATCCAGCGCGCCTTTATCATCAACAACGATCAGCCCCTGCTCGATATTGAACGCAGCAAGCGTTTCATTAACGACCTCTGTAATTCGGTCGCCAAACTGCTTATACACTTCGCTCTGGATGACCACATCCAGCCCGCTTTCGACGGGGCTTACCTTAACCATAAGGTCGCTGGACTCCAGCGTTCCCGCCATCGCGGCTTGCACAATTTTCATATCAGTTTTCCTGTAATAATGCGGTTAAACCGCTGCCGTCAGCGGTTCGGATAAACAAGGCTGATGCTGTAATCCGTTATTCAGAAACGCGCGCGTGGTGGCGGGCACCATGCGACTGGCGGCAGCGATTTTGTTTTCTTTTAATAAACGACGAACGGCTGAAGCCGATACCGGCACATTATTGCCATCCGTTCTTCTTTCTATTTCGTGTACGCTAATGCGGGCCGCCGTGCTCGTTTCTTCTTCCAGCCAGCGATGCATCGCCCGGTTATATTCAGCGGTTAACGGACAGAACGGCTCGGTACCCACGAAACGATGATTAATATTCAACGCGGGTGCGATGTAATTTCTGAACAGCAGGAGATCAATTGCCGCGTAGGTTTTATCAATGACCTGCTTATCTTTCAGGAAATAGCCCGGGAATGTCCCGCGCGAAATAATATACGCCGACCCCGGATGAACGGTGACATTTGGCAGGTGACGGGATCCTTCCCTGACCATCGCGAACCGTTCTTTAAACGAAAATGCGGAGACATCTTCCTGGACCACGAAAACATGTAACGCGTCGCACCGGCTTGCCGCATGCTCAATCAAATATTGATGGCCGAGGGTGAACGGATTGGCGTTCATCACAATCGCGCCAATATTTTTTCCCGGCACGAAATGGTGACGGCGCAGCTGGCTGCAATAACGATGAATACCCACCGGCGTATTCTCCATTAATGACGCACAGTTCTCGACCGTCACCAGCGGATAAAACCCACATCCGCGAAACGACTTCACGTTATCCGGACAGGTAAAAAGAAAGAGTTGATGCTCACCGTTCTGTGCCGCCTGAAGCTCGGCCTCATGGATTAACGTCAGGCTTAACGACGTACCCCGCCACGCGGCATCCACCGCGATGCATTTTAAGGTGTTACCCGCAATGCCGGTGCAGGCGACAAGCTGGCGTTGATAGCGGGCAACAATAAATTGCTCAATATCGTCATCAATGCCTAACCCGTTGCGGGCCAGGAAGCGGGCGACTTCTTCCCTGGACTGGGCGTTACCGGCGTTAATAACCTCAAACTCGGGTGTTCTGGCGGTGTACATCTTCTCTCTCCTGAGCGTCTAGACAGCTAACTCTTCCGGCTGCGGTTGAGCTTCCACAATGGTATTCATCAGGCGACCAATGTTTTCGATTTCGACTTCGACGCGATCGCCATCGTGCATAAACAGAGGCGGATTACGCTTTTTGCCGACGCCACCGGGCGAGCCGGTAATAATGACGTCACCGGCGCTGAGGGAGGTGAACGTGCTGATGTAGGCGATAAGATCCGCCACTTTGTGGATCATGCTGCCGGTCGAGTCATTCTGAACCAGCATGCCGTTCAGCCAGGTGTGAATGGTCAACGCGTGGGGATCGGGGATCTCATCTGCCGTGGTCATATACGGGCCAAAGGCACCGGTTTGCGTCCAGTTTTTACCGGCGGTGAACCAGGCGTGCTGCCAGTCGCGCACGGAGCCATCCATATAGCAGCTGTAACCCGCGACATGGCTGAGCGCGTTATTGACGTCAATTCGGCTGCCGGGTTTACCAATGATAACGGCCAGCTCGCCTTCATAATCGAACTCGCTGGAGAGAACCGGTTTTATCACCGGCCGCGCGTGTCCGGTTTGCGAATCAGGAAAACGAATAAACAGCGTGGGGGCATTATTCGTCTCAGCAAACTCTTTTCTTTTTTCAGCGTAATTCATTCCCACGCAGAAAATCTTTCCGGGCTCTTCTATCACGGGCAAAAAGGTCATGTCTTCAGGCATGATATCCACTGGGCAATCGAGATATTGCCTGGCGACGTCTACTGCATCCCATTGAAGAAGGTCTTTCAATGTCGCATATTGATGGCCGATTTTATTACCCAAATCGATAAAGCCGGATGGTGTATAAATCCCGTAACTTTTACGGCCCTGATGAATATAGCTTGCTAATTTCATGATGATACCCGATTGATATACGTGTTCTTTCTGTGTTCACGCCCCAGGACGTGAACACATTGCCTGACTTTTATTCTGCGGACTGGGCGGGTACCAGTACCGGTTTATTACCGGATGCCAGATACGTCGCCACCACAACGCCAACCCCGAGTAATGCCAGAATAAACCCGGTCATCCCCTGCCAGCCCATTGAATGGAAAACAAAACCGTTAATAAAACCAATAACCGAACCGCCCATGTAGTAGAAGAATAAATAGAGCGCGACGGCCTGACCTCTGGCATGGGTTGCATTTTTACTGACCCAGCTTAAGCCGATAGAGTGGCAGCCGAAGAAACAGCCGGTAAAAATCACAGCGCCAACAATAAAGGTGACGACGTTCGATGTCAGCGTCAGCAGCATGCCGAACGCCATAATCAGGAACAACACACGCAAGACTTTCATTGCGCCATATTTCGCCGATAATCGGCCTGCCTGCGGAGCCGTAAAGAAACTCAGGGCGAAGCTAAAAGAGAGCAGACCTGCATTTGCCGGTGAAATATGGAATGGCTCACCTTTCAGGAAGAAGGCCAGATAGTTATACAGTGAGGTAAATGCGCCGAAGATAATAAAGCTGATGACAAACGCCAGCGCCAGATTTTTATTTTTGAAATGCGATGCCGCCCCTTTCACCATACGCATAGCGTTAAGGCTCTGCGTGGGTGTGAAGTTTTTAGATTCAGGCAGCAGGAACTTCACCAGAACGGCCACCACAATCAAACTGACCGCAAACCCGTAAAAGATGACATTGATTGAAACGTGATCGATCAGCTGGCTGGCAACAATACGGCCGGACATGCCGCCCATCGAGTTACCGAAGACAAAATAGCCCGTCACGATGCCTGCCGCCACCGGCGCAACCTCTTCGCTGATGTAGGCGGTGGCTGCCGCAGCGATGCCGCTCAGCGCCAGACCAATTACCGCACGCAGCGCCACCAGCATCGCCCAGGATTCCACCAGCGGGCAGAGCAGCGTCAGAATACCGCCCAACAGGAGGGAGACGATAATTAACCGCTTCCTGCCATAGTGATCGGATAACGTCCCGGTAAACAGCAATCCAATTGCCAGCAAGGCTGTTTCTGCCGATAAGATAATACTCACCTGGCTGACTGGAACATTATATTCCACTGCAAGCGTCGGAAGCAGTGGCTGAATAAAAAACAGAGAAGCAAGTTCAGCAAGCCCGGATAATGCCAGCGCCAGAATCACGCGAATATACGCACTGGCTTTTACAGGATCGGGGGCTTTCAGGGTATTGTTAGCATGCGTTAACGCCATAATAACCTCAGTATTATAGTTAAGGTACAGAATGTAATTGTTTAAGGCAGAACTATTTCTTAGTTTGGGTTTTACCTAATCTACTTCAGAGAGCATTTTTTCAGGCACACAAACGGCACCTTCAAATAACTTACGGGAGGTCCGAATTACCGCGGCTCGGGTATTTGCGATATTGTTACCGTCCCTCAGTAATGAAACAGATATTTTTCCACTTGGGTGTTCTATATCAATAATATTGGTATAGCGCTCCTTTGGACGATCGGCGACGATTTTAGCGGCGACGGAGCCGTCAATGAGCGTCGCGGTCGAAATACCAATCGAGCCGGTAATGGCCAGTGATTTATGGCACGTGTGTGGCATGAAATACCGCACCTGAAGCGTTCCGCCGTTACGCGCCCGGCTCAGCAGAACCGGTTTAGGGATGACTTTGTTTGACACGTCCCCTAAGCCCATCGCCTCGCCCGCCTGACGACGCAAGTTCTCCAGCCTTGCTTTAAATGCCGTATCGGCATCCAGTTCCGCAGGTGACTCCCCCCCTGTTTTTCCCAGGGCCGATGCCTCAATCAAAACCATCGGCATCGCCATATCAATACAGGTGACTTCAATACCGTCGAATACATTTGTGACGCTGTCAGTCGGGAGTAATTTCCCTGTTTTAGAACCTGCAGAATTCAGGAAGGTTAAGCCAATGGGTGCGGCTGTACCCGGAACACCGTCAATTTGGGTATCGCCTTCATAGGTGACCCGATAATCAGGCGTTTGCACTTCCGCATCAACCAGCGTTCCGGTGTTAAGATTACGGATCCGCACCGTTGTCACCGGGCTTTGCGCTTTCACGAGCCCTTTTTCTATCGCAAAGGGACCCACGGCACAGAGCATATTGCCGCAGTTAGGCGTGGTATCGACGCGACGCTCGTTCACCATCACCTGTGCGAATAAGTAATCCACATCTGCATCCGGGCTGTCGGAAGGACTGACGATGGCCACCTTACTGGTTTGCGGGCTTCCACCGCCAATGCCGTCAATTTCAAGTTCATGGCCTGCACCCATCAAACTGAGCAACACCGAGTCGCGCGCTTCGGTTTCCTCAGGCAGGTCGCTGGCCAGAATAACGGGACCTTTTGACGTACCGCCACGCATTAATACGCAAGGGATCTTTAACATGTCTTTTTCTCATTTCGTTTTATCAGGAACGCAATAAGGTTTTCACACTCCTGTTGATAACTCTAATGTCAAAAAAAGCAGGATTAATACGTTTTGCACATTAATAGCCCTTACGTTATCGTGGTTAAAGGAAAGTGAGAACAGGATGCGGATATGCAACATGAATTACAGGGAATACAAGCGTTTGTAAAAATTGCAGAAATCGGATGTTTTACAAAAGCGTCGCAATTTCTTCATATTTCACAACCGGCGTTAACACGCAGAATTCAGAAACTGGAAGAGAGCCTGGGAGCCACGCTGTTTGAACGTTCGACGCGCAGCGTTAAGCTCACGACGGTGGGAAGAGAGTTTTTACCTAAGGCAAGGAATTTAATCGATTTTTATGAAAGCTCAATCCTGAGTATTAAAGAGATGGCGACGCATCAGGCAGGCGTTATTACGGTTTCTTGTATCCCTACTGCCGCCTTCTATTTTCTGCCATCCGTGATACGAGATTATAACAATGACTACCCAAACATCCGGATTCGTATACTTGAGCACAGTGCCAGCGATTGTCTCGAAGCGGTTTTAAATGGCGACGCAGATTTCGGCATAAATATGATAAACATCACACATCCTAATATCGATTTTGCGCCGCTGGTAAATGAACCCTTCGTTCTGGCATGCCGGCGCGACAATGAGCTGGCGAAAAAACCGCTGGTCACATGGGACGATCTGGCAGGACTGAAGCTGATTGGGGTAAGGCGCTCCAGCGGGAACCGTTCGCTTATCGATCAGGCTTTCGAGAAAATGGCCTGGAAACCGAACTGGTTTTATGAGGTGCGTCATCTGTCAACGTCGCTGGGGATGGTGGAAGCGGGTCTCGGCGTGTCTGTCGTTCCGAGTCTGGCGATGCCAACCGATGAACATCATGTCCTGGTCAGTCGCCCGCTGATCGAACCCGTCATACGCCGAACGCTGGGGCTTGTGCAACGCCGGGAAACAACGCTGAGTCCGGCGGCGGAAAAATTCCGCGAGCTGATTTTACATCTGTGGTCAGGCGAAAACAGCAGCCCGTGGATCGGTAAGTTTACGAAGTAGTAGCCGTCTCATATTGGCCCAAAAGTACCGTTATTGGTTCTCCAGGTGACTCCTGACGTGGGTGACGGTGAGGAATAATGGCTCCCGAACACAACATAGAGGGAGTTATCGTGATGAAACCTTTTTTTCGTACGGCATTGATGATCGGCATGATGAGCGCATTTTCCACTTACGCTACCGCACAGGAGACAACCAGCATAAATAGCAAAACCATTCGCGCAATGACGGGCGCAACGGCAACCCCTTCCTTATCGGCTTCTGAAACTGCGTTAATCGTGGTGGATATTCAAAACGAATATTACGCATCAAAAGATTTTCGCGGTCAGATGGTTATCCCGGATGGTGAAAAAGTACTGAAAAACAGTCAAAAACTGGTCAGCTATGCCCATCAAAAAGGGATGCCGGTCTACTTCGTTCGTCATATGGGGCCGAAAGACAGCCCACTGTTTGCCGAAGGATCTGTTTATGCGCAGTTCCATAAAGATCTGCAGCCTTCTGCGCAAGACGCCATTATCACCAAAGCGACCCCCAGTTCTTTTGTTGGCACCGATCTGGATGCGCAATTAAAGAAAAAAAGGATTAAAACGGTGATTGTGATTGGCCTGATGACGCATATGTGCATTTCGTCGACCGCACGTGACGCAGTACCGCTGGGTTACAGCGTGATTATTCCTGAAGATGCAACGGCAACACGCGATCTTGATGACGGCAAGGGCGGCGTGGTGGATCACAAAACGCTGCAGCGAGCGGCATTAGCCGGTGTGGCCGATGTATTCGCTGAGATAATGACCACCAAAGACGTTATGGCACTGCCGGTCACAAAATAAGACCGGACTTGATCACTGTCGCCAGCCAGACTTCTATACTGGCTGGCACATGGAGGCTTTTATGACGTTGAAAATTGGCATTGTGGTATTTGATGGCATCATCCCTTTTCACCTTTCGGTGCCTTATGCCGTGTTTGAGAAAGCGCTAACGCCACAAGGCGAGCCCCTTTGTGAGTTAGTCGTTTGCGCCACAACACCCAGCGTACTTAAAACCAATGCCGGCTTTTCTATCGTTGTTGAACGTGGGCTGGATGCGTTGGCCGGAATGGATATGGTGATCGTCCCAAGCTGGGATGTCCCCGATCGTGCCCCGGATCCCGACCTCTTGCTGGCGCTGATAAAGGCGCATGCTGCGGGTGCACGTATTGTGGGTTTGTGCATGGGCGCGTTTGTGGTTGCCGCCGCCGGGTTACTGGAACATCGCCCTGCGACAACGCACTGGCGATGGGCGGCTGATTTTCAGCGCCTCTATCCCTCCGTACAAATGGACAAAGACGTGCTTTATATTGATGATGGTGACGTTGTCACGTCTGCGGGAACGGCGGCCAGCATTGACTGCTGCCTGCATCTGGTGCGTCAGGCCTGGGGAGCAGAAGTGGCCAACAGCGTAGCGCGTTTGCTGGTTGTGCCGCCCCATCGCCAGGGTGGGCAGCGGCAGTATGTAGAGCTGCCGGTTCAGAATACGCGTCGCGGGGATTATTTCACCGATGCGCTGGCCTGGGCGACGGAGAATCTTCAGCTCGCACTCACGCTGAATTGCGTGGCGGAGAAAGCCTGCATGAGCCGGCGCAGCTTTACCCGCCGTTTTCAGCAAACAACTGGGGAGAGTTTTTCGCGCTGGCTGCTTAACCAACGCATTATCGTCGCGCAACGCTATCTCGAAAAAACTGACCAGCCGGTGGAGGATATTGCTGAGCGCGTCGGTTTTCCCTCGACAACCTCCTTGCGCCGCCACTTTAACAATCTGCTAAATACGTCTCCTTCCCGCTATCGACGCGAATTTCGCGGCCGATAGCGGTCTACGTTATTTCCCGTGAGTATCAAACCCCACCATCACCGCCGTCAGTTCTGCCAGTGAAAAACCGTGCTTCGGATCGTCAACGCCCAGCCCAAAGCGCGTCTGCATCAGTTGATACAGCGCCGCAGCATCGGGAAGATGGATCTGCTCCTCTACATGGCCATTCTGCCAGTGGGTAAAGTTAAAGTTGGTCAGCGTCAGCTTGCCGCCGTCCGGCAGATGACGACACATCAGCAGATGATGGCGGAAATGCGACTGCGGCCAGTGCGCCGACCAGAAATTCCCCATCACGTAATCACTGAAATACTGCGTCGTCAGGTCAAAGTGGTACATCGACTGCCAGTGCTCGTGGTGACGGAACTGCAGCACCCAGTCGTTCCCCTCGCTCAGCAGACGGTAAAGCCCGTGGGGCGTCTCCTGTTCTTCGTTTGCGAGCAGACGAATCGGCGCCGTCAGCGTCTGGCCGCCAAACCCAACGTCGGCAATCCAGCGCTCACCGTTAAGTTCCACCAGCAGCAGTCGGTGCGTGCGCGGCGGCATCTGCGGCGGACTCGCCAATACCACGCGGCCCAGCACGCTACGTACCGTAAACCCGACTTCGCGCAATACGCGCTCAAACAGGCCGTTTTGCTCAAAGCAATATCCCCCCCGGCGGGCGGTCACCAGTTTGTCGACCAGGCACGAATCGTCAAGCTGGATTTCGCGCGGCAGGACAACATCAATATTCTCAAAGGGGACCGCGCAGTTGTGATGTAAATGCAGCGCGCGCAGGGTGCCGATATCAGCAGAAGCCGGTAGCTTCCAGCCGATGCGAGCAAAATAGGCAGTCAGAAAGGGGGACATGCATCAGGTTCCTTTAAAAGTGATGTTTTGTTTATAAACTAATTCTACGCGTTCACTTTGATTTCCGTGCTTTTTCTGCATACTCCATTATTTATGAGGAGAACCTATGAGCCACTTTCGCCCTGTTGAATTACGTCATGCCAGCCGTCTGCTGAACCACGGCCCCACCGTGCTGATTACCAGCCGGGATGAAACCCTGGACAGACGCAACGTGATGGCCGCCGCATGGTCAATGCCCGTCGAATTCGAGCCGCCGCGCATCGCCATTGTAGTGGATAAAAGCGCCTGGTCGCGCGAGCTGATCGAACGCAGCGGGAAGTTTGGCATCGTCATCCCCGGCGTGGCGGCGGCCAACTGGACCTACGCTGTGGGTAGCGTCAGCGGGCGCGATGAAGACAAATTCAACTGCTATGGGATCCCGGTCGTAAACGGTCCCGCACTCGGCCTGCCCGTCATTGAAGAAAAATGTCTGGCGTGGATGGAGTGTCGGTTATTACCCGCCACATCGGCGGCAGAAAAATACGATACGCTGTTTGGCGAAGTGGTATCGGCGGCGGCAGATGAACGCGCGTTTGTCGCCGGACGCTGGCAGTTTGACAGCGATAAGCTGAATACGCTGCATCACCTTGGGGCCGGGACGTTTGTGGCGAGTGGGAAGATGGTGAAGGCGCTGGATTGATTTCGTCAATTATATCCTACTGAAATATAAGTATTTTCCATGGCATTTTATGTTTACCACAACGAAGTAAAACGGAGGATATTTCTGGGTCTGCTGCATTAGCAATTTTCATTAAGGAAATATCGATGTCATGGAATAAAGATGGTGCAATCTCATATGCCCGATCGCACGCCCAATCGAAGAGCACAGGCAATTGTGCTCACTACGTCACCGAAGCAATAAGAGCCGGAGGAAGATTAAAAATCCCTAATACGCGTCTTGCAAAAGACATGGGGCTGACATTAGTCAACGCTGGCTTCCGCCTGGTATATGATCAACCGCATGCAGGCGACGTAGCCGTTATCCAGAATATTGTGGGCCACGATAGCGGACACGTTTGCATCTACGATGGCCAGCAGTGGATCAGCGATTTTGTACAACGCACCCTGTACCCAGGACAGGCTTACCGAAGCATACAACCCCATTACGAACTCTTCAGGCATGACTAATGAAAGCACTCTTCTTTTTTCTTTTCGCCCTGTCTCCGTTCGCCGTCGCTGATAGCATCTCTCCACCGGGGATGGCGGCGCTTAAATTCAATCAATGGTATATCGCGCAGTTGAATCAGGACAAACCGCCAGTCCTCAATCCGGACAGCATGAGTGACTACGTTACTTCAGAAACTATCGCAGCAATTAAAGAGATGTACTCTGGCGACAGTAACGAAAAAGACATGCCCGATGCGGATATGTTTATTAAATCGCAGGACTGGAATGAGGACTGGGATCGGATAACAGTGTTGCATTCTGATTTTGATGCCGTTTGCACAAACGTGTATATCGCGTTTGGTAAAAAGCAGGATCACGTTGTTGCCGATTGTCTCGTTGAGGAAAAAGGGAAATGGAAAGTTCGATCAGCCACGCTGATTAAATGACAACGTGATATGAAAGCCGCCTGTACCAGCGTAAAAAGCACGCGGTAGCCCAGCGGCTACCGCGTGCAATTAATTAACTACTTCGCACGCCGCGCAATAATCTCATCCGCAACATTCCGCGGGGCTTCCGCAAAATGATGAAATTCCATCGTGTACGTCGCGCGTCCCTGGGACATTGAGCGCAAAGTCGTGGCGTAACCAAACATCTCGGCCAGCGGCACATCAGCACGAATAATCTGGCTTCCGTACTGCTCTTCCATCCCCTGCACCATGCCGCGACGGGAGGAGAGATCGCCCATAATGTTGCCGGCGTACTCCTCTGGTGTTTCCACCTCCACGTGCATGATCGGCTCAAGAATCGCCGGATCCGCCCTGCGAGCGCCCTCTTTAAAGCCGAGGATCGCCGCCATGCGGAACGCCATCTCCGAGGAGTCGACTTCATGATACGAACCAAACGTCAGCGTCGCTTTGACATCAACAACCGGATACCCCGCCAGCACGCCGCTGTTCATGGCTTCCCGCAGCCCTTTCTCAACGGACGGAATATACTCGCGCGGCACCACGCCGCCCTTGGTGGCATCTTCAAACGTAAAGCCACTGCCGGGTTCGGTCGGCTCAAGGCTCAGCACTACGTGACCGTACTGCCCTTTACCACCGGACTGACGGACAAATTTGCCTTCGATATCCTTCACCGCTTTACGCAAGGTTTCGCGGTAGGTTACCTGCGGGCGACCAATGTTCGCCTCGACGCCAAACTCACGCTTCATGCGGTCGACGATAATCTCAAGGTGTAGCTCACCCATCCCGGAGATAATGGTCTGGCCGGACTCTTCGTCAGTATGCAGGCGGAAAGACGGATCTTCCGCCGCAAGACGCTGCAGCGCGATCCCCATTTTCTCCTGATCGCCTTTCGTTTTCGGCTCGATCGCCAGCGAGATAACCGGATCCGGGAACTCCATCCGCTCAAGCGTGATCACCGCATTCGGGTCGGTTAAGGTATCCCCCGTGGTCACATCTTTCAGCCCAACGCAGGCCGCGATGTCCCCGGCGCGCAGTTCGTCCACCTCATGGCGATCGTTGGCATGCATCAGCACGATACGCCCGATACGCTCTTTCTTCCCTTTCACCGGGTTATACACCGCGTCGCCTTTGCGCAGCACGCCAGAGTAAACGCGGATAAAGGTTAGCTGCCCGACGTACGGATCGCTCATCAGCTTAAACGCCAGCGCGGAGAACGGCTCATCATCACTGGGATGACGCTCGGCGTGCTGCCCTTTTTCATCCACGCCATCAATCGCCGGCACGTCCAGCGGCGACGGCATCAGCTCAATGACCGCATCGAGCATGCGCTGCACGCCTTTGTTTTTAAACGCGCTGCCGCACAGCATCGGCTGGATTTCACCCGAGATAGTGCGAATACGCAGCCCTCTGATGATTTCCGCCTCCTCCAGATCGCCCGTCTCCAGGTATTTATCCATCAGATCGTCGCTGGCTTCCGCCGCCGCAGAGACCATTTTTTCCCGCCATTCCTGGGCTGTTTTCACTAAATCATCCGGCACGGGTGCGTAGGTGAACACCATGCCCTGGGTGGCATCGTCCCACAGAATGGTGCGCATCTTGATGAGATCCACCACGCCGGTGAAATGCTCTTCCGCGCCAACCGGAATCACAATCGGTACCGGATTTGCCTTCAGGCGCTCCTGCATCATCCGCACGACGCGGAAGAAATCGGCACCCGGACGGTCCATTTTGTTGACGAAGGCCAGACGCGGTACGTGGTACTTATTCGCCTGACGCCAGACGGTTTCGGACTGAGGCTGCACGCCGCCAACGGAGTCATACACCATCACGGCACCGTCGAGTACGCGCATGGAACGTTCCACCTCAATGGTGAAATCCACGTGCCCCGGGGTATCGATGATGTTGATCCGGTGCGGTTCAAACCCTCTGTCCATACCCGGCCAGAAGCAGCTGACGGCCGCGGAGGTAATGGTGATCCCGCGCTCCTGCTCCTGCGCCATCCAGTCGGTGGTTGCCGCGCCATCGTGTACTTCGCCCAGCTTGTGGCTCATCCCGGTGTAAAACAGGATGCGCTCGGTGGTGGTCGTTTTACCGGCATCGATATGCGCGGAGATACCGATGTTGCGATAACGTTCGAGAGGGATGGGTCGGGGCATGATATTTCCTTAAGTCTTTATGACCTGTATGTGACGACCGGGATGGTCGCGTATTCGTTCGTTTGCTATAATAGTCCTATTGTACGAGTATTATCGAACTATTTTTTAGTAGTTGACCTATTGTTGATATAGCTCAATCTGACGTCATACGCAGGAAAACGATGATCCAAAACCATCCCGAAACTGAACAAATACTGCTGGAAAATGTGCTGTTTGCCCTCGGCAACCCGCTCCGGCTGTCGATTATTCGCCGGCTTGCCGACGGCAGCGAACTCAGCTGTAACGCGCTGCGCCCGGAAGATGTGGTGAAATCCACGATGACCCATCACTGGCGCGTATTGCGCGACAGTGGGGTCATCTGGCAGCGTCCGCAGGGACGAGAAAATATGATTTCGTTGCGCAGAGAGGATCTGGATGCCCGTTTTCCAGGGCTGATGGAAATACTTTTGCGGGCTAAATCATAAGGAGGGGCCCGGTTCCCCCCGATCATTGCTGTCAGCGATATCATAGAAAACGCCCCGTCAACATTTGAGGGGCATCACGTCAGCCAGGGGATTTATCTTACGTGCATACGATATTCAATCATGCCGCTTTTTCTCGCAACCCAGTCATACAATCGTTGCCCGCGGTAATTCGCTTCATGCGTATGCCAGTAAAGATGAGCGGCATGGTGTTTTCTTGCTTCTCGCTGAACATATTCTATTAACTGTTTGCCAATGTGTTTGCCCCTGACAGCATCGCAAACATATAAATCTTCGAGGTAACAGTAATCGCTCTCAGCCCAGGTCGAGCGGTGAAAAAGGTAATGAGCAAAACCCACTATCCCACCATTAAGTCGCGCCACTACGCAGAATAGCGGTTCAACGGGGCTGAAAAAGCGTTGCCAGGTTCGTTGCGTGACAGCGCCTGAGAGATCGACCTGATAAAATTCCTGATATTTCCCCCACAGTGGCAACCAGCTTTCATAATCACCCTCCCGGACAGCCTCAATGGTCACAATCGTATTATTCATACCAGCCTCGTTGTTTATTCATGATTCATTCTGGATTCCTGCATATAGCACATCACGGCAGTCCTCCACGGTTTCGGGACGAGTTTATGCGCTAAATGGCACGGTGAGCCCCGCCAATTTTCGCAAATGAAGCAGACCAATTTTACCGTATTGTTTTAGAATGAAGGCCACACGAGGGAGAGTGGAAAAAAATGTTTAAGCACGCACAGCTTGAAACGGTTAAGGCATGGATAATTGATCCTTCAAACGGATCGCTGCCCCTTCATGAACGGATCCAGAGAGCGATACGGACTCTGATACTGGAAGGGATCTTATCTCACGGTAAGGCCCTCCCTGCTTCACGTGCGCTGGCTACCTCACTGAATGTTTCCCGGGATACGATTGAAGCAGCCTATTCCAGCCTGCATGCAGAAGGTTTTATTGAGCGACAAACAGGCAGAGGAAGCTTTGTCTCTTCCAGCGCGCGATGTTTAAAACCCCATTCCCGACAGCATCATCCAGCCGCAGAGAGACGAAAAGCAAACCTCAGCGCCCGTGGAAAGGTCATCTATGAAAGTGGCGGGATCCGCGAATTTTCTTCGCCCCGCCCGCTGGCGCCAGGTATCCCCGAGACCCGCATGTTTCCCATTCCAACCTGGGAGCGCCTTCAGCGGCAGGTCCTGAAGGAATATCAACACCGGATATTAGAGCAAAGTCCTCCGCAGGGCATGGAACACCTGCGGAGAGCGATCGCGGAATACGTCAATCTTGAGCGCGGAACGCGAGCGAGGGCTGAACAGGTCATCATTCTGACAAGTTCTCAACAGGCGCTTGCTCTCTGTTCCCACGTGCTGATGGACGCCGGGGATGGCATTGTCATTGAAGATCCCTGCTATCAAGGGGCACACAAAGCGTTTAACGCTGCCGGACTGCAGCGTATTCCGGTTCCTCTTGACGATAAAGGCCTCTCTGTTGACGCTCTGAATTCTCTGACCGAGCCTGCCAGAGCTATCTACCTTACGCCTTCTCATCAGTATCCTACCGGGGTGACGCTCTCTCTTGACCGACGACTGGCTGTCATTGACTGGGCAAATCGTCACTCCGCCTGGATCATTGAGGATGACTATGACAGTGAGTTTCACTACGAAGGAAAGCCTATGGCCTGCCTTCAGGGGCTTGATGCTTACAACCGGACGATTTATATCGGCACGTTCACCAAGTCCCTGTTCCCCGGGCTGCGTATTGCGTACATGATCGTTCCCTCAGAACTGACAGAGCCCCTGACCATGGCCAGGACATTAATGGACGGCCATACCGCCTCAATCACCCAACTGACGCTGGCTAAATTTTTGGAGGGAGGACATTTTGGTGCCTATATTCGCAAGATGCGGAGCGTTTATGTTGCTCGTCGCAACAAACTGGCTAGCCTGATGGACGAGTATCTTTCTGATTATGTTGTGTACGTAACACCAACAGGTGGCATGCAGATGCCTTGTCACCTCAGGAACGGCATATCAGAGAAGGAGATTGCCGCCGCCGCCCGCCGCGCAAATGTTGATATATTAGGGCTTACCGGTTTATATGCGGGCAGCCCCGTAACCAGCGGTTTTTTAATGGGATTTGCCGCTTACACGGACAGGGAAATGGAAGACGCAGTAAAAAAAATGGCGGCAATTTTCCGTCTTGCTTAAGGAAATACTGTTGCAGGCGCGTTAGGCCCATTATTGCCGGGAGGTCATAGCACCTCCCGGCCTCTCATCAGAACGCCTGCGTCGACGCGAATTTCTTCGCAATCATTTCAGCGTTGGGCTGTAATCCCCCCAGGCTCCACTGCTCAGGGTCGTGCTCATCAATCCGGATCCAGACCGAGCGCCGGAACTCCGGATCCCCTCTTCCCTCGATTTCCACCATTAAGTCCGTCATCCGGCGCAGCAGCTCGCTCTTCTGCTCGTCGTTCATGATCCCTTTAATCGTTTGTACATTCACAAAAGGCATTGTATTCTCCCTATCACCAAGGTCTAAAAATCATACTTAGGTTAGAAAGGAAAACATCCGGTGTCAAAAGATAAATCGTTGCCTTACCTCTCGCCCGAACTGTGCGGTCTGGCTGAAGGGGCCAAAATCGTGGGCGATCAATGGATTTTACTGATCCTGAGGGAGGCATTTTATGGGGTGACGCGCTTTGAAACCATGCGAAGCCATACCGGGATCACGAAACAGACGTTAGCGACGCGTTTAAAGCTGATGACGGAGCTGGGGTTGCTTTCCCGAATACCTTACCGGGAAGAAGGTGAACGGGAACGCTATGAATACCAGCTTACCGATAAAAGCCGCACCCTTGCCCCGGTGCTTCTGTCGCTGATGGAATGGGGGCACAAACATGTGTTACACACCGCGCCGCATTTAACCCTGGTGGACAGCGAAACGGGGGATCCGTTGCATATTGGCTACGTGAATACGCGGGGTCAGGAGGTGAAACAAAATCATGTTCACATTGTGCCGTCAACCAGGGGGTAAGCCCGGCGATGTCGCCCGGCTTACCCGCATCACGTTACATGATCCATCCCATCAGCAGCGTGGCAACGATCACCGTCGACGCGCCGCCGATACGGGTGGCAATCTGTGCAAACGGCATGAGCGACATCCGGTTAGAGGCGGACAAAATGGCCACGTCCCCTGTCCCGCCCAGACCGCTGTGGCAGCAGGTCACAATGGCGGCTTCCACAGGATACATATTCAGACGCGACGCAATAAAGTAGCCGCTCAGCGCCATCGCAATCACGACCGAACCGCACACCACTACGTACCCCACCGAGAAGACCGACACCACGCTCTCGAGCGGCACATATAACATCCCGAGGCCGATCATCAGCGGCCAGACAAGCGCAGCCGAGACGAATTTATAGCAACTGTGCGCGCCCTGCTCCATGGACGCCGGGATAACCCTGAAGTATTTACACAAAACGGCAATCAGGATCATCAGCACCGGGCCGGGAATGTGGACCAGTTTTTCAAACAGCCCTCCGACGATGAAAAACGCGCACACCATCAGCAACCCGCCGCCCATCAGATGAAAATCCGTCTGTTGAGCACTTTGCGCCCCGGCAAACAGGCTAGCGTCTTCTTTGCTCCGCGTGAGCATGCCGTTACCCGAAAGCGCGGGACGTTTCGCCCCGAGACGCGCCAGCGATCCGGCGCAAATAATGGCGAAGATATTTCCCACGACCGCAGCGGGTGCCAGCTGAGCAACGTAGACGTCCGGCGTTTGTCCCAGTATGGCCGAATAGGCCAGGGACAGGGGCAAAATCCCCTCGCCAATCCCGCCGCCAATAATCGGAACGATGATAAAGAAGAACGTGTGGTAAGGGGTATAACCAAACAGCGACCCCACAATGAGCCCGCTCAGCACGGCCATGAATGTTCCTGCCGCCAGCGGAACAAACATGCGCATCATCCCCTGGATCAGCAGCACCCGGTTCATTCCCAGAATACTGCCGACCACCAGGCAAGCGATGACGAAATAGAGCAGATTCGCCTCTTTCATCAGCAGATGCACCGTACCAAGGGTATGTTTGTCGAAGACGCCAAAATAGACCAGCACGGAGGGCACCATCAGGCACAGAATTGCCGGACCGCCGATATCCTTCAGCAGGGGGATTTGACGCCCCACTTTGGCAAACGCGAAACCGAGGGTCATGATGACCGCAAGTCCACCAATCATATTTTTCGGCAGCAGCCCTGCCCAGGCGGACGTCGCCACAATGGCGGCAATCCCGACAAACAGCATCAGCGGGACCGCGCCAACCTCGGTATTGTTGAGTCCAAAGGCGAAACGCGAGGTCGGCAGCGCAGAAGTCGGTACAGGATTATCTTTCATATAATCACCTGAAAATTGTGTTCGGATATGCAGAGAAAGGAATAAACTGGAACTATTCCTGATACGAATAAATGTTCTTAAATATAAATAATGACTTAGATGGCCTTTTCTAAAAACAGGCTCACTGTGAAATTATCACGGGATAATCAGTAGAAATGTGAACAATACTCCCCTTTCTTTTTAAATAACTTAATTCACCATTAAGTAACTAAAGTTATTTATGACGGCTAATGTCGTTTTCTTGCGTCTTATCAATTTTTAACGAAAGTATCACTTATCCAACTAATGCAATCTTTTTGAAATTAATAAAACCAGAGAGAGTGTGACCCTTGTCACTCCTGCCCTGCTATCTAACCGCTAGATTAGCGCTGCAACAAAACACATAAAATACCCTACAGGAAATACTATGCCTTCATTACTATTAAAGTCACTGTTTCCGCTCGTCTTTATCATGTTACTTGGATGGCTAAGTGGAAAACTGGGATATTCCCGGCGTGAAGATGCAAACGTCATGGCAACCGTGGTGATTCGTTTTGCCCTGCCTTTCCATCTTTTTATTGGTGCATTGCATACCGATCCCAATAAAATTAAAAACCTGACGTTTATGGCCGTTTTGGTTGTCGGTTTAATGGGGTCTTATTTACTGACGTTATTTATTTCACGCTATGTTTTTCGCCACGATATCAAAACCAGCGCCATTCAGTCTCTGGTTTGCGCCTTTCCTGATATGGCCTACTTCGGCGCGCCGGTTCTGGCGGTATTGATTGGGCCAGAAGGTTTTATCGGCGTCCTGATTGGCAATATTATCACCAGCGTTATCATGATCCCTCTGACTATCGTCCTGATTCGTATGGGGGATAAAAACGGTCATGACGGCCTGGAGGCACTACACCCGGGCACGATGATTGTGCAAAACCTGATCAAAGCGGCACGTAATCCTATCGTCTGGATACCGGTCTCCGGCGTGCTGCTCAGTCTGGCCGGCGTGCAGATCCCGTCTATTCTCAGCATGCCCATTGAGATGGTGGGTAAGGTTTCAGGCGGACTTTCCCTGTTTGCCCTCGGCCTGCTGTTTTACGGTGAGCGTCCAAAACTGAACGTGCAGACCTTTACCAATATCAGTATTAAAAACCTTATTCAGCCGGCGATGATGGCCGCCGCAGGGCTCGCCTTTGGCCTTAGCCATACCTTACTGCAGCAGGTTGTTATTATTGGCGCGACGCCCTCCGCTATCGCCGCGGGTATGTTTGCGTTACGCAGTGATACCTATATTGATACTGCTTCCTCATCCATCTTAATTGGTACTGCCGTCGGGGTCGTGACCGAAGGCATTATGATCTATTTCATCTCTTAATCTGTTTTATTTAAAAAATTCAGGAGTTAACCATGTCTCGCAAAGAAGTGTTGTATACGCCCTATAACGGAGCCGTACTGCTGGAGAATCCGTTATTAAATAAAGGACTCGCTTTCATTAAAGAAGAGCGGGATAATTTTAATTTGCATGGGCTATTACCGCACAACGTTGAAACGATTGAAGAGCAAACCGAACGCGCCTGGGTGCAGTTCTGCCATTTTAAAAGCGATATTTCCCGTCATGTTTATCTGCGCAATATTCAGGATACCAATGAAACCCTCTTTTATAACCTCCTGCGTTTGCATCTGAAAGAGACGTTACCGATTATCTATACCCCGACCGTGGGTGAAGCCTGCGAGCATTTCTCCACCATTTATCGCCGAGCTCGCGGGTTATTTATTTCATGGCCTAACCGCCATCGTATTGATGAGATGCTGCAAAGTTTCTCGCGCAACGACATTCGCGTGATTGTGGTGACGGACGGGGAACGTATTTTAGGTCTTGGCGATCAGGGTATCGGCGGAATGGGCATTCCGATTGGCAAGCTGTCGCTGTATACCGCCTGCGGGGGGATCCATCCGGCCTCTACCCTCCCGATCATGCTGGATGTCGGGACCAACAATCAGCAGCACCTGGACGACCCGATGTACATGGGCTGGCGTCATCCGCGCATCAGCGACGATCAATACGCTGAGTTTATGGATATGTTTGTCAGCACCGTCAAAGCGCGCTGGCCAAATGTTCTCCTGCAATTTGAAGACTTTGCCCAGAAAAACGCCACCAGACTGCTCCAGCGCTACCGCGACCAGCTGTGCTGCTTTAATGATGACATCCAGGGAACGGCAGCCGTCACCGCAGGTACGCTGATCGCGGCGGCCCATGCGGCGGGCACGCGCATTCGCGATCAGCGCGTAGTCTTCCTGGGCAGCGGTTCCGCCGGCTGCGGAATTGCAGAAAAAATTGTGGCGCTGATGGTGGATGATGGCCTGACCGAGTCCGAAGCCCGCAGCCGGATCTTTATGGTCGACCGCTTCGGTCTGCTGACCGACGACATGACTAACCTGCTCGATTTCCAGAAAAACCTGCTTACCGCGCGCGACGCCATTAGCCGCTGGCAGGTAGAGGCGAAGAATATTTCCCTGCTGGACGTGGTGAAGAATGCGCATCCAACGGTGATGATTGGCGTTTCAGGCCAGCCGGGGCTGTTCAGCGAAGAGATTGTCAAAGAGATGCATCGCCACTGCTCGCGCCCGATTATCATGCCGCTCTCGAACCCGACTTCTCGCGCAGAGGCACAGCCGCAGGATCTTATCGCCTGGACCCAGGGCGCCGCGCTGGTAGCCACCGGCAGCCCGTTTGCTCCGGTATTCTGGGAGAATGCGCAGTATGAGATAGCACAGTGTAACAACGCCTATATTTTCCCGGGGCTGGGATTAGGGGTTCTGGCCTGTAACGCGCGCCGGGTAACCGAAGAGATGTTAATGGCAGCAAGCCGCAGTCTGGCCGCGCAGTCGCCACTGGTCACCACGGAAAAAGGCGGATTGCTGCCGCCGGTTGATTGTATTGAAACGGTGTCACGCCAGATAGCCGTCGCCGTCGCACGGGCCGCAATTGCTCAGGGGGTTGCCCCGGCGATAGATGATGAGATGTTGATGGCGCGCATTGAGAAGACCTGGTGGCAGGCAACCTATGCGCCTTACCGCCGATCCGCGCTGTAGCTTCGGTCATGCCCTCACCGCGCGGTGAGGGCCTTTGTGCTGTTTTATTGCTGTACGCCCGAGCGGTCAGAAAAATCGTCGACGGACAGAATATCAATCCGCGGTGCCACCTGTTTGCGACGGGCATAGCGGTCAGGCTGGCCGTCAGGACGCGTTTTGAAGCGGCGGTGCAGCCACATATACTGTTCTGGTGCCATCCGTACCGCTTGCTCAATCGCCCTGTTCATCTGCGTCGCAACGGATTCTTTATCTCCCCCCTGCAGCGCTTCACCGATATCCTCCAGAATAATCAGTTCGTAACCTGTACCATCCGCCCTGCGTCGCGGTACGAAGGGGATAACGGCAGACCGTGCGCTCTTGACCAGCATATAGCTGCCCGCCGTCGTGGCGGCATCCGGTACCGCAAAAAACGGCACAAAGACGCTATTGGTTTTGCCATAGTCATGGTCCGGGGCGTACCACAAAATTTCATTCTGCTTCAGCGAGCGGATCATGCCTTTTAAATCATGGCGGTCGAGCATGGTTTTATTGGAACGCAGGCGCCCGCGCGTCTGCAGCCAGTCCAGCAGCGCATTATTGTTAGGACGATACACCCCAATGCCGGGGTTAAGCATGCCAAAGATCCGCGCGCCCAGCTCAAGGGTGAGAAAATGCATGCCAACGAGCACCACGCCATTGCCTTTCGCCCGCGCTTTTTCCATGTGCTCATAACCCACTACGGTGTAGCATTTTCGCACCCGCCACGCAGGCCAGAACCATGCCATCCCGGTTTCGATCACCCCCATTCCTACCGATTCGAAATTACGCTGCAGCAACGTCTCGCGCTCGTCCTCACTCATCTGAGGAAAGCACAGCTCAAGGTTGCGACGGGCAATCTCGACGCGGCGAGGGAGCAGGCGCATCGCCAGCCGCCCAAGGCTGTGGCCGATTCGGAACAACAGCGGATAAGGTAGCAGCATGATGAGCCACAGCGCGGCAATGCCGACCCAGCTGAGCCAGTAGCGGGGGTGAAGAAAAGCGAGGGAAAACCGCGGTAATTTTGTCATCAGAAAATTATCCTTTAACGTGTCTGTCCTTAACTGATTCTGGTGAAGATTTTTCCTAAGGATTTATGAAATGTCATGCAGAAACGTGAAGTGTAACGGATAAGACAAAACTCATTTTTATCGATTTTTGCGAAAAGCGGGAAGACAGGCGGGGAAAACCGGGGAGTGCGGGTCCGCTCCCCCGGCAAAAGATCTTACATTGAATAGCCGGGCTTCTTAATAAGCTCGTCCAGCTTCGGTCCTATTTCGGTATCCCAGACCTGCGCTTTCCAGTCCTCCTGATTCACCTGGTTCAACGCCACCGACACGGAACTGTCTTTGCTGTTGAAATGGCGAATAATCACCTCGGCAATATCCGCCGCCAGGGCGGTTTTTTGTTCGTCGTTCAAATCACGGGGAAAACATTTGATATCTACGTGTGGCATATGCAGGCTTCCAGTTGTGAGTCAGGACTCCACGTTATCAGATAATATCGTTGGCCTTTAACACCTTGTGCAGTTCTGGCAGCTGGCATACGGTATCCGCAATGGCCGTCAGTTTCGGCGTATTGGCCGCAAACCAGGCGTGTCGGGGCCCCCAGGTGCGCGCCACCGCGATATACACGTCCAGCAGCGTCAGACGTTCACCCAGCGCAAACGGGGCAGCGCTGAGCTGTTCTTCGAACCACAAATAGAGGGATTTCCGGTACTCGATGCAGTTTTTCTGCAGCTGCTCCGGCGCGTCCGGCACCCAGCGTTCGGGATAGTCGGCATACGTAAACGTGGGATAGACGTTCGCCACAAACCAGATGAGCAAACGCTGAAACTGCTGGCGTTCAGCCTGGCCTACGGGCGGGGCGAGATCGGGACACCTGTCGAGCACCATCAGGGCTATTGCCGCCGTTTCGGTCATGATGGCGCCATTTTCCAGCTCCAGCGTCGGCACCTGGCACAGCGGGTTCAGCTTGTGCAGCAGCTCACGCTGCGGACCGGGCTGATCAAACCCGTCCACGTTGATAAATTGATAAGGGATATCAGCCAGGGTTAGCATCACTTCACTGATTGCCGAGCCCCAGCCGGGTACGCCATAGAGTTTAATCATGTTGCCCCCTGAGGGTGAGGGATGAAAACCCTAAGTGTAGAGCACCATTAGTAGGTTATCCCTGGCGGGTTGACATCCGATTGCGCCACCGCTTCGCCCTGCTCACCCCAGCGCGCCAGCACCTTCTGGTAATCTCCGCGCGTAATCGCACCGTTCAGCGCGGCCTGCAGCGCGTACACCAGCTCATTGCCTTTTTTGGTGGTCGTCGCGACATAGGCTTTTTTCGGCCCTAAACCGACCACGCGGGTTTTGCCGGTGAGCGCCGCTTTATAGGCTGAGACCGACTGCGGCCCGAAGAACACGTCCGCCCTGCCGGACTGAATATAGAGATTGCCGGAGGCATCGTCGTGGAGATAGACCGGCAGCGCAGGCGCCCGCCCTGCCTTTTGGTTCTCTTCGTTCCAGCCCAGCAGGATACGTTCCTGGTTCGTGCCAGAGCCGACAATCACCTTTTTCCCCGCCAGATCTTCCGCGTTTTTAATGGACTGCACCTCGCTGGTGGATTTCACCGAAAACGCCAGCGAATCGACCCGGTAGGTGGCAAAATCAAACTTCTCTTTACGCTGTTCGGTCACCGCAATGTTCACCAGCGCCACGTCGTAGCGCCCGGAGGCGATCCCCAGCGGCCAGTCTTCCCACGCCGTCGGCACCAGCTTCAGCTTCAGCCCCAGGCTGCCCGCCAGCAGGCGGGCGATATCCGGGTCGCTGCCAATGCGCGTACGGTTATCGCTGGCCAGCAGCGCCAGCGGCGGAGAGTTCAGCGCCGAAATGGCGACCGTCAGCGTCCCCGGTTCAACAAACTTATAGTTCGCGGGGATCTTCGCCACTGCCTGAGGATCGACCGTCACCGGCAACGGCTGCTCGTTGGCTTTTAAATCAATGCTGGCGTGGCTGGCGGCTGAGAAGATCAGCCCCGCCAGAAGTCCGTATTTCATCTTCGCTCCTTACAGCACTTTCGACAGGAACTGGCGCGTTCGCGGGTGTGACGGTCGGTTTAACACCTCGTCACTGCTGCCCTGTTCCACAATTTTTCCGTCGACCATAAACACCACCTGATCCGCCACTTCCCGGGCAAAGCCGATCTCGTGGGTGACCACCACCAGCGTGGTGCCGGACCGGGCCAGTTTTTTGATCACATCCAGCACTTCCCCCACCAGCTCTGGATCCAATGCCGAGGTGGGTTCATCAAACAGCATTACGCGCGGTCGCAGCGCCAGCGCGCGGGCAATGGCAATGCGCTGCTGCTGGCCGCCGGAAAGATGGCGGGACCAGGCGTCCGCTTTATCCCGCAGCCCAACCACGTCCAGCAGGCTGTACGCCCTTTCCAGAGCCTCTTTTTTGCTGAGCTTTTTATGCGCGATCGGTGCCTCTATCAGGTTTTCCAGCACCGTGAGGTGCGGAAAGAGGTTGAAGTTCTGGAACACATAGCCCACGTTCACGCGCTGCTTGAGGATCTCCTTCTCTTTCAGCTCGTAGAGCCGGTCGCCCTGACGGCGATAGCCAATGTAATCGCCGTCAATCTGGATAAAACCTTCGTCGACGCGCTCCAGGTGGTTAATGGTGCGCAGCAGCGTCGATTTGCCCGAGCCGGATGGCCCGAGGATCACCGTCACCGAACCGGGCGGGATCTCAAGCGTGACGTTGTCGAGCGCCTTATGGCGGCCAAAAAACTTGCTGACGCCGGTAATCGAAATGTGTCCTTCAGGAGAGGCTTGCATGGACGGGCTCCTGTGCAGGTGCGGTGGTGACGGAACGACTACGACGTGTAGCGCGGTTCTGATTAACGGCAGAGCGGCGTTCGCTGCGGGCGAGCGCGCGTTCGACACCGTACTGGATAGCGGACAAGACGGTGGTAATCACCAGGTACCAGGCGGCTCCGACCATCAACAGCGGGATCACCTCCTGCGTGCGGTTGTAGATCATCTGGATGGTGTAAAACAGCTCCGGCATCGCCAGGACGTACACCATCGCCGTGCCCTTGGCGAGGCTGATGATTTCATTGAACCCCGAAGGCAGAATGGTGCGCAGCGCCTGCGGCAAAATGATGCGCACCGTGCGGCGCCAGGCCGGCAGGCCGAGCGCGGCGGCAGCTTCATACTGCCCGTGGTCGACCCCGAGGAATCCGCCGCGAATGATCTCGGCGGTATAGGCGCTCTGCACCAGGGTAAGACCCACCACGGCGGTGGAGAACTGCCCCAGCACGTTGATGGTTTCAAAACTGCCCCAGGTGATGCTGGTGAACGGCACGCCAAGCGAGAGCGTGTCGTAGAGATAGGAAAAGTTGTACAGGATGATCAGCACCACGATCAGCGGCAGCGACCGGAACAGCCAGATGTAAGCCCACGCCAGGCTGCTCAACAGCCAGGACGAAGAGAGTCTCGCCAGGGCCAGCATGCCGCCAATCACCACGCTCAGCGCGGTACCGATCAGCGTCAGCAGCAGGGTCTGACCGACCCCTTCGAGGATCACCGGGTCAAAGAACCAGCGGGCGAACACCGCCCACTCCCAGCGCGGGTTAAAGGCCACCGACTGGATCACGACCGCCAGGACAAACAGCGCCACCGCGGCGCCGACGGCCCGCAGCGGATATCGCGCCGGGACCACCTTAATGGTTTCAACGTTGCTCATCGTCGTTCCTCATGCGGTTTGACTGAACGCTTCGCGTACCAGCGTTTTGGTGAAACGCAGCCGGCCGTCAAACGGCGGCTGGCTATACTCTTCCGGATCCCGGTTCAGATCGAACTGCGGCTGATAGCCCTGGCTGAGATAGAGCCTTACCGCCTCCGGCTGACGAAAACCGGTTGTCAGGTAGATCTGGCTATACCCTGCCAGCACTGCCCTGCGCTCCAGCTCCTGCACCACGCGCCCGGCAAGCCCCTGCTGACGCAGGGATTTGTTGGTCCAGATACGTTTAATCTCTGCGGTTCGCTCGTCAAAGGGCTTGTAGGCGCCGGTAGCGATAATTTCACCATCGCGTTCCAGGACGATAAACAGCCCCTGCGGCGCCAGATACCATTCCGTCAGCTCGACTTCCGCGTCCTTAGAGAAGTAGTCCCCGTAACGGGCCGCATATTCACCGAACAGCCCCTCGATAATGGGCTGGAGTTCGGCATCTTCCGGCGAAACATCACGAAATTGTTCGCTCATCACGCCTCCTTAATCACCCAGGCCTGCCGGGTTCACTTCTGAATTCGGGATGCGCTCAACCCCTTCTCCCCAGCGGTTCAGTACTTTGTCGTAATCGCCGCTTTTGATAGCACCGTTCAGCGCGGTTTGTACCGGCTCGACCAGGCCGCTGCCTTTTTTCAGCGTTACCGCAATGTGCGCCGCCTTCGGCCAGCCGCCGTCGACGCTGCCGACCAGTTTGGTTTTACCTGTCAGCGCCGCTTTCCACGCGCCAATCACGTTCGGGCCAAAGTAGGCGTCCGCGCGCCCGGACTGCAGCGCCAGGGTTTGTGCCGCATCGTCTTTGGTGTAGATCGGGGTAAAGGGTTTCAGCCCCTTCTTCAGGTTTTCGGCATTCCATGCCAGCAGAATGGCTTCCTGATTGGTACCGGAACCCACAATAATCCGCAGCCCGGCGATGTCCTCCGCCTTCTGAAGCGAGGTTATCGGGCTGGTGGATTTCACGTAGAAACCGAGAGAGTCCTTACGGTAGGTGGCAAAATCAAACTTCTGTTTGCGTTCTTTGGTGACGGTGATATTGCTGATGGCCGCATCGTATTTCCCGGATGCCACGCCCAGCGGCCAGTCTTCCCAGGAGGTTGGCACCACGTTCAGCTCCAGCCCGAGACTGTCTGCCACCAGTCGGGCGACGTCGACCTCGCTTCCCAACAGCGTTTTGTTGTCATCGGAGAAGACCGTCAGCGGCGGAGAGTTAAGCGCGGCTACCGCCACGGTAAATTTCCCCGGCACGGCAAAGCGATAATCTTTCGGCAGCTGTGCGATGGCATCACCGTTTTTGGCGGTGTTGATCGGCGTTTTATTGGCCTCAATGCTCACGCCGGTGCCGTTAATATTCACATTCTCTGCCCAGACGGCAGGGGTAAAGGCCAGCGCGAGCGCCAGAATAAGCGATGTTTTCTGCATAGCGGTGTTCTCTTTTATTGTTGTGTGAAGGCGTTTTTCGGCTCGTCCAGGCCTAAGCTTTCGCGCAGCGTGGTGCCGGGGTATTCGGTGCGGAACAGGCCGCGAGCCTGTAACACGGGCACCACCTGGTCAACAAAGCGCGGGAAGGTGTCCGGCGTACCGCCCTGAATGATGAAGCCGTCTGCGGCATAGCCTTCGAACCAGGTCTGCAGACCATCTGCCACCTCTTCCGGCGTACCGGAAAAACGCGGGCGCGGCGACGCGGCTTCCAGCGCCACCTGACGCAGAGTTAAGTTGCGCTCGCGGGCGTTACGCTTGATTTCATCGGTGGTGCTGCGGAAGCTGTTTTTGCCTAAGTCACCGATATCCGGGAACGGTTCGTCGAGCGGATACTGGCTGAAATCATGGTGTTCGAAATAACGCCCGAGGTAATTGAGGGCATCGTTAATCGACACCAGCGCCGCCGTGGTTTGATACTGGTTTTCCACGTCTTCGGCATCGCTGCCGACAATGACGCTGACGCCCTGGAAAATATGTAAATCAGAGGCGCGGCGGCCGTGAGTTTCCAGCTGCTGTTTCACGTCGCGATAAAACGCTTTTGCTTCCTCTACGGTTTCGTGATGGGTAAAAATGGCGTCGGCATGTTTCGCCGCCAGTTTTTTCCCGTCATCCGACGCGCCGGCCTGGAATACAATCGGACGCCCCTGTGGAGTACGGCCAATATTCAGCGGCCCGGCGACCTGGAAGAAATCACCGCGGTGATCCAGCGCGTGCAGTTTGGCCGGGTCAAAAAACTGACCGCTCTCTTTGTTGCGCACAAAGGCATCGCCTTCCAGGAATCCCACAGCCCTTTCACCACGTCGAGATACTCATCGGCGATCCGGTAGCGCAGCGCGTGTTCAGGGTGTTTTTCGCGGGAAAAATTCTTCGCCGAACCTTCCAGCGGTGAGGTCACCACGTTCCAGCCCGCGCGGCCATTGCTCAGATGGTCGAGGCTGGCAAACTGGCGCGCCGTGGTAAAGGGCTCGCTGTAGGAGGTGGATAAGGTTCCCACCAGCCCCAGACGCGAGGTAATGCTGGCGAGAGCGGATAACACCGTCAGCGGTTCAAACCGGTTTAAAAAATGCGGGATCGACTTTTCGTTAATATAAAGACCGTCGGCAACAAATAAGAAATCGAGTTTGCCCTCCTCCGCCTTTAATGCCGTCGCTTTAACGAAATCAAAATTGATACTGGCATCGGCGATGGCTTCAGGATGGCGCCAGGCGGACATATTCCCGGATGCACCATGCAAAATGGTTCCCAGCCGCAATTGACGATGTGCAGACATATATACCTCTTCTGAATTAAACGTGTTGCAGGGCTTTTTCCGCAAGCTGTGCAAAGTAGCGGGCAGCGGGCTCAATTAATGCTTCGTCCGGGTTGAACGCCGGGTGGTGTAAACCATACGGACTGTTGCTGCCAATGCTGACAAACGCGCCGGGAATGGACTGCAAATAGACCGCGAAATCTTCCCCGCCCATATGCAGTTCCGCATGCCGGGTTTCGTAACCGGCTTCCCGGGCAACCGAGGTGGCAAAATCGGCCCAGCGTTCGTCATTGACCAGCGCGGTGGGTCCGGCATACCAGGTGATATCGATCTGCGCGCTAAAGGCACTGGCAAACCCGGCGGCAATTTCGCCCACGCGGGCCTTCACATTCTGCTGCACTTCCGTGCGGTGGGTGCGCAGCGTGCCTTCCAGCTCGACGCTTTCCGGCAGCACGTTCCAGGTATTGCCGCCTGCAATGCGCGTCACGCTCAGCACCACCGAATCCAGCGTATTGACGTTGCGGCTGGCGACGCTTTGCAGCGCCGTCACCAGCTGGCTCGCCAGCACGATGGCGTCGTTGCCTTCATGCGGACGGGCGGCGTGCGCGCCTTTGCCGGTAATGCGAATCACGAAGCGGTCGACGTTGGCATAAAACGGCCCGCCGCGGGTGGCGAACTCACCGACCGGCAGGCCGGGCTCGTTATGCATACCGAAAATCGCGCTCACGTCGCGCAGGGCACCGGCCCGCACCATGCTCTTCGCACCACCAAAGTTCTCTTCCGCAGGCTGAAACAGGATCCTCACCCGGCCGTTAAGCGAGGCTTCCCGTTCTTTCAGCTTTAACGCCGCGCCGAGGATCACGCTGGTGTGAACGTCATGTCCGCAGGCGTGCATGACGCCTGCATGCTGCGAGCTAAACGGCACGCCGCTGCGCTCTTCAATGGGCAGGGCATCGATATCTGCCCGCAGCGCAATCAGCCTGCTGCCGGTCCCGATTTCCGCCACCAGCCCGGTTGGAAGGTCGTAAGGCAGGGGCGCAATGCCCGCGTTTGTCAGCCACTGATGCAGGCGCGCCGTGGTTTCCACTTCCTGGCCCGACAGCTCCGGGTTCTGGTGCAGTTCGCGACGCCAGGCAATCAATTGTTCGCCAAAGCTCATACGGTAACCTCCCTGTTAAGACGCGCCTCGGCCAGCAAACGCAGAGACGCCACGCGCGTGGCACCATTTGCAACCGGGGTATCAATAATAAATTCGTCAATGCCCCACGTTTCATGGAGGGCGTTAAGGTGTTCGAGCACGAACTCCGCCGTCCCCGCCAGCAGAGATTGCGCCCGACGCGCAATGCGCACCGGTTCACTACCCGCCTGACGCGCAAAAGCGTAAGCCTGCTCTTCGCTGGCCACGGTGACGCGCTGTCCGTTGGCCAGCTCAACGCCCCACACTTCCACCTTCTGCGCCAGCGCTTCTGCTTCTGCCTGCGTCGGCGCGACAATCGCCTGCACCGCCACAATTGCCTCCCGGGTGCTGTTTTCACGCCAGGTGGCGATCACCTCACGCAGCAGGTCCGGATCGCCGTTCAGGTGCGCGGCAAAAACAAAGTGCCAGTCAAGCCGGGCGGCCAGCAGCGCGCTTTCGGTGCTTGCCCCCAGCAGGAAACCCTGCGCAGGTGACGGCGGCAGCGGCGTGGCAAGAACGGCTTCCTCTGTTGACTGATGTTCAGGACGGATCCAGCGATCGAGCTGGGCCAGTTGTTCGGCAAAGCTGCCCTTTTCCTGCTGATTCAGCCCCTGCTGCAGCGCGCGGGTTGAGAGCGGCAAGCCGCCGGGCGCTTTTCCGACGCCGAGATCCACGCGACCGGGGGCCAGCGCGGCCAGAACGTTGAAATTTTCGGCAACTTTATAAGGGCTGTAGTGCTGGAGCATCACGCCGCCGGAGCCAACGCGAATTCGTGTGGTTTGCCCGAGGATCCAGGCAATCAGCAGCTCCGGCGAGGGGCTGGCAAGCTGTGGGGTATTGTGGTGTTCGGCAATCCAGAAGCGGTGATAGCCCAGATTTTCTGCCTGCTGCGCCAGCGCCAGGGTACGCGCCAGTGCATCGGCAGCCGTTTCATTTTCAGCGATGGGGCTTTTATCCAGAATGCTGATTCGCCATGACATGTTGCGTTCTCGTTTGACTTAACATGTCGACATTATTAAAGGCGCATTTCACCACTGAGAAACAATTAATTTACATTTGGTTTGCCGGAAATCAGATATATAAAACCATGCTAAGAATAAGCCTTTAGGGAGGCAATCAGCGTTTTCACCTGCCCGCGGCGGGTAATGCGGACAAAGCGAATATGTGCGTAGCGCGGATCCTGCAGATCGGCTTCATAACGCGTGCGGTTGTTGCGCCAGGTTTTGATTGTCCAGATGATAATGGACTCTTTGCTCAGGAACGCGCGGCGGAAACTCTCTTTGTTCCCAGTTCCGGGCCAGAGTTCGTGCTGATGCCAGGCCCGTTTGATGGCCCTGGTGACGGCCTGCCAGAGGGTGCGGGTAAACCCGTAATCCACCCACACCACAACGTCGACATTGCGCCATTTAACAGGCCGCGTGCGGTTATAGTTACCGTCAAGGACCCAGTCTGGCGACGCATGCAGCGCCTGCTCCAGGTTTTCCTGAAACACATCGTCCGGCGTTCCCTGCCAGTCAGGTCGCCAGTAGAGCCTGTCCATCTCGATATAGGGAATCGCCAGCTCGGTCGCTATCTGCTTCGCCAGCGTGCTTTTCCCACTCCCGCTGGTTCCGATGACGTTAATTTTCACCTCAGCCTCATCCTGTTAACGAAAAACTGACCAAATAATAGCGTTTTCATCCTGTTAACGAAACGCTATTTCAGCATGGCAATTTTCCCGGGGAGGCGATCTCCCACTTTCAGTTTGGCTTATGTCATTTATTTACAGTGATTCGAAAAAACGCCCCTGAAAATATTTTCATTTTTATTACATTCGATAGAATTAACAAATTAAAAATAATGAACACCAGGTATTTCGGACAATCTAAATTTCAGGGAGAATAGGCAACAGACAGTTATAAAAATAATCACATTAATCTTACCTGAGCGTTTTCCGGGTGTTTTTTTATTCTTGCACATCATCATGGAGTTACTCATGAGGCGTAACACTCCCGTTACACAAAACGAGTATTTGCTTAACGATGGTTCGACGCTAATGTCGACCACCGATACAAAAAGTCATATTACTTATGCCAATTCCGCTTTTATTGAAGCCAGCGGATATAAAGAAGAGCATCTTCTGGGTGAACCGCATAACCTCATCCGCCATCCCGACATGCCTGCCGAGGCGTTCGGGGACATGTGGTTTACCCTACAACAAGGTGGAACCTGGACGGGGATGGTGAAAAACCGTCGTCATGATGGCGATCACTACTGGGTACGGGCTAACGTGACGCCGGTCTGGCAGGATGAAACTCTGACGGGCTATATTTCCGTGCGAAATATTCCTTCACGGGAAGAGATCGCGGCCAGTGAAAAACTGTATGAGAAAGTACGTAATAACGAATTAAAACATTACCGTTTTTATAAGGGACTGTTAGTTCGACGCGGTTTATTTTCTTTTATGTCGCTTTTTAAATGTCTTAGCACTGGCAAACGAATCCATCTCGGTATTGCGGCGACAGCGTTACTCTCCTGTCTGGCGGTATATTTATTCTCTGATAGTCGCGTTCAGGCCGGCAGTCTGGTACTGCTGTTTTCTGCCCTCGCCTGTTATCTTCATGCGCAGATCGCCCGGCCGGTAAAATCCATCGTGCAACAGATGCAGCGTGTGGTTTCAGGGCGTAAAACAACCTATTACCATTTTGACAGGATCGATGACGTCGGGCTGATGATGCGCCTGGTGAATCAGTCTGGTTTAAACCTCAATTCGCTGGTGGACGACGTCGGGGCGCAAATCAGCGGTATTAGCACCATCAGCCAGCAGGTCGCGAAAGAAGGTGCAGCGCTGCAGACGCGTTCAGAAGAGACTGCAGACTTTCTGCAGCAAACCGCATCAGCGGTAGAAGAGATCGCCAGCGCGGTGCAGCAGACGGCGGAAACCGCGAAAGAAGCCATCGAGATGGCGGATCGCACCCGCGCCAGCGCCCGCTGCGGTGAAGCGATGATGAAAGAGACCATCGGTATGATGCAGTCCGTATCGCAGGATAATAGCCAGATCGTCGATATTATCAGCGTTATCGATCGTATTGCCTTTCAGACCAATATTCTTGCGCTGAATGCTGCCGTTGAAGCGGCACGCGCCGGTGAAGCCGGACGCGGATTTGCCGTGGTGGCGGCTGAGGTGCGCAATCTCGCGCAGCACTCGGCGACGGCGGCGAAAGAGATCAAAGCGCTGATTGAGAAAAACGTTTCCAGCGTCAACGCGGGCGTGGAGAAGGTGGAACAGACCGAAACGCAGCTGACGGTCATGATCGACAACGTTCTGCAGGTCTCCTCCCTTATTAAGGAGATCGGCCACGCCACGCAGGAGCAAACCCAGGCGCTGACGCTCATTAACGCATCCATCTCCCGTATCGGCGCAATGACCCAAAACAATACGGGAATGGTGGATAACGTCACTCACGCCGCAAATCACCTGACGCAGCGCACGACGCGCCTGCAACAGGCGATTGCCGTTTTTGGCGGTTAGCCGTTCTGTTTTTTGAAGCCTGGCGTCTATTTTTGTGAGTTATCGCAGAGCCATCGCCAGTCTGTTACCGCTTTCAGGTTACAGGCGGATGCTCTGCGGCAGTCAAAATCTTTACCACCTTGTAATTATTAAGCGAATCTGATGATTTAATAATCAACCCCGCGATTGTTTTGTCTAAAAACTCACCATGATTCAGCGTGTTGTGATCGCCGTCTGCTCTGACCACACGATTTCCTTCGACGCACATCACTTTCGGCACGGTTAAATTTTGCGTCGCTTATGAATTGCAGGTAGGATGCCTCGCCATGTTCGCCTTATCCATACGCAGAATGACTGGGAAGGCGACATGTGTTTGCGCAGACGCAATCGTTTGTATTGCTTTCTGCCAGGCAGGACTATCACGATAATGGTTCAGACAGGCAAACAGGTAACTCAATGAAAACAAGCAATAAAAGCGCAGCCGATCATCATGCTGCTAAACGTCGCTGGTTGAACTCCCACGAAGAGGGCTACCACAAAGCGATGGGCAACCGTCAGGTTCAAATGATCGCCATCGGCGGCGCTATCGGAACGGGTCTGTTTTTAGGTGCGGGTGCACGTCTGCAGATGGCTGGCCCGGCTCTCGCCCTGGTCTATCTGGTGTGCGGGATCTTCTCTTTCTTCATACTACGCGCGCTGGGCGAACTGGTACTGCATCGTCCTTCCAGCGGAAGCTTCGTCTCTTACGCCCGTGAATTCCTTGGTGAAAAAGCGGCCTACGTTGCGGGCTGGATGTACTTCGTCAACTGGGCGATGACCGGTATCGTCGATATCACCGCTGTTGCGCTATATATGCACTACTGGGGCGCGTTTGGCGATGTGCCGCAGTGGGTCTTTGCGCTTGGTGCGCTGGCGATTGTCGGCACCATGAACATGATCGGCGTGAAGTGGTTCGCGGAGATGGAGTTCTGGTTTGCGCTGGTAAAAGTGCTGGCCATCGTGGTGTTCCTGGTCGTGGGTACCGTCTTCCTCGGCAGCGGTAAGTCGCTGGATGGCAATGCCACTGGCTTCCATCTGATAACCGATAACGGCGGCTTCTTCCCGCACGGTCTGCTGCCTGCGCTGGTGCTGGTTCAGGGCGTCGTGTTCGCCTTTGCCTCCATCGAACTGGTGGGTACCGCGGCAGGCGAATGTAAAGATCCGCAGACGATGGTGCCAAAAGCCATCAACAGCGTGATCTGGCGTATCGGTCTGTTCTACGTGGGTTCTGTGGTACTGCTGGTGCTGCTGCTGCCGTGGACCGCTTATCAGGCGGGTCAAAGTCCGTTCGTCACCTTCTTCTCTAAGCTGGGCGTACCTTATGTAGGCAGTATCATGAATATCGTGGTGCTGACGGCGGCGCTCTCCAGCCTGAACTCCGGCCTTTACTCTACCGGTCGTATCCTGCGCTCCATGTCCATGGGCGGTTCTGCGCCGAAGTTCATGTCGAAGATGAGCAAGCAGCAGGTTCCTTACGCGGGTATTCTGGCGACGCTGGTGGTGTATGTCTTTGGCGTGTTCCTGAACTATCTGGTTCCGTCCCGGGTGTTTGAGATCGTGCTGAACGTTGCCGCGCTGGGCATTATCGCATCCTGGGCCTTTATCGTGGTCTGCCAGATGCGTCTGCGCAAAGCCATTAAAGAGGGCAAAGCCGCTGATGTGAGCTTCAAGATGCCGGGTGCACCGGTGACGTCATGGCTCACCCTGCTCTTCCTGTTCAGCGTGCTGGTGCTGATGGCGTTCGACTACCCGAACGGCACCTACACCATCGCGACCATTCCGCTGCTGGCCGTGCTGCTGATTGCCGGCTGGTTTGGCGTGCGTAAACGCGTTCACGAAATCCACAGTACCGCGCCGGTTCATCCTGATGATGAAAAGCACGACGCGCCGCTGGTAGAAGAGACCTCGCGTTAATAAAAAAGCCGGGTGGCGGCTTCGCCTTACCCGGCCTACATTTCACGGTTTTTAGGCCCGGCAGGCGGCAGCGCCACCGGGCAACCCCATACTAGAGCACGATACGAATCACATCGTCAGGCTGGGTGGCTTCCTGCTGGCGGGTGGATTTTTGTTTCACCGTCACGTACAGGGTTTTGCCATCCGCTGAGAGCGCCAGGCTGTTCGGGAAGACCGGCGTGTCGAAGGTTTTGGTGACCTTATACGATTTCGCGTCAATCACGCTCACTTTTCCAGCTTCACGGTGCGTCACATAGGCTTCATTGCGGGCCGGGTTAAACAGGACGGCCAGTGATTCCGGCGCGGCGATTTTCTCGATCACGCTGCCATCTTTCAGGCTCACGACCAATACTTCCGGCTGTTTTGAATCGGTCAGGAACGCGCGCTGACCGGCAGTGTCGAGGCTCAGATTCAGGTAGAAGTGCTCTTTCCCGTCATCCTGCACCTTTTTACGGCTGATAATTTTGTTGCTGGCCGTATCAATCGTCACCAGCTCGCCGTCCGCATTCGTGGTATAGAGACGTTTCGCCTGCGCGTCCAGCGCCAGGCCAGTGCCGTACGTACCGGTATTGATAATGGTCTCTTTCAGCTTCAGCGTTGTGCCATCAACTACCCAAATCACGCTCTCTTTCCCTACGCCCGTGATGTAAACGGTGTGGGTGCTGTCGTCAGCCACCAGCTGGCGCGGCTGCAGCGGTTTGACGGTGTCACTACGCTGACGTCCATCCAGTACCAGTCGCCCTTTTACGTCACCCGTTTTTGCGTCAATGGCCGTTACCGCGCCGTTGAGGGTGTTACCGAACCACAGCGTCTGGCTCCCGCTGTCAAGAGTGGCACCAAAGGGTTTGAGATCGCTATGAATCGCCTGCGTTACGTCCAGCGTGACCGGATCGAGACGATAGACAACGCCACCCTTGTCGGTTTTACGGCTTTGCGACGTTGCCACCCACAGCGCATTCTCCTGCTGACTCACCGCCATTTCATACGCCCCTTTACCCACCGCTTTGCGCAGCACCTCTTCGGCGGCATGCACCTGGAACGATCCGGCAAACAGTAAAGTGGCAGACAGCAGCGACACGCTCAGACGCGGCGAGCACAGATGACGTAAAGACATAACAATTCCTTTTCTTAAAAAGAGGGTTTTCTGCTGACATCACTTCCGGCAGGCAACGTCATGGCATCGCCTTTTGATAATGAGAATAATAATCATTAATGAAGGAAATGTGGAGTTTTTCTTTCCCGCTTCGCCTTTCATTAACGCAATGTGCGGTTATAGTTTTCAAAACATTTACAAAACCTTTAACATGTATGGACATGTTCCATTTGGTTCGTTTATACACCACAACCGGTTTTATTCATGAAAATCATTTCTGCCCGTAAGGCTTCTCTCCCGCTGCTGCTGGTTCCCGTTATTTTTGCGCCGCTTAGCGCGATGAGCGCGGAAGAACAAACCATGATCGTCAGCGCCACGCCGCAAACCGTATCTGAACTGGATACCCCGGCAGCGGTCAGCGTCGTTAATGGCGATGATATGCGCCAGGCCACGCCTCGCATCAACCTGTCTGAATCCCTTGGCAGCGTCCCGGGGCTGCAAATTCAGAACCGTCAGAACTATGCCCAGGATCTCCAGCTGTCGATGCGCGGGTTTGGTGCCCGCTCAACCTTCGGCGTGCGCGGTATCCGTATGTACGTCGACGGTATTCCGGCCACCATGCCGGACGGACAGGGCCAGACCTCCAACATCGATCTCTCCAGCGTGGAGAGCGTCGAAGTGCTGCGCGGTCCCTTCTCTGCCCTGTACGGCAACGCCTCTGGCGGCGTGATTAACATCATTACCCAGACCGGGCAGCAGCCGCCGACCATTGAAGCCAGCAGCTATTACGGCAGTTACGGGACCTGGCGCTACGGCATGAAAGCCACCGGCGCGATGGGTGATGGTACCCACGCGGGCGATGTGGATTACACCGTTTCTACCACCCGCTTCACCACCAAAGGTTTTCGCGACCATAGCGGCGCGCGTAAGAACCTTGCCAACGCCAAACTGGGCGTGCGGATTGATGACGTCAGCAAGCTGACGCTTATCTTTAACAGCGTGGACATGAAGGCCAACGACCCGGGCGGACTGGACTATCAGGAGTGGCGGGACAACCCGCGCCAGTCTCCGCGTGGCGATCAGTACAACACGCGTAAGACCATCAAACAGACCCAGGCCGGTCTGCGCTACGACCGCCAGCTCAGCGCGCAGGACGATCTCAGCGTGATGATGTACGCCGGTGAGCGTGAAATGACACAGTACCAGTCGATTCCCTACCAGCCGCAGCTGAAACCCTCCCACTCCGGCGGGGTGATTGATATGCAGCGCCATTATCAGGGCATTGATACCCGCTGGACGCACCGTGGCGAGCTGCTGGTGCCGGTCACCTTTACCACCGGTCTGAACTACGAAAACCTGAGCGAAGATCGTCGCGGATACGAGAACTTCGTGATGAACAACGGCGTGCCGGATTACGGCGTAAAAGGTGACAAACGTCGAAACGAACGTAACCTGATGTGGAACGTCGATCCTTATCTGCAAACGAGCTGGCAGCTGACGCAGAAACTGTCGGTGGATGCGGGGGTGCGCTACAGCTCGGTCTGGTTCGATTCCAACGATCGTTACGTTACGCCGGGCAATGGCGATGACAGCGGCGACGCAAGCTATCACAAATGGCTCCCGGCCGGTTCCGTGAAGTATGCCGTGACGGACGCGTGGAACCTGTACGCCGCCGCAGGGCGTGGCTTTGAAACGCCAACCATCAATGAACTCTCCTACCGTGCCGACAACCAGGGCGGTTTGAATATGGGCCTGAAGCCGTCCACCAACAACACCTATGAAGTGGGCAGCAAAACCCGCATCGGCAATGGTCTGCTGACCGCAGCCCTGTTCCGCACCGATACGGATGATGAGATCGTGGTAGATGCCAGTTCCGGCGGGCGTACCAGCTATAAAAATGCCGGTAAAACCCGTCGTCAGGGGGTGGAAGTCTCCCTCGACCAGCAGTTTGCTGAGAACTGGAAGCTGAAGCTGGCGTGGACGTATCTGGACGCTACCTATCGCACCAACGTATGCGGCGACGCAGACTGCAACGGTAACCGTATGCCGGGCATCGCCCGCAACATGGGTTACGCCTCGTTTGGCTGGCAGCCTGAAGAAGGCTGGTACGCGGGCTCAGACGTGCGCTATATGAGCGATATCATGGCCGACGACGAGAATACGGCGAAAGCCCCGTCGTATACCGTGGTCGGGCTGAATACCGGGTATAAATTCAACTATGGCAACTGGGGCATGGACGTCTTTGGTCGCGTCGATAACCTGTTCGACAAAGAGTACGTCGGCTCAGTTATTGTCAACGAATCCAACGGGCGTTATTACGAACCTGCACCTGGCCGTAACTACGGCGTCGGGCTGTCGGTCTCTTATCGCTTCGAGTAAGCAAAAACAAAAGTTTATTTTATAAAGAAAATAACCCTCCTGATGGCATTAAACCATCAGGAGTTATTCACCAGATAAATAATTAGGTGCGGTATATAGTCGCTCTGTTAAATAATCTCTTAGTTAAAATATTGTCGCTGTAAAAGAGAATTCGCTTCATCAATCAACCGATCAATTGCCTTCTGGCAGGCATCAACATCTCTTCGCTCAAGGGCGGAAAGGAGTTCGTCATAGTGATATGTCGACGATTTGATGTCGTTAAGCTCCTGGTGCAGATAGTTCATACAAGGCCCGATGCGCACCCAGAGTTGTTCAATTAACGCGTTAAGCGTGGGCATTTCCGCATACTGATACAGCGTAAACCGGAAGACGCGATTCGCATGAAGCGCCTGCTGAACGTTTCCGTTGCGCATGGCTTCATGGAATACCTCTGACATTTTGCGCAATGCCTCCAGCTTGCCGTCTGACATATTCTGGCACGCGGCGGCGACCGCCATCGGCTCAAGTTGTTTTCGGATGGCGTTAATCTCGTTATACCGCTCCAGCGTCACCTCCGGAACCAGAAATGCCTGCGCTGGCGTGGCGTGTAACGCCCCTGATGACACCAGGCGCAAAAGCGCCTCGCGAACCGGGGTAATACTGGTCCCTAATTTATCGGCGATCTCTTTCGTAATCAGTCGTGCCCCAGGTTTGAGTGAGCCTGTAATTAACGCTCCTTTCAAACTGAGTTCAACTTGCATGGTAAGACTGATCCTTTGGGCTTTTTCTAAGTGATCCAAATCAAGCATGTTCAATTCCTGTAGCTAAAACTTAATGCTATTTTTAAACGCCAGTTTTAATAAAACGACGCTGGTCCGATATATCCTGTATCGTCATGCCTGGTGGTGGGAAGTACATAAAAACATCAAAAAAAGCAAAGTTTGTTTTTTATCGGTTTCGCGCTCATCCGTGATGAGGGCGCGAAATGCCATGTCCATTAATTAAAGACAATATATCGTATCTTCACAAATAAATATGGCGGGAAACCCCGCCATAGTACTGTTTATTTATTGTCACTCGCGACGCGAATCACGACTTTGCCGAAGTTACGCCCTTCAAGCAGGCCAATCAGCGCCTCAGGCGCGTTCTCCAGCCCGTCCGTGACCTGTTCACGATAGTGAATTTTACCTTCCCGCACCCAGCGCCCCATCTCTTCCTGGAACTCTTCAATGCGGTGCCCGTAGTCCTGGCCGATAATAAAGCCCTGCATACGAATGCGTTTCTTCAGAATGGTCGCCATCAGGAGCGGCAGGCGATCCGGCCCTTCAGGCAGGCCCGTCGCATTGTAGCCGCTCACCAGACCACAAACCGGCACGCGGGCGGAGGTATTCAGCAGCGGCAGAACGGCATCAAATACTTTTCCGCCGACGTTTTCATAATAAACGTCAATTCCTTTCGGGCAGGCGTGTTTCAGCTGTTCGGCAAAATCCGCCGCATGGTGGTCCAGACACAGGTCAAACCCGAGAACCTCAACGGCATGGCGGCATTTTTCAGCACCACCGGCGACGCCGACCACCCGGCAACCTTTGATTTTGCCGATCTGCCCAACGGTCGCGCCCACCGGGCCCGTTGCCGCGGCAACCACCAGCGTTTCACCCGCTTTGGGTTGCCCGATATCCAGCAGCCCCATATAGGCAGTAAAGCCCGGCATGCCCAGAATACCCAGCGCCCAGGAAGGATGAGACGGATTTTCGCCGAGCTTCACCAGGCCGCTGCCGTCTGAAAGTTCATACTCCTGCCAGCCGCTGTAGCCCAGCACCCACTCACCCGGTTTGAAATCGGGATGACGGGATTGCTCAACGCGGCTGACCGTGCCCCCCACCATCACCGCACCCAGCTCTACCGGAGGCGAATAGGATGGCGCATCGCTCATGCGGCCCCGCATGTAAGGGTCCAGCGACAGCCAGACGGTACGAAGCAAAAGCTGCCCCTCAACAGGTGCTGGAACAGGCTGCGTTTCCAGACGAAAATTTTCCGCAACCGGCGCACCCTGTGGACGAGAGGCCAGTACCCAGCGGCGATTTTGCGAAACAGATTGATTCATCGGGATCTCCTTCTGGTACAAATGTCATTACAGCCTGGCTCACGATCGGCGTTATCGCATTAGCATTACGAGCCAGACTGGTTAAGCCGTACAACCAGATAGATACAGGTTTCATTCGTTTCGTTGATGAACCGGCAGTCATTTGGCGGCCCCAGCTCGAGACAGTCTCCGGCGTGCATCTCGTGGCGCGTATCGCCCTCCTGAAACACCAGCTCACCGGACTGCAGCCAGATAAGCTGACGTGCCAGCGCATAAGAAGAGGCAGGCATCGGAACATCGCTGCCCGCAGGCAGTTCAACCTGAACAAGGTCGATGGGCAAATCGGTGCGGGGAGAAACATGGCGGCGGAGGTAGTGCGTCTGCGGGTCGCGCCAGACGGGCTGGTTTGCCAGGCGCAGCAGCTTGCCTTCCTGCATCTCGGCCCGGGCAATCAGCGTGGACATGCTGATGCCAAACGCCCCTGACAGGCGGGCAAGCAAGGTGGCTGTCGGGCTACTGTCCCCGCGCTCTATCTTGTGGATCATGGCGCGGGAGACGCCTGCCCGGTCAGCAAGCTCGCTCAGGGACCAGCCGCGAGACTCGCGTTCAAGGCGAATTCTTGCGCTAATCCGTTGATTCATTGTGTCTGTTATGGTGTTCATGACGTCATACTATAGTGTATGAACGGCATTTCAATGGGCTTTTGATAACAAAAAAATATGGCTTATGCCGTAGCGATCGGGTGATGCAGTTGTGTAATATCGTAGCTACAACGTAATACTATAGTGAACAACACAGAGGTTTAATCATGATCGTTCGTCACGCCTGCAAAGAAGACTGCGCAGCGATAGGAGAGATCTACAACCACGCGGTGCTTCATACTGCCGCCATCTGGAACGATAAAACCGTTGATACCGACAACCGAATCGCCTGGTTTGAGGCGCGCACGCTCGCGGGTTACCCGGTTCTGGTGAGTGAAGAAGACGGCGCAATCACCGGTTACGCCTCTTTCGGCGACTGGCGCGCCTTCGATGGTTTTCGCCATACGGTAGAGCATTCAGTCTATGTCCACCCGGCTCATCAGGGCAAAGGCATTGGCCGCACGTTGATGAAGGCGTTGATCATCGAAGCTCGTCAGATCGGCAAACATGTCATGGTGGCGGGAATTGAAGCGCAAAACCAGGCCTCGATTCATCTCCATGAAACGCTCGGTTTTGTGACAACGGGGCAAATGCCGCAGGTTGGAACCAAATTTGGCCGCTGGCTGGACTTAACGTTTATGCAGCTGCAGCTGGACGAGCGCAGCGACCCGGACGCCATCCCATGAATCAGTCACTGACGCTGGCGTTTCTGGTGGCAGCGGGGATCGGTCTGGTGGTGCAAAACACCTTAATGGTGCGCATCACCCAGTCCTCCTCCACTATTCTTATCGCGATGCTGCTGAATTCCCTGGTGGGCATTGTGCTGTTTGTCAGCATACTGCTGCTGAAACAGGGCCTCGCCGGGTTTAGCGAGCTGGGCGCAACAATACGCTGGTGGACGCTTATCCCGGGGCTGCTGGGGTCGTTTTTCGTGTTTGCCAGTATCAGTGGGTATCAGAACGTTGGCGCGGCGACGACCATCGCCGTGCTGGTGGCAAGCCAGCTCATCGGCGGGCTGGTGATGGACGTGCTGAGAAGTAATGGTATTCCGCTGCGCGCTTTGATCGGCCCGGTATGCGGCGCGGTGATGCTGGTCGTCGGTGCCTGGCTGGTGGCGCGACGCCAGTTTTGATCGCTAGAGGATTGAGCCACCTTTGGTCAACTGTTCGTGGCGCGCGTCCATCTCTTCTTTATGCTGCTTACCGTGGTGCGAAATCGCGGTCCGCAGGCGCTGCTGCTGGATGTAGCGTTCATCGCGGCTCAGCTCAGCGTCATCGCTCAGTTCAATCAGCAGTTCATTCATGTGGGTGATGACGCCCTCGTCAATCGCGGCATCCACACGGGCGATAACTTCATTTAAATGTGACATTGTCACTCCTTGAGAATTGCCGGGTGGCGGCTACGCCTTACCCGGCCTACAGGGGGAACCGTAGGCCCGGTAAGCGCAGCGCCACCGGGCATAAGATCAGTTCAGCTTCGCTTTCGAGAAATCGCTGCCCATCAGGCTCACGCTGTACCCGGTTACGTTGCTGCGGGTCGCATAGAACGTTTTGCCGTTTGCCAGCGCGATCCAAGGCGCCTGCTGGTAGAAAATCTCCTGCGCCTGGCCGTAGAGTTTCGCACGCTCAGCCGGGTTGCTGGTCAGCTTCGCTTTTTGCACCAGACCATCATAACCCTTATCACACCAGCGCGCGGCGTTTGAACCGGTTTTAATGCTGTTGCAGCCCAGCAGCACATCGGCAAAGTTGTCCGGATCGCCGTTATCGGACATCCAGCCAAACAGCGCGGAGTCATGTTCGCCTTTACGCATTCCGGAGAGGTATTCGCCCCACTCGTAGGAGACAATTTTGGCCTTCACGCCAACTTTGGCCCAGTCGCTCTGAATCATCTCCGCGATACGACGCGAGTTAGGATTATACGGACGCTGAACCGGCATTGACCACAGCGTGACTTCCGCGCCCTTCTCCAGCCCGGCCTGCTTCAGCAGCGCTTTCGCTTTTTCAGGATCGTAGCTGTAGTCCTTCAAATCTTTATTAAAGCCCAGCATATTTGGCGGGATCGGCGATTTTGCCACCGTACCCGATCCCATAAAGACCGCATTAACAATAGCCTTTTTGTCGGTCGCGTAGTTAAGCGCCTGGCGCACCAGCACGTTATCAAACGGTTTTTTCTCGGTGTTGAACGCCAGATAACCCACGTTCAGCGCATCTACTGAGTGCAGCGTCAGGTCTTTATTGTTCTTGATAACATCGAACTGCACCGGGGATGGCGCGGGAATAATCTGGCATTCGTTGGTCTGCAGCTTCGCCAGACGGGTTTCCACATTTGGCGTGATGGAGAAGATGAGATGCTTCGTTGGAACCGCGCCGTCCCAGTAGTTCGGGTTAGCGACATAGCGAATCAACGAATCCACTTTGTACTGCTGGAGTACATAAGGTCCGGTACTAATCGGCCAGGTATCAACGTTCTCAGGCGTGCCCTTTTTCAGCATCGCGTCGGCGTATTCAGCGGAAAGAATGGAGGCGAAATCCATCCCCCAGTCGGCCAGGAACGCGGCGTTGGGCTCGCTGAGGGTGAACTGAACGTGGTAATCATCAACCTTTTTAACGTCCTGAATCAGCTTATCGAGGCCGACATCGTTGAAGTATTCGTAGTTGCCCTGCGAAACGTTGTGGTACGGGTGTTTAGGGTCTTTCTGACGCATGACCGAGAAAATAACGTCATCGGCGTTAAAATCGCGCGTCGGTTTGAAGTATTTGTTGCTGTTGAACTTCACCCCTTTGCGCAGGGTAAAGGTATACGTCTTGCCGTCCGGTGAAATCATCCAGGACTCCGCCAGCGACGGGACCGGGGTGTTTTTCACCGGGTCGAAATTGATCAGGCGGTTATATAGCACCTGTGAGCTGGCCACAAAAGATGGGCCAGAGCTGGCAATTTGCGGGTTGAACGACTCGGGGGACGCTTCAGAACAGTAAATAAGGGTGTCGTTGTTTGCCGCCCATGCGGCACCGGCTGGTAAAAGCGCGCTCAGCGCGAGGGCGAGCAGTGTTTTCCCTGTAGACATGGTTATAACCCTGACAGTTTTATTATATAGAACCGTAATAACAGCACAGGCGTTATGACCTGGCAAATAACGAAACACTATCAGGTTATTCTAAAGCCGCGTTTTTTGCTGGTTTTACAGCCAGCCCCCAAAATGATGATTTGCCTTAAGTGCCATTATCCGTCAAGCACAACCGTCACTTTCTATGCCGCAAGAAATCGGCCCTTTTAGCGTCTCTTCCTCCGTTTGTTTGACGCCCTATTTCGTTAAAGTAACGGTGTGAAGAAGTATATGGGATCAAATCGTGGCAAAAACTCTTTTACGTACCGGTAATCTGGATGACTTTCAGGCCGTTGGCGGCGGCGGACAAGCCGTTTTTGAATCAGCGTTACAAATCCGGGAAGCGCTCCGGTTGCGCAAACAACAGGCCATTGTCGACTGTCTGGCTATTCCTCAGGTCAACGACAGCGGCGACCGCGTGGACTGGTATTCCCCTGTTGAAGGGAGCGTAACGAGCTGGAAAGCGGCCGATGAAGATGACCGCTATCGCGCCCTGCGCTACCTGGAGAACACGCTAGCCAGCGTCGAGTCGCTAAGCAAGAAATGCCTGCAGTCGCCCAAAACCGCGCAACAGCTTTTTGGCTCTCTGCTGTCGAAGGCGTTTCAGTTCCCGGGGGAAAACTTCCTCTTCCTGGTGGACGGAAAGCCGGTCATCAGCTTCTGGGGGTTTGTAAACCTGAATGAAAATGCGCGCGACGATGTTCTCGACTGCCTGCGTGAATCGCTGATCCCCGAGCCTGCCCCCGTTGTCATTGAGGATCCGGAACCCGAGCCAGAACCTGAACCGGTGATGACCTTTGAGCACGCTGACGAGCCGCTGGTCGCCCCTTCCACGGTGGTGCGCATTACGCCGGAGGATCTGTATGAACCCGAACCAGCTCCCGTCGTTGCGCAACCCGTTCAGGAACCGGCCCCGGCAATTGTCGCGAAAAAGCGCCGTATCCCCCTGTGGACGCTGCCGGTTGCCGCCGTGATTGTCGCCGCCATTGCCGCACCGCTGCTGTGGCCAAAACAGGCGCCTTCCGCAGAGCCCGCGCCGGTACCCGTCCCTCAGCCCGTGGAGATTGCGCCAAAGCCGATCAAAGCGGTTGAGCCGCTGGCCATGAACTTACCGCTGCATCAGGCAGAAGTCGTAGCGAGCAAAGAAAAAGAACCGGCTCCGGCACCACAGCCTGCTCCGGTGGTAATTGTCGCCATCCCGAAAGATGCCATGGTGATGGAAGCGAATCAGGTGAAAGCGGGATCCACGCGTTTCCTGAATGGAACCTGGCGCGCCATCCTCGATGTGAAAGATCCGGTGACCGGCAAGCCGCCGTCGCTGCGCTACCAGATCCAGAACAATAAAGGCTTCGCCCGCGTTGTCCACGGCGACAACGTTGTCTGCCGCGTGGAAGTGTTCTCCGGGCTGCACAGCAATGGCGAGCTGATGATTAAGAGTCGCGGTCATGCCCGCTGCACCGACGGTTCCCGCTACCCGATGCCGGAGATTGCCTGTAAAGCAGGCACCAGCGATATCGCAGAATGTCGCGCCCGTTATGACGCAAATACCGTCGTCCCACTGACGTTCAAGAAAGCAGGTGCCTGATTCTATGCTGGTAAATCTTTGCGACTATAAACAAAGCGTCACGCTTATCGCTAACAGCGGCGTGCAGTTCCTTGATTTCGGTCTGACGCCACAGGACACCGCCAGCCACGGACGCTTCGTACGTAAAACCGCGAACGGCCCGCTTTTGCGACTCGATTTCGACCTGGTTAACGGGCGCTATACCGTGCCGGGAATGAACGGCGGCCAGCCTGAAGTGGTCAAACCGGAAACCACCATTCCGCTGCATCAGTCGCTGGCGGTGCTCGATGGCGTCTGGCTTCCGGTTCCGTTCCTGCGCTTCAACCCGCCGCGGACCTTTGTTGAAGGCCCGGATAACTGGGCCCGCGTTCAGGTGCGCAAGCTTGATACCCCCGACACGGCTGGCAATACGCACCGCGTGACCCTTGCGCTTGACAGCCAGATTGCTGAACATGCCACGTCCGCCCTGTCCCCGGTGGAAAACGACATTCTGAACGGCACCCGCTTCGCGCTGGCCTGGCGAGACAATGAAGTTGAAAGTTTCCTCGACCAGACCTGGATTGACGGCTGGCTGCGCGAGGCGTTTACCCAGTATGCCGACGGCGTTGAAAACCGCTCAGAACGCGACCTGCAGCAGGCGATGCGCAGTTTTGAATATCAGGCCCACTGGCTCAACCTGCTGACCATGCTCGGTGAGCAGCTCACCGTGCCGGAAGTGAAATTTGTTACCCATACGCTCAGCACGCCTGCCATTCCGGTTGACCTGATCCTCGACGTGGGCAATACCCACACCTGCGGCGTCATTATTGAAGACCACGGCGATGCGAACGATGGGCTGCGCCAGACCGCTGAGCTGCAGGTGCGCTCGTTAAGCGAGCCGCAGTTCCTGAATGAGCCACTGTTCACCAGCCGTCTCGAGTTTTCGGAAGCGCGTTTTGGCAAGCAGCACTTCTCGGTTGAAAGCGGCCGCGAAGATGCGTTTGTCTGGCCGTCGATTGTTCGTGTCGGTGATGAAGCCCGCAAGCTGGCGATGCAGCGTCTGGGGACCGAAGGTAACAGCGGCATCTCCAGCCCGCGTCGCTATCTGTGGGATGAAACGCCGGTGGTACAGGACTGGCGCTTTAGCCAGATGAACAGCAAAAACCAGCGTGAACCGCTTGCCACCGCGTTTCCGCTGATGAACCTGATGAACGATGACGGAGAGCCGCTCTTCACGCTGCCGCAGGACGAGCGGCTGCCGGTCTTCTCGCCGCAGTACAGCCGCAGCACGCTGATGACGCACATGCTGTGCGAGCTACTGGCTCAGGCCCTGGGGCAGATCAACAGCGTCGCCACGCGCCTGCGTCTGGGCTTCCCCGCGTCTCCACGCCAGCTGCGCACCCTGATCCTGACGCTGCCCTCCGCCATGCCAAAGCAGGAGCGCGAGATTTTCCGTCGCCGCATGTTCGAAGCTATCGCCATTGTCTGGAAAGCGATGGGCTGGCACCCGCAGGATGAGGATTTTGTCACCCGCAAACAGCAGGATAAAAGCGTGGTGCCGGTGCCTGAAATACAGATGGAGTGGGATGAAGCCAGCTGTGGTCAACTGGTCTGGCTGTATAACGAAGCGATATCCCGTTTTGGCGGCCAGACGGAAGCCTTCTTCGCCTCCCTGGCCCGCCCGGACCGCGAGCCTGAGCCGGGTAGCCAGCCGGGCCGCGCACTGCGCGTCGCCTCCATCGACATCGGCGGCGGCACAACGGATATGGCGATCACCCATTATCAGCTGGATGACGGCTCCGGGAATAACGTCAAAATCACCCCGCAGCTGCTGTTCCGCGAAGGCTTTAAAGTCGCGGGCGACGATACGCTTCTGGACGTGATCCAGCGCTATGTGTTGCCTGCCCTGCAAACGCAGCTGCAGAAATCCGGCATTGCGGACGCCTCGCTGCTGATGGCCTCGCTGTTCGGCGACTCCGGGCGCATTGATACCCAGGCCGTACTCCGCCAGCAAACGGCGCTTCAGCTCTTCATGCCGATTGGCCATGCCATTCTTGCCGCGTGGGAGTCCAGCGACGTTGACGATCCGCTGGCCGGTCTGCATGCCACCTTTGGCGATCTCCTGGCGCAGAAACCGACCCGCAACGTGATGAATTACCTGCAGCAGGCGATCGATCATGCCCTGCCTGCGGGTTCAGACGCTTTTGACCTCTTCGCCGTGCCGCTGCATGTGAATTTCCGCGAAATGCAGGATGCAATGCTGGCCGGACAGTTTACGCTGGCCTCACCGCTTCACGCGGTGTGCGAGGCGATATCCCATTACAGCTGCGATATTTTGCTGATCACCGGTCGCCCTGGCTGTCTGCCCGGCGTTCAGGCGCTCATTCGCCATCTGCAGCCGGTGCCGGTCAACCGCATCGTCTGGCTGGATAAATACCAGGTGCACGAGTGGTATCCGTTCAGCCAGCAGGGGCGCATTGGCAACCCGAAATCGACGGCCGCCGTGGGGGCCATGCTCTGCAGCCTGGCGCTCGACCTGCGCCTGCCGCGCTTCAACTTTAAAGCCGCGGACATTGGCGCGTATTCAACCGTGCGCTATCTGGGCGTGCTGGATAACACCGTCAACACCCTGCGCGAGGAAAACGTCTGGTATCAGGATATCGATCTCGATAAGCCTGGCGCGAAGCTCGACGCGCGTCTGCACTTCCCGCTGCGCGGTAACGTCACCCTCGGCTTCCGCCAGCTGGCGAACGCGCGCTGGCCCGCCACACCGCTCTACACGCTCAGCATTAACTCGGCTGAACTGGCGAAAGCGATTGCCGGCGACGGCGTGCTGAACGTGCGGCTCAAACTCTGCGGCGGCAGCAAGCAGGAAGGTCCTGAGGCCTTCGAGCTGAGCGATGCCTGGCTGCAGGACGGCACGCCGGTGGCACCTGACGCATTAACCTTCAAACTGAATACTCTGGCCGATCGCCGACACAGCGGCAGCCACTACTGGATCGACAGCGGGAGCGTATACCTGAAATGACAGCGACGACGACCACCACTCAGGCATTAATCGGGTGGATTAATGAGACGCGCCTGAACGCCCCTGTGCTGGATAACGATGCCGACGCCCTGCTTGCTCGCATCAACGCGGCGCGGGCGCGGGAGCAGGCCATTGAACGCGCCATGACCCGCCAGAGCAGCATCGGGCTTTACGGCCATTCACAGAGCGCGAAAGCGCACCTGCTGTTGTCTTTGTGCGGCAGCGGTAACGGACGCCTGAACGTGACGCCGGGCCAGCGTACCTTTGACTATTTTTCGCATATCAATCCGGGACATGCCCTGACCAACATGGCCGTCCGCTTCACCCGGGAAAACCCGGAGGTGGCTGATGAAGCGTTCCCGCTGCGCCTGAGCCTGGTCACCGAGGCCGAGCTGGTGCAGCTGTTTATTGCCCGCACGACGCTGCATCCGCAGATGCGCGCGGTGGATAAGGCGGTCATTGAGACGCGTCTGGAGAAATGGCGCGGCCTGCGCCAGCCGCAGGGCGTGCCCGGCATCACGGCTCAGGAAGTGGGGGCCATCGCCCGCTTCTGGCAGAGCACGGTACCCGCCGCCAAACAGCAAATTGATGATGCCCTGTGGCATGAGTTTGCCCAGCTGGTGCCTTCACTCGATCTCAGCACGCGGGCCAGCGTCTGGTCGCTGCTGTGGGGCGAGCAGCAGGAGCTGACCCAGCAATGGTTAAACCTGGCCCATGTGCTGCATCAGACCAGCCACGCCCGCGAGCTTGCCGCCCCGCTTAGCCTGCTGGTAGACAGCTTTGGGCTGCCGGGTGAAGGGTTCCTGACGCACGACGGCACGCCAGCCCTTCAGGATGCGCAGGAGACGCTGCTTCATCCGCTGAATAACGGTGAAATGCTCAACGCCATCAGCATCCCCGTCGATGTGCTTGCCTTCCTGACCCGCGAGCTGGTGCTGCCGGTTGAGAATGGCGCGCTCGATAACGTCGATATCGTTGATATCCCGGTTTTTGAAGATAACCGGGCCGACCCGTTGCGCCAGGCGAAATCCCAGTGGCTGCTTGAGCACTATCGTCAACAGCTGCAGCCGGATGTGCTGGTCATTTGTAATGCGACGGCGGAGCACGGACAGACGGCCAAAAAAGCAAAAGCGTTAATGAACTGGGTCAAAGAGACGCAGCCTGCTGAAGACTCTGCTCTGCCGGGTCTGGTGTGGGCAATTACCCCCCATGATGCTCGCTTTACCACCCGGCAGAATCTTGATGAAGCCGTACAGCATCTGCTCGGGAAACCGGGTTTACGCTGGGGCACGCTGCAGGCGCTGGACAGCCACAGCATGCAGCGCGTCATCGAGTGGTTATCTCAGGCCACGCTACCCGCGCAGCGACAGAAGCGTCTCAGCACGCTGAAAAACGCGCTGCACCAGGAGCTCTGTTCGCTGATGAAAAGTTACCTGGCACCAATAGTTGAGGAGCCGGGTACCCGACGCGCTCAGGCAGAAAACATGGTGCGCACGCTGCAAAGCAGCGCCGCCCGCCACGGTGAGCTGCTTGATGGCCTGTTGCCGCCGCTAAAAGCCTTTGAAACACTACTGGCCGTTCAGCAGCCGCGCGAGGAACAGGTTAACGGGCTATTTACGGATAGCATTGACCTGTTTGCCGATAGCGCACAGGAAAGCGCCGGTTTGTTCAAGACAAAAGACAAAGCGCGCCTGGCACACAGAGTATGGATAAATCATCTGCGTCAGTGGAGCCGAAGCGAGGCCATGGCCGCCCGTCTTGGGCTGGAACCCGCGGTGTTACAGCAAATCGCGGATGTTCTGGTGGTCACCAGCTACCGGCTGGATCTGCCTCAACAGCTTCAGCGTATTGTCGAAGCGGATAAAAGCAGCGCTGCACAACTGCATGCCGTAATGGGTAACTTCATTGGCTGGCTGGGTTACGACCAGACGCCCGTGGCGACGCGTCCTGCCAGCCGCATCCGCAAGGGGCAGGCCATCTTCGTTACGCCAGTGGTCAGCAGCGCCGAGCCTCGCCTGACGCGCCTGGGGGAACAGCCTGTGCATGCGGCCACCGCATACGTGTATGACTGGCTGGTCGCGCTCTATAGCCGCGCGATAGAGAACACTGATTACCAGCATCCGCATGATATCCAGCCTGGCGCGCGTCAGGCCTTACACGCGTTATTGCGCTGAACGCTGATTAACAATGTAGCCGCTTTTCTTGCCGGGTGGCGCTGCGCTTACCCGGCCTACATCCTGATATTTGGCCCGCAGCAGTGCGGGCCATTATCACACCACCATACATCCGGCTAGCGTCTTCGCCAGTGCAGAGGGGTTTTCCCAGGACATTGAGTGCCCTGCCGCAGGGATGATTTTCACCGCAACGCCCTTCTGCTGCAGATTATCCACATCGTCATCAGGCAGCGACAGCTCGCCGAAAATCAACGTCACCGGGCAAGGGAGTGACAGGAACTGTGCCTCCCATTCTGGCTCAACGCCTTCCACCAGACTCGATGCACCGCGCCAGACGGCATAAGGGGCATTGCTCTGCAGGCACCCCGCCCACGCCGTGGTTTCTGCCCGCAGCATGGCGTCATAACCCTGCTCCAGAAACTGTTGCTCGGTTTGTGCCGCAATAGAGCGGCTGAACATGCCCCCGCCCGCGTGAAAATTAGGTTCTGACACCATCAGTCCCTTAACGCGCGTGGCCAGCAGCCCCGCCGTTTCGATAGCAATGCTGCCGCCCATGCTGTGACCATAGAGCCAGAAGGTATCGAGTTTGAGATGGTTAATCAGTTCCACGACGACACGGGCCTGGTCACTGGTTCGGTAGCTGTAGTGGAGAGGTTTATCGCTGTAGCCGCTGCCGGGCAAATCGATAAGAATCGCTCTGCGCGCACCAAAAAGAGGATCACGAACGACGCGGGGGTATTCATAGGAAGCGGCGCAGCCCAGCCCGTGAATGAACACCACGGGATCGCCGGTGCCGGGCAAATCATGCCAGCGCACGGTGCAGCCAGCCTGCTGCGAGTAAAAACTGTTCATAAGCACTCCTTTTATGACTCACTGTGTATTTATACAGTTATCACATCAGGAATGCTATATTCATCTTCTAAAACGGGAAGCGTGCTTCAGAAAAGCGAGATCAGAAGCGCAACGGGAAAGCTCATTGGCCAGGTTGATCCCACCAGAAAAGCGCTGAGCAGGCGGATACGTTTGCGGTCTTTGGAGAGAAACCAGGTAATTAATGCGCAGATGGAAGCCATGATTGCGTAAAAAACCAACATCTTTTGATACAACGTCATTCTTAATACCAGAGCCGAAAAAATAACCGCACGCAATATGCGTCATATGTTGATACAGATCAAGTTTTTTCATTACATAATAACCACTTAAATATTAAGGCTAATAACAACTGAGTATTCTGCGTAACAAATTGGGAGAGCGGACAATAACCTTTATTGATAACATGCATATTAAATGCACTTTTTGATAAATTTTGTATCCTGAAAAGGCGTCTAATTAAGGCAGACATTCATGGGAGGCAATATGCTGCGCATTCCGCCGAGTTGTATTCATACCCGCTCCACCCCTTTCTGGAATAAAAATACCGCTCCTGCCGGGATCTTTCAGCGTCATCTCGACACCGGTACCCGTCCGGGCGTCTATCCTCGCCTGACCGTGATGCAGGGTGCCGTGCGCTACTTAGGCTATGCCGATGAACTGACCCCTGAGCCCGACAGCACATTGATTATCAAGGCCGGCCACTTCGGCGTTTTTCCGCCTGAGAAATGGCATCACATCGAAGTGATGTCCGATGACACGCTATTCAACATCGACTTTTTCGTCGAACCCGAGGTACTGAGGTCGCTTTAAACGGCTTTTACTTACGAGGAAACCATCATGCTACGTATTCCTGAGAATTTTGTTCATACCCGCTCCACGCCATTCTGGAACAAAGACACGGCGCCAAAAGCCCTTTTCACCCATCATAATACTAAAGCCAGCGTCTACGGCCGTTTGTCCGTGATGCAGGGCACTGTGCGCTATTTTGGCTTCCCGGATGCAGATGCGACAGAACCGGATCTGGAACTGGTGATCGAGGCCGGATCGTTTGGCATCTCACCGCCGCAAAAATGGCACCGCATTGAGTTATTGACCGACGATACGTATTTCAATATCGACTTTTTTGCCGATCCTGACGTTACGCTTCAGGGCGCAGGTATCGGAAAAGTGGTTAATACACATAAGGAGTAATAGCGTGGGTAAAGCAACGTACACCGTGACCGTGACCAACAACAGCAACGGCGTCTCGGTGGAGTATGAAACAGACGCCCCAATGGAGTTGCTCATCCCGGACGTCGCCGCAGACATGGTGAAAGATCTGGTGAATACCGTTCGCGCTTATGATACGGAAAATGAGCACGAGGTTTGTGGCTGGTAAGAAAACGCCCGGCGATACTGGCCGCCGGGCATGATTCTTAGTGTTTTATCATCACATGCCGGACAACCGTATAATCCTCGAGCCCGTACACCGACATATCCTTTCCGTAGCCGGATAATTTCATGCCGCCGTGCGGCATTTCGCTCACCAGCATAAAATGGGTATTCACCCAGGTGCAGCCGTACTGCAGGCGCGCGCTCAGACGATGGGCGCGGCCCACGTCTTTCGTCCAGACCGACGAGGCCAGGCCGTACTGCGAATCGTTCGCCCAGGCCAGCACCTGCGCCTCGTCGTCAAACTCGGTGACGCTCACCACCGGGCCAAACACCTCGCGCTGAACGATGGCATCATTCTGTTTTGCCCCTGCCAGCAGGGTTGGCTGGAAGTAGTAACCTGCCCCCTCTTTTTTGCTCCCGCCCGTCACCACGCGGATATGGCCGAGCGCTTTCGCCTCGTCGACAGCCTGACAGACGCGTGAAAGATGGGCCGCCGAGCTGAGCGGTCCCAGTTCGGTATCCCCATCCTCCGGGGCACCCATTTTGAGGCTGGCTACCGCTGCGCCCAGTTTTTCCACAAGCGCAGCATAAATTCCCTTCTGGGCATAAATACGGCAGGCCGCCGTGCAGTCCTGCCCGGCATTGTAGAAACCAAACGTCCGCACGCCTTCGACAACCGCATCCAGGTCGGCATCATCAAACACGATAACCGGCGCTTTTCCACCCAGCTCCATGTGGGTGCGTTTAATGGAGGACGCCGTATGGCCGATGATATGTTCCCCGGTCGCAATCGAACCGGTCAGCGAGACCATGCGGACTTTTTCATGCCCGGTCAGCGGATCGCCTACCGTCTTGCCGCGGCCAAACAGTACGTTCAGCACACCCGCCGGGAAGATGTCCTTTGCCAGCTCCGCCAGCTTCAGCGCCGTCAGCGGCGTAATTTCGGAGGGTTTGATCACCACGCAGTTACCGGCTGCCAGCGCGGGGGCGAGCTTCCACGCGGCCATCATCAGCGGGTAGTTCCACGGCGCGATAGAAGCAACCACGCCCACCGGGTCACGGCGGATCATTGACGTGTGGCCATCAAGATACTCACCGGCGGCCAGCCCGTTCAGGCAGCGGGCTGCCCCGGCAAAGAAGCGGAAAACATCGACCACCGCCGGAATTTCGTCCCCGAGGGCACAGTGCAGCGGCTTGCCGCAGTTGAGAGACTCAAGCCGGGCAAACTCTTCACCCTGCGCCTCGATGGCGTCAGCCAGCTTCAACAGGCACTCAGCGCGCGTTTTGGGCGTGGTCTGCCCCCAGTCGATGAAAGCCCGGTCAGCGGCCTCTACCGCCGCGTTGACCTGAGCCAGTGACGCTTCAGCAATTTCAAGCAGTACCTCTCCAGTGGCCGGATTATAAACCGGCTGTTTCTCGCCTTCTCCGGCAACCAGTTCACCCTTTATCAGCAGATGTGTTTGCATAGCATTGTCCTGTTGAAATCAATGTTATTTCCCGCTGCCGGCAATGTTCTCGCCGTCGCGGGTTAGCCACCAGGCTCCCAGAATGGGGATGGTTGTCACCAGCATCACCAGCAGTGCAACGACGTTTGTGACCGGCACGTCGCGCGGACGCCCGAGCTGGTTGAGCAGCCACAGCGGTAACGTACGCTCGTGTCCCGCCGTAAACGTTGTAACGATTATCTCGTCAAACGACAGGGCAAACGCCAGCATTCCCCCGGCCAGCAGCGCTGAACCCAGATTGGGCAGCACGACATAGCGGAAGGTTTGCCACCCGTCAGCCCCGAGATCCATCGACGCTTCCACCAGGCTCCAGGAGGTGCGTCTGAACCGGGCAATCACGTTGTTAAACACCACCACCACACAAAACGTGGCGTGTCCCACCACGATGGTGAAAAAACCCGGCTCAAGGTTGATGGTTTTGAATGCGGTCAGCAGCGCCAGGCCGGTGATGATCCCCGGTAACGCAATCGGCAATAGCAGCAACAGTGAGATCGCATTCTTGCCAAAAAACTCGCTTCGCCACAGCGCCGCTGCAGCAAGCGTGCCAAGCACAAGGGCTATCGCGGTGGAGAGCGCAGCAATTTGAAGTGACAACGTCACGGATTCAATGATATCTCCACGCCCCGCCGCCACGCTAAACCACTTCAGCGTCAGCCCCTGCGGCGGAAAACTGAAGGCGGCGTCTTCGGTGTTAAAGGCATAGGTTGCGATAATCAGCAGCGGGAAGTGCAGGAAGATAACCCCTCCCCACGCTGCCACTTTCAGGAACAGCGGTGCGCGTTCAGAGTGCATCGAATGCTCCCAGACGCTTCACGAACGCCAGATAGAGAGAAATCAGCACGATGGGAACCAGCGTGAACGCGGCGGCCATCGGCATATTGCCGATAGCCCCCTGCTGGGAATAGACCATATTGCCGATGAAATAGCCCGGCGGCCCCACCAGCTGGGGAACAATAAAATCCCCCAGCGTCAGGGAAAAGGTGAATATCGAGCCCGCTGCAATGCCCGGGATCGCCAGCGGCAGAACGACGTAGCGAAAAGTCTGGCGGGGACGCGCGCCGAGGTCGGCTGAGGCCTGCAGTAAAGAAGCCGGCAGACGCTCCAGCGCCGCCTGGACGGGCAGGATCATAAACGGCAGCCAGATATAAACGAAGACCAGAAACCGTCCCAGCCCGGAGGTGGACAAGGTGTTGCCGCCAATCGCCGGGAGCGTAAGGAGCGAGGTCAGGATCGGCTCCAGCCCCATATGGCTGAGAAACCATTGCGCCACGCCGTCCTTCGCCAGCAGCAGCGTCCAGGCATAGGCTTTGACGATGTAGCTCGCCCACATCGGCAGCATAACGGCGATATAGAAGAACGCTTTCCACTTGCCGTGGGTGTATCGCGCCATGTACCAGGCCATCGGGAACGCCAGGATGGCGCTGGCAAGGGTCACCGCAATCGCCATGGTTAGCGTGCGCAGGATAATGTCGTAGTTTGCCGGGTTAAAGAGCGCCTGAATGTTCGCCAGGGTCAGGTCCGGCGTGACCGCCATGGTGAAATCATCAAAGGTGTAAAACCCCTGCCACAGCAGAGTCAGCAGCGATCCTAAATAGACGATGCCAAACCACATCAGCGGCGCAAGCAGAAGCAGGAACAGCCCGAGCGATGGCTTGCGCCAGAACAGTGCCGTCATGCGGCTCAGGCGGGTGCGAGAGGCGGGAGGATGCGCAACGCTCATATCCATTTCACCTCTCCTCGTGAAGGCGGATCATGGCGTCGCGCGACCACGACGCCATGACAACCTGCCCCGGCGCAATGCCGCTCAGCGGCGAGGCGTCACTGAGATTAGCCTGGCTTACCAGCAGTTTTGCGCCGTCAGCGAGTTTTAGCTCCAGACGCGTGGCGGCCCCCTGATACTGAACGGCCTGCACGCATCCCTGAACCTGAACTTCACCGCTCTCGTTAAGACGAATATGTTCCGGACGCAAAGAATAGGAGCCCTCCATGCCGCATATTTTCTGCGCAAGGCCTGCATCAAAGACGTTGGACGTGCCGACAAAACCGGCGACAAACGGCGTGCGCGGGCGCATGTAGAGATCGCGCGGGGTATCCACCTGCTCGATGCGTCCATTATTGAACACCGCCACCCGGTCTGACATGGAAAGGGCTTCGCCCTGATCGTGGGTGACGAAAATAAAGGTGATGCCGAGTTCCTGCTGAAGTTTCTTCAGCTCGAACTGCATCTGTTCACGCAGTTTGAGATCGAGCGCACCTAAGGGCTCGTCCAGCAGCAGCACGCGCGGCTCATTGACCAGCGCCCGGGCGATGGCAACGCGCTGACGCTGGCCGCCGGAAAGTTGCGAAGGTTTGCGGGCGACGGCAAAGCTCAGGCCCACTTTTTCCAGCGCATCGCGGGCCTGCGCATGGCGTTTTTTCTTATCTATGCCTTTTACCATCAGCCCGTAAGCGACATTATCGAGGATCGACATATGCGGGAACAGCGCGTAGTCCTGGAACACGGTGTTCACGTCCCGCTCCCAGGGCGGCAGTTCGCTCGCCTCTTTGCCGAAGATTGAGATCGTGCCGCCTGACAGTTGTTCAAAACCGGCGATCAGACGCAGGCAGGTGGTTTTGCCGGAGCCCGAAGGCCCCAGCATGGAGAAAAATTCTCCGTCACGGATCGCAATGGTGACCCCATCCACCGCCCGCACGTCGCCGTACAGGCGGGAAACATTATTAAACTCTACCGCGTACGTCATGTTCTGCTCCCGGGCGATTAACGGCCACCCATGATGGCGATGTAATCCTGCGTCCAGCGGCTGTAAGGCACAAATTTTCCGCCTTCTGCAATGGGGGTTTTCCAGAACATGATTTTGTCGAACTCGTTATACCCGTTAGTTTCGCAGCCTTTATCTCCCAGCAGCGTGCTGGCCTTACACCCTTCCGGCACGACGGGCAGCGAGCCAAACCATGCGGCCAGATCGCCCTGCACTTTCGGCGTTAGCGACCAGTTCATCCACTTGTAGGCGCACATCGGGTGTTTTGCCTGCGCATGCAGCATGGTGGTATCCGCCCAGCCGGTTACCCCTTCTTTCGGGAAGACAGTAGCAACAGGCTGGTTTTCGGCCTTCAGGGCATTTGCCTGATACGGCCAGGCGCTGGAGGCGACGACGCCTTCATTTTTGAAGTCGCTCATCTGAACGGTAGTGTCGTGCCAGTAGCGGTGGATCAGGGCATGCTGATCGCGAAGCACCTTGAGCACGGCGGCATACTGTTTTTCGGTGAGCTGGTACGGGTCTTTGATCCCCAGCTGAGGTTGAGTGGCTTTGACAAACAGCGCCGCATCGGCGATGTAAATCGGGCCGTCATAGGCCTGGACGCGTCCCTGATTGGTTTTACCGTCAGGCAGATCCTGTTTGGTAAAGACCACGCTCCAGCTGTCCGGCGGCGTCGGGAAGGTTTTGGTGTTGTACATCAGCAGGTTTGGTCCCCACTGGTACGGCGTGCCGTAGACTTTACCCCCGATGTTAAACCATTCCCCTTTCACCATCCGAGCGTCGAGGGTTTTCCAGTTGGGAATGAGATCGGGGTTAATCGGCTGAACGCGTTTACCCATGATCAGGCGGAGCGACGCATCACCTGACGCAGTGACCAGATCGTATCCCCCTTTCGCCATCAGGCTCACCATTTCATCAGATGTCGCCGCCGTTTTGACGTTGACCGCGCAACCGGTCTCTTTTTCAAACTGGGTGACCCAGTCATAGTTTTTATCCGTCTGCCCCCGCTCGATGTATCCCGGCCAGGCAATAATATCCAGCCGTCCTTCCCCGTCGCCAATGGCTTTCGGCGGTTCTGCGGCTTGCGCTGTCATGATAGTCATGCCGAGCGCACACAGGCTGCTGCGGGCAAATTTTTTGCTCATAAGAATTTACTCCTGTCGCAATGAAATTTAGCGGCAGCCGTGCCGTAAAAATATCTCCCTTATTAAACGTAGACCGCGCAAATGCGCCGCACCGTGCGGCTTAAGGAAATTTCATCAAGGTGTGACCGAGGGCGCATTCCCCGTTAACTGGATTATAGACAAGGAGTTAGCGGCGAGAGACGGTATGCAGATTTCCTATGATACGGCACCGCGAATTATTTACAGTGCCGTCATCAGGATAAGAAATGATTATTTAATGGAGGGGCGAGGAAATTTATTCCAGCATGCTGCTAATTAATTTCCCTAACTGAATGACCGCCTGTTCTTCCCGCTCTCCCCAGGCCCAGGACGTATTAAAACGAAAGAACGGTGTCCACGCGTCAGAAGTGGAAAACATCTTTCCGGGGGCAATGCTGATGTGGTGCATTAGGGCCTTTTCGCTCAGAAGTCCCGCATCCAGCTGCGCCGGAAGCTCCAGCCATAAAAAGTAGCCGCTGTCGTTATGGTGAATTTTGACGCCAGCAGGCATATGGCGCAGAAGTGACTGCCAGGCCTGTTGTTTTCGCTCGGCCAGCGTCCGTCGCAGGCGGCGCAGATGGGCGTCGTAGCGTTTGGTCGCCAGGTAATCCACCAGCGCCAGCTGCATGGGAGAGCTGGTTGAGAGCGTGCTCATCAGCTGCAGTTGCTGAATGCGCCGCGCGTGTTTTCCCGCCGCGACCCAGCCGATGCGAAAACCGGCCACCAGACATTTTGAAAAGGACGAGCAGTGCAGCGTCATGTCCTGACGATCCCAGGCTTTCGCCGGGAGCGGCTTTTCACGCCCAAAATAGAGCTCGCTGTAGACGTCATCTTCAATCAGCGGGACGTTGTGCTGCGTTAACAGCGCGACAAGCTGCGCTTTTTTCTCCGCGCTCAGCGTGAAGCCAAGCGGGTTTTGGCTGTTGGTCATGACCCAGCAGGCTTTTACCGGGTACTCATTCAGCGCCTGTTCCAGGGCGTTGAGATCAATCCCCTCGCGGACGTCCGTCGCAATCGACAAGGCTTTGAGCTTCAGGCGTTCCAGCGCCTGCAGCGCGCCGTAGAAACAGGGGTTTTCGACAATAACCCAGTCACCGGGCTCGGTTACCGCCTGCAGACTGAGATTGAGCGCTTCGAGCGCGCCTGCGGTGATCACGATCTCTTCGGGAGAGATATTCATTCCCTGCTGCGCGTAGCGGCGGGCAATGGCGTGGCGGAGATCGACGTTACCCGGCGGCAGATTTTCAATCACGCTCATCGCCGTCGCGGTTTTGCTGACGTTCGCCAGCGAGCGGTTGAGCTGCTGAAGCGGGAAAAGTCGGGGGTCGGGAAATGCGGAAGCAAAAGGGACAACGGAGGGGTCGCGGCTGGCCTGTAAGACCTCGAAGATGTAGGTGTTGATATCCACCGCTTCGTCACGCATCACCTGGGCGGGTGGCGCAGGCTGTTGTGCGGTCGGGCGCGAGGCAACGTAATAGCCCGACTGCGGTCTGGCGACAATGCGCCCCTGACTTTCCAGCATCTGATACGCGTGGCCAACGGTCATAAAACTCATGCCGCTGCTCGCCACCTGCTCTCGCAGGGAAGGCAGCTTATCGCCCGGCAGCCATACGCCAAGCTCAATCTGCGAGATAATTTGTTGCGCCAGACGCTGGTATTTTTTCATCAGATTCTCCTTATGACTGACAGTGTATATCAGCAGGAGAAAAAGAGAAGATTTAGCTAACTGTTATAGTTTTGAAAATGAATTACTTACGGTACTCGGTGATGTGGCTTTGCGCCTGACGCGCAGCGGCCAGGTAGTCGAGCGTGATCATCGACGATTTGCAAAAAATGCATTTCGCGCCGAGTGGGTTTTTCTCAGACATATCAAAGACTGAGGTACGGTACTGCGAGCCATGACAGCATGGGCAGCGAAAATGGATATAAGAAGTCATAGGATTCTCCTGAAACGTAAAACGTAAATTACTAATGGGCCGATTGGGCAATAATGGTTTTAAACAAAAACTAATCGGAAAGTAGATAAAGACCCAAGAGAGGCTGCGGAGAGGCACAACGTGATGAGAACTGCTTTATAAAACTACGTCAGATATTTATTTGGACTCAAAACCAGAAGACCATTAACGCACGGCTCAGACGACAAGGCAAGCAGTTTAATGCGTAAAATTCATAAAAAGATTGTTTTTATTCCCTAACCGCGAAGTATATCAGATGCCTAAAGCATCGACTTTCAATCAACTGTTATGGTTAAAAATCACTTTTCTGCGTCTGATAGTCTGATCTTCGCCCCTATACCATAACAGCACACCGTTTGACATTGAGGCTGTGCATGTTTGGTTTAGATGCTTTTCACCTTGCACGGATACAGTTTGCGTTTACCGTATCCTTTCACATTATTTTCCCGGCAATCACCATTGGTCTCGCCAGCTATCTTGCCGTGCTCGAAGGACTGTGGCTGAAAACAAAAAATCCGGTCTGGCGCTCACTGTACCATTTCTGGTCGAAGATTTTTGCCGTCAACTTTGGCATGGGCGTGGTCTCCGGGCTGGTGATGGCCTACCAGTTTGGCACCAACTGGAGTGGTTTTTCGCAGTTTGCGGGCAGCATTACCGGCCCGCTGCTGACCTATGAAGTGCTTACCGCCTTCTTCCTCGAAGCCGGGTTCCTCGGCGTGATGCTGTTCGGCTGGAATAAAGTCGGGCCGGGACTGCACTTCTTCGCCACCTGCATGGTGGCGCTGGGCACCATTATCTCCACCTTCTGGATCCTCTCCTCGAACAGCTGGATGCAGACCCCGCAGGGCTATGAGATCGTCAACGGTCAGGTTGTACCCGTGGACTGGTTCGCGGTGGTGTTTAACCCCTCCTTCCCTTACCGCCTGCTGCATATGTCGATAGCCGCGTTCCTGAGTAGCGCCCTGTTTGTGGGCGCATCCGCGGCATGGCATCTGCTGCGCGGCAATAATACCCCCGCCATCCGCGCAATGTTCTCAATGGCGCTGTGGATGACGCTGATAGTCGCGCCTATCCAGGCCATGGTGGGCGATATGCACGGGCTGAACACCTTAAAGCACCAGCCTGCGAAAATTGCCGCCATTGAAGGGCACTGGGAAAATCCGCCGGGTGAGCCTACCCCGCTGCTGCTGTTTGGCTGGCCGGATATGGAACAGGAGCGCACCCGCTTTGGGCTGGAGATCCCGGCGCTGGGGAGCCTTATCCTGACGCACAGCCTGGAAAAACAGGTTCCGGCACTCAAAGAGTTTCCAAAGGAGGACCGTCCGAATTCCACCATCGTCTTCTGGTCATTCCGCATTATGGCGGGCCTGGGCATGCTGATGCTGCTGCTTGGCGTGACGGCACTCTGGCTGCGCTATAAAAAGCGCGTTTATTCTTCCCGCCCTTTCCTGTGGTTTGCACTGCTGATGGGGCCAACCGGGCTGATTGCTATCCTGGCCGGATGGGTCACCACCGAAGTGGGCCGCCAGCCGTGGGTAGTCTACGGACTTCAGCGAACGAAAGATGCGGTTTCTGCCCATGGCGATCTGCATATGAGCGTGAGCCTGCTGGCCTTCTTCGTCGTTTACACCTCGGTATTCGGCGTGGGTTACAGCTATATGGTGCGCCTCATCCGAAAAGGCCCGCAGCCGCATGAATCTTTCGCCACCGAGTCCGACGGACGTCCGGCGCGCCCGCTTTCTGCCGTCACCGCTGAACATAAGGAGCTGCCATAATGGGTATCGATCTTTCCATTATCTGGTTTGTCATCATCGTCTTCGCCACGCTGATGTATATCGTGATGGACGGTTTTGATCTGGGGATAGGTATTTTGTTCCCGGCAACGCAAAACGCCGACGATCGCGACGTGATGGTCAATAGCGTTGCGCCGGTCTGGGACGGAAATGAAACCTGGCTGGTGCTTGGCGGAGCCGCCCTCTTCGGCGCATTCCCGCTGGCCTATGCGGTCATCGTTGATGCCCTCACCATTCCGCTGACATTAATGCTGATCGGACTTATTTTCCGTGGCGTGGCATTTGAGTTTCGCTTTAAAGCCACGCCGGCGCACCGTCCTTTCTGGGATAAGGCGTTTATTGGCGGTTCCATTCTGGCGACGTTTACCCAGGGTGTGACGGTGGGGGCCGTCATTAACGGCTTTACCGTTACCGGCCGGGCCTATACCGGCGGGCCCTTTGACTGGTTTACCGCGTTTAACCTGTTTTGCGGCGCGGGCCTGGTGGTGGCCTATGCGCTGTTAGGCTCTACGTGGCTGGTGATGAAAAGCGAAAACGCGCTGCAGCAGCGGATGCGCGAGGTATCGAAAACGCTGTTACTCGTACTGCTGGCGTTTATTGCGGCGATCAGCCTCTGGACACCGCTGGCACACCCGGCCATCGCTGCGCGCTGGTTTACGCTGCCGAATCTGTTTTATCTGCTGCCTGTCCCGGCCCTGGTGGTGATTTTTAGCCTGTATCAGTGGCGCTGCCTGAACAATCCCGACAGCCATAGCCGACCGTTTATCCTGACGCTGGGGCTGATATTCCTCGGCTTTAGCGGGCTTGGGATCAGCATCTGGCCGCATATTATTCCGCCGTCGATCACCCTGTGGCAGGCCGCCGCGCCGCCGCAAAGCCAGGGCTTTATGCTGGTGGGCGCGCTGTTGATCATTCCCGTTATTCTGGTCTACACCTTCTGGAGCTACTACGTATTTCGCGGCAAAGTTCAGCATGGGGAGGGTTATCACTGATGCAACAACCTGTCTGGAAAAGATTACTCTGGCTGGCCGTTATCTGGGGCGGCAGCGTGCTGGCGCTGGCTGCTGTCAGCATGCTCTTCCGTATGCTGATGACGGCGGCAGGGTTTAAATCTCATTAACGTCACCCGGGCATCCGCTGCGTTGCCCGGCACCTCTCCCCGCACTTTCAGATAAACCCCATTAACGAACCGCGGAGTATCGTTACACTGGAAAAAGATTCACAGTATTTATAGTTTGAGAAGAAAAATGAAAAAGCTCATTGCGTTAAGCGTTATTAGTCTTGTCCTTACCGGCTGCGTTAATCCGGGCAAAGCCTCCGTACAGCCGGAGCAACTGAAAAACCACCGCTTTGTGCTGGAAAATGTGAACGGTAAGGCCGTGAAGACCGCGACAGCGCAACCTGAGATCAGCTTTAGCGCCCTGCCAGATATCAGCCTGGTTAATAACATCAGCGTATCTGGTGCGATGTGCAACCGCTTCAACGGACAGGGGAAATTGTCCGAAGGCGAGCTAAAGGTGAAAACGCTGGCCATGACGCGCAAACTCTGTACTGAGCCGCAGCTGAATGAGCTGGATCAGGCCATCGGCGATATGCTGCGCAACGGAGCGCAGGTCGACCTGACAGAAGACCAGTTAACGCTGGCGACAGCCGATAAAACGCTGATGTTTAAGCGCGCAGAATAATCAGTAGTTACCGCAGCTTCCAACGGCAAGTGACTGTTCACTGCAGCGTTTGCCGTTTGGCAAGGCGCACATCCCGATAGCAGAACCATCGAGCTGACGGGCAACAGACAACGAACCGCCAATCATCGCGCAGTTGGCCTGACCTGAACTGGACATTGCCGCTTTCATTCCCGGCGCCACGTGGGCTGCCGTTGCCTGCTGGACTGGTTCACTGCTACATGCCGACAACAATAATGCGGCACACCCTACCAAAAATGCTGAGCGCATGCTCTCTCCCCCGTGAATAATGCGAAACCTATGCATAATAGGCATCACATCCCGTGTCGTCGAGAGCGGAAGTGCGTATTTATGCGCTCCAGAAACAATTTCTCGCAATTTTTTCGCCAAAAGTTTGATCTACTCATTGATGGCGAGAATACCGAGGACACAAAAGCGAAAATCGTAAAATCCCCCGTTTGCTAGAATACACAGATAATATTCAGGGTTTGTCGCCGTAATACAGACCCCTATTTTTTGCGCAATGTAAGGGTGTTGTCCTATGCAAACTATTGACGGTAATGGTGCAGTTGCCTCAGTCGCGTTTCGCACCAGTGAAGTTATCGCCATCTACCCGATTACGCCGAGCTCTACCATGGCTGAGCAGGCGGACGCCTGGGCGGGTAACGGGTTAAAAAACGTCTGGGGCGATGTCCCGAGAGTGGTTGAAATGCAATCTGAAGCCGGTGCGATTGCCACGGTACATGGCGCGCTTCAGACAGGCGCGCTTTCCACGTCGTTTACCTCTTCTCAGGGATTGTTGTTAATGATCCCTACGTTGTACAAACTCGCGGGTCAACTGACTCCCTTTGTTCTGCACGTTGCTGCGCGTACCGTTGCCACCCACGCGCTCTCCATCTTTGGCGATCACTCTGACGTGATGGCCGTGCGCCAGACCGGCTGCGCAATGCTGTGCGCCAGCAGCGTTCAGGAAGCCCAGGACTTTGCCTTAATTTCGCATATCGCCACGCTCAAAAGCCGGGTTCCGTTTATTCACTTCTTTGATGGTTTCCGCACCTCTCACGAAATCAATAAAATCGTCCCGCTGGCTGACGATACAATCCTGAACCTGCTGCCGCAGGCGGAGATCGACGCTCATCGCGCCCGGGCCCTTAACCCGGAACACCCGGTTATTCGCGGAACGTCGGCCAATCCGGATACCTATTTCCAGTCCCGCGAGGCCACGAACCCGTGGTACAACGCGGTTTATGACCATGTTGAACAGGCGATGAACGACTTTGCCGCCGCGACTGGCCGTGAATATAAGCCGTTTGAATACTACGGCCATCCGCAGGCTGAACGGGTGATTGTGCTGATGGGTTCAGCCATTGGAACCTGTGAAGAGGTGGTTGACGAACTGCTGACGCGCGGAGAAAAGGTCGGCGTGCTTAAAGTGCGTCTCTATCGTCCGTTCTCGGCTAAACATCTGCTTTCCGCTCTGCCTGAAAGCGCCCGCGCGGTGGCGGTGCTTGACCGTACCAAAGAGCCGGGCGCGCAGGCGGAACCTCTGTATCTGGATGTGATGACCGCCCTGGCAGAAGCCTTTAATAACGGTGAACGTGAAACGCTGCCGCGCACCATCGGGGGACGCTATGGTTTGTCCTCCAAAGAGTTTGGGCCGGACTGCGTGCTGGCGGTATTTAACGAGCTAAGCGAGGCGAAGCCCAAGCCGCGCTTTACCGTCGGCATCTATGATGATGTCACCAACCTGTCCCTGGTCCTGCCGGAAAACACCCTGCCCTCGACTGCTAAACTTGAGGCGCTGTTCTATGGTCTGGGCAGCGACGGTAGCGTCTCCGCGACCAAAAACAACATCAAAATCATCGGCAACTCAACGCCGTGGTACGCCCAGGGTTACTTCGTCTATGACTCGAAAAAAGCAGGCGGCCTGACCGTTTCCCACCTGCGCGTCAGCGAACAGCCTATCCGCTCTGCCTATCTTATTTCTCAGGCTGACTTTGTTGGCTGCCACCAGCTGCAGTTTATCGATAAATATCAGATGGCTGAGCGCCTGAAACCCGGCGGTATTTTCCTCCTCAATACCCCATACAGCGCAGATGAAGTCTGGGCACGCCTGCCGCAGGAAGTTCAGGCGGTGCTGAACCAGAAAAAAGCCCGTTTCTATGTGGTCAACGCTGCGAAAATAGCCCGCGAATGTGGTCTGGCCGCGCGTATCAATACCGTTATGCAAATGGCTTTCTTCCATCTGACCAGCATCCTGCCGGGCGACAGCGCGCTGGTGGAACTGCAGGGCGCGATTGCCAAAAGCTATAGCAGCAAGGGTCAGGAACTGGTCGAGCGCAACTGGCAGGCGCTGGCGCTGGCGCGCGAGTCACTGTTCGAGGTGCCGCTGCAGCCTGTCAATGGCACAAGCCCGAACCGCCCTCCGGTGGTATCCGATGAGGCGCCTGATTTCGTGAAGACCGTGACGGCGGCGATGCTGGCCGGTCTGGGTGACGCCCTGCCCGTTTCTGCGCTACCGCCGGATGGGACATGGCCGATGGGCACCACCCGCTGGGAAAAACGTAACATCGCCGAAGCGATCCCCATCTGGAAAGAAGAGCTGTGTACCCAGTGCAACCACTGCGTGGCGGCCTGCCCGCACTCTGCCATTCGTGCCAAAGTGGTTTCGCCGGAAGAGATGGAAGCCGCACCGGCCAGCCTGCATTCGCTGGATGTGAAATCCCGCGATATGCGCGGACAGAAATACGTTCTGCAGGTTGCGCCGGAGGATTGCACCGGCTGTAACCTGTGCGTCGAAGTCTGTCCGGCGAAAGACAGGCAGGATCCGGAGATTAAGGCCATCAATATGATGTCGCGTCTGGAGCACGTAGAAGAGGAGAAGGTCAATTATGACTTCTTCCTGAGTTTGCCGGAAATCGATCGCAGCAAACTGGAACGTATTGATATTCGTACGTCACAGCTGATCACACCGCTGTTTGAGTACTCCGGCGCCTGTTCAGGGTGCGGTGAAACGCCGTATATCAAGCTGCTTACCCAGCTGTACGGTGACCGGATGTTGATTGCCAACGCAACCGGCTGCTCCTCAATTTATGGCGGCAATCTGCCTTCTACCCCCTACACTACCGACGCCAATGGTCGCGGTCCGGCCTGGGCAAACTCGCTGTTCGAGGATAACGCCGAATTTGGTCTGGGCTTCCGCCTGACCGTCGACCAGCACCGGACGCGCGTAATGCGCCTGCTGGAACAGTTTGCCGGGCAGATCCCTGCTGAGCTCAATGACGCCCTTCACGCGGACGCAACGCCAGAGGTACGTCGTGAGCAGGTTGCTGAGCTGCGTCAGGCGCTTCAGGGCGTGGCGGGTGCTGAACAATTGCTGACCGACGCGGACGCCCTGGTCGAAAAATCGATCTGGCTGATTGGCGGCGACGGCTGGGCCTACGACATTGGCTTCGGCGGGCTGGATCACGTGTTGAGCCTGACCGAAAATGTCAATATCCTGGTTCTGGATACGCAGTGTTATTCCAATACCGGCGGGCAGGCGTCAAAAGCCACGCCGTTAGGCGCTGTTACGAAATTTGGTGAACACGGTAAGCGCAAGGCACGCAAAGATCTCGGTGTGAGCATGATGATGTACGGTCACGTCTACGTCGCGCAAATCTCGCTGGGTGCGCAGCTTAACCAGACGGTGAAAGCGATTCAGGAAGCGGAAGCGTATCCTGGCCCGTCGCTGATCATTGCCTACAGTCCTTGCGAAGAGCATGGCTACGACCTGGCGCTCAGCCACGATCAGATGCGACAGCTGACGGCTACCGGCTTCTGGCCGTTGTACCGGTTCGATCCGCGCCGTGCGGATGAGGGTAAATTACCGCTGGCGCTGGATTCGCGTCCGCCATCAGATGCCCTGGCCGAGACGTTAATGCAGGAGCAGCGCTTCCGTCGCCTAAACGCGCAGCAGCCGGAAGTGGCTGAACAGCTGTGGAAAGACGCGGCGGCCGATTTGCAAAAACGCTATGATTTCCTGGCACAGATGGCGGGTAAAGCCGAGAAATCGACTAGCGACTAGTTCCCCTGCCCGGCTTGCCGGGCATTTTTTGCCACAAAAAAAGCCCGGTGTCTTCACACCGGGCGGTTCCAGATAATCAATGAATATCTCTTTAGTTTCCCGAATAACATTCATACGAATTATGGATAAATAATCTTAATGGCATATAACGCCGCTGAGATTAACGTAATTAACCCCTGATTAATAATTTTAATTTAATATACTTAGTTTTAAATCATTCATCAAACTAATGACCATTTCTGTTGATTTATTCAGTTTAGATTTTACTTAGTTCGTAACAATTATATTTTATTACTCTTACACAGGAGTGATTTAGCATGAGACAACTTTCTCATTCAGGAAGTTCAACAGGTAATTAAATAAAAACAACTGCAAAGGAATATCACAATGCAAAGAAAAGTACTGGCTCTGATGATTCCGGCTCTGTTAATGGCTGGCGCTGCGCATGCGGCAGAAATTTATAATAAAGACGGTAACAAATTAGATCTGTACGGAAAAGTGGATGGTCTGCACTACTTCTCTGATGATAAAGGCGCTGACGGCGATCAAACCTACATGCGTCTGGGTTTCAAGGGTGAAACTCAGATCAACAACACAATGACCGGCTATGCGCAGTGGGAATACAACGTTCAGGCTAATAACACCGAAGGGTCTGATAATCAGTCCTGGACGCGTCTGGCCTTCGCCGGCGTAAAAGTGGGTGACTATGGCTCCTTCGATTACGGTCGTAACTACGGTGTCCTGTACGACGTGGAAGGCTGGACCGATATGTTGCCGGAGTTTGGTGGCGACTCCTACACCAAAGCCGACAACTTCATGACCGGCCGCGCCAATGGCGTGGCAACCTACCGTAACACCGACTTCTATGGTCTGGTACAGGGCCTGAACTTTGCGCTGCAGTATCAGGGCAAAAATGAAGACGCCAGCAACAACCAGGAAGGCACCAACAACGGCCGCGACACGCGTCACGAGAACGGTGACGGCTTCGGTATTTCTACCACCTATGACTTTGGCATGGGGATTACTGCAGGTGCCGCGTACACCTCTTCTGACCGCACCAATGAGCAGGTCATGAATACCACTGCGGGTGGTGACAAAGCGGATGCGTGGACAGCCGGCCTGAAATACGACGCCAATAACATCTATCTGGCGGCAATGTATTCTGAAACCCGCAATATGACACCGTATGGTGATAACACCGACGCCGTGGCGAACAAAACCCAGAACTTCGAAGTGACCGCGCAGTACCAGTTCGACTTTGGCCTGCGTCCGTCCCTTTCCTACCTGCAATCAAAAGGTAAGGACCTTGGCAACGGTCAGGGCGACCAGGATCTGGTTAAATACGCTGACATCGGCGCGACTTACTACTTCAACAAAAATATGTCCACCTACGTTGATTATAAAATCAACCTGCTGGATGAAGATGACAGCTTCTACAAAAATAACGGCATCAGCACAGATGATGTCGTAGCGTTAGGCCTGGTTTACCAGTTCTGATGGTCAGAGCCCGCATCATGATGCGGGCTCACTCATTTTTTGAAGTTCGTCACAAAAAAGAGATGCTGGAGTCGTGTGGTTGAGGGTAAGTTGAGAGAAAGCTGTTTAAACTGCGGCGATAGCCCTTTCGTCACTAAGGATAACAGCGTTGTTTGGTCGTGTATCCCTTGCTGTACTTACCCTTTTAGCCGTACTGTGGATGGCGTTAATTTTTGATTTTGGTGATATTGTTGGGCATCTCGGCGCTCTGTTAAACCATCTGGATGGCAGTTAACATTGTTCCTGTGAAATAAAAAGCCACCAGCAGTGCCGGTGGCGGGTAAACGTATGCGCAACGTTATTTTTTCACGGGTTGAGGCTTTTTGTCCCCTGATTCAGGTGCCTCACGCGGATCGTCTTTTTCAACACAGAGCATAATTTCTCCTGTTTCAGTTAACCACTCTCCACTATAGCCAGGCTGATTAAAGAGTGGCCAGGCGGTAATCAGGTCTGATTCGCCCCTTTCTCACGAAAAGAGAGATAGCCAAACACCCCACTCCTCCCATCCGTGGGATGGTTAACGCCGTCCATTACCGTTACCTCAGGGAAATCAAAAGGAGATAAGTTTTCAAAACAGGCGACATTCACACCGTATTCATTCGGATTAGAACGCCGCTGATGGAACGTATAAATCCCGCACACCGAGCAGAAAAAGTGTCGAGCCGTTCCTGTGTTAAAACGGTACTCGGTGAGCTTATCCTCACCTTTGGTCACCGTAATCCCCGACAGCGGTGCAGAGACGACAACCGCCCCCCGCATTCGACAAAAGGAACAGCTGCAGCGCCGAGCGGTGTTCAGGCCATCCGTTAGCTCAACGATAAAAGCCACCGCGCCGCAATGGCACTTCGCATTTCGTCTTTCGGCCATTGGCTATACCCCTTTTCTGACCAGCTCGGCGGCTTTAACGAAAACCTCATCTTCTACGCCATCGCCTTTTTGCCTGCCGAGCCTGACCAGTTCATCAACAATGCTGTTGCGATGGATCGGTTTCTGCGCTGAAACCAGCCCAATAACGGCCGCCCCAATCGCCAGCCCCACTAATCCTGTCTGTTCATCTTTGTTTTTCATATTCATGCTCCTGGTACAATCAACAAGAGTAGCAGGAATACGGTCAAACGGAATGACGGACATAGGCTCTGCGAATATCATTAAAGCAATTCAAACAGCTACGACTTCTAAAATCGACAGATACGAACGGGTGTCTATTATTTTTTTCAATTTAAGATTCGCCTGTTCAAACAAGACCTGATACTCAGACTCTGTTCTTGCCCGCCCTCCATCAAAGCTTGTTAACAGAAGAAGATCGATTTCAAATCGTCCCTGCTCATTTTTTTCTTCTTTAATAAGCGGCTCAAAAATTAATAGTCGGGAGTTTTCTTTCATTGCATGTCTACAGCATTGAAGTATCTGAACGGCCTTCTCATCAGGCCAGTCCATCAAAATATATTTAAGTAGATAAATGTCCGCTGCAGGACAGGCTTCAAAAAAACTTCCTTCGACGGTCTCCCATCGACGATTATCATTCAAAAGGTGCAGTCGATTCCGCTTAAGCACGTCTTTTTGATCAAACAGGATCCCTGTTAAAGTCGGATTTCGACGTAAAACAGCCAGCAACAAATTCCCCAGGCCACCGGCGATATCGGCAACGACAGCGTTTTGAGGGAACGAATAGCTATCTGCAATGACTTCATTCTCCACGGATGACATAGAGGCCATACCGGCATGAAAGATGTTGCTATCAGCTACACTCTCGTCATGCTGCCAGTAGTCGTAAAAAGGCTTGCCAAACAATTCATTAAAAACAGGTTTTCCTTGCAATATCTCATCCATTTTAGCTGCTGGCTGCCAGAATGTTTGGTCTGTCAGCATGAGCACCGCCGCACGCAAGGAAAATTCATGATCAGAGCACAGGAATTGTGCTGAATGGCTAAGACCGTATTCAGCTTCGGCTAATTCGTTGAAAACCCCACGAGAAGACAATAAACGCATGATTCGATGAAGATAGTCGCCGTCGACATTAAGCTCCTTCGCCAGTTGCGTAACGGATTTTTTCCCTTCGACCAAAAGGTCTGCGACACCCAATACCGCGACCGCCCGGAGTGCCGCTTGCCAGACAAACCCCATGCTTTGCTCTAGCAAATACATTCCTTCTTTGCGGCTGAGTAAATCCAGACTATTACGTTGTGACATTTGCTGCTCCTTACCAATAAAGATATGTTGAACAACTAAAAGCTGTTAGCAAGCGTAAGTCTGGTAGTGAGTTTTATCCATAATATAATGAACATTCAGCAACGTTCATTTATGTTCTTTTGTACCGTTTAGCATACAGCACATTTAAATACGTAAAAAAGCACGGCCACTTACTCTTCACATTGATTAATAACATGCTGAAAATATCATTTTAAAAATAATTATTTTTGCATCCAAAAAAGCCTGTCGTAAGACAGGCTTTTCATATTTAGAATCTTGGCGCCAATCCGTATTTCGGCGTTTTGATATTTGCAGCCCAAATCTTGATATCGTTTTGCAGCAGAAGAGTGAAATCTGATTTCAAATGCGTCACCATGCCATTGACGCTGTCCGCATCCACTACCGAAAAATGTTCAATTCTGTTCTGCCCAACCTGAACACAGTAATATTTGGCGGGCAGCACTTTACCATTCACATTAAGCGGCAGGTTATTCTCACCACAACGCCCTTCAGTAATATATGACACCAGCAAATTAGCGGATTTTCTTCCTGGCTGAGAGACGCTTACCATGACAGGAAAACCTTCAGAGGTCTGCGTCATATCATAAAGAACGGCATTTTTCATATACCAGGTATTATATTCCCGCTCCTGAAAAGCGGACCAGGCAGGCGCAGAAAAGGCCACCAACACTGCCAGTGTAATAGATTCTATTTTCATGGGATGTTGTCGTCCGTGTTGTTGCACGTATTATTCAGATTGTGCAAAAAACAGCAACCCCTTAAGAATAGTCCTACTACTATTGGCAGTGGTGGAGGATTAATTAGCGACGTGCGATATAGTCATAAAGGAGAAAAAGGCAAGAAAGCATAAACAGCCGCCATCACAGCGGTGCTGGCGACGACGCTGATGAAAAAGTATGTTTTAAAAGGTTGCTTTTGGGTTTTATGGCGAAAGAGTTGCTGGCCCACAATAGCGCCTGGCCAGCCGCCTGTCGCGCCAAACACCAGCAAAGTAGCTTCCGGAACCCTGCGTAAACCTTTACGCGCAGCCATTTTATCGGCGCCATACATGCTCATCGTGAGCACATTAATCAGCAGAAACCACATGGCCAAAGGATGCGAGGTAAGAAGACTACCGAGCGCAGCGAAAATCAACAGTAAATAACAAAAGCGATTGAGGGTCATAACACTAGCCACGGGTTAATAAGCGGTTTTCGAAGACACATAAAACAGGTTGCATCTGTGCACCTCTCAAAACAAGGGGAAAAATGGCCGCCGAATGGCAGCCCTGGTAAATAAGTGTTTATTAATATCGCTTTATTGTGTTGACCGGCGTTCTTTCTGACCAGTCTGGCCGCTCGCCAGCCATGATTGCACGCTGTTGTGATGGCGTCACAGACTGGGTTATTTCAGGCATTGACTTGTATTCAGGTTGCTTAGGTGGACTGAGAACAAGATCGGAACTACAGCCTGACAGCACCAAAACCGCCAGTAGAGATAAATTAAGCTTGAACACGTTAACCCCTTCCAATGGGATAAAAGTTACAGAAAAAGCGTGGTGCCGGTTGTGTCCCGGTGACTTTTCTTTGTTATAAAAAGTCACGCGTCTGGCTGCAGGCAGCAAATTCACCACACAGATAACACCATCAGGATATATTCACACGGTCAATACAGGCAACCCTTTGTTTTCATACGCCTCTGTGCGCCAGGGAGAACAGTAAGCCGACTACTCATTATCGGGCGTCTGCGTCAGATTTAACGCCGCTGTAAAACGTGCTGGTATTCGTCGCCGGAATCCGTACCATACGCGGCAGACAAATTTTTGCACCAGCTGGCTCCGAAGGTAGTACTCAATGCAACAGAATCAAGAGATTAACAAAAAAGAGCAATACAACCTGAACAAACTGCAAAAGCGACTGCGCCGTAACGTGGGCGAAGCCATTGCAGACTTCAACATGATTGAAGAAGGCGACCGCATCATGGTTTGCCTGTCAGGGGGTAAAGACAGCTACACCATGCTGGAAATCCTGCGTAATCTTCAGCAAAGCGCACCGGTGAAGTTTTCCCTGGTGGCGGTCAACCTTGACCAGAAACAGCCGGGCTTCCCGGAGCACATTCTGCCGGAATACCTCGAAAATCTGGGCGTTGAGTACAAAATCGTAGAAGAAAATACCTACGGTATTGTGAAAGAGAAAATCCCGGAAGGGAAAACCACCTGCTCTCTTTGCTCTCGTCTGCGCCGCGGCATTCTGTATCGTACCGCGACGGAGCTGGGTGCGACCAAAATTGCGCTGGGCCACCATCGCGACGATATCCTGCAAACGCTGTTCCTCAATATGTTCTACGGCGGCAAGATGAAGGGCATGCCCCCTAAACTGATGAGCGATGACGGCAAACACATCGTGATCCGCCCTCTTGCCTACTGCCGCGAAAAAGACATTGAGCGTTTCTCTCAGGCTAAAGGGTTCCCGATCATTCCATGTAACCTCTGCGGCTCTCAGCCAAACCTGCAGCGTCAGGTGATTGGCGACATGCTGCGCGACTGGGATAAGCGTTATCCGGGTCGTATCGAAACCATGTTTAGCGCGATGCAGAACGTTGTCCCTTCACATCTCGCGGATGTTGAGCTGTTCGACTTCAAAGGAATCAACCACGAATCAGACGTGGTGAACGGCGGTGACCTGGCGTTTGACCGGGAAGATATCCCCATGCAGCCTGCAGGCTGGCAGCCGGAAGAAGATGACAATCAGTTTGAAGAGTTGCGTCTGAACGTGCTTGAAGTGAAGTAAGCGATTAGCGTCTCAGAAGGACCTTCTGAGACGCGCCATTCCTTATTTCAGCAGACGTACGCGGCAGGTTTTACCTTTGATTTTCCCGTTTTGCAGCTGCTTCCATGCCTTATGGGCAACCGCCTGGCGAACCGCCACATAGACATGCGCCGGGTGGACCGCAATCTTACCGATATCCGCCCCGTCCAGACCTATATCCCCGGTCAGCGCACCTAATACATCACCAGGGCGCATCTTGGCTTTTTTACCGCCATCGATACACAGCGTCGCCATTTCAGCCTCCAGCGGCACCAGGCTGACGCCGACAGGGGCATTCATCCAGTTCAGTTTAATCTGCAGCATCTCAGAGAGAATGTTGGCGCGCTGCGCCTCTTCCGGCGCGCAGAAGCTGATGGCCAGGCCGCTGTTTCCGGCGCGCGCGGTACGGCCAATACGGTGGACGTGGACCTCAGGATCCCATGCCAGCTCATAGTTCACAACCAGCTCAAGCGATTTAATATCCAGGCCGCGCGCGGCAACGTCGGTTGCAACCAGAACGCGGGCGCTGCCGTTGGCGAAACGGACCAGCGTCTGATCGCGATCGCGCTGTTCCAGATCGCCATGCAGCGACAATGCGCTCTGTCCGGCGGCATTCAGGGCATCACAAACCGACTGGCAGTCTTTCTTCGTGTTACAGAACACCACGCAGGACGCGGGCTGATGCTGGCTCAGCAGCTTCTGCAGGAGCGCAATTTTTCCCTGCTGCGAGGTTTCAAAAAACTGCTGTTCGATTGCTGGCAGCGCATCTACGCTGTCGATTTCAATGGTAAGCGGATTTTTCTGCACGCGCCCGCTGATGGCGGCGATGGCTTCCGGCCAGGTCGCAGAGAACAGCAGCGTCTGGCGATCGGCCGGTGCGAAACGGATCACCTCGTCAATTGCATCGCTGAAGCCCATATCCAGCATCCGGTCTGCCTCATCCATCACCAGCGTTTGTAGCGCATCCAGCGAGACGGTGCCTTTTTGCAAGTGATCCAGCAGGCGGCCCGGCGTCGCGACAATAATGTGCGGCGCATGCTGGAGCGAATCACGCTGCGCGCCGAACGGCTGTCCGCCGCAGAGGGTTAAAATTTTGGTATTAGGCAGAAAACGCGCCAGGCGACGCAGTTCGCCCGCGACCTGGTCCGCCAGCTCGCGGGTCGGGCACAGCACCAGAGACTGGGTCTGAAAAAGCGCCGCATCGATATGCTGCAACAGACCAAGGCCAAACGCCGCCGTTTTCCCACTGCCCGTTTTCGCCTGTACGCGTACATCACGGCCCTCAAGAATGGCGGGCAAGGCGGCCGCCTGAACAGGCGTCATCGTGAGGTATCCCAACTCGTTGAGGTTATCGAGTTGGGCGGTGGGCAGAACATTCAGGGTAGAAAAAGCGGTCACAGTAGTCTCTCGTGGTCATCTTTGCAGTCAGATGGCGCGTATCCTCGCAGATCTCGCGGTCCGATGCGACAATTTAATCGGTTCTTCATCAGGCGGCGGGTCGGGCATCGGCTGAGGACGCGGGATGGGATCGGGCATCGGCACCGGATCGGTGGGGATGGGATCGGATTGACGCCATAGTGGCAGTAGCAGAGCGTTAAGGATGCTCATCATTCCCTCCAGAATTTGCTGTCGTCCCTTTTAGGGTAGACGCTGAGAATCAGGAGGCAAAAAAAAGCCGACTATGAAGTCGGCGTCGTACGAATCAATTGTGCTATGCAGTAATTCAAAAAAGGAAGTAAGACAATATGGAGCGCAACGCCCATCGCTTGACGTTGCATTCACCTGCGGGAGTAATATTGCACCTTACGGGGTAGAGGTTTATTGACTTCGCTCAATTAAAAGAGCGTTTTGATCTCAGTGAAAGGTGAAAAAAGCGTAAATTTACAGCCATTTACTACGATGCAACCACCATGCAACACCACCAATCAAAACAACTAACATGACGCAAAATGCGGTAAAGCCGTAGCGATACGCCCCACCTGGAATTCCGCCCAGGTTCACGCCAAACAACCCGGTAAGAAACGTGCTCGGCAAAAATACCATCGCCATCAGGGACATGGTGTAGGTTCTTCTCGCCAGCGACTCCTGCATCACCTGCGCGATTTCGTCCGCCATCACCGCCGTCCTGGCAATACAGGAATCAATTTCATCCAGCCCGCGACCCAGTCTGTCGGCGATATCCTGCATTCTGCGTCGCTGATCGTCATTCATCCAGGCGAGCCTTTCGCTGGCCAGACGCGCGTACACGTCGCGCTGCGGCGTCATATAGCGGCGCATCACAATGAGCTGCTTACGCAGTAAGGCCAGAAAACCGCGCGGCGGGATCTGCTGATCGAGCAGGTTATCTTCCAGGTCGATGATTTTGTCGTGCAGTTCTTCAATAAACTCACTCGCGTGATCGGTAAGCGCGTCACACACGTCCACCAGCCAGCTGCCGCAGTCGATTGGCCCGGTGCCCTCTTTCAGATCGTTCACGATGTCATCCAGCGCCAGGACTTTACGCTGCCGGGTTGAAACAATCAGCCCATCGTCCATATAGACACGCATCGCAACCAGCTGGTCCGGACGCTCATCCGTGCTGCCGTTAATGCATCGCAGGGTGATCAGCGTACCGTCACCCATTCGGCTCACGCGGGGTCGCAGGCTTTCACCCGCCAGCGCATCGCGCACGTTATTAGGCAAGAGCGGAGTCGAGGCCAGCCAGTCAGCGCTGTCCGTGTGGGTATAGTTCAGATGTAGCCAGCAGGGATGCGCATTATCGATCACATCATTGTCTTCCAGCGGTCGTGCACCGCCGCGACCGTCCAGCACCCACGCAAAAACTGCGTCAGGAACGTTAAGTTCAGATCCTTTAATGCTTTCCACAGCGCCTCCACCTTTTTTAGCTCTTTCGGTGTCAGTCTAGCTTTCATCAGGGCTTAAGCAACAACTATGTTTCCCATCGCGCTGAAATCGCTCAGGAATTGTACATGCTCACGAGAGGCGAGAAAAAAGCCTGGCACGCCAGGCTTTGAGGTTCAATCAGAGAGAGTGTTCTGGCCGATGAAGGAAGGATGGCGAACCGCCAGGTAATGAAGAAGTAGAGCCCGGGTCAAGTCTGAAATTACGCGTTCGGGCCTGCAGCTCAATCACCTGATTACGCAGCACATCAGAGGAGCCATTAAGTTCCTCTGCCATCGCCACGTTACTTTGCGTGACCCGCTCGAGCTCCGAGAGCGCCAGCGTGATCTGAGAAATGCCTTTCTCCTGCTCTGACGTTGACGCGGAAATGTCGTCCATTAACCGGCTGACGTTCCCCGAGCCCGTCACGATTTCATGCATATTCTTTTCCGCCTGTGACACAACGGTAACGCCCTGCGTAACGTTACTGCTGGTCACTTCAATCAGCGTTTTGATGTTCTTCGCCGCCTCTGCGCTGCGGTGCGCCAGGTTTCTGACCTCTTCCGCGACCACAGAAAAACCTTTTCCATGATCTCCCGCCCTCGCCGCCTCAACGGCCGCGTTGAGCGCCAGGATATTCGTCTGGAATGCAATGCCGTCGATCAGCGAAATAATCTCCGTCATCTGCTGTGCGCATTCAGTAATGGACTGCATATTGGTGGCAACCAGCCCCATCAGCTCCCCGCCCTTGCGCGCCTGCAGCGTCGCCACATTGGCCTGCTCGCTCGCCAGACGGGTGTTATCGGCATTGTTTTTGGTGCTTGCCGCCATTTGTTCCATGCTGGCTGCGGTTTGCACTAAAGACGCAGACTGCTGCTCGGTTTTCACCGAAAGCTGTGCGCTACGTTGCGAGAGTTGATCCGATAATGTCATAGCTGTTTGCGATGACGCCCTGATCTCGCGTACCAGCGTCGCGATGTTGCCGGAAAGGCTATTGATCCCTGGGATGAGTCGACCCGCACAGTTATTGCCAAACTCAGGAATAGACACACCCAGGTTGCCCTCTGTCACCTCTTCAATACTTTTCTTCACCGTATTGATCGGCGTCACAAGATACTTCGTCATGTAGACCCACAGCAAAAATAGCGCAACGAAGTTGATTACGTTAAGGGAAATAAAGAGAGAGGGATTGCTGGAAAATAGAACAACGACACCTGCATTTACCAAAAAAAGAGATAACAGGAACCCGATAATAAAGGTCCTGACACTAATATTTCTTAGCATAATGATACCCACATTTTATATTTTGGTCGGCATTAAAACTTATAGCATTGGCTCAGAAGTTTTTCCTCGCAAACGACGCTGGTTTTTTGTTTCGCCGTTAGCAACCTGAGATTTGTCTTAAGTCAGAGAAAAAAAGCGTATTAGTGAAAATGTTCTTCTCGGCATGCTGCGATACTGGTCTCCAGCCATGTTAAGCGATACCATTCCCTGCGGTGAGACGACACGATCGCCCTCATATTTAAGGTGCTTTGCTACTATTATTCGTTTTGTTTAGCAATGCTTAATACGTTAACAAATGGAATATATTTTATATTCTTAATGAGTTGTAGAGTATTAATATGACTGGTCATTTTTCACGATAAATAACTAATATTGTTTGAATGCGCATGTTCGTTGCCAGATTAAGATGTGCCGGCAGGCGAAATCGGTAACCCTCTGAGGCGTGGGATTGCATAATGCTCAATATATCGTGGGACCCTGTGTTGATCGCTATATCTTATCTGGTGGCTTTTATTGCCTCCTTTGTGGCGCTGGACAGCGCCGGAAAAATCCCCCTTTCCAGCCGCAAGGCTGCCCTGTTCTGGCGCATTGCCGGAGGGGTCACGCTGGGCATCGGCATTTGGTCGATGCACTTTATCGGCATGCTGTCCATGCAAATGCCAATGATGATGAGCTACGACCTTTGGTTAACCCTTACCTCACTGGGCGTCGCGGTGGTTGCCTCGACCACGGCCATTAATATTGCCGTCACGGGCAAAAAACTCTCTCCCTTACGACTGATCCTTGCCACGGCGCTCCTGAGCGCTGGGGTGGTCTCTATGCACTACACCGGTATGGCTGCCCTGATGCTGGATGGCAGCATCATATGGGATCGTCGCATTGTGGCGTTGTCCGTGGTCATTGCCATCATTGCCTCCGGCACGGCACTGTGGCTCGCTTTCCGTCTGCGTGATAAACACAAAGGTGTCTTTATCGATCGCCTTCTTGCGGCCTTCATCATGGGCGCGGCCATTTGTGCGATGCACTATACCGGCATGAGTGCCGCTCAGTTTCAGGAAATGTCGCATACTCTCCCCGGCGGTATCGGCGAGCTGGGGTTATCCATCTGGGTGTCGGTCACCACGCTCTGCCTGCTCGGCGTGATGTTAATTATTTCGCTTATCGATTCTCACTGGCGTACCGGCCGGCTGACGGATAACCTGCGGCAGCTCAACCGCCAGCTTGAGCTACAGGCGCGCTTTGACGCGCTCACCGGGCTAGCAAACCGCCACCAGATGGATATCCGCATGCAGGATTGTCTGCGCAGCGCGCTGCTGAGTAATAAGCCATTTGCCGTCATTTTCCTGAATGTCGATCACTTCAAGCGTGTTAACGATACCTGGGGTCACAGCGTCGGGGATGAGCTATTAATCACCGTTGCGCAGCGCATCACGGCCCGGCTCACGCGTGAGATGACCCTGGCAAGGCTGGGCGGAGACGCCTTTATCCTGCTGGTGCCTGAATGTGACGACGACAAACTCAACGCCCTGCTTACCTCGCTGCTCGACGATATGCGACGTCCGCTTTCGCTCTGCGGACATACGCTGAGCACGACAATCAGTGCGGGTGTCAGCCTCTATCCTCAGGATGGCGAAACGCTGCATGAGCTGAAACTCAAGGCGGATGCAGCGTTACATCACGTTAAAGAAGAGGGCCGCAACGGCTGGGCGGTTTACAGAACCGAGATGTCAACTGCAGTCCCGGCTAAACCCGGTTTTCTACAGGAACTCTCTCAGGCGCTTGAGCGCGATCAGTTTGAACTGTGGTACCAGCCAACCTTGCATGCGGAAGATAAGACTATTCATGGCTTTGAGGCCCTTCTGCGCTGGCGGCATCCCGAGCAAGGCGTTTTACTGCCTAATCTGTTTATCCCTTCGCTGGAACAAACAGGCTTGATCATTCCGGTGGGTAACTGGGCCATTGAAGCGGCGTGCCGACAGCTTCATTTCTGGACTGAACAAGGCTTCAGCCAGTGGACGCTGTCGCTCAACTTATCCCCCGTCCAGTTCGAACAGCCGGACATCTTCCATATCGTCTCGTCGATGCTGGAAAAATATAGCTTGTCGCCTTCCAGGCTGATCCTTGAGGTAACGGAGAGCACTGCACTTAAAAATCTCGACCGCAGCATTGAGCTGCTCGATGCGTTCAATCGTGCGGGGATCACCGTCTCGATTGATGATTTTGGCACGGGCTATTCCAACCTGCTGATGCTGAGCGTCCTCCCGGCAAAAGAACTCAAGATTGACAGAAGCTTTGTCACGTCGATGCTGGAGAATGAAAAAAGCTACAAGCTGGTCGAAACCATTATGAGTATTGCGCGAACCATGGAGATGAATGTGGTGGCAGAAGGGATCGAAACGGAAGAACAGCAGGCGGTCCTTACCCGTCTCGGCTGCGACTACCTGCAGGGTTACCTTTTCTCCCGTCCATTACCCGCCGAACAGGTACCGTGGCTGCTTCTGCAGAAAAACTCAGACAAGCAAATTATACCCATTACTAAAATTCAAACGGACCCCGCATTTATTTCACAAAAAAATCATGCCTGACGGGGTCAAGTAGAGTATGTTTCAAAAGAGTACACGCGAGTCCATTCGGTCATGATTGTCAGGCACAGGGTGCCGATGAACAGGAAACGCCTATGTCGCAACCTTGTTTTGATGCGTTGAATGTAATTAAAACACCCGTGTGGCTCATCTCACCCGTGTCGGAACAGGTTATTTTTGCGAATGTATCCGCTACGCAGGTTATGGGGGATAAAACGCTCGATGCGCTGCGCAAAGGCATCTATTCCGCAAATGCGCAAACTCTCCTGGCGATGTATGTACCTGAACTGAAAACAGAGCAGGAGATCGTCGAAATCTGGACAATCAGCCGGGATGGAAACGACACGCCGTTAAGCTGTCGTCTCTCGCTTACCCACTACGCTCCCTGGGGCGATGTGATTGTCATCGAGGGGCTCAACCCGCAAATACTCTCAGGATTAAAGGCCAGCCGCTCCGCAAACTACCGGCGGACAAAACAGGGGTTTTACGCGCGTTTTTTTCAGACCAACAGCGCCCCCATGTTGTTAATCGATCCTGCACGCGATGGCCATATCGTCGATGCTAACCTGGCCGCGCTCAACTTTTATGGTTATTCGCATGATGATATGTGCAGTAAACATACCTGGGAAATAAACACCCTGGGGCGAGATGTCATGCCCATTATGACTGCGATTGCCGCGCTGCCCGGTGGCCATAAGCCGCTCAACTTTGTTCATCGACTTGCCGATGGCTCCACCCGCCATGTCCAGACGTACGCAGGGCCCATTGAGATCTACGGTGACAAGCTGATGCTGTGCATCATCCACGATATCACCGAGCAAAAAAGGCTGGAGCAGGAGCTGGAACATGCTGCGTTACGTGACTCCATGACAGGACTGCTCAACCGTCGCCAGTTCTACACCATTACCGATCAAAGCAACCTGAATCATCTTCCGGCACAACAGCAGTTTAGCCTGCTGCTGGTGGACACCGATCATTTCAAGAACATCAATGACCTGTTCGGTCATCTTAAAGGCGATGAGGTGCTTATCGCCCTCTCCCGAACGCTCGAAGCCTGTAGCCGGAAAGACGACCTGGTGTTCCGCTGGGGTGGCGAAGAGTTCGTCATCCTGCTGCCGCATACCTCCCTCGACACCGCATTGCAGATTGCCGAGTCGATTCGTGCGGCAGTTGCCCGTATCACTATTCCTGGCTTGCCTCGCTTTACCGTCAGCATTGGCGTGGCACGGCATAATCAGGGGGAGAGTATTGATGAGCTGTTTAAGCGTGTCGACGATGCGCTTTATCGCGCTAAAAATGACGGACGCAATAAAGTGCTTGCAGCATGAAACTGGTGTATCTGGCAAAGCCCGGATACAATGCCTGCCTTGAGTAAATTGATGTCAGGTGGGTAAAGTCTGCAATGGGAAAAACAGAAATAATACTCACCATAATTATTTTGCTTCTTATTATATTTGGCTTCTGGTTTATCTTTAGCGGTGAAGTCTGGTATCTGGTCGAGTTTCTTGAAAATAGCCTTTACCCCACTTTTGATGCGCCCTAACGCACGTTTAATTTATTGTTTCACCTACCGAATTTGTCAGGTACCTGCATGCCTGACAGCCGCGTAAGATACGCGGCGTTATCCTCCAACAACGTTGATAACGAATCACTTATTCACTTGCTTATGTTGCCCGTGCTCTGACGGGCTTTTTTATTTCCGGCAATTCAGCCACGCCAGGCTATATCTTAATCATCGTTATTGATAAAGGTGAGGAATGATGAGCAAGAAGATCCTGATGCTGGTTGGCGATTACGCCGAAGATTACGAAACGATGGTGCCTTTTCAGGCGTTACAGATGGTAGGCCACCAGGTGGATGCGGTCTGCCCTGACAAACCGAAGGGCGACTACATTATGACGGCGATCCATGATTTTGACGGCGCCCAGACCTACAGCGAAAAACCCGGCCACCGTTTTATCCTCAACGCCGACTTCTCCGCCGTAAAGGAGCAGGACTACGATGCGCTGCTCATCCCCGGCGGGAGAGCGCCCGAGTATCTGCGGTTAAATGAGGACGTGTTAAAGCTGGTACAGGCATTTGACGCCGCGCGTAAACCGATTGCCGCGGTGTGCCACGGCCCACAGCTGCTCGCTGCCGCGGGCATACTGAAAGGACGAACCTGTAGCGCCTACCCGGCCTGTGCGCCAGAGGTCCGCCTCAGCGGCGGACACTACGCCAGCATCGGCATCGATCAGGCACACGTAGACGGCAACCTGGTGACGGCTCCCGCCTGGCCCGCGCATCCACAGTGGCTGGCAAAGTTTAATGCGCTGTTAGAATAGCGATACCTGCTCCCGCCAGCTCAGCCTAAGCGGGCGCGATATCGCGCCGAAGCCCCACAGGGGGGCTTAGGCCAGCCTGTCGACCGCCTGGAAAAAACGCTCTTCCGTCATGATGACATTCTCTTTCGCACCCTGATGTTCACTGCGGATAAACCAGCCGCTTTCCGGCGCCATGCTCAAGTAATACACCTGAGCGACGCCGGATACATTAATTCGCAGGGTCACACATCCCATTTCCGTACCGCGGCAGAGCTGCTCCGGCACGATGCTGACGCTGCGCTCGCCGTTCTGCAGCAGGACAGTGGTGATGTCATAACGGCAGATGCCGCTGTTCAGGCTGTAGCCCGGCGTGCTCAGGTCGTGGATATGTTTCGTCGACAGGATGACCTCAATCCCTGACCCCGTAAGCCACTGGCTGACCTGTTGCGCGAGGTCATCCATCCGCTGCCGGAATACCTGAATTTCGGCTTCCGCCGTTTTCTTGCCGGACGGGATACGGGTGATATTCTGCTGCACTTTCCTGAAAAATCGTTCTCTGGCTGACACGTTGTCGTCCCTGTTATCTTTTCACATTCTGTTAAGCCGGATTCAACGCGACAGGCACTGCCCGGCCAGTCTCTTTCTTTTTCTCAGCCGCTCCCTCACCTTCTTTACCGACTGACGGCTCCGATGCCCTTTTCTTCCTCGCGCCAGGGTCTGCAGGTTTTGTTGCTGGACGAACAGCCCATCGGGTAGCGGGAAAGGTTCATCAGGTACAGTTCCGTATGGCAGTCTTAATCAGGGGAAAAATGGCACCTGAGTATACCCGGATTATTGCGCCGTTTTTTGCTTCAGAAGAGCATAGCGGGCCGTCAGCTGCTGCAGGTGCTGCTCCGTCTGGCTCTGCTGCGCGGCAGGCCAGGGCTGGTTCTGTGGCAGTTCTGACAGCTGTCGCAGCTGCTCCTCTGCCGGCACGGCACTGTTAAATAACTGCATCATGGTAAACACCGCTGATTTCAGCTCGCTGACCGTCATGTACTTCCCCCGCTGCTCATCCAGCGCGTTAAGCCGGTTTGCCAGTTGCTGCAGCTGTGTCATTCCCTGATGCCAGCCGCTGAGGTTTTCGGGCGGGAGCGCGGCGGCGGCCAGCTGCTGCTGCCACTGTTGTGCCAGCGGTTTCGCCTCTTCCGGCCACAGGGTCAGCGCCTGCTGCACCAGGCTGTCGGCGTAGCGGATTGCCCGGTCCGGTGACGACTGCGTAATCCTCGCCAGCTGCTGTTGCGTCTGTTTCAGCCCCGTTTCCGCTGACGGCAGCATCTGCCGCAGCGACTGTAACTGTTTTGCAGACAAGGCGGCGGGCAACGGGGCAAGCGTGGCGGCAAACTGCACTTGCACCGGGTCCGGCCGGTGCGTCACCTGCCATCCCCCTACCGCAGCGCCGCACGCAACCAGCATCGTCAGCATGCCGGCGGCAAACGGCTTCAGGGGCCGGGCGACGTGTTCTGTCACAGCCGGTAACGTTGCCGGTGGCTCCGGCTGCACGACATACACCCGTTTCACATACTCTTCACTGGGGCGGGCTGCGGTAGTCGGTGTTATCCACCAGTTGCTTCAGGCCACGCCACAGGGATTCCACCTTCTGGAACTCAGAGTGGTGCATCACTGCATCCAGCTGACGGCTGATCTGGAAATCCAGTTCGGCGATATGGTGGTCAATCAGGGTCTTGTCGAGTTTTTCCACGGGCTGGCCGGATTTACGGATGCAGTCCATAAACACCTGCATCGCCGCCGTCAGGCGCTCGCCCGCCGTGGCGTCCGCCATCGCGGCATCGTCCAGAAACGCATTAATATCACCCAGGCTGGATGCCGGGGTCAGGTTAATTTTGTCAAACAGGGAGGCGTAGACGCTCTCTTTTTCCAGTACGGTGGTCTGCCCCTGTGCGGAGCCATTTTCAGTATTAACAGACATCTGCATTCTCTCGTTTAATCCATTAAAAGACGCACCCGGGTTTTATTTCGGGGCCAGGGCACTCATTTCGTCGCGTAACTCCTGAGACAGCGCCGGATCTCTGAGAATTTTCTCAAGCTCTTTTCTGAAAGTGGCGTTATCAAGGAGATTGGATTTGAGGTCGCGTAATAAATTACGCATGGCCAGCATGGCGCGGAGTTGAGGGATCTGGCGGGCCACCTGTTCAGGCTCGAAATCTTTAATATCAGAGAAATTCAGTTTCACGCTCTCTTCCGAATCATCATCGGCCATCGTATTCGGAACCGTCAGATTCACTTCCGGGTTAAATTCCGAAAGTACGCTATTGAAGTTATTTTTATTGACGTTGATTTTCTCTCTTTCAGATAATGGACGGTCTTCTTTTCCATTACTGAAATCACCGACGGTGAGTAGCTTAAGCGGTAATTCAACTTTCTTCTGCGCACCACCTGTGTGTAATGCAAGCTTTAAATTAATGCGTGCCTTGGGCACCTCGTTCTGGAACGTATCGGCCATAGTGATCCCTTTCCTTTTAAGGAATGATTGTTAAGTGAACGACATTTCTTTACAAAAGCATGTTAGTACAAAATGCCACTAATGATCAACAATTTAGATCAATAGTCCATTACTGGACTTTTCTTAAGAATTTTAAACTAAACATGAACAATGAGTGAGACGACACCCTAACTAACAACAAAAAGCGGTAACTATTTTTTTACATAAATAAAAATTAAATATCTATCGCTAATGAAAATCGCAACTTCAGACCTGAATGCATTCATTTTATTGATATATCAATACGTGAAAGCAGAGATATCGGCCTGCAAAGTTAATGTACTGGGCTATTGCCTTCTTTTGTTGGTGGGTTACCTGCACTATTTTTCCTCAAACCAACAAGCAGCGTCAGTTCATTTATATCTATATTCATTAGATTACTGCCTTTGTGTTCCATCAATATCGACATCGAAAAAGCTAACGCTAGCATGTATTCATCTTCGGTTAGTCCAACATCTTCAGCGATTTTTTCTATTTTACTGACCATTCCCTCAACAACATGAGATCTCATTTTCTATACCTTGAGTATTTTTTTAATTTATTGGAAGTAAGTTCATAATCCCTGTAAAGGGTACCGTAACAAAGAGACCAGCCATCTATCAAGCTATTCGACACTAACGACACTGATTTTTAGAATTTATTCATGGGAGTTATTTTTTACGTCGTAATAAATTTTCGTCATATATATATTATTTGTACAATCATGAAATTGATTCGGTAATCGTACCGAAATGTCACTGAGCCTGCAGTCGTTACCAGAACATACAGGCCACCACGGTCTGTTATTCTCTCTGGCTTTCAGAGGTTTAAGCCTGGTATTAGTCGTTCAGACAAACTGTAGCGGGAGCTATTCAGAAGGAATAACTGGCGCTGTAAGCCGCGCCAGTTGTGGGTTTAGCGATGGTTGCAGGCATTAGCGGGTGGCCAGTACCCGTCAGTGCTTCTCAATATACATTGTCCGGCTATACGCCACGTCTTCCGGGTTATTAATAGGATAACCTTTCACCCAGGGCTTAATCAGGCGACCGTTTGTGTACTGGTAAATGGGCGCGATAGGTGCTTTCTCCATGAGGATTTTCTCCGCCATGTTGTAGTCCGTATTACGCGCTTTCGCCGTGGTTTCCAGCGTCGCCTGGTGGATAATCTTATCGTAAGCCGGGTCGTTGAAACGCGAAATATTGCCGCTGTGGGTGGAGGTCAGCAGGGACAGGAATGTTGAGGGCTCGTTGTAATCGCCTACCCATGAGGCGCGGATCACATCAAAATTGCCGGTATTGCGGCTGTCGATATAGGTTTTCCACTCCTGGTTTTGCAGTTTGACATCCACACCGAGGTTTTTCTTCCACATGGACGCCACCGCAATCGCGATTTTCTGGTGGTTTTCCGAGGTGTTGTACAGCAGGGTCAACTTCAGCGGGCGCTGAGGACCATAGCCAGCCGCCTGGAGCAAGGTTTTCGCCTGTGCATTCAGCTCCTGCTGCGACATCTGCTCGAACGGTGAAGGATCAGGCGTGAAACCCGCCGTCACGTCAGGGGTAAAATGCCAGGCTGGCTTCTCGCCTGTACCTAATACCTTTTCCGCCATAATGCGGCGATCGATGGTCATACTCAGCGCAAGACGAACCCGGGCATCGGCCGTCGGGCCCTTTTGCGTGTTAAAAGCATAGTAGTAAGTCCCGAGCTGAGGCGGCGTATAGACTTGTCCTGGGATGTCCTTCAGGAGCTTCTGATACATGTTTTTCGGGAATGATTCGGTAATATCAATGTCCCCCGCCAGATAGCGTTTCGTGGCGGACGATTCCTGATTAATCGGAATGAAGGTCACTTTTTGCAGGACAGTTTTCGCATTGTCCCAGTAATGGGTATTCGGAACGACAACCAGTTTTTCATTCACCACGCGGTCGTTCAGGACGTATGCGCCATTGCCGACCAGGGCTCCCGGGCGAGTCCACTCTTTACCGCTTTCAACGTTCGTTTTTTGCACCGGATAGAAGGCAAAATTTGCCGTCAGGTTGCTAAACCACGGTAGCGGTTTGTCCAGCTGGACGCGTAACGTTCTGGCATCCACCGCCGTCACGCCCAGGGTATCAGGTGCCGCTTTACCGTCAATGATCGCCTGTGCGTTGTTGATACCCGCCAGCGCCGCAAACCAGGCAAACGGAGAGGTCGTTTTCGGGTCAACCAGACGCTGCCAGCTGTAGACAAAATCCTGCGCGGTGACAGGCGTACCGTCAGACCATTTCGCGTTATCGCGCAAGGTGAACGTCCAGATACGGTTATCGTTGCTCTGCCAGCGCGTCGCCACGCCCGGTATCAGTTCCCCTTTTTCGTTCTGATTCACCAGCCCTTCGAAAAGATCGCGAATCACCTGAATCTCTGGCAGCCCCACCGCTTTTGCCGGATCGAGCGAAGCCGGTTCGTCTTTAATATGTCTGACCAGCTCCTGTTTTTGCGCCAGTGCCGTGCCCTGTGGCACATCGGCAGCGTACGAGAGTGTAGAGAGTCCGCACAGGCACAGTGCGGCGAAAAGACGCGAAACAGGATGCTTCATAAGATCCCCTTTAATGAACTCAGGTAACAAGCAGATGCGTAATTATTTGTTTCGACAAAAAGAAATGCAAATAACTTACTCCTGAATAGTGATTTAAGGCAATTCTCAGCCGTTACGGAAACTATTTGATTAACGGCGGGTTTTACACAACACTGCCAGTAGAGACTTCTTTATCAGGATTTCGTATGGCAATCACCCGACCACGAGCCGAACGCGGCGCCTTTCCGCCGGGCGCTGAGCAATATGGCCGCTCATTCTTAGGCGCATCGTTGATCTGGTTCCCGGCACCCGATGCCGATCGCGACAGCGGTTTGATCATTGCCGGCACGCACGGGGATGAGAACTCGTCCGTCGTCACGCTCTCATGCGCGCTGCGCACGCTAACCCCTTCACTACGACGACATCATGTGATTCTTGCCGTGAATCCGGATGGCTGTCAGCTTGGATTACGGGCTAATGCAAGAGGAGTCGACCTGAACCGTAATTTTCCGGCAGCAAACTGGCGCGCCGGGGAAACGGTTTATCGCTGGAACAGCTCCGCCGAGGAGCGGGACGTGGTCCTGCTGACGGGAGACAAACCCGGATCGGAGCCGGAAACGCAGGCGCTGTGCCAGCTTATCCATAAGATCCACCCTGCCTGGGTTGTCTCCTTCCACGATCCGCTGGCCTGTATTGAAGATCCGCGCCACTCCGATCTGGGTGCGTGGCTGGCACAGGCGTTCACCCTGCCACTCGTCACCAGCGTGGGCTATGAAACACCCGGTTCATTCGGTAGCTGGTGTGCCGATTTGAGTCTGCCCTGCATCACCGCTGAATTCCCGCCGATCTCCTCCGACGAAGCCAGCGAAAAATACTTAAAACCCATGATGGAGCTTCTGCGCTGGCAGCCTCAGAGATGAAGCACGCCGCTGCTGAAATTGAGCGCCGGTGAAACGTCAACAGCCAGCCATGTCGGGCCATCCAGATCGGCGAAACGGACATGATTGACCAGCGGCAGCGCCGCGCCGATAGCCCGGGACGTGCAGAGCATACATCCCAGCATCAGTGAAAAACCCTGGGCCTGGGCTTCCGCCGCCAGGGCCAGCGCTTCTGTCAGCCCACCGGCCTTGTCGAGCTTAATGTTGACCATGTCATAGCTGCCCTTAAGCTCGCTCAAACTCGCGCGAGTATGGCAACTTTCATCCGCACAGACAGGCAGCGGATGGATAAAATTCTTCAGCGTCGCATCGTCCTTCGCCGGCAGAGGCTGCTCCAGCATGGCCACGCCGAGGTCAGCCAGCAGCTGACATCGCGCGGCAAGCCCTTCGGGATGCCATGACTCGTTGGCGTCAACAATCAGCGTGGCCGAGGGTACCGCCGAGCGAATGGCGACCATCCGCTCGCTGATCAGGCGATCGTCGAGCTTCACTTTTAACAGCGTGGCCCCGGCGTCAAAGAGCGCTTTTGCGCTGGCTGCCATCTGTTCCGGCTCACCAATTACGACCGTTTGCGCGGTCACGACCGATTGCGGTAGCGCCACGCTCAGCAATGACGTCAGCGATGTTTGCTGCCTGGCGGCCTCAAGGTTCCAGAGCGCACAGTCGATGGCGTTGCGCGCCGCACCGGCGGGCAAACGCTGCTGTAGCGACTCGCGCGTCAGCCCTTTTTGCAGGTCAGGTACCAGAGTCATGATCTGCGCCATCACAGATGCAAGACTTTCCCCATAGCGCGGGTAAGGCGTACATTCCCCGACACCTTTAAAACCCTCTTCTTCGATTTCAACCACGACCACGCTGGCTTCACTTCGGCTGCCGCGGGAGATCACAAACGGGGTATGCAATGGCCAGGCTTCTTCATAGACCTTAACGCTTCTCATCACTGACTCCTTGCGGCCCGGAAAGGCGAAAAATTTGGTTTGCCGTGTTATCCGCTGATGGCATACACTAGCCCCGACGTTAACTATATGTAAACAGGAAGATATCTATGTCACAACTCGTTCATTTCCAGGGCAACCCGGTTGCTGTTGCAGGTTCTATTCCGCAGGCTGGCAGCAAAGCTCAGGCTTTTACTCTGGTGGCTAAAGATCTGTCTGACGTCACACTGGCTCAGTTTGCCGGTAAACGCAAAGTGCTGAACATTTTCCCAAGCATTGATACCGGCGTTTGTGCCGCATCCGTGCGTAAATTCAACCAGCTGGCGACTGAAATGGACAACACCGTTGTGCTGTGCATTTCCGCTGACCTGCCGTTTGCCCAGTCCCGTTTCTGCGGTGCCGAAGGCCTGAGCAACGTCATTACCCTCTCCACCCTGCGCAGCGCGGATTTCCTCGAAAAATACGGCGTCAGCATCGCGGAAGGCCCTCTGAAAGGTCTGGCGGCACGCGCTGTACTGGTTCTTGATGAAAACGACACTGTCGTCTTCAGCGAACTGGTTAACGAAATCACCACCGAGCCGGACTACTCTGCCGCGCTGGACGTGCTGAAAGCATAATAAGTACTGAGCATTCTATACAATTAATTATCAACCTCGCCATGGCGGGGTTTTTTATTAACTCAAAGCTGAATCGTTAAAGCACAAACAATCACAACTCACATTAATGATGCAACAAAAATCATAGCATCCAATATTAACGTGACCAGTAACGCATTATTATCGTTAAAATTCTCTATTTTCGCCCCCAGTGAAGCACATCACATTTCCCTTTTTGTCTAAACATTAGATTTGCTTACGAAAGAAAATAATCGTTTCAGCAAAAAGGATAAAATATGAAGATCAAACTCGCTTTTACGCTCCTTGCGGTAATGATTTCTGGCCATGCAGCGGCTAAAACCTGGGTGCTGACAAGTGCTGAAAGCAGCATAGAGAAAGGAAACTGGAAGGTTTCCAGTGATGAGCTGAACGTTAAGGCTCACCCGTTCAGCATTGAGCAAAAAGTCTTACACGGCGGGAAACAGGAAGGCAGTAAAATCATCGTTATTAGTAGCAAAGACGGCCTGACTATTACCTTAAGCCCGACCCGCGGGATGAACCTTCTGCACGTTGAAGGGTTTGGCACCAGACTGGGGTGGAATTCTCCCGTCAAAGAGGTCGTTAACCCGGCTTATATTAATCTGGAAAGCCGAAACGGACTCGGCTGGCTGGATGGTTTCAACGAAATGATGGTGCGCTGTGGCTATGAGTGGACAGGACACCCGGTCACCGCGGACGGACAAATTTATACTCTTCACGGCAAAGCCGGCAATACCCCTGTGTCGCAGGTAGAGGTCGAGGTTGCGGATGCCGCCCCGCATGAGATCCGTGTACGGGGTTTGATTAAAGAGAGCACATTTAAAAAAGCCGATCTGCAAACCATGACCGAACTGCGTTACGTTCCTGGAACCAATCAGTTCAGCCTGCACGATGTTCTGACAAACCATGCAGATTACCCTCATGATTACCAGATCATCTATCACAGCAACTTCGGGACGCCGCTCCTCGAAGAAGGCGCTCGTTTCCTTGCACCGGCGGTGAGCGTGAGCCCATTCAATGATTACGCCAAAGCGGGCGTTAACGACTGGCAAACCTATGCCGGGCCGACAAAAGGTTTTGATGAAATGGTCTTTAACATCAAACCGCTTGCGGACAATAACCATGAAACGCTCGCAGCAGTGGTCAATAAAGCCGGAGATAAAGGCGCGTCAATTCAGTTTGATACCCGCCAGCTGCCCGTGCTGACCTTATGGAAAAATACCGACACGCTGAAGCAGGGCTATGTCACGGGCATTGAACCTGGCACCAGCTACGCCTACCCCGTTACGATTGAACGCGAGCAGAAGCGCGTCAAGCAGCTGCAGCCTGGTGCCAGCGCGCAGTTTGACCTGACCTATACCCTGCTTCACAGCCCACAGCAGGTAAAAGATGTTGAAAGCAGGATTGCGTCGATTCAGGGGGAGACAAAAACAGAAATCGTGACCACGCCTCTGGCGAAGGAATAAGCGTAAAGTAAAAAGCCTCTTTACAGAGGCTTTTTGTTATTCATCACCCTTCTTATGATTCAAACCGTACTCACGGAGCTTATTCGCAATCGCGGTGTGCGAGACACCAAGACGTTTTGCCAGTTTTCGGGTGCTTGGATAGCTGCGATACAGCTGCGTCAGCACAGAGCGCTCGAAACGGCTGGTGATGTCATCCAGCGAGCCTTCCATCGCCTCTTCGCCGACCGATACCGTCCCGGCGTCGTAATCAGGCAACAAAATATCCTGTGGACGCAGTTCATACCCTTCCAGCTGCGTCAGCGCACGATAGACGGCGTTTTTGAGCTGGCGAATGTTGCCCGGCCAGCCGTAGCGCGTTAGCACCGTGCCGAGATCGGCAGAAAGCTTCGGACGCGGAACCCCCTGCTCGTCGGCAAAGCGGGCCACAAACAGCTCCGTTAACGGCATAATGTCCTGTGGACAATCGCGCAGCGGTGGAATATTCAGCGTCAGGACATTGAGACGGTAATAGAGATCCTCGCGGAAGATCCCCTTTTGCACCAGTTCGACCAGGTTTTTCTGAGTGGCACAAATGACGCGCACGTCCACATGCACTTCGTGATCCTCACCGACGCGGCGGAATGTGCCGTCGTTCAGGAAACGCAGCAGTTTAGCCTGCATACGTGGCGACATTTCGCCGATCTCGTCCAGCAGCACCGAGCCACCATTCGCCTGCTCGAAGAACCCTTTCTTGCCTTCCGGAGCATGACCAAACAGCTCGCTTTCGACGGCATCTTCCGGGATAGAAGCGCAATTAAGCGCCAGATACGGTTTTGCCGCACGCGGGCTCGCCAGATGCACGGCATGAGCCAGCAGGTCCTTCCCGGTGCCGGTATCGCCGGTGATCAGCAGCGGTGCGGTCAGGCTGGCGAGCTTGCGCGCCTGGTCAACGACATGGCGCATTTTCGGACTGACGGCAATAATCTGGCTGAAAGCGCCAACGTCCTGACTGGAAATGTTCTGTAGCTGACGGCCCATGCGTAACGTTGACCGCAGCATGATCACCGCCCCGGTCAACACGCGGGTATTCCCTTCCCCTTTCAGATAAACCGGCGTGATCTCCATCAGGAAATTCTGCCCGTTAATCACCACATGCTCGCTATGCGTGTTTTGCGGATTGCTGTCCAGCCAGCGCTGGAAGTTAAAACCGGGGATCAGCTGTGCGGCGTTATGATTGCTGAGCTTCTCCTGGCTCTGTGCGAAAAGCTGGCAGCTCGCATGATTTACGCGCTCCACTTTACTTTTTAAATCCAGAGAGAGGAACGGCTCAGGCATCGCTTCCAGCAGCGCGCTCAACGCCAGGTGCTCGCGCTCAGACGGCATCCAGGGAATGGTGCGTACATCCGTAACGCCAGCGATACGGCGGATTTCCGCCATCAGGCTACTGAATGTATTAAATTCAATTTCGGCAAAATTGAGGTAAATTCGCCCGACAGGATCGATCTCAATGCCACGTAAATCAATGCTACGTAAAACAAGAAGATCGAGTAATTCGCGGGTCAGACCGAGACGGTCTTCACAGAAGACTTCAAGACGCATGGGAAATTCACCGTTTTAAGCCAATAACACTAAAATGATATGTCAGAACACGGTGATCCGGAAGATGGCTGTCAACAAATATTGACAGCCAGCACGATTAGTGAACAAAACATCACGGAGCAGGTTTTTTATTGAGCGTTTCTTTGAGCTGGCCGATCAACTCACGCCTGAAATCCCCCAGCCGGGGCTTATCGCCATCAATCCAGGGCAGCGGACGACAGACTTCCATCGCTTTAATCCCTAAACGCGCGGTCAATAATCCGGCGCCGATGCCCTGAGCGGCACGGGTAGAAAGACGCGCCGCCAGATCCTGCGACATCCAGTCCATTCCCACTTCGCGCACCAGCTCACTCGCACCAGCAAACGCGATATTGAGCAGAACCAGTTTAAACAGTCTGAGCCGGCTGTAGTAACCCAGCTCAATGCCGTAAAGGTTCGCGATACGGTTGATCAGGCGCAGGTTACGCCAGGCGATAAAGGCCATATCGACCAGCGCCAGCGGGCTGACGGCAATCATCAGCGTCGATTCCGCCGCCGAACGGCCGATCTCGCGTCGCGCCTGTGCATCCAGCACCGGCTGAACCATGTGCGAATAGAGGGTTACCACTTCCCTGTCGTTCTGGGTTTCATGGATGGCGGCATACCAGCGCTGAAGCGCAGGGTGTGACTGATCGATTCCGGCCTGGCTGGCCAGCTTTTCACAGAACGCACGACCTTTCCCGGTGCCGTGACTGTGGAGCAGATCCCGGGCGACATCACGCTCATGCGCGCGCTGTCGCAGACGCCAGAGCCGACGCCACTCGGTGGCAACCGACCCGACGCCCGCCCCCACGATCAGCGCGCCCGCGGCACACCCGCCCAGCGCGACCCAGTCCTGAGTTTGCCAGGCATTCATGGTCCACTGTACGCCCTGCCCAATCACGCTTGCGCCAAACAGCGCCAGACCGGCGGTGACCATTTTACGCCACAGGCTACGCTTCGGACGCAAGGCAGCCTCCACGACCGCCTCCGCAGGACCGTCCTCGACGTCAGGCTCCTCCGTTAGCGCCGGGGCAAAGTTATCAGCCTGCGTGCCGCTGAACGTCTGTGCCGTTTTAAACGCCTCCTGGTGTTCCTGCTCAAGCGTTCCGGTAAAGTCTATGCGCGGTTTTAACGGTTCCGTCATCGCAATTTATCTCCAATCAAAAACTCCAGCGCCGCATCCAGACGGATGTGCGGTAACGGTTGGTCGACGCTCATGACCTGCGGGCGGAAGGCTTCAAACTGGAAGCCCTGGCTCTGCCAAAAGGCCTGGCCCGGCAGACGCGCGGGCACTTCGCCCGGATATACGGTAAGCGGTTCGCCGTCGCTGAGTCGATTTCCGCGTAATGCGGGTATTTTCTCGCCGTTAAGGTCAATCAGCCCACTTTGCGTCGCCTGCACGGACGCGAGCCCCAGGCAATCCATGCTGATCCCTTCGAAGGCGGCGTTTTGCCAGGCGTCCTGCACCAGTTGCTGCAGCAGCGACACCATATTGGCATGCTGGTCGACCGTAACGTGATCGGCCTTTGTGGCCGCAAAGAGCAGTTTGTCGATCACCGGTGAGAACAGCCTGCGAAACAGCGTCCGCTGCCCGTAGTGAAAACTTTGCATCAGCTGCGTTAGCGCAAGGCGCATATCGTTGAAGGCCTGTGGCCCACTGTTGAGCGGCTGCAGACAATCCACCAGCACAATCTGGCGGTCAAAACGCAAGAAGTGGTTTTTATAGAATCCTTTGACCACTTTTTCACAGTAGTAATTGTAACGCTCGCGCAGCATTCCGGCGTTCGTGTGCCTGTCGGCCTGCGCCAGCTTCGACTCGCCAACCCCATCCACATCCGGCCACGGGAAGAACTGAAGCGCAGGCGCACCCGCTAAATCGCCGGGCAGGACAAAGCGACCCGGTTGAATGAAGTGCAGCCCTTCCTGCTTACACTGATGCAGATACGCCGTCCAGGCTTCGGCAATGGCCGCCAGACGGTTTTCATCGGCCGGGGCAAGCGGATCTAAGCCTTCGCACAGCTGTCGCCATTTGGCCGACCACTCGGCACGCTGTCCCTGCAACAACCCTGTCATCTGCCGGGACCAGCCGAGGTAGTCCTGCGCCAGCATCGGCAAGTCGAGTAGCCACTCGCCGGGGTAATCGACGATTTCAAGGTACAGGGTGGAGGTATCCTTAAAGTGGCGCATCAGGGATTCATTCGAGCGGAAACGCAGCGCAAGGCGAATTTCACTGACCCCTCGCGTCGGCGTCGGCCACGTGGGCGGATCGCCATAGAGCTGCGCCAGCCCTTCGTCATAGGTAAAACGTGGAATGCCAAAATCGCGCTGAGGGACGCGCTTAACGCCCAACAGACGCTCTTCCCGCACCGCGCCCAGCAGCGGCAGGCGCGCACCGGCATGCAGGTTCAGTAGCTGGTTCACCATCGCGGTGATAAACGCCGTCTTACCGCTGCGGCTCAGCCCTGTTACCGCCAGACGCAAATGACGGTCAACGCCGCGGTTCATCAGTGAATTGAGTTCGTTTTTAAGTCGCTTCATCGCCGTCCTTCGTTGCCCGGAAGCCTTGAATGCATTGCTTCAGAATACAATAAATGGGGGCAGATCGTTGATTATCAATTCTTATTTATTGCTATTGCCGTTTTCTCTCCAGTAAGATGAACGGCATTGCTGTCAGTCCGGAGTGAGTAAGGTGTATGTCACCCACCATTTATGATATCGCACGGGTTGCGGGCGTATCGAAATCAACCGTTTCCCGCGTTCTGAATAAACAAACAAATATTTCTCCCGAAGCGCGTGAAAAAGTGCTGAAGGCGATTGACGAATTAAATTATCAACCCAACAAACTGGCCCGTGCCCTGACCTCTTCGGGTTTCGACGCCATTATGGTTATTTCGACCCGTTCAACCAAAACCACCGCCGGTAACCCTTTTTTCTCCGATGTCCTTCATGCCATTACGGCAAAAGCGGAACAAGAAGGTTTTGATGTTATTTTGCAAACGTCAAAAAGCAGTGAAGACGATCTGCTGAAATGTGTGAGTAAAATAAAACAGAAGATGATCAAAGGGATCATTATGCTAAGTTCACCGGCAAATGAATCCTTTTTCACTACGCTGGATGCCTATGGCGTACCGGTAGTGGTCATCGGTAAAGTTGAAGGTGATTATCAGAATATCTACTCCGTCGATACGGATAATTTTCATGACAGCGCTACGCTGACGGAAACCTTTATTAAAAATGGTCGCCGTAAAATTGCTTGTCTGCATGCGCCACTTGATTATCATGTTTCGATTGATCGTCTTGCAGGCTATAAAGCCAGCCTGAAAAAGCATAACATCGCTATTACTCCTGGCTGGATTATGGATGGCGGTTATACCCATGAGAGCGCGCTCGCGGCGGCGCTTGAATTATTATCCTCACCCACACCGCCTGATGCAGTATTTGCTACCGACAGCATGAAGTTACTCAGCCTCTATCGTGCGGCAGATGAGTTAAATCTGATGATCCCAGAGCAGGTGGTGATAGCCGGATACAGTGACCCGATGCTGTCTCTCATTTTAACGCCAGCACCGGGCGGCTTTGATATTCCCACCCGCAAACTGGGTGAAGAGAGTTGCGATCTTCTCTTCAGGCGTATTGCCGGCCATCCCGCCCCGCAAAAAGTACTGGTTGATACCCATTTTTTGTTGGCTGCCTCCCTTCGCTAAAACCAGGGGCTTATTGCCCCTGGTGTGCCGTCTGTCAGAACCCGTAGTTTACGCCAACACCCGCATAGTGGAAGCGGTCGCTTTCGCCTTCATCGTGGTTTTCCCACTCATAGGCGTATTCCAGCGTCATGGATAAACCATTGTTGAAATCATAAGCGTAGAGGAGACCGAGTCGGTTGAAATCGTGTCCTTCACGCTCCGGATCGTCCTGCCAGTCCCAGTTCGACCAGCGATCAAGCCCCAAACGGGTATAGGGCGTTAAGGTGGTCTGGCCCAACGAAATAGGCAAATACGCTCGAATTTCCTGGGTAGAAAACTCGCCATTATTTCGGGAACTGTCCATATTGAAACCGCGCTCTAAATAGTAATTCACTTTAGCCGCAAAGGTTTCGTTAATGGTCCAGGTGAAGCCCGTTTCGGTTTCGACACGGCTGTCAGCATAACCGGTTTTCTCCAGATCGTTGGCGAACTGATACATGGCAAACCAGCCACCAAAACGCCAGTCGTCGGTTAATTTAATATCCCAGTCCGGCTGGATTTTGTAGCGCTGCATATTAGCGCTGCCGTCTTTAGCACCATGTTCATCTTTAAAGTGATAACCATAATTACGGAAACCACCGGTCAGACCGAAAGTAAAATCATCGGTTCCGATAAAGCGATAGCGTAATTCGAATTCAGGACGATCAAAATAGGTGCCGCGGGTCATACTGCTGTAATCAACCGGTCCTTCCTGATACATCGCCAGCGAAATCGTCCATGCATCCCAGGTGGCATTAAACCACACGGAAGGCTCATATAATCCATCTTTATCGTCGCCCTGACCTTCGACGTTTTCAATTTCATACATTGCGCCAATATTAAATTCCCACTGCTTAGTTGTTTCTGATGCTTGTGCGTAGCTAACCCCTGCGCACAGAACGAGCGCAGCACTTTTTAGTAGAGTACTCATTAAATATTCCCTTTATAAGTAACAAACAAAAAACCGGAAATTTTCATTTCCGGCGAACACCTTTCTTATCTAATAGCTGCTTCGGTTTCAGCGTCGAAGAAATGGCACTTATTCATATCGAACTGAATGCCGATATTATCCCCTGCGGCATAATCATTCGCGGCCCCTGCACGAACAACCAGTTCATGCCCGCCAACCGTGGCATAGAGCATGAACTCCGCGCCAGTCAATTCGGCTACGCTGACTTTCGCGGCAATGTCGTCATCACGGTTCTGAAGCGTCAGAATATCTTCCGGGCGGATCCCAAAGACAACAGCTTTACGCTGATATCCCGCGTTATTGAGTGCCGCGAGCGTATCACCCGGGATCTCCAGGCGCAGCGTTTCCGTCACGAAATAACGATCGTCGAGCGCGCCGCGGATGAAGTTCATGGCAGGTGAACCAATGAAACCTGCAACAAACATATTCGCCGGTTCGTTATAAACCTGCTTCGGTGCCCCCACCTGCTGAATAATGCCATCCTTCAGGATAACGATGCGGGTGGCCATCGTCATCGCTTCCGTCTGATCGTGGGTCACGTAAATCATCGTGGTGTTAAGCTTCTGATGCAGCTTGCTGATTTCAGCCCGCATCTGCACGCGAAGCTTGGCATCGAGGTTGGATAACGGCTCATCCATCAGGAAGACACCCGCTTCGCGCACGATCGCCCGGCCTAACGCCACGCGCTGACGCTGGCCGCCCGACAACGCACCCGGTTTACGCTTAAGATATTCCCGCAAACCGAGGATCTGGGCCGCCCAGTTCACGCGTTCCTCAATGACCATAGGCGCTATTTTTTGCATTTTCAGGCCAAACGCCATGTTGTCGTAGACCGTCATGTGCGGATAAAGCGCATAGTTCTGGAAAACCATGGCAATGTCGCGAGACTTGGCTGGCACGTCGTTCATGCAAACGCCGTCAATCACCAGTTCGCCGGCGGAGATCTCTTCCAGCCCCGCAATCATCCGCAGCGTTGTCGATTTGCCGCAGCCTGACGGACCGACGAAAACGATAAACTCTTTATCCTCAATGTCGAGATTGAAATCCTTAACCACGTGGACCTGGTTATCATAGATTTTCTGAATATGTTTCAGTGACAGTTGGGCCATTGTTAATTCCTTATCAATACGTCCGGGATGCCCAGAAATCGGTCAGGCATTTCCAGGTCAGTTCCCGCGTTGAATGAAGTTGTAATCCCGCATGGTTCAGGCCAGTTCCAATCCCAACCGATAGCATTCCCGCTGCGTTGATCGCCTCAACGCCAGCCGGGGCATCTTCAATACCCATGGCCGCTTCAGGACGCACATTCAGACCTGCACAGGCTGCGAGGAAGATCTCCGGGTCTGGTTTCGAACAGACAATGAGTGAGGCATCGGCGCAAAAATCAAAGGCGTTCTGAATGCCCAGCGCATGTAATATGCCAGGAGCATTCAGGGAAACGGAGGCGAGCCCAATTTTGACTTTCGCCGCACGTATTTCCGCCAGTACGTCGCGGATGCCAGGAAGCAGAGAGTCCTGCGTCAACGACGCCAGAGACTGGACATAAAGCGCATTTTTTTTACTCGCTAGTGCCAGACATTGTTTGTCGTCAAACGCCCCCTCTTTTCCACCCTGTCGCAGGATCCGCTGCAAAGATTCCATGCGGCTTATTCCCTTCAGTTCCTCGTTGAAAACCTCATCGATGCAAATGCCAATCTCCTGCGCCACAGCACGCCAGGCAAGAAAGTGCAGATGTGCGGTATCGGTGATAACCCCATCAAGATCGAAGACCACAGCTTCAGGCGTCATGGCTCGCCTCCATGGTAGCGGTCCCATTAACAGATGTAAGAAAATCCTGATAAGACAAAGCCTGACGCTCCGATATGCACACCGTTTTACCCCACAGGGTGAACGTGACGGGTGAAGAGGTGTCGATCGTCAACACTTCATTTTCAAAAGCGAAATGCATACGCGCGTTGCGCCAGCGCAACGGGAAAGCAAGCCTTCTCCAGTGGGCGGGTAATTTCGGCGCAAGGTGCAGCTCCCCTTCCACAATCTGCATGCCGGCAAATCCCTGAATGACGCCGGACCAGATAGCGCCGGTCGCTGCGGCATGAATACCGTCATCGCTGCTGTGCGGATCGTCCCCAAGATCTATGGCGACGCCGTCGCGCCAGAAGGCGTAGGCACCTTCGGTATCACCACAGCGGGCAGTCACAATGCCGTGAATGGCCTTGCTCAACGAAGAGTCATGGATCGTGCGGGGCTCGTAGAACGCCAGATTGGCGACACATTGCTGCGGCGTAAACCGTTCCGGCAACAGGTAGTTCAGCATCACCACATCTGCCTGCTTGAGGATCTGCATCTCGTTCACTTCCGCGCGGGAATAATCGAGCAGGATGGTCTGCTTACCCGCTTTCGCTTTATAGCGGCTCAGGTCAATGGCCGGTTTCGCCATGAAGCTATCATCCTGTGGGATCACACCGTCTGTGCGAGGCTCAGGCAGCCATAAGCGCGCCAGGAACTGTTTGGCATTCTGCGTAAAACCCGCATCCTCACGCCCAAACATCGCCATAAAGCGGCATGCGCTGGCAACGTTGTGCCAGGCCAGATAGTTGGTGTAGGCGTTGTTGTTCACGTGTTCCGTGTATTCGTCCGGTCCGATCACGTCATGGATTTCCAGACGACCCTTGATTTCCGTTGCGCGGCCCATCCAGAACGTGGCGGTTTCCACCAGTAACGTCAGACCTTCATTGCGCATAAATGCATCATCGTGCGTCGCCTGCCAGTACGCGACGACGGCCCAGGCAATATCCGCCACGATATGATGTTCAGCCAGTGCGGACGCCACTTTCTGGCGCGTGCCCGTTCGAATGTTGATGGCGGCAAACTCCGGCGTCTCTTCCTGCCCGCTCGCAGCACTTTCCCACGGGAAAAGCGCACCAGGCCAGCCGTTACGACGGGCTTTTTCCCGAGCCCCGGACAGGTTGAGCCAACGATAACGTAGGAGACTACGGGCGACCAGGGGACGCGTGAAGAGATGGAAAGGCAGCAGAAAAATTTCGGTATCCCAGAAGACGTGGCCTTTATACCCCTCACCCGTTAGCCCTTTGGCGGCAATACTGCTTCGTTCATCATGGGCTGGCGTCATGGTGGTCAGATGCCAGACGGCGTAATCCAGCGCGATCTGATCCTGATGTTCCGCTGAAGTGACCTCCACCCGAGCGTCAAGCCAGACGTCTTTCCAGGCATACGATGAACTCTCAAGCAACGCGTTGTAGCCTCTTGCCGCACAGACTTTGAGATCGGCCAGCGCACTACGAGCGAATGACGCCTGCGACAGTGATTTATCGCTGCGATGTGTCACCCAGACGATTTTCTCAAGCGTGACAGTGTCACCCTGAGCTACCGTCAGCGAATGATGAACGCTGAGACGACGATTTTTGGCGGTGAAACAGCTGTCGCTCTTCGTTGAGAGCTGACAAAACGCCGAAATAACAACATCTGAGGTCCGGTCCTGCGTTTCATACACGCCCTGCATGTAATGCTGGTCGAACACTCTGACCGAAACTTCATCCAGATGCTGCCTGCCGCTATTGGTTTGCGTCGCATCAATGCCGGTTTTCAGTACGATCTGCGAGACGGCATCAAGGGGGGTGATCGAAATCTGCATTGCCGCTAACGACAGTTGGTCCAGCGACGCAAAACGACGGCTCTCCAGCCGATAGCGTTTCCCGTCGGGCGAGCGCCAGACGACGCTGCGGCGAAGTTCGCCATTGGCAAATGCCAGCTCGCGCTGCCACTCAAGGATATCGCCTGAAAGCAGGGTAAAATTAACACCATCCAGCTCAACATCAATACCGGTGATGTCTGGCAGGTTAATCAGTTCAGTGGTCTCGTTACGACCCGCCTGATGATAAAGACCCGCAAGATACATGCCTCTGGTTTGCCGGGTGTAATCTTCTTCATGCGCAGCACGGATCCCTATGTAGCCATTACCGCAGGCCATGATGGAGGCGTATTTATTCAGGCTGTGTGGGCAAAAGCCCGGCTCAGTTAAGACAGACACGTTTAGCATAATGTTACGCTTTCCCCTGTTTCTGCCGCCTCATACAGCGCGGCGACAAGCTGCTGGATAACCAGCCCCTGCTCCGCATCAGCGATCATTACGGGTTCCCCCAGAACATGGCGTACAAAAGCATCCATACTGCGCAAATGACGCTGATCGTCAGCTTCTTCACGCTGTATGACGGTCTGTAAAACACCGGACTCGTCGTGGTAAATGTGGGCAGGGAAAAGCGTGGCGCCCGCTTTTTCACCGCAGAATGCGACGTTCATGATCGATTGCTCACGGATATTCAGCGCAAACGACGTGTCCAGACGCAGAATGCCGCCGTTGCAAAATTCAATGGTGCCAAACAGGGCATCTTCAACGGTAAACTGAGCGGGATCCCACGCGCCAAACTGGCCGCTGCTTTTGCGGTTTCCCAGCCTCTGGAAACTGTGCGCCGTCACCCTTTTTACCGCCGGGAACCCCAGCACGTACATCGCGGCATCAAGCATATGAATGCCGATATCAATCAGCGGTCCACCGCCCTGTAATGATTTGTTGGTAAAGACGCCCCAGCCCGGAACTCCGCAGCGCCGTAGCGCCTGTGCCGAGGTGAAATAAATTTCACCCAACGCACCGTTCATCACGGCCTCACGCAGCAATTGCGTATCGAGTGCAAAACGATGGTGAAAATCATACGCCAGCACTTTTCCCGCCTTGCGCGCGGCGTTACGCATCCGTTCAGCCTCTTGTGGCGTCATCGCAGGTGGTTTTTCGCACATCACGTGGCAGCCTGCTTCCAGCGCTGCCATAACGTGTTCAAAATGAAACCGGTTAGGCGAACAGACGCTCACCACATCCGGCTTAACCGCCTTGAGCATCTCTCGCGCATCATGCCATGCAGAAGGGATGGCATGACGTTCAGCAAACGCCCGTGCCTGTTCGGGGTGGCTATCCATAACAGCCACCATCTGAACATCACCGCGTGTGGCGTAGTACGAGGCATGGACTTTTTCCGCAACCTGCCCGGCGCCAATTATGGCGACGCGCAGTAGCGAAGGTGTTGAAGGGCTCATCGCGCTTGCCATCCTTAGCATTCACGCAAATAAGTCAGTGAATCCTGGTAAGCCCGAGCAGGATCGTCGGCGCGGACGCGGCACTCATACACCGCATAGCCCTGATAATCGTCCGCACGCAATTGTGCGAACAGGCTGGCAAAATCGAGGCTACCGCTGCCCGGCTGATAGCGGTGGTTATCAGCAATGTGCACATGACCCAGCAGATCGCGGTTTTGATGCAGCGCGTCCGTCAGCGAATTTTCTTCAATGTTCATATGATAGAAATCGCCGATGATCTGCACATGTTTCAGGCCATTCTCTTCGATATAGCGACGCGCGTCCGCCAGGGTGTTGATCATGTGATCCTGATAGCGGTTCAGCGGTTCCAGGTAGACGGTCGTCCCGGTGCGCGCCGCCACTTCATCCAGCCAGCACAGTGAAGCACTCACCGCTTTACGGTCGCCTTCAAGACTGCGTGGAGAGGTCATCGGAGGCAGTCGGAAGGTAAACATCCCCCACGCGGCAGGCACGATAATGCCCTTTCCGCCCACCTCTGCCAGTGCTTCCAGAATGCGTTCAATCTGCTTTAACCCGTTAAGACGGCGTTCTTCAATAAAGTCGCCAATCCAGCCATCATATCCGCCGCAGGCCGTCGTCACCGGCAGGCCAGTAGCTTTGATTGCCGCTTTCACGTCGTCGAGATTATCGACCAGCAGTCGGCCATCAATTTCGTAGCCATCAAAACCCATCGCCTTGATATACTGGAACTTCTCCAGAATCGACGTCGGAAAAAAAGCCTGATTTTGTGTCGCGATTTTCATGATTTGCTCTCCTTAGCTTAAAAAGTGACGCCCATTTTGATACTGAGTTCCGGATGCTGATCGACATACGTCATGTAGCTTTCCGGGCTGGTGGTGAAGGTCACGACCGGGTCGATCAGATCTTCGCAATTCAGATAACCGTTCATCAGCAGTTCCCAGCAGGTCTCTTCAATGCGTTTGCGGTTCCAGCGTGGATAATCCGGATTGGGTTCGCTGCAGGCGCGCGAGAAGACAATCTTCGCATTATTGAAATGCGCTTCTCGGCCGAGGTTGAAACCTTCCGCGAACGGCTTCGCGAAGGCTACGTAGGAGATTGTGCCGCCGTAGGCGAGTCCGCGCAGCGCGGACTGCAGTGCATCTGCAAAGCCGCTGGTTTCGATGATCACATCCGCGCCCTGTTTCCCGGTCAGCGTTTTGATTTCCAGACCGACATCAGTCCCGATCGGATTAAGGCAGTGGTCGGCACCGTGACGACGGGCTATCTCGCAACGGTGTTCGATAGGATCGACGCCGATGACGATTGACGCACCGGCTTTTTTGGCCAGTTGGATCGCAATCTGCCCAATCGCACCAAGCCCCACCACCACCACAAAATCGCCTACCCGCACGTTAGCATCGCGTACGCCGCTCATCGCAAACTGCGCTGGATCGTAACAAACGGCGTTTTTCCAGGAGGCACCCTGCGACATTTTGCGCAGCTTGTAGTTGTTGACGGCATTCACAATGACCGTCTCCTGCAGCGGTGCGTAGCAGCAGACGCGATCGCCAATCTGGTATTCTGTAACGTCATCACCGCATTCGATAATGTCGCCAACAATCATATTGCCCAGCTGGAACTTACCGAATTCGATCCCGCGGGCCGAGCCCTCTTCACGCGGGGTAAACATCTGCCACTCCGTGTTGAACTCTTCATCAATAAACGGACTTGCCGCACGGAAATCCACCACTTCAGTCCCGTGTTTTGGTGCGCCAAAGCGTGCACGAATTTTCACTTCATGTACGGCAACCTGACGATCTTCATAGTCCACCAGCGCCGCCACACGAGGCGCGGTCGCAACTAATTTTTTCATGACTGACTCCTTGTTAAAATTGACTGCCTCAGCCCTTCACGCCGCCGGCGGTCAAACCACTTTTAATAAAACGTTCAGACAGGGCGTACATGATGACCACCGGAAGCGCCGTCACCAGCGATGCCGCCATCATGCGACCCCAGATATAATCTGGCGTGCTAAAGAGCGTATTCAGCCCAACCGGCAGAGTGAAATTGCTGGCGCTGGACAGGAAAATGGACGCAAACAGGTAGTCGTTCCACGCCACCATAAAGCAGTAAACAAACACCGATACGAGGCCGGAAATCGCCAGCGGCACGGTGATTCGAAAGATGATTTGCAGACGGTTGAGCCCGTCCATCATCGCGGCTTCTTCAATTTCGTCCGGAATGGTGTCGAAATAACTGCGCAGCATAAACACCGCGGTCGGTAACGTTTGAGTCACCATAGTGATAATCAGCGCCAGCTCGGTGTCGTAGATCCCCAGGGCAGTGATGATTTTGAACAGCGGTACCACCAGCAATATCCCGGAGAACATGTAGACGGTGTAAAAACTTGCATTGATCGTCGTGCGGCCCTTAAAACGCAGCCTGGATAAGGCGTAAGCCCCCAGCGTGCCGAGAAACACGGCAATCACCGATGAGGTCAACGACACCACCATGCTGTTCCTGAAATAGTCCACAAACGGGAAAATCAGCGGGTTAAAAATGTCGACGTAATGCTGCAGCGTCCACTCCTGCGGCAGTATGGTCGGGTGAAGCGATATCGCCTCTTTCGCGCTCTTTAATGACGTCATTAACATCACGAAGAACGGGAACAGCGTGATAACCAGAAACACCGCCAGCCCCAGGTAAAAGCCAATACGACCCAGTACGCGTTTATTTGTTGCCATTGAGGTTTACCCTTTTTCTGGTCAGCAGAATCACCGCGAAGATGATCACGAACAGCACGACGGAGATAGCCGCTGCCTTACCCAAATCGTTGAAAGCGAAGGCAGTTTTGTAAAGATAGACGCCTAAAATATCGACCTTGGTCGTCAGCAGGTAGACATCCGCAAACATGTAGAACATCCAGATAGTGCGGAGCGTGACCACCGTTGCCAGCACCGGCATAATCGCGGGCAACGTGACGATGCGAAAACGTTGCCAGGCATTTGCTCCGTCCATTTCCGCGGCTTCATACAGCGATTTATCAATGGTTTGTAAAATCGCCAGGAACGAAATGAACGCGTACGGGAAGTAACGCCAGATGGCAAACAGCACCACCAGCATAAAGCTGCTGCCAGGATTGTCGAACCACAGCGGCGCCTGGTCATACAGATGCAGCACGTCAACGCCCAGATAGTTCACAATGCCGTAGCCGTTGTTGAACATGTATTTCCAGGCAAATACCAGCGAAATGGACGGGGTGACATAGGACAAAATCACCAGCGAACGCGCCGTTTTTCGCAGACGAAATTCCCGGTTAAAGAAGATGGCAACGGCCAGCCCCAGCACCGTGCTACCGATCACAACCAGTGCCGTGTACCAGAAGGTCATCCACAGCGAATGCCAGAATGCAGCATCACTGAGAATGCGAATGTAATTGTCCAGCCCGACAAACACAGCGCTAATGCGCGGGTTAAGCGGCAAGCGTAAAAAACTGATTTCGATATTGGAAATCATCGGCCAGGCCACCAGGCCCCCCAGCAAAATCAGGCTGGGGGCCAACAGCAGCATGGCGAAAGGCATATCTGAACGACCAGAAAACAACGTCTTCATAATTTCCTTCCGCAAAGCGCTCCTATCGTTGTGAAATCAGGTCAGTCAGTCGCTTCTGGCTGTTGCTTAAGGTCGCGCTGAGATCTTGTTGCCCCACCGTGACGTTATGCACCATGGAACTGATAATGCCGGACCCCGTCACATCCCCCATGCGGGTGAAGTTTTTGTCTCCCACCGCGCCAAACACCTGCACATTCGGGAACTGCGCGATCAGTTCGTAAGGCAATTGCCCAAACGCTTTAATCACATCGTTGTTTTTCCAGGTATCCGTACCAACCACCAGCTTGTTCACAGGCAAAGCCGCACCCGGCGACATCATTACCCAGTCAGTGGCGTGTTGAGCCTGTTCCATCCAGGTGACAAATTTCTCTGCCGCTTTAGTTTCATCTTCAGTTTGGCCGGTGGTGATCGTCAGTGATGTAACCATGCCGTAGACTGCAGACGTTTTTTCAGTGGGGACGACGAAGCCCAGATTGGCAGGATTTCCATCTTTGAAGACCGCCGGCAGGATATAGGTGGAGTAAACGGCCATTGGCGCAGAACCGTTCATGAAGGCGTCTTTGATTTCCATGACATCGTTGGAGCCAGGCATGGTGGTTGCGGCCAAGGCTTTGTAAAATGCCAGGGCTTTCGCCATTTCAGGGGTATCGACGTCGACATTCCCTTTAGCATCAAAAACGTTCGCACCGCCGGACAGGGCAAACTGAGAGAATGCCTGTTCGGTCATCACGCTTTCTGCGGTTGGCAGCGCAATGCCGTAATGTTTTTTAGCCGGGTCGTTAAGACTCTGGCAGGTCTTCAACAGCTGTTCCCAGTTACGCGGCTCTTCAATACCCGCCGCGGCAAGCACATCCTTGTGATACCAGACGCCGGACAGCCAGGCACTGACGGGGACTCCTGTCCAGGCAGAACCGTCTTCCGTACGAACAACGCGCAAGATACCGTCATAGAAGGTGTTTTCCCCTACGGCTTTAATGGCTTCGCCTATAGCCTCGCGATCCAGCAGTTGCTCCTTGTCCATAACTTTTGCGTAGTCATGGCTGACTTCAATCACCTCTGGCAGCGCGCCCGTCCTGGCCAGCGTAATCACCTTGGTGTTATAGGCATCTTCTTCCACCGGCACCTGTTTTACGGTAATACCGGGGTTCTCTTTCTCGAATTTTTCGATCAGTTTCGTAATAACCGCCTGACGCTCCTGCTCTACTGACGAGTGCATAAACTCAATGGTGACAGCAGTCGGTTTGTCATCCTTGCAGCCTGATAACAAGGCGCACGAGACCAGTGCTGATATCAGCACAATTCTGGGCATTTTCATGTTTAAGGTCCTTTTTTAGTTTTCTTTAATCCACAACACCTGCCATGGAGTAAGGGTCAGAGCCGTATCTGTAATATCCTCTCCGGCGATCAACTCTCTTCCAGATTGAATATCAGATTCAACCTTTTGAGCGCGATCGCTGAAATTAAACACTGCTGTTATTCTCTCGCCAGAGCTCGCCACGCGAGTAATTTTTAAAACATGTTCCCCTGACGCACTAAAATAAGCTTCACTATCAGGGTGGAAAGCTTTTTCTTTCCGACGCAGCGCGATTAACTGGCTTAATTTATAATAGACCTGATAACGCAGGCTGTTTTTACCTTCAAGCACGCCATCAATTTGCCCTGCAACGTATTTCTCGCGGTTTATTGCACGGTTGTATCCCAGGCGTTCAACACCTGCATAATCATTACGGGAGCCAAGAATACTTTGAATATAGATTGCAGGCACACCCGGGAAACTTAAAAGTACGGCGTGAGCCAGAATAAACCGGGCAACGCGATCATTATCATCACAGTCACCCGTACTTAATGCATCCAGATAGGTCACATTAATTTCATAAGGACTGCGTGTACCATCCGGGTTATTTTTCCAGTTAACTAACGCGCCTTCGGTCTGAAGTTTCTCCACAAGCGAGAGGATCTCCGACTCAGGTAAAATTCCGCGTAACGGATTAAGGCCGATTCCGTCATGCGAGGCCAGGAAGTTGAACCAGGTGGTTTTCGTGGAGGGTAACGCAAGCGACGTTGCCCACTGACTCAGCGTCCGGACGTCCTGACAATGCACTGCATGCAGCACAAGCGGGGGCAAAGAGAACTGATAAACCATCTGTGCTTCATTTTCACCGTCACCGAAGTAAGCAACGTTATCTTTATGCGGAACGTTCGTCTCAGTGATAATCACCGTTCCGGGGGCCACAGCCTCGGTAATGGCGCGGAAAAGCTGGATGAGCTGGTGGGTTTGTTCAAGGTGGATGCAGCGTGTTCCAGGTATTTTCCACATAAACCCAACAGCATCCAGACGAATGTATCGCGCCCCTTCAATCAGGTAATGCAGTAACACGTCGACCATCGCAATCAACACCCGCGGAGAGGCGAAATTGAGGTCGACCTGGTCCTCGCTGAAGGTGGTCCACAGGTGTCGCACGCTGCCATCATGAAGCGTGAAAGGCGTAAGAAGGGGTAATGCACGCGGGCGAGTCACCGCAGATAAGTCTGTTTCAGGATCGACAGAAATGAAGAAATCTTCATATCCTGGTATTTGCTTAAGGTAATTAGCAAACCATTTGCTTTTGGCAGACATATGGTTGCATACAAAATCAAACATCAAACTGGTTGACTGTTTTAATTCGGCAACGTCTTGCCATGTTCCGGTTTCAGGTGCAACCTCTTGATAATCAATGACAGAAAAACCGTCGTCAGAAGACCATGGATAAAAGGGTAAGAGATGGACGTGAGAAAAAGAGTGAGAAAGCCATTTGTTATAAAAACGTGTAAAAACCGGCAGTGCCTTCCCTCCTTTCACCGAAAATTGATCGGCATAGGTAATCAAAACAACATCTTTTTCATCCCAATCCGTTTTACGCTTTTCTGTAATAACAGAAGCGGCCTTTCCAATATTTTCAAAAAGCACATTAAAATGTGCCTCAGAAAACGTTTCCCCGTAAACAAGATTAATGAGTTCTTTAATTTTTGTATTCATTTCATTTTCCATGGTAGCGGTCCCACGAAGTGGCAATCTACTCCCATGGAAAATATCTGTCAACGGACCGGGAAGGAGAAAAACATGATTGCAAAGCAGCTCAGCGCAATATTGTGAGCTGCCGCAAAGAAAGTACGGAAGAAGAGATAACGCGGTTAATCGCCGCTAGCCCCTTTTCTGAAGAGTAAGGGCTAACGCGAGTGGGAATCATTGGGATAAGTAGCGGCGTGAAAGCCGTTTTGCCACCTTTTGCAACAGCGGTTCGAGCGCCACGGCCAGCAACATCCTGACCGGCTTGCGGGCAACGGATTTTATCGCCCACCCCGCCACACCTGCCGGGCCGAAACGTAATGCAGTCAGCAGGACCAGTTTACCTGCGATTTTCAGGCCGGGTTTTACCTTCTGACCGGCCTGTTGCCAGTTTTGTTTCATCTCTTCTCTCTCTTAAAGCTGACGAAAACGACTTCTCAGCGTAAAGGTATCTGACGTGACATAGCGCTCCATTTCCCGTAATCGCTTCTCACCGGCGGCGAGTTGCTCATCAACGGCATTGAGGAGATCGCTGCTGGTTGGTGCCCCTTCCGCAGCCAGCTCCCCTTCCGGCATCGGGTCAAGGACAAACGACAGCACGATGTACGCCACCAGGGTAATAAATGCCAGACCGAAGAAGATCGAAAGCACCGTGACCACGCGCACCAGTTTAACCGGGACATCAAGATAATGGGCCAGCCCGGCACAGACGCCGCGCACCATGCCCTGCTGCGGAATACGCCACAACTTTTTGTTCAGATTCAGTCCAGACATTAACGGTCCCTCCAGTTTGGATGTTCGGCATCCAGGATAGCCTCCAGCGCCTGAATGCGTTCACGCATTCTGTTCGCCTCATCGGAGAGCTGTGCCAGACGCTGTTGTTCACTCTGGGAAAGTTCGCCTCGTGAAGAACGGTTGCTGTAGTGCAGCCATAGCCAAATCGGCAATACGAACAGCACGAAAATAGTCAGGGGAATGGCCAGAAAAAGCGCGCTCATGTGTACTCCTTGTCTTATGATGCGGCACGCTCAGGTGCCGCAGGCATTATTATTGGTTATCTTGCTTCATTTTGGCTTTCAGTGCCGCCAGTTGCTCGCCGATTTCATCGTCTGCTTTCAGGTCGGCGAACTGCTGATCCAGCGACTTCTGTTTACCGATGCTGTGGCTTTCGGCTTCCGCTTCCATCTGGTCGATACGGCGCTCAAATGATTCAAAACGCGCCATCGCTTCATCAAGCTTACCGCTGTCCAGCTGACGACGCACGTCGCGGGAAGAGCTTGCCGCCTGGTGACGCAGGGTCAGCGCCTGCTGACGAGCCCGCGTTTCGCTCAATTTGTTTTCAAGCTCACCAATCTCTTTCTTCATACGGACGAGCGTGTCATCTACCAGCGTCACTTCATGCTCGAGCGTGGCAACCATATCTGCCAGCTTCTGTTTTTCGATCAACGCCGCTCGAGCCAGATCTTCTTTGTCTTTGCGCAGCGCGAGCTCCGCTTTTTCCTGCCATTCGTTCAACTGAGCGGTGGCTTGCTCAATACGGCGCGTCAACTGTTTTTTTTCCGCCAGTGCGCGGGCGGAGGTGGAACGCACTTCAACCAGCGTGTCTTCCATCTCCTGAATCATCAGACGTACCAGCTTCTGCGGATCTTCCGCTTTCTCTAGCAGAGAGTTGATGTTGGCGTTCACGATGTCGGCAAAACGAGAAAAAATACCCATAATCTAATCCTCATATTTCTGTTATCGGGCGATGCCCTGCTGTACCGATAATACAAATCTCATGCCAACTTTTTATCTTATTGATTTCACTGACGCTGATTGATTTTCACGCAATGAAGAACTATTCTTCCCTGGTGAATATCGCTAAGGAGTGGTTAATTTCATCATGCCTGGATACAAAGACAATTTACTCGGCGAAGCAAACAGTTTTCTGGAAGTGCTGGAACAGGTTTCCCGTCTTGCGCCGCTCAATAAACCGGTGCTCATCATCGGTGAACGCGGAACAGGGAAAGAGCTGATAGCCAACCGTCTGCATTATTTATCCGGACGCTGGGATGGCCCCTTCATTTCCCTTAACTGTGCGGCGCTGAATGAAAACCTGCTCGACACCGAACTCTTTGGCCATGAAGCGGGCGCGTTTACCGGTGCCCAGAAACGCCATCCCGGACGCTTTGAGCGCGCCGACGGCGGCACGTTGTTTCTTGATGAACTGGCCACTGCGCCCATGCTGGTGCAGGAAAAACTGCTGCGAGTGATTGAGTACGGCGAGCTCGAACGCGTCGGCGGTAGCCAGCCGCTGCAGGTCAATGTGCGCCTGGTCTGCGCCACTAACGCCAACCTGCCGGAGATGGTGGCGGAGGAGAAATTCCGTGCCGATCTGCTTGACCGACTGGCCTTTGACGTCGTTCAGCTTCCTCCGCTGCGCGAGCGGCGAAGCGACATCATGCTGCTGGCGGAACAGTTCGCAATTCAGATGTGCCGTGAGCTTGGACTGCCGTTGTTCCCGGGCTTCAGCGATTATGCGCAGGAGACCCTGCTTGCTTACCACTGGCCGGGAAATATCCGCGAGCTAAAAAACGTCGTGGAGCGCTCTGTGTACCGTCACGGCAGCAGCGAGACGGAGCTGGACAATATTATTATCGATCCTTTTCAGCGCAGCGCACCGCCGCTGTCCACACCGACATCTTCAGGCGATGTCCCCACTCTCCCCCTTGATTTACGCCAGTTCCAGCACGACCAGGAGCAACGACTGCTGGAGCAAAGCCTGAAGGCGGCGAAGTATAACCAGAAACGGGCGGCTGAACTGCTGGGTCTTACCTACCATCAATTAAGGGCACTGCTCAAAAAGCATCAAATGCGCTGACAATATCAGCACTTACCCGCAGACATTTTTACGAAGCAGGCGTAAGTGCGATACACTTTGCAGATCGAACCTAAAAACCTTAAAAATTATGCGTCTGGTTTTATCGTCCTTTTTTGCACTCGGTCTGTTTAGCAGCCTGGCGTTCGCTGCGCCCGGGCAAACGCCGCAGCCTGACATTCGTGACAGCGGCTTCGTCTATTGCGTAAGCGGCCAGGTGGACACCTTCAACCCGCAGAAAGCGGGCAGCGGCCTGATTGTGGATACCCTTGCCGCACAGCTTTACGATCGTCTGCTTGATGTCGACCCTTACACCTACCGTCTGGTACCCGAGCTTGCGGAAAGCTGGGAAGTGCTGGATAACGGCGCTACCTACCGTTTTCATCTGCGCGATGACGTCGCATTTCAGCGTACACCGTGGTTTACCCCCACGCGCAAGCTGAACGCAGATGACGTGGTCTTTACGTTCCAGCGTATCTTTAACCGCAACCACCCGTGGCATAACGTTAACGGCGGCAACTTCCCCTACTTCGACAGCCTGCAGTTTGCCGATACGGTTAAAAGCGTGCGCAAGCTGGATAACCGGACGGTTGAATTCAGCCTGACGCGCCCGGATGCCTCCTTCCTCTGGCACCTGGCGACCCACTATGCGTCGGTTATGTCTGCCGAATACGCGGCGAAGCTGACGAAAAAAGATCGTCAGGAACTGCTCGATCGTCAGCCGGTCGGCACCGGTCCGTTCCAGCTGGCCGAATACCGCGCCGGACAATATATTCGTCTGCAGCGCCATGAACATTTCTGGCGCGGTACCCCGCTCATGCCGCAGGTGGTGGTCGATCTGGGTTCTGGCGGGACAGGACGTCTGTCGAAACTGCTCACCGGGGAATGTGACGTGCTCGCCTGGCCCGCTGCCAGCCAGCTCACTATTTTGCGCGACGACCCGCGTCTGCGTCTGACGTTACGTCCCGGCATGAACATCGCTTATCTGGCTTTTAACACGGATAAGCCGCCGCTGAACAACCCTGCCGTTCGTCATGCCCTGGCGCTGGCGATTAACAACCAGCGCCTGATGCAGTCCATCTACTACGGCACAGCGGAAACCGCCGCCTCAATTTTACCGCGCGCCTCGTGGGCCTATGACGGTGAGGCTAAAATTACAGAATACAATCCGGCAAAAGCGCGTGAACAGCTGAAAGCGTTAGGAGCGGAAAACCTTACGCTGCAACTTTGGGTGCCAACCAGTTCCCAGGCGTGGAACCCGAGCCCGCTCAAAACCGCCGAATTGCTGCAGGCGGATATGGCTCAGGTGGGCGTCAAAGTGATCATCGTACCGGTAGAAGGCCGTTTCCAGGAGGCGCGCCTGATGGACATGAATCATGATTTAACCCTGACCGGCTGGGCCACCGACAGTAACGATCCGGACAGTTTTTTCCGACCATTGTTGAGCTGCGCGGCGATAAACTCGCAGACCAACTACGCCCACTGGTGTAACCGGGAGTTTGACGCCGTGCTGCAAAAAGCGCTCGCTTCTCAACAGCTGGCCTCTCGCATCGACGCCTATGATGAAGCGCAGAAGATCCTTGCCCAGGAACTGCCGGTGCTGCCGCTGGCCTCTTCCCTGCGTCTCCAGGCCTATCGCTACGATATTAAAGGCCTGGTGCTGAGCCCGTTCGGCAACGCTTCGTTCGCCGGCGTGTCGCGTGAAAAAGAACACGAGGTGAAAAAACCATGATTATTTTTACCTTACGTCGGCTCCTTTTGCTGCTGGTGACGCTCTTTTTTCTGAACTTTGTCGGCTTCAGCCTGAGCTATTTCACACCGCACGCCCCGCTCCAGGGCTCGTCGCTGTGGGATGCCTGGCTCTTCTGGTTTAACGGGCTGCTGCACTGGGATTTTGGCGTGTCCAGCATTAACGGGCAGCTGATTTCCGAGCAGTTGAAAGAGGTTTTCCCGGCCACGATGGAGCTGTGCATTCTGGCCTTCGGCTTTGCACTGATGGTCGGGATCCCCGTGGGCATGCTGGCCGGGATTTATCGCAACAAATGGCAGGATAAGTTTATCAGTGCTCTCGCCCTGCTCGGCTTCTCCATCCCGGTCTTCTGGCTGGCGCTGCTGCTGACGCTTTTCTTCTCGCTGACAATGGGCTGGCTGCCGGTCTCCGGTCGTTTTGACCTGCTCTATACGGTTAAAACGGTGACGGGCTTTGCCATCATTGACGCGTGGCTGTCCGATTCAGTGTGGCGTCATGAGATGATCGTCAGCGCCCTGCGCCATATGGTATTGCCGGTGCTGACGCTGGCGGTTGCCCCGACGACAGAAGTGATCCGTTTGATGCGCCTGAGCACTATCGAGGTATTTGACCAGAACTATGTCAAAGCCGCCGCCACGCGCGGGTTATCGCGTCTGACCATACTGCGCCGCAACGTCCTGCATAACGCGCTACCACCGGTAATTCCGCGTCTGGGATTACAGTTTTCCACCATGCTCACGCTGGCCATGATCACCGAGATGGTCTTTAGCTGGCCTGGCCTGGGGCGGTGGTTGATCAACGCCATCCGCCAGCAGGACTATGCGGCTATTTCCGCGGGTGTGATGGTGATTGGTTCGCTGGTGATTATTGTTAACGTGTTATCCGATATTCTGGGTGCTATGGCCAACCCATTGAAGCATAAGGAATGGTATGCCTTACGATAGCGTATACAGTGAAAAGCGCACGCCCGGTGTGCTGCGCACCGTGTGGCGTAAATTCTATGGTGACACTACCGCAATGATCGGCCTCTATGGCTGCGCCGGGCTGGTGTTGCTTTGCGTTTTTGGCTCGTGGTTTGCGCCGTATGGCATTGACCAGCAGTTCCTTGGCTATCAGCTGCTGCCGCCTTCCTGGTCCCGCTACGGTGAAGTCTCTTTCTTCCTGGGGACGGACGATCTCGGACGCGACGTGCTAAGTCGCCTGCTGAGCGGCGCCGCCCCGACGGTAGGCGGTGCATTTGTGGTGACGTTCGCGGCCACGATCTGTGGACTGGCGCTGGGTATTTTTGCGGGCTCCACGCATGGCCTGCGTTCGGCGGTGCTTAACCACATTCTGGATACGCTGCTCTCTATTCCGTCTCTGCTGCTGGCGATCATTGTCGTTGCCTTTGCCGGCCCGCATCTGTCGCATGCCATGTTCGCCGTCTGGCTCGCTATTCTGCCCCGCATCGTGCGATCGGTTTACAGCATGGTCCATGATGAGCTGGAAAAAGAGTATGTCGTCGCGGCCCGTCTGGACGGTGCGACGACCTTCAATATCCTGTGGTTTGCCGTTCTGCCAAATATTGCCGCCGGGCTCGTCACCGAAATCACCCGCGCCCTGTCGATGGCGATTCTGGACATCGCTGCGCTCGGCTTTCTGGATCTTGGCGCACAGCTGCCGTCGCCTGAATGGGGCGCGATGCTCGGTGACGCGCTGGAGTTAATCTACGTTGCGCCGTGGACGGTCATGCTGCCAGGTGCGGCCATTATGGTGAGCGTGTTGCTTATTAACCTGCTGGGCGACGGTATACGCCGTGCAATTAACGCGGGGGTGCAATAATGCCGCTTCTTGATATTCGTAACCTCACCATTGAATTCAAAACCGGTGAAGGCTGGGTTAAAGCCGTCGATCGCATCAGCATCACCCTCGCGGAGGGTGAAATTCGCGGGCTGGTGGGGGAATCCGGCTCCGGAAAAAGCCTGATTGCCAAAGCCATCTGCGGCGTGGCAAAAGACAACTGGCGCGTGACCGCTGACCGTATGCGGTTTGATGATATCGACCTGCTGCGCCTTTCCCCTCGCGAGCGGCGTAAGCTGGTCGGGCATAACGTTTCGATGATTTTCCAGGAGCCGCAATCCTGTCTCGACCCGTCCGAACGCGTGGGCAAACAGCTGATGCAGAACATTCCCGGCTGGACCTATAAAGGCCGCTGGTGGCAGCGCGTTGGCTGGCGCAAGCGTCGCGCTATTGAGCTTTTACACCGCGTCGGGATCAAAGATCACAAAGATGCGATGCGCAGCTTCCCTTATGAACTGACCGACGGCGAGTGTCAGAAAGTGATGATTGCCATCGCCCTGGCCAATCAGCCGCGTTTGCTGATTGCAGATGAACCCACGAACGCGATGGAGCCCACCACGCAGGCGCAAATTTTCCGCCTGCTATCGCGTCTCAACCAGAATAACAACACCACCATTTTGCTGATCAGCCATGACCTGCAGATGCTCAGCAAATGGGCGGATAAAATTGACGTGATGTACTGCGGGCAAACGGTCGAAACCGCGCCGAGTGAAGATCTGATCGGCGCCCCGCATCATCCGTATACGCAGGCGCTTATCCGCGCCATTCCGGATTTTGGCAGCGCCATGCCGCATAAGAGCCGCCTGAATACTCTGCCAGGGGCGATTCCGTTGCTGGAATCCTTGCCGATAGGCTGCCGTCTGGGGCCGCGGTGCCCTTATGCTCAGCGCAAATGTATCGAGACGCCACGCCTGACCGGGGCCAAAAATCATCTTTACGCCTGTCATTTCCCGCTGAACATGGAGAGAGAGTGAAATGGTCGAAACCTTACTGGAAGTCCGCAACCTGAGTAAGACCTTTCGCTACCGTACGGGGCTGTTTCACCGGCAAACCGTCGAAGCGGTAAAACCCCTGAGCTTTACCCTGCGTGAAAAACAGACCCTGGCGATCATCGGGGAGAACGGTTCAGGGAAATCTACCCTGGCGAAAATGCTCGCCGGCATGGTTGAACCCACCGCCGGGGAAGTATTGATTGACGATCACCCTTTGGCATTCGGGGATTACTCTTTCCGCAGCCAGCGCATCCGCATGATCTTCCAGGATCCGTCTACCTCGCTTAATCCGCGCCAGCGCATTTCGCAAATCCTCGATTTTCCACTGCGTCTGAACACCGATCTGGAGCCGGAGGCGCGCCGTAAGCGCGTATTTGAAACCCTGCGCATGGTTGGGCTGTTACCGGATCACGAAAGCTACTACCCGCATATGCTGGCCCCCGGCCAGAAACAGCGTTTGGGTCTGGCGCGTGCGCTGATTTTGCGGCCAAAAGTGATCATTGCGGATGAAGCGCTTGCCTCGCTGGATATGTCGATGCGTTCGCAGCTGATTAACCTGATGCTGGAGCTGCAGGAAAAACAGGGGATCTCGTATATCTACGTCACCCAACATCTGGGGATGATGAAGCACATCAGCGATCAGGTGATGGTCATGCACCAGGGGGAAGTCGTCGAGCGCGGCAGCACGGCAGATGTGATGGCCTCCCCGCTCCACGAACTGACAAAACGACTGATTGCCGGTCATTTCGGTGAAGCATTAACGGCTGATGCGTGGCGAAAAGACCGCTAGGCGCGACGGTAAAAAATTACTCTGCGAATATAAGGGTTAAATAGTCTGTAGAGACTATTTAACCCTTTAAATTTGCGTCTCCATTCCTGCTCCATATTCTAATCAATATCAATCAACAGTTCTTCTCCAGAATACCCGGACATTACGGAGGAGAAGAAATGAATAACGCAACTTACGTACTAAAATACACCGAGTATCTCATCAGAAAATGCCGCTCTTTTTTAATGACGGACCTAATTTTTCATACGAACAGGCTCAAAAAAATCTCAGGAAAAGAGCCTGACATTAAATCGCCCACGACGTTGAGTGAAAAAATATGTCATCGACTGGTTTACGATCGCAATGACCTCTACACAACGCTTGCCGATAAACTCGCCGTTCGGAAATACGTTACATCGAGAACAAAACGAGTAACAACGGTGCCATTAATTGGTGTTTACAGCAAGGCGTCGCAAATTGATTTCACAATACTCCCGGATAAATTCGTCCTTAAGTGCAATCATGATAGCGGCAGCACAATTGTATGCAAAAACAAAGCGCAATTTAATTACAGGGAAGCGTGTAAAAAGCTGAGCCTCGCATTAAAGAAAAATTTGTACTACACCACACGTGAATGGCAGTACAAAAACATTACCCCGATGATACTTTGCGAACCGTTTATCGATCTCTTTGATGATGCCGACAGAAACACCACGCCGGAAATGCTGAGGATTCACTGCTTTCATGGTGTTGCCCACTACGTTGAAGCGGATTTTACGGACAATAATGGCAACGGGTTTATCAACGTTTACGACAGGCACTGGAATTTACAGCCTTTCCAGATGGAATATCCGAATACGTTGGTACAGCCAGGCGAGCCGGCATTGTTCCGACAGGCATTGCTGGCATCCCAGGAGCTGGCGGCTGGAATTGACTACTGTCGCGTTGATCTGATGCTAAAAAAGCATGAAATCTATTTCAGTGAAATAACCCTGAGCCCGAGACGCGGTAAACTGACCATTACCCCACGGGAATGGGATGCCAGGTTAGGAAAAATATGGCACTTACCGCTATCTACGGGCAGGCACGTTTGACCAGCCGCTGAAACTCAGGAATCTGGCCAGGTGAGTTTGAAAATCGAGTGATTTTGCGTCGATAAGGTATAGGTAACATCGCCACCATGAGCAAGCATGATGGCTTTTACCACCGATAAGCCTAACCCACAGCCCTCCGGGTTCACCCGTCTGGCGCTATTATCGCGCTGGAAGGGATGAAACAAGAAGTCATGAAACTCTCTGGGGATGCCCGGTCCCCCGTCCTGAATAAGGATATAATTTCCTTTATCTGAAACCCCATTTTTGACGATGAGTTTGCGCGAGGTTGAATAGTGTAATGCGTTGTCAAATAGGACGGTCAGACACTGATTGATACGCAACGGATCGAACACACATTGCTGCTCCCTCAGTTCTGTATTAATGATGAACTCTTTACGGTTGAACTCGGGCATAAAAGTATCGAGAGCATCCTGTATTGTCCCTTTTAGATCGGTTCTGGATTGATATAACGTGTATCCCGCCCCACCGTCCGAACTGATAACCCGGAGGTCTTCAATCAGACGGGTTAACCCTTCCGTCTGCTTGAGAAGGTTATTAAACAGTACTGGATCCGGGGCAAAAACGCCGTCAACCAGCCCCTGAAGCCGCCCGCGTAAAATTGTGACCGGCGTTCTCAGTTCATGCGCAATCGCGGCATTCCAGGATTTCCGCTGGATATCCAGCGTCTGGAGTTTTTCCGCCATTTCATTGAAATCCGTGACAAGGTGGTTGATCTCCCCAAGCCGGGAACTGGCACAAAATGCCCGGGCGTCCAGATCGCCCTGAGAAATTTTTTTCAGACTGGATGCCACCGCGTTTAACGGGGTGAGAATTCGCGAAGAGAGTTTTACCGTAAAAAATACGGCAATGATCAGACTGATGGTTGTCGCTGTCCCGATCCACACCCAGTCCCACATCGTCATCTGATCTTCATCTCCCGCAGCAGCGCCGCCGGGGAGGTGATCCAGAATAAAAGAGTAAAAAAACCAGGAGCCCAGTATGGCGATGGCAATTATCGTAAACGTCAGCAACAGCATGTACGTTAAGATCTGGCGACTCAGAACAGGCTCTTTGTTCATTTCTTTTCCCCAAGCCGGTAGCCCATCCCTCTGATGCTCTCGGGAACGCCATAAAGGCCGGCAAGCTCAAGTTTTTTACGCAGCTTGCTCATATGGCTGTCGACCGTTCTGTCGAGCGTATCGCCTTCAGGCAGACACGCGTTGAGTAACTCTTCGCGGGAACACACCTTTCGCGGATATCTCACCAGATAAGTAAGTAATTTAAATTCGGTCGTCGTTAATACCGGGGAGATAACCTCTTCGCCCACGGTGACCTCCACGTAAAAATCATCCGGATAGACCGTAATAAATGGCGTACGAAGAGGCATCGAACCCGTTTGCTGAACTGTGGGTTTTGTTCTGCGCAGCACAGCTTCAACCCGTGCGACCACTTCGGAAGGGTTAAAGGGCTTGATCACGTAATCATCCGCGCCAAGCCTGAGTCCCATGAGCTTATCGACATCCTGATCGAGGGCGGACACCATAATAACGGGCACGGAACTTTCATGGCGAAGCGTGGTGAGTACGCTCCAGCCATCACAAACGGGCAAATGAATATCCAGCAATATGAGATCCGGCTTATGGAGGCGATTAAGCGTTATCGCTTGCTCGCCCTGTCTGGCCCTGAGCGTTTTCATTCCCGAACGCTCCAGGTAGCTCATCAGTATATCGGCGATTTCGTCTTCATCTTCAACAACAAGGATCAGCGTATTTTTGTTCATTTTATCTCCGCGGGTGAAATCCCTTTTAGCACGCTATTAGATGTCTTTAGCACAATAAGACATAGCCTCCGGGAAAAAGTGCCGCGGTCGTGAAAATTTTGAGGTTGATTTAAATGCCCGGCAATTTCTCCACACAGGCTACACATTCCGGCAATAAAGACTCGACAATACCCGTTCAAAATAGCTATTCAGGCATAAACCTTTTTTCATTGAATGTTGCCAATTAACCCTAATGCATTAAGACTTTATGAATTTTGCTGAAATAATGAACATGGAACTTTCAAAATATTTCTCCCCTAAAAAGATCGGCGTATATTCGCTATTCCTGCTGCTGTCGTGGGGATTACTTTATACCTGGCTGGTGCTAATACACCGAATGGATGAACAAGTCGCCTCGACGCTGCCTTCTTCACCCATTATCTACGGCTGCATCGCGTTGTCGGTTTTCACTCTGGTAATACAACATAAAGCCGGTGCGCTCACAGAGTTACTTGTCATTGCCTTCTGGCTGATGGTGATTTTCGTTTATCTCATCATCACGTTCACTGTGCTGTTAAACGCGACGCCCGATATCGACGATCTGGTCTTTTACTACGAATGCTATTTGATCATCTTTTTTGGCGGTTCACCGCTGTACCTCATCATGAGGATGATTTAAGCCATCGCACTACTTACGTATCTGGACATTAATTTAATGCCTCATTTTTTTATTGAACGCCCCGTTTTCGCCTGGGTAGTGGCGCTTTTTATCATCCTGACGGGCGTACTCTCTATTCCGCGTTTACCGGTAGCCCAGTATCCGGCGGTGGCTCCGCCTGGGATCATTATTTCCGTCAGCTACCCGGGCGCCAGCCCCGATGTCATGAATACGTCAGTGGTGTCGTTGATTGAGCGTGAAATATCCGGGGTAGATAATTTGCTCTATTTCGAATCATCCAGTGACACAACCGGCTCAGCATCGATTACCGTCACGTTTAAGCCAGGCACGGACATCAAGCTGGCCCAGATGGATCTTCAGAATCAGATTAAGATTGTGGAGCCGCGTTTACCTCAGGCGGTAAGACAAAACGGCATTAACGTCGAGGCCGCTAATTCAGGTTTTTTAATGATGGTCGGGCTGAAGTCCACGACAGGTAAATTTGAGGAAGCCGATTTAAGCGATTATTTCGCCCGAAACGTCAGTGATGAGCTTCGCCGCGTACCTGGCGTAGGAAAAGTTCAGCTGTTTGGTGGCGAAAAAGCGCTGCGCATCTGGCTGGATCCAATGAAGCTCCACGCTTATGGGCTTTCGGTGAGCGATGTTCTTACCGCTGTCAGCCAGCAAAACGCCCTTGTTTCGCCCGGCAGAACGGGAGATGAACCGACGACGGAAGGACAAGGGGTGACGTATCCCATCACCGTGGAGGGACAATTCTCCTCAGTAGAGGCTTTCAGGAATATCACCCTTAAATCTGACGCGTCCGGCGCCCGACTGAAATTATCCGACATTGCACGCGTTGAATCTGGCCTGCAAAGTTACGCCTTTGGTATACGCGAAAATGGGGTTCCCGCAACGGCTGCCGCGATACAGCTGTCGCCTGGGGCGAATGCGATGAGCACCGCTTCTGGCGTACGGGCACGCATCGACGCGCTTTCGCAGGTGTTACCCGAAGGAATGACATTTACGGTCCCCTTCGATACGGCCCCGTTTGTGAAACTTTCTATCATGAAAGTCGTACAGACATTTGTGGAAGCGATGGTCCTGGTCTTCCTTGTTATGCTGCTGTTTCTGCATAAGATACGCTGTACGCTTATCCCGGCGATTGTTGCGCCCGTCGCGCTTCTTGGCACCTTCACGGTGATGTTACTGAGCGGATACTCCATCAATATTCTGACGATGTTCGGCATGGTACTGGCGATAGGCATTATCGTTGATGATGCCATTGTGGTCGTAGAGAACGTCGAACGACTGATGGAGCAAAAAAACCTCTCTCCACGGGATGCCACGCGGCAAGCCATGCAGGAAATCACGCCGGCGATTATAGGGATCACGCTGGTGCTTACCGCCGTCTTTATACCCATGGGTTTTGCTGAAGGATCCGTCGGGATTATCTATCGACAATTTTGTATTTCAATGGCGGTCTCCATACTGCTATCGGCGTTTCTTGCCCTGACGCTGACCCCGGCCCTGTGCGCAACCTTACTCAAGCCGCATAAGTCAGATAAGAGCGGAAGTGGAAGGTTCGCGCCATGGTTTAACGCGCGCTTTCGTTCGCTCACCGCCTGTTACGAGGCTGGACTGGGTGCCGTTTTGAAACGCACCGGGCGTATGTTGCTCCTGTACGTTGCGCTTTGCGCTGCGCTGTTTTTTGGATTGTCGTCTTTACCGACGTCCTTTCTGCCGGATGAAGATCAAGGCTATTTTATGTCCTCAATACAGCTACCTTCTGATGCCACAACGCAGCGTACCCTGAAAGTGGTTAAAAAATTTGAAGAGGAAATTGCGACCCGACAGGATATTGAAAGCAACATTATGATCCTGGGGTTTGGATTTTCAGGTTCAGGACCAAATTCGGCCATGGCCTTCACCACGCTGAAGGACTGGAAAAATCGGCAGGGTTCGACAGCGCAAGATGAAGCCGACCATATACAGGAGAGCATGGCGAACGTTTCTGATGCCGTCACGATGAGCCTGCTTCCCCCTGCGATTTCTGATATGGGGACCTCATCCGGATTCACCTGGTATGTGCAGGACAGAGCCGGACTGGGTTATCAGGCTTTAAAAAAGGCGGCCGATTTACTGGTTCAGCAGGCCAATCAGCGCCCTGAACTCAGCGATGTCTATATAGATGGCCTGCCGGAAGGAGCCAGCCTTGCGCTCCAGGTTGACAGAGAAAAAGCGGAAGCACTGGGCGTCTCATTTGATGAAATCAACCAGACGCTCTCCGTCACGATGGGCTCGAATTACGTCAACGACTATACGAACAACGGTCGCGTTCAGCAGGTGATTGTTCAGGCCGATGCGCCTTATCGAATGCAGCCTGAGCAGCTACTGAAATTATCAGTGAAAAACCGGCCAGGTCAGATGGTGCCAGTATCAACGTTTGCCACACTCTCCTGGAACGTTGCCCCCCAGCAATTGACGCGTTATCAGGGGTACCCTGCTCTTCGCATTACCGGAAGTGCGGCATCTGGTGAATCCAGCGGCACCGCAATGAAGGTTATGGAGAGTTTGTCCAGAGATTTACCTCAGGGCATGGCGGGCGAGTGGGCCGGGAGTTCATTGCAGGAGAGAAAATCGGAATCTCAGCTTCCGGGCCTTATCGTCCTGTCGATACTGGTCGTGTTTATGGTGCTCGCGGCTCTCTATGAAAGCTGGTCTATTCCTTTTGCGGTCATGCTGGTCGTTCCGCAGGGACTTATCGGCGCGGTGACAGCCGTATGGGTTGCCGGCATGACGAATGACGTTTTCTTCAAGGTCGGCCTGATTACGCTTATCGGCCTGTCGGCCAAGAACGCCATTCTGATTGTTGAGTTTGCAAGACAGCTCCATCGCGAAGGGCAAACGGTCCTGGCAGCAACGATACACGCCGCCAGCCAGCGCCTGCGCCCTATTCTGATGACCTCGTTAGCCTTTACCCTGGGGGTGGTTCCTTTGATGCTGGCCAGTGGTGCAAGCGACAGTACTCAGCATGCTATTGGCACCGGAGTATTTGGCGGCATGATTAGCGGTACGCTTCTCGCCATTTTCTTCGTACCGGTTTTCTTTATCGTCATCGCGCGCTTCATCGACAGAATCAGAAAAGCGTGAATACCCTTGATGGATCACGCTTCCTCGCTGGTTGGATGAGGTGAAGCTGCTGCCGGGTGATATACTGGACGGATGCTGAAATTTTGCGCTCCCGCGCGTCCGCGCCTCATACCATGGGGCATGCGTCTTCGGAGAAGAGCGAGAAAAATCGTGACACAAGGGGCTGTGAGTGGGCTATAATTTCGAGCTAATTTCGAATGATTTTGAAATACTGCCTGTAACGCTATGAATTACAAGGCAAAATAAGCAATGAATATAAGGATTAAAGCTATGGGTTTTCTTTCCGGTAAGCGCATTCTGGTGACTGGCGTTGCCAGCAAACTGTCCATCGCATACGGCATCGCACAGGCAATGCATCGCGAAGGCGCTGAGCTGGCGTTCACCTACCAGAACGACAAGCTGAAAGGCCGTGTTGAAGAGTTTGCCGCACAGCTGGGTTCCAGCATTGTTCTGGAATGTGACGTTGCACAAGACGAAAGCATCGATGGCATGTTTGCTGAACTGGCAAAATCATGGTCTAAATTCGACGGCTTCGTTCACTCCATCGGCTTCGCTCCTGGCGACCAGCTGGACGGCGACTATGTGAACGCGGTTACCCGTGATGGCTTCAAAATCGCTCATGACATCAGCTCCTACAGCTTCGTTGCGATGGCTAAATCTTGCCGCGCGATGCTGAACCCGGGCGCAGCCCTGCTGACGCTGTCTTACCTGGGCGCAGAACGTGCTATCCCTAACTACAACGTAATGGGTCTGGCTAAAGCGTCTCTGGAAGCAAACGTACGCTACATGGCGAACGCGATGGGTCCTGAAGGCGTGCGCGTTAACGCCATCTCTGCTGGCCCTATCCGCACCCTGGCAGCGTCCGGCATCAAAGATTTCCGTAAAATGCTGGCACACTGCGAAGCAGTTACCCCGATTCGTCGTACTGTTACCATTGAAGATGTGGGTAACTCTGCGGCATTCCTGTGCTCTGACCTTTCCGCAGGTATCTCCGGCGAAGTGGTTCACGTTGACGGCGGCTTCAACATCGCTGCAATGAACGAGCTGGAAATTAAATAAGCTTCGACTCTCTTCCCGCACGGGAAGAGAGTTTCCCCACCCGCACCACCCCTTCGTTATTCCGTTCTGCTATTTGTTATCACCTAACAATATTTTTCCCTTTATCTGCCTTACGCCAGGATATTGATCGCCATTTTGAGATCAAGGAACGCACATGGAACAACGCCGTTTTTCCGGCAAAGGCCACTGGTACCACGAAACCCAGTCAAACCACGCGCAGACGGATGTTCTGCCTCTGGTGCCCGAAGCCGCTAACGTCGACGATCGTTTTTTGCTCGATTTAGCCTTGCCTGATGAGATTGTCGCCGCCTGTTCTGGCTGGCTTGCCCCTGCCAGAGCCTTATGCCATCAGCTGTTTCCGCTCTCGATTCCCGTGAATCGTCTGCATACGCTCAGCGCCTACGATAGGCTCAGTACCGCATTGACGGTCGCCCAGGCCTGTGGCGTTCAGCGGCTTTGTAACCATTACGCCGCCCTCCTCGCCCCGCTACCCGGCCCGGACTCCTCGCGCGAAAGCAACCGACGCCTGGCGCAAATCACGCAGTATGCCCGCCAGCTCGCCAGCTCCCCAGATGTCATTGATGATAAAGCGCAGAACCAACTCGATGAGGTTGGCCTGTCAACGTACGACATTGTGGTGATTAACCAGATCATCGGCTTTATTGGTTTTCAGGCGCGCGTGGTCGCGGTTTTTCAGGCGCTGTTAGGACAACCCGTGCGCTGGTTGCCGGGCCATCATATTCAGCCCCACACCCTGCCCCCGAGCCACGAGGCGTGGGTGCCGCTTTTGCCTGTCGTCGAGCTGCGTTATGCGAGTGCACATCAGCTTGAGTCGCTGTCCCGCTGGCAGGCAGAATCCGCGCTTGAGATTCTGACGCCGGTTCTTTGCCATGAACCGTCACTGCTCGACCTGACGGGAGAAATCCTGATCAACAGTCGCGAAGAGATTTCTCTGACATCTCCCGCACTTTCGGCAGCGGTCGAACTGCTGACACGCTCTCCGGACCGCTTCAGTGCCGCACAGTTTACCCCGCTCACGGATCAAGGACTCTCTGCCGAACACGCCATCGCACTGCTTACCCAAAGTGCGTTTGATGGCTGGCTTACGCGTCTGAAAGTCGCGTTTGGTAAAGAGGAATAACCATACTAATTACCCAAAGACCGCTTGCTGAGACAGTGAGAATCGCGTAAAACTGTCAGCCGCTCAATGGCTACGAAAATAGAACATTATGTTTCAGGACAACCCGCTGCTAGCGCAGCTTAAACAGCAACTGCATTCCCAGACGCCGCGTGCAGAAGGGGTCGTAAAAGCCACGGAAAAGGGCTTTGGCTTCCTTGAAGTTGACGCGCAGAAAAGCTACTTCATTCCGCCACCGCAGATGAAGAAAGTGATGCATGGCGATCGCGTCATGGCCGTCATTCATACTGAAAAGGAACGAGAGTCCGCCGAGCCGGAAGAACTGATCGAACCGTTCCTGACCCGTTTTGTGGGTAAGGTGCAGAGAAAAGACGATCGTCTGTCTATCGTGCCGGATCATCCTCTGCTGAAAGATGCCATTCCCTGCCGCGCCGCCCGTGGTGTTGAGCATGATTTTAAAGAAGGTGACTGGGCCGTAGCAGAAATGCGCCGTCATCCTCTGAAAGGCGATCGCGGTTTTTATGCTGAATTGACCCAGTTCATTACCTTTGGCGCCGACCATTTCGTGCCATGGTGGGTCACGCTGGCGCGCCACAATCTTGAAAAAGAAGCACCGAATGGCGTAGCGACTGAGATGCAGGACGAAGGTTTGACGCGTCGCGATCTCACTGCCCTGGAGTTTGTCACCATCGACAGCGCCAGCACAGAAGATATGGATGACGCGCTCTACGCTGAAGAGAGCGATGACGGCAAACTGCATTTGACGGTCGCCATTGCCGATCCGACAGCCTGGATTGCCGAAGGGAGCAAGCTGGATGACGCGGCGAAAATCCGCGCCTTCACAAACTACCTGCCTGGCTTCAACATTCCGATGCTGCCGCGCGAATTGTCAGACGATCTCTGCTCACTGCGCCCCAATGAAGTGCGCCCGGTGCTTGCCTGCCGCATGACTATCACCGCGGATGGTGCGATTGAAGACGATATCGAGTTCTTTGCCGCCACCATCGAATCGAAAGCCAAGCTGGCCTACGATAACGTGTCCGACTGGCTTGAAAATACCGGTAGCTGGAAACCTGAATCAGAGGCTATTGCCGCGCAGATCCGTCTGCTGCATCGCATCTGTCTGAACCGCGGCGAGTGGCGTAAAAATCACGCTCTAGTGTTCAAAGATCGTCCGGATTACCGCTTTGTTCTGGGCGAGAAAGGTGAAGTGCTGGATATTGTGGCCGAACCGCGACGCATTGCGAACCGCATCGTGGAAGAAGCGATGATTTCCGCCAATATTTGTGCCGCACGCGTGCTGCGCGACAAACTGGGCTTCGGTATTTACAACGTCCATACCGGGTTTGATCCGGCGAATACCGAAGCGCTGGCGGCTCTGCTGAAGAATCACGATGTGCACGTTGATCCGGAAGAAGTGCTGACGCTGCCGGGCTTCTGCAAGCTTCGTCGTGAACTGGACGCGCAGCCTTCCGGTTTCCTGGACAGCCGCATCCGTCGCTTCCAGTCCTTCGCTGAAATCAGCACAGAGCCTGGCCCGCACTTTGGTCTCGGCCTGGAAGCTTACGCCACCTGGACGTCACCAATCCGTAAGTATGGCGATATGGTTAACCACCGTCTGCTGAAAGCCATTATCAAAGGCGAAACAATCGCGCGTCCTCAGGACGACACCACGCTGCAGATGGCCGAACGTCGCCGCCTGAACCGCATGGCGGAGCGTGACGTTGGAGATTGGCTGTACGCGCGCTTCCTGCAGGATAAAACCGGTACGGATATCCGTTTCGCTGCCGAGATCATTGATATTAGCCGCGGGGGTATGCGCGTCCGTCTGGTCGATAACGGTGCTGTCGCCTTTATCCCTGCTCCGTTCCTGCATGCCGTCCGTGACGAAATGGTCTGTAGTCAGGAAAACGGCACTGTGCAAATTAAAGGTGAAACAGTTTACAAAGTCACAGACGTGATTGACGTAAATATCGCCGAAGTCCGCATGGAAACCCGCAGTATTATCGCGCGCCCTGTCGCCTGATAACCTGTTAAATTGTCGGCCACGTCCTTTCCGGAGGGCCGACAATTTTTCTTTTTACCCCCACCACAAAACCATTATTTTTTCTTACTATTTTCCGTTTACCTCCGCCCAAAATCGCCATAATTATCTACAGTAAAAGAGTGTTGTTATATTCGGTTACGTGAATTTTTATACGCTCAGTATCCTTTTTGACCTGACTCGTTTTATTATAAGAAAACAGGGAAAAACAATAAGTTCACTTCGGTTTTGCCGCTGCTTCAAAACGGAAAAGTCGACTGCAAATGAATAATTTGTGCGCTAATGAACAGCGGCGGGAGAAAACGTGATGGACGATCTGGAGCAGAATTTGCTGTTTCGTTACATGGGGACTCACAGCCCCTGGTGGCGCCTGTCAGCTGACAGCAACGCTCTGCATCTTGCCACCAGCGAGAATGCCGATGTGACGCAGGTGGTGGCGCTGGACGATGAACAGGCCGATCTCATCCGTCAGTTAACCGTAATTACGTCCAGTATTTCCATGTCGCTCTCCTTGTACGGGGAAGATGTCCCGGTCCATCTTGTGGGGCGCAAAATCACCCGCAGCGAATGGGCCGGCACCGCTTCCGCCTGGAACGATACGCCCTCCGTGGCACGCGATCTGGCTCAGGGTCTCTCTTTTGCGGAACAGGTTGTCTCAGAGGCCAACTCCGTCATTGTTATTCTCGATCATAACGGCAATATTCAGCGTTTTAACCGGCTGAGCGAAGAGTACACCGGTCTGAAAGAACAGGAAGTGATTGGCCAGAACGTGTTTAAGCTGTTTATGAGCCGCAGCGAAGCGGCAGCCTCAAAGCGTAATATTACCGGCTTCTTCCGCAATGGCAGCTCCTACGAAGTCGAACGCTGGATCAAAACCCGGAAAGGGCAACGGTTGTTTCTGTTCAGAAACAAATTCGTTCACAGCGGCAGCGGTAAAAATGAAATTTTCCTTATTTGTTCCGGAACCGATATTACCGAGGAACGCCGCGCTCAGGAGCGACTACGCGTACTGGCCAATACCGATACCATCACCGGCCTGCCAAACCGCAATGCCATTCATGAACTGATTTCTGATGCCATCGACAACCGCGGCGATACGCAGGTTGGCGTGGTGTATCTCGATCTGGATAACTTTAAAAAGGTCAACGACGCCTACGGGCATATGTTTGGCGATCAGCTGTTACAGGCCGTCGCTCTCGCCATTTTGAGCTGTCTGGATGAGGGCCAGGTGCTGGCGCGACTGGGCGGTGATGAGTTCATCGTCATGGCCACGAATACCTCTCAGGGTTCTCTGGAAGCGATGGCATCACGCATTTTAACCCGTCTTCGCCAGCCGTTCAGAATCGGTCTGATTGAGATTTACACCGGTTGCTCTCTGGGTATTGCCCTCGCTCCGCAACACGGTAATGACCGGGAGAGCGTCATTCGTAACGCCGATACCGCCATGTACACCGCCAAAGAGAACGGTCGCGGCAAGTTCTGCGTCTTCTCACCCGAGATGAACCAGCGTGTGTTTGAATATCTCTGGCTGGATACCAACCTGCGTAAAGCGTTGGATAACGATCAGCTCCTGATCCACTACCAGCCTAAAATAACCTGGCGCGGGGAAATCAGAAGCCTTGAAGCACTGGTCCGCTGGCAATCACCGGAACGCGGTTTGATTCCGCCGCTGGAATTTATCTCGTATGCCGAGGAGTCGGGTCTGATTGTGCCGCTGGGCCGCTGGGTAATGCTCGATGTGGTTCGCCAGGTGGCGAAATGGCGAGACAAGGGGATAAACCTGCGCGTGGCGGTGAACGTCTCTGCGCGACAGCTGGCCGACCAGACTATTTTCAGTGAGTTAAAGCAGGCGCTAAAGGATCTCGATTTTGAATACTGCCCCGTCGACGTTGAATTAACCGAAAGCTGTCTTATTGAGAACGAAGAGCTGGCGCTCTCCGTCATCCAGCAGTTCAGCCGACTCGGGGCGCAAATTCATCTGGACGATTTTGGTACCGGCTACTCTTCCCTCTCCCAGCTAGCCCGTTTCCCAATCGACGCCATTAAACTCGATCAATCCTTTGTCAGGGATATTCATAAGCAGTCAATCTCCCAGTCTCTGGTGCGCGCCATCGTCGCGGTGGCGCAGGCGTTGAACCTGCAGGTGATTGCCGAAGGGGTCGAAAATGCAAAAGAAGACGCCTTTCTGACCAAGAATGGCGTCAACGAACGGCAGGGTTTTCTGTTTGCTAAGCCGATGCCCGCTGCCGCATTCGAGCGATGGCTAAAACGATATCAAGCGCGTAAACAGCGTTAACTGGCTTTACGCAAACCCGCCGCGTGATGGCGGTTTTGCAGCATCACCAGACGCTCCATGTAAGCGATATCTTTCGGCTCCAGGCAGAAAGCAGCATCAACCCAGTCTTCCGTGATGTCCATCAGTTCGCTGCGAGGCAATTGCAGTACGCGCGTACGGGCGCGCAGCATCGCCCTTACGCCATTCAGTTTTGGCTGCAGCGTATCGATGAAGGTTCTGGTGGAGACATAGCTTTGTCCAGGCTCAAACAGGACATCCACCAGCCCGTGCTGTTCATACCATTCAGCCGTATGAGATTCCCCCTTGTAGATGAGTTCCTCCGCCAGTTTCATGCCTGAGCGGCGTGCCACCAGAGAATATCCTCCCATGCCCGGGAAAAGATTGAAGGCTATCTCCGGGAAACCTAAACGCGCATCGCGCTGACCCAGAACGAAATGGTGCGCCAGCGCGGCCTCAAACCCGCCACCTAACGCACTGCCTTCGACCATTGCCAGAGAGATGGCCCCCGTATCAAACCCCCGGGATGCCGCGTGGACGCAATCAACGCAAGCGCGCGCGTACGCCCGCAGCGCTTCCCGACGTCCGTTCTGAATGCACTCGACGAAGAACTGTAAATCCCCGCCCACGTTGTACATCTCAGGAACCAGCGATCCGGTAACCCAAAAATCAACCGCATAACCAGACTGGCGAACCAGCCATGAAAAGTTCATGATCTCCTCGATTAACGCATGGTTGAAGCAAGGACGTGGCTGAGCCCGCAGCATCATCCAGACTGTGCGTCGCTCCGCCTCATAGTACCCTGACAGCTGTGTGAACCGTTCAGTATCGGTAAAGAGTGTGCAGGTTGGCTGATTGATAACGGTCATAGTCTATTTCCTCTTATAAAAAAGCGCGTTGCGCGCAGTTTTAGACTAATCCACTCAATAAACCCGCTATATGAGGGGGAATAAATTTATCACTTCCGTTTATGTAATTTAGTAATTGCATTTTTTCCCTTCTCTTTTGATCCTAATTTCTGCATCATTGAAAATATTAACTTTTCGCGCCTGGGGGTGAGAATATGTCGACTATTGATGCACAAGCTGTAGCACAACGTATTGATACCGTGCTGGATATCCTGGTGGCGGGCGATTATCACTCTGCTATCCGTAATCTCGAGATCCTGAAGTCTGAACTTCTTGCTCAGAATGGCACTGATATGGCACCCGAAAACAGACAGCCAAAAGCGCCGTGGGAAGTTTAACCCCACCGTCTCCGACCTCGTTTCGCTTTATTAAATGGATGCTATGAATTCCCGACAACAACTCATTTTGCAGATGGTCATCGACCAGGGACGCGTAAGCGTAGTCGAGCTTGCTAAAACGACCGGCGTGTCTGAAGTCACAATCCGTCAGGATCTTAATCTGCTGGAAAAACAGAGCTACCTGCGTCGCGCACACGGATATGCTGTCCCGCTGGACAGCGATGACGTTGAGACGCGTATGATGAATAACTACGCGCTCAAACGTGAACTGGCGGAATTTGCCGCCTCTTTAGTGAACAATGGCGAGACGGTCTTTATTGAAAACGGCAGCAGTAATGCCCTTCTGGCGCGGACGCTTGCCGATCAAAAAGACATTACCATCATCACTGTCAGTAGCTATATTGCGCATTTGCTCAAAGAGACGCGCTGCGAGGTCATTCTTCTGGGCGGTATTTACCAGAAAAAAAGTGAAAGCATGGTAGGCCCACTGACCCGCCAGTATGTACAGCAGGTTCATTTCAGTAAGGCCTTTATCGGGATTGACGGCTGGCAGCCTGAGACGGGGTTCACCGGCCGGGATATGATGCGCTCTGACGTCGTGAATGCCGTACTGGAAAAAGAGTGTGAAGCCATTGTGCTCACCGATAGCTCTAAATTCGGCGCTGTTCATCCTTACACGATGGGGCCCGTCTCTCGCTTTAACCGCGTTATTACCGACGAACGTTTAAGCGAAGAGCACCGTAATAAACTGGAAGATGATGGTCTCATCGTCAATATTATTAAAACGACCGCCTGAGCCCTCTCCGCGCCCGAATTTCGGGCGCACACGCCCTTCTTTCTCTGAGATGATTCCTGGTACTTATTTAAGAGTTTTTACCTGTTTAACCCGCCCTAAAGTCGTAAAATTAATGTTAGCGATATAACAGGAAGTGACTATCACCTGCGTGATTACGTAACGCCTGCGCGACCAGCTTTCACGGAGAACAGAATTAAGTATTCGATTCGTCTATACTTAACGTGTACATCTTTCCGTGAATCGATAATTCAGGAGAAAGTATTATGACCTTAACCAGCAAAAAATTAGCCGCCGCTGTTCTGGCAATCACTGTAGCAATGTCCCTGAGCGCATGCTCTAACTGGTCTAAACGTGACCGTAACACCGCGATTGGTGCCGGTGCCGGTGCTCTCGGTGGTGCAGTATTAACGGATGGTAGTACGCTGGGTACATTAGGTGGCGCTGCTGTCGGTGGTATTATCGGTCACCAGGTTGGCAAATAATTATTCAATAAGCCTTCCGCGGTATTGAAATATTTGAACGCATTTCAGGTCTGACATACGCACGTATATAACACGAGCCACGGCATTTGCCGTGGCTCATTTATTTTAGCCGCCCGCCAGTTTGACTTTCATGCCTTTGGCTTCCAGCAGAGATTTTATTAAATCGCGTTTATCACCCTGGATTTCGATAATGCCGTCTTTCACAGCACCGCCGCAGCCACATTTCTTTTTCAACTCGGCCGCCAGCTTTGTCAGCTCCGCATCATCCAGGTCAATTCCGGAGATAAGGCAAACCCCTTTCCCTTTTCGACCACTGGTCTGACGCTGGATCCGAACGATACCATCTCCCTTCGGACGCTCTACTTTCGCCTTCGGTTCGTCTATACACCCGCTATCGGTTGAGTAGACCAGGCGACTGTTGGAATCGGTCATTATGCCCCCTTTTTCAGCGACGCGTTGATAGCCTTAAGCGTCTCTGCCGGGTTGGCAGACTGCGTCACCGGACGCCCGATGACCATGTAGTCAACGCCAGCAGCCAGCGCCTGCTCAGGCGTCATAATACGGCGCTGATCGCCGACTTCACTGCCTGCAGGACGGATCCCCGGGGTGACCAGTTTAAAATCCTGACCCAGCACTGATTTGAAACGTACCGCTTCCTGCGCGGAGCAGACGACGCCATCAAGACCGCAATGCTGCGTCAGACGCGCGAGACGCTCGGCATGCCCTGCAGGTGACAACGTCACGCCGAGGTCACGTAAATCGTTTTCATCCATACTGGTCAACACGGTGACCGCAATCAGCAGTGGCGCATCTTTGCCAAACGGCAGGAGCGCTTCACGGGCAGCCGTCATCATTCTCGCCCCACCCGACGCATGGACGTTGACCATCCATACGCCCAGCTCTGCGGCTGCTGCAACAGCATGCGCCGTGGTATTCGGGATGTCATGGAATTTGAGGTCGAGGAAAACGTCAAAGCCGCGCTGTTGTAGATCGCGAACGATTTGCGGTCCAAACAGCGTGAACATCTCTTTGCCAACTTTCAGACGGCAATCGCGAGGGTCGATACCGTCGACAAACGCCAGTGCTGCGTCACGCTTATTGTAATCAAGCGCAACAACAACAGGAGAATCCGTAACTATGCGGGAAGTGGAGGATGTAACAGACGTCATGACCAGCCCTTTTCGTCTATGGGCGCGCAGCGGCGCGGAACAGATAAACGGCGAGCATTCTACCTGCCGCCGCCGCAAATTGACAGAATCCATTTGCTCTCCTGCCAGACAGGCAAACCGCACGGTGCCAGAAGGTGTTTGAAAGGACAAGTATGTTGTAACTAAAATGAGGTGTTTTAAAAAAATTACTGCCCGTCGAGGCCGCGAATTGGCTTAATGGTGGACCATGCCCGGCATGAAGGGCAATGCCAGTACAGCGTATAAGCGGTAAAACCACACTTCTGGCAGCGATAGCGCGGTTTACTGCGCACCTGCTCGCCAACCATGTCGCGCAGCACCATCAGGCTCTCTTTGGCGCGCCCTTCTTCAGCGTCGTTCAGATGGTAATCCATCAGCTTATGGAATACCCGCATGGTCGGATGGCGTTGCAGCTGCCGGGTAATATAAACCTGCGCGGTGTCGCTCCCCTCATACTGCTCAACCACGTCTGAGAGCATCAGTTCAGCGGTCGCACCGGTATTCTCTTCCACACAACGACGCAGGAATGCCACCCACTCTTCCTGCTTGCCCAGCTGCTGGTAGCAGGTTTGCAGCATTTCCAGCGTTTCACTGACCAGCTCTTTGTCCTGGTCGATAACCCGCAGCAGGCTTTCAACGGCTTTGGCATAATCACCATTCGCCATAAAGACACGCCCCATCATGATGGAGATACGGGCGCTGTTGCGATCCGCGGCGGCGCCTTTCTTCAGCAACGCCATGGCTTTGTCCATGTCGTCATTGCCCATCTGCTGAAGGGCAAGCTCACAGTAGAAATGGGCTATTTCAACGCGCTGCTTATCTTTACCCAGCTTCACCAGTCGTTCAGCCGTATCAATGGCTTTCTGCCAGTCGCTGGTGGCCTGGTAAATCTGCAGCAATTGCTGCAACGCACCGATACGGAAATCCGTTTCATCCACGAGTTGCGAGAACATATCTTCAGCGCGATCGTACAGTCCCGCGGCCATGTAATCGCGCCCCAGTTGCTGCACCGCAAGGAGACGCTGATCGTAGGTCAGCGAGGCGCTTTCCATCAGGGTCTGGTGGATACGGATGGCGCGATCGACCTCACCGCGCGAGCGGAACAGGTTGCCCAGGGTGAGATGCGCTTCAACGGTCCCCGTATCCTCTTTCAGCATGTCGAGGAACAGATCTACCGCTTTGTCCTGCTGATTACTCAGGAGGAAGTTCACCCCCGCAACGTAGTCGCGGGAGAGACGATTGGCCTCATCCTGTTTTGTTTGTTGCGCACTTCTGCGGCCCATATACCAGCCATAGGCTGCGGCGACAGGCAAAAGCAGAAACAACAACTCCAGCATAGTCGATTATTCCTTCACGACCGGCACACCAGAGCTCTCCGGAATGTCGGACGCAGGCGCAATGTTATTTTCAAGTCGTTTGATTTTACGTTCAGCGCGCGCAAGTGAAACACGGACTTTCAACCAGAACAGACCGCAAACTAGCCAGCCAATGGCAAAGCCAGCAGCAAATAAGACCGCCAGCAGGCTCGACACGCGATACTCGCCCTGGGCCAGCAGATAGTTAAACGTCACCTGTTGATCGTTCTGTGCACCCAATGTGACTGAAATGACAAAAATCGCCAATACCAGTAAGAAAATGAGTAAATATTTCACATTACTTCCCGTTATGTGGTTCAAGCGAATAAAGTGTGTTCAACTCACCGCAATCAGTCTTATAAACTACCATTTTAGTGACGGGCGCGAAACGGAAAAAGTAACGCGCCAGCTATGGATTTATGGGCAAAATACGCAATATCAACCGTCAGACGTCGCTTTGCTCCCTTTCGGCTATTTCTTCTTTCTCTTCTGGCGGTGGCGTTAGCGGACCGCAGAATCGTTCAGCAAGCCAGGTCGCCAGCGTGACCAGCAGCCATGAGATCAGCGTAGCGACGACGAGATCCCGAGGCCAGTGCATTCCCAGTAATAAGCGACTGCCCATTACCCCCGTAGCCCAGACCAGTAAAATCGCGATAGTGACCGTCCGACGTCTTGGCCAAAGCAGCCCAACCCCCAGTAACGCCCAGCTGGCCGCAAACATGGTATGACCGGAAGGGAACGCGAACCCCGTCTCTTTTTGCCAATGCTTACGTAAAAATTTCGGGATATCCTGCTGTTCCGAAAGCTGTTCTTTCACCAGCGCACCGCGATCTTTACGCTTTAAATTGTAGAACTCATCCACCGGAACATGATGCGTTTTTTCCAGCCAGACGACAAAAGGACGTGGCTCCTGAACGCGATCTTTAACCCAGGACTTTACGCCCTGACCAATAACAATGGCAGCACCGAGGATCGCAAAAAGCATCAGCGCCGCGCGCAGACGAAAGCGCAGGCACCACAGGAACCAGGCGCAGAGGAGTACGTGGGTTATGATCCCCCACGGCTGGGTAACCGTTTCCGTTATCCAGTATAATGTTTTCAGCCACGTGGCGTTCTGCCCGGGCTGCCACATCCAGCCTGAGACCCATACGGCCAGAGGCATAATCAGTAAAATGGCTGCACCTGCTGCCGTACGTCTGGCAATTGAAAGCATGTCTTCTCCTTTTTTGCTAAGCGCCACAATCATAACTGAAATTTACTCACCGGGTGGATATGTCGGATCGTGCGTTTAACGTTTATATAGCATGGTGCCCATTAGGCGAACGTGCTGAGCTTGTGGCAAAATGAACTGATACAGAAAGCAAAACAGGGCAAAGACACGGAACGTGTCAGCCTACTCTGGAGAATCACATGCAGCTTAAACGTGTGGCAGAAGCCAAACTGCCAACCCCATGGGGCGATTTCCTGATGGTCGGATTTGAAGAACTGGCAACCGGACAGGATCATGTCGCCCTGGTGTATGGCAACATTTCAGGGCAGACGCCGGTACTGTCCCGCGTACATTCCGAGTGTCTTACCGGCGATGCGTTGTTCAGCCTGCGCTGTGATTGCGGTTTCCAGCTGGAAGCGGCCCTTTCTCATATTGCTGAAGAAGGTCGCGGCGTGCTGCTTTATCACCGTCAGGAAGGCCGAAACATTGGTCTGTTGAATAAAATCCGCGCTTACGCGCTTCAGGATCAGGGCTACGATACGGTCGAAGCGAACCATCAACTCGGCTTTGCCGCTGACGAACGTGACTTCACCCTGTGTGCCGATATGTTCAAGCTGCTTGGCGTGGATGAAGTTCGCCTGCTGACCAATAACCCGAAAAAAGTGGAGATCCTGACCGAAGCCGGGATCAATATCGTTGAGCGTGTCCCGCTGATTGTCGGCCGTAACCCGAAAAACGCCCACTATTTAGATACCAAAGCGGCCAAAATGGGCCATCTCCTGAACGAGTAAACGTAAAAAGCCCGGCACGGGTGTGCCGGGCTCGTTTCATCAATCCAGCATCTTACGAATCACATAATGTAAAATGCCATCGTTCTGGTAATAGGTCAGCTCGGTTGCCGTATCAATACGACACCGGCATTCCAGCACCTCTGTCTTCCCGTCAGCTCGCGTTAACTGCACCGGCACCGTTTTACCCGGCTTCAGGTTTTGCAGGCTGCTGATATCAATCTGCTCTTCCCCGGTCAGGCCCAGCGTTTTGCGCGTCACGCCCTGTGGAAACTCAAGCGGCAGGATCCCCATACCGATCAGATTCGAGCGGTGAATACGTTCAAAGGATTCGGCGACAACCACGCGAACGCCAAGCAGACGCGGGCCTTTTGCCGCCCAGTCACGGCTTGAGCCGGAACCGTACTCCTTCCCGGCAATCACCGCCAGCGGCGTTCCTTCCTGCTGATATTTAACGGCCGCATCATAAATCGAAATGACTTCCGTACCCGGCAGATGGCGGGTCATACCCCCTTCTACGCCCGGTACCATTTCGTTACGAATGCGGATGTTGGCAAACGTGCCGCGCATCATAATTTCATGATTGCCACGTCGCGATCCGTAGGAGTTAAAATCACGGCGTTCCACCCCCCGGCTTTGCAAATAGCGTCCTGCCGGGCTATCGGCTTTGATACTCCCCGCCGGAGAGATATGGTCAGTCGTGACAGAATCCCCCAGCATTGCCAGGATGCGCGCGCCGTGGATATCCTTAAGCGGTGCCGGCTCGGCCAGCATCTCATCAAAGAACGGCGACAGACGAATATAGGTCGAGTCATCCTGCCAGTCATAGGTATCCGAACCTGCGACGTTAATCGCTTTCCATTCCGGGGTGCCTTCAAAAACTTCCGCATACTCTTTGCGGAACATTTCGGTCGAGACCTTTTCAACGGCTAACGCGATTTCACGCGATGACGGCCAGATATCTTTCAGATAGACAGGGTCATTCTTGCGATCGTGGCCAATTGGATCGGTCACCAGGTTGATGTTCATGTTCCCTGCCAGGGCATAGGCCACCACCAGCGGCGGCGAGGCGAGCCAGTTGGTTTTTACCAGCGGATGTATGCGCCCTTCAAAGTTTCGGTTACCGGAAAGGACGGCGCCAACCGTCAGATCGCCCTGCTTAATCGCCATTTCAATGGGCTCAGGCAGCGGACCGGAGTTACCGATACAGGTCGTACAGCCATAGCCCACGAGGTTAAAGCCCAGTTCGTCGAGGTACGGTGTCAGCCTGGCCTGAGCAAGGTAATCCGACACCACTTTGGAGCCCGGCGCCAGCGAGGCCTTGACCCACGGCTGAGGTTTCAGCCCAAGCTCTACCGCTTTTTTAGCCAACAAACCGGCCGCCATTAACACACTGGGGTTCGAGGTGTTGGTACAGGAGGTAATGGCGGCAATAACAACCGCTCCATCCGGAAGCTGATACTGATGACCGTTCAGAACATAGTCGATTGGACGGTGGTCTTTCTTCGCCACGTTCACTTCCAGCTCATTGCTGGCGGTAAACGCTTTCGGCACATCAGTCAGCGCAACCCGATCCTGGGGACGTTTAGGCCCGGCAAGGCTCGCCTCGACGCTGCCCATATCGAGTTCGAGCGTGCTGGTGAAGACCGGTTCGTCGCCCGGATTTCGCCACATGCCCTGTGCTTTGGTGTACGCCTCCACCAGCGCCACCTGCTCCTCGCTGCGGCCACTAAGGCGCATATATTCCAGCGTGACATCATCGATCGGGAAAAAGCCGCAGGTTGCACCATATTCCGGAGCCATATTGGCAATGGTGGCGCGGTCGGCCAGCGGCAGCGAATCCAGCCCGTCACCGTAGAACTCAACAAATTTGCCCACTACACCATGCTTACGCAGCATCTGGGTGACGGTGAGCACCAGATCGGTAGCGGTAATGCCTTCAGACAGTTTGCCTGTCAGCTTGAAGCCCACCACATCAGGGATGAGCATGGAGACCGGCTGGCCGAGCATGGCGGCTTCCGCTTCAATACCGCCGACACCCCACCCCAGCACCCCCAGACCGTTGATCATGGTGGTATGGGAGTCCGTGCCCACCAGCGTGTCCGGATAAGCCACCCACTCCTTATCCTGCAATTCGCTCCAGACGGCTTTCCCCAGATATTCCAGGTTCACCTGGTGGCAAATACCGGTACCCGGCGGGACCACGCTAAACCGGCTGAACGCCTGCTGCCCCCACTTCAGAAATACGTAGCGCTCGTGGTTACGTTCCATCTCCAGACGCACATTTTCACCAAAGGCGTCGTCATCACCGAAGTGGTCTACGGTGACGGAGTGGTCAATGACGAGGTCAACGGGGGAAAGAGGATTCACTTTTGCCGTATTCCCCCCGAGACGCTTAACGGCCTCGCGCATCGCGGCTAAATCAACCACGGCAGGAACGCCGGTAAAGTCCTGCATCAGGACCCTTGCCGGGCGGTAGGCGATCTCTCTGTCGGCATGGGCATTCTCAAGCCACCCTGCCAGCGCCTGGATATCTTCAAGCGTGACGGAGTCACCGTCCTGCCAGCGCAAAAGGTTCTCCAGTAAAACTTTCAATGACTTGGGTAAACGCGAAATGTCCCCAAGCGTTCTGGCAGCCAGCGGCAGGCTGTAGTAATGCCAGGTTTTATTTTCTGCCTGTAATGTGTCCTTACTGGCTTCGCGTAGGGTTAACGACATAAGCTCCTCCTTAATCACAGAGATACCCTGACAATCATCAGGGCCGTAATTAAAGATAACACAAGGATGTCGTAACGTTTTGATAACAACCCAAATTGATAAATTTCAGATTGATCCAGAGGGGAGAAACAAAAAACCCCGCCGTAGCGAGGTTTTACAATTTAGTGGAGGGCCAACCAGATGAGCTGACCCCAGAACAGAATCGACACGGTAAAAACGCCGATCCATGACCAGTATTTGTGAGACGTCATGTTATTCATCATAGGGACACCAGGCATTATTTATAAAAAGTTCCGAGGTTTGTCCTCAGTGCTATATTGCTGATGTGTATTTATTAAAGAGTACAAAAGTGCAGAGTCTTTATTCAGACTATTTGCATCATTACGCAATAAACTAAATTATTGTTTTTTAGGTTCGTCTTCTGCGAACACATCAATAAACGCTTGCTGTTGCGGCGTCAGTTTCCAGGACGCAGGCACAACCGTCGCAGGTGCTTTACGCCCTCTGTGGCCGTTGTCACGATGCTGACACATCTGTTTTACCGTTGCTGTACGAACCGTCACTGCCATATTTAACCCCAATATTTCCAGGCCAGGAGAGCAACTGCCACCCAAAACAGGGCGGAGACGAGAAAGACCGCCAGCCAGGCTTTACGCTTGAGCGCAGGATCCCTTTGCGGTTCTTCACTTCCTGAAGGCATTGCTAACCTCATACAATCGATATCGCTTATCATTTAGGACCAAACAATTGGTACAATTAATCATCTGTTGAGATAAATCCTAAAGAAACTTTAGCCGAAAAGCCAGTGAATTTACGCACCGGAACCCAGGAAATATTCATTCTTTTGACCAGAAATAAATAATTGAAAAGAAAAATTTGCGTAGCCGTTAATTAGTTTCTACTTTTGTCGCCAATTCACGACATTATAACCACACCAATTAAAAGGGTACTGACATTATATGGCAGGAAGCGTAGATGAAGATAATTCTAATTTAGCTTTGAGGCGATATTTCGGTATCTTTCCGTGAGGGAAAGATACCGGATGTGATTATTTTGCAGGGAGTTTGATATCTTTAAACATCTCTTCGATATCTTCATTTGAACGTAATGCCACGGCGGTATCAACCACGTCACGCGTTAAATGAGGGGCAAAGCGCTGAATAAAATCATACATATAGCTACGCAGGAAGGTGCTGCGGCGGAACCCAATTTTCGTGGTGCTATGGCTGAAAATATCATGCGCATCAAGGCGCACAAGGTCAGGGTCTGACACTGGATCGACCGCCATGCTGGCAATGACGCCCACTCCCAGGCCAAGCCGGACATAGGTCTTAATAACGTCGGCATCGGTCGCGGTAAAGACAATACGCGGCGTTAAGCCTGCCCGATTAAAAGCCGTATCAAGTTCAGACCGTCCGGTGAAACCAAACGTATACGTCACTAAAGGATATTGTGCCAGCTCTTCGATAGTCACCGACCCCTTGCCCGCCAGGGGGTGATCGGGCGTCACCACAATCGAACGGTTCCAGTGGTAGCATGGAAGCATCACCAGATCGTCATACAGGTGCAGCGCTTCCGTGGCGATAGCAAAGTCCGCGTTGCCCTTCGATACCGCCTCCGCAATTTGCGTTGGCGAGCCCTGATGCATATGCAAAGAGACGCGAGGATAACGCTCGATAAAGCCCTTAATGACGCCCGGCAGCGCATAGCGCGCCTGGGTATGCGTCGTGGCAATATACAGCGAGCCTTTATCCGGCCAGGTATGTTCCCCTGCGACAGACTTAATTGCATCGACTTTAGAGAGGACTTCCCGCGCAATGCGGATGATTTCCTGCCCTGCTGGCGTCACCTGGGTGAGGTGCTTACCGCTGCGGGCAAATATCTGGATACCTAACTCGTCCTCCAGCATACGAACTTGTTTGCTGATGCCCGGCTGTGAGGTATATAACCCCTCGGCGGTGGAAGAGACGTTAAGGTTGTGATTCACCACCTCAACGATATAACGAAGCTGCTGTAATTTCATGCCAGACCATCCGATTTAGCGCACGCGGTCAATCGCTTAAGACGATTTAATAATAAAAAACAGGTTAACTATAACCACTATATCATTTATAGCCTGACTGTATAGTACGGAACAAAAAATAATAACAAGGCAATAAAAAAGGGCCGGAAATCCGGCCCTTTTACAGGTAAGTTACGGTAAGGGAAGATTATTTCTTGCCTTCAACCCATTTGCCATCGACAAAGAAGGCTGACCATCCGGTCGCTTTACCCTCTTTTTCCGCCGCAACATACTGCTGCTTGGTTTTACGGCTAAAACGTACCACGGTTTTGTTACCTTCCGGATCCTGCTGTGGCGCATCGGCCAGATAACGCAGTTTCTCAGGCAGACGATCGCGGAAACGATGCAATTCTTCGACCAGCGGCGCACGCGTTTCACGCGATTTCGGGAAGGTGTTGGCGGCCAGGAAGACACCCGCAGCGCCGTCACGCAGCACGAAGTACGCGTCGGATTTCTCACACGGTAATTCCGGCAGCGGAACCGGATCTTCCTTCGGTGGAGCCACTTCACCGTTACGCAGAATTTTACGTGTGTTTTTACACTCGTCGTTGGTGCACGCCATGTACTTACCGAAACGCCCCATTTTCAGGTGCATTTCAGAACCACACTTCTCGCACTCCACAATCGGGCCGTCATAGCCTTTAATGCGGAACTCACCCTCTTCAATCTCATACCCGTCACACGTTGGGTTATTACCACACACGTGCAGTTTACGTTTTGGATCGATCAGGTAGCTGTCCATTGCCGTGCCGCATTTTTTGCAGCGGCGTTTGGCGCGCAGAGCGTTAGTTTCCGCATCGTCACCTTCCAGCACGTTGAGAACTTCATTCTCAGGCACCAGGTTGATGGTGGTTTTGCAGCGCTCTTTTGGCGACAGCGCGTAGCCGGAGCAACCGAGGAAAACGCCCGTCGTGGCAGTACGGATCCCCATCTTGCGGCCACAGGTTGGGCAATCGATGCTGGTCAGTACCATCTGGTTAGGCAGCATGCCGCCCTCTTCAGGATCTTTCTCCGCTTTTTCAAGCTGGTCGGTAAAGTCGCTAAAGAAGCTATCGAGTACTTTTTTCCATTCCGCCTGATGGCTGGCAACCTGGTCGAGGCTGTCTTCCATTTGCGCGGTGAAATCGTAGTTCATCAACTCGCGGAAGTTCGCTTCCAGACGGTCGGTGACGATCTCACCCATTTTTTCCGCATAGAAACGGCGGTTTTCAACGCGTACGTAGCCACGGTCCTGAATTGTCGAGATGATGGACGCGTAGGTAGACGGACGACCGATACCGCGTTTTTCCAGCTCTTTAACCAGTGAGGCTTCACTGAAACGTGCTGGCGGCTTGGTGAAGTGCTGCGCCGGAACCAGATCGACAAGCGACAACTCGTCACCTTTGTTTACCGCAGGCAGCGTTCTGTCTTCATCGCCTTTACGCAGCGCAGGCATGACTTTCGTCCAGCCGTCGAAACGCAGGATACGACCGCGCGCCTTGAGACGGAAATCGCCCGCACCAACGGTCAGCGTGGTGGAGTCGTACTGCGCTGGCGTCATCTGACACGCTACGAACTGGCGCCAGATCAGCTGATACAGCTTCTGGGCGTCGGCTTCCATATCTTTCAGCGATTCGGCTAACACAGAGACATCAGAAGGACGAATCGCTTCGTGCGCTTCCTGAGAATTCTCTTTGCTGGCGAACTGGTTGGCATTTTCCGGCAGGTATTTCTTACCGAAATTGTCACCAATATAGCCACGCACCATGTTGACCGCGTCCTGGCTCAGGTTAGTTGAGTCAGTACGCATATAGGTGATGTAACCCGCTTCATACAAGCGCTGGGCCATCATCATAGTTTTCTTCACGCCATAGCCCAGACGCGTGCTTGCAGCCTGTTGCAGCGTAGAGGTAATAAACGGCGCACCAGGCTTACTGCTGGTCGGTTTGTCTTCTCGTTCCAGAACCTGGTAGCGTGCTTTTTCAAGCAATGCTACGGCGGCCATAGTCTGGTCGCGGTTTTCTGGACGGAAAGGCTTGTCGTTCTGGTGACTTACCTGCAGCGGCAGAGCGTCACCGCCCGGCGTGGTCACGTTGGCGTCGACTTCCCAGAACTCTTCCGGCACGAAGGCTTTAATTTCGCGTTCACGCTCAACGACGAGACGCACAGCGACGGATTGCACACGGCCTGCGGACAGCCCACGGGCAATCTTCTTCCACAACAGTGGAGAGACCATATAGCCCACAACGCGGTCCATAAAGCGACGCGCCTGCTGTGCGTTTACACGGTCGATATTCAGCTCGCCCGGCTTCTCAAAAGCCTGACGAATCGCATTCTTCGTAATTTCGTTAAACACTACACGGCTGTAGCGTTTGTCATCACCACCGATCACTTCCCGCAGGTGCCACGCAATGGCTTCCCCTTCGCGGTCAAGGTCGGTTGCGAGATAGATGTGGTCTGCTTTTTCAGCAAGCTGCTTCAGCTCGTTAACGACTTTTTCTTTCCCGGGCAGCACTTCATATTGTGCATCCCAGTTATGCCATGGGTTAACACCCATGCGGTTGACAAGCGCGCTACGTTCATCCTTTTTAGGCTTTTTAGCCCCTTTGGTGGAGGTAGAGTCTGCGCTCTTTTTGCTGGCTGAGCCACTGGTCGGCAAATCGCGGATATGACCGACGCTGGACTTAACCACGTAGTCATTACCCAGATACTTATTGATCGTTTTGGCTTTTGCCGGGGACTCAACGATGACGAGAGCTTTACCCATATTCACCTTTACCTAATTTAATTCTTCCAGGAATACGCCGCACGTTGATTTCCCTTCCTCTGACGACGAGCCAATGATATTGCGACTGCGTCAGGAGATATCAACCCCTTTGTCTTACTGAGCGTCAAACAAAAAACGCCCAGGTGATTGAGTTTTCGGGTATTTTTCTCACATCTCGTGTAATTCGTGACGAATTCCAGGTCGAATGTCAAGCAATTCTGTTGCCAGAATGACGAAAGCGCACACTCTACCTGATAAAATTCGTTACGCAACTTTATTAGCATGCAAAAGCAAAACCTGCCAGCCAGGCCCCGTTACCTTAACCCCTCACATTACAGGGAAAATTTGCCCCCAAAGCGCCCTCGGCGTAGACTATTGTCACTGTTTAAGGAGTGGATTATGCAGAATACGACCCAACCTATTGACCGAGCCTCTCTGCTTATTGAAGCAAACAAGCTTATCCGTGACCATGAAGATACACTGGCGGGCATTGAAGCCACCGGCGTAGAGCAGCGTAATGGCGTGCTGATTTTCAGCGGCGAATACTTCCTTGACGAGCAGGGGTTACCAACCCCGAAAAGCACCGCCGTGTTTAACATGTTTAAATACCTGGCACATACGCTTTCAGAGAAATATCACTTGGTCGATTAATGTAAAACGCGAGGCAAATGCCTCGCGTTTTTGTTTACAGCAGCGGTTTTTGTCCGCGTTGTAGCCAGCGGAGCAGCAGGCGGTCCGCACTCTCTGCCGCACTGTTGGTAAAGCGGTCAAGCAGTCGCTTACGCTGGGTAAAGCGTACACCAACCAGCTCCCGACCTTCCATCAGGTTGAGCAGCAGGTCGTCGCTGGTCCCGACTTCATCCACCAGCCCTTTTTCCTGAGCCTGAACCCCATACCAGTGCTCACCTGTCGCGACCTGTTCGATATCGAGCGTCGGGCGCATCCGGTGCACAAAGTCTTTAAAGAGGTGATGCGTTTCGTTGAGGTCTTCACGGAATTTTTGACGCCCTTCTTCCGTATTTTCCCCCAGCAGCGTCAGGGTGCGTTTGTACTGACCCGCCGTGTGAAGTTCGATATCAATCTCTTTATTTTTCAGGAAGCGGTTAAAATTCGGTATTTGTGCGACCACGCCGATTGAGCCAATAATAGAGAACGGCGCGGCAACAATTTTGTCCGCCACGCAGGCCATCATATAGCCCCCGCTCGCCGCCACTTTATCCACGGCAACGGTCAACGGGATCTGTTTTTCACGCAGGCGCTGCAACTGTGAGGCGGCCAGCCCATAGCCATGAACCACACCGCCGGGGCTTTCAAGACGCACGACAACCTGATCCTGCGGTGTCGCCACGGACAGAACGGCGGTGACCTCTTCCCGCAGAGAGGACACTTCATGCGCATCCATACTGCCTTTAAAATCGAGCACATAGACGCGTGGCGTCACCTTATCCTGTGGGGCATTGAGCTTCGCTTTTGCCTTTGCCGCTTTGGCTTCCTGTTTATACTTTTTCTTCTGCGCTTTCAGCCACAGTTTGTGTTGATGACTATCAAGCAGCGCCAGAGACATCTCTTCCTGCATCTCTTTATACTGCTCGCTCAGGCGGGTAATGCGTAACTCCCCACGCTGACGCTTGCGCTGCGTCAGGTTGACAATCAGAACGGCAATCACCGCAATGGCAATCACCACCGTCGCGATTTTGGCCAAAAACAACCCATATTGAGAAAGTAATTCCACGCGTTCCACCTTGATTTAACCACGAATCTTTCACGGCAGTGTACAACAGCCCTGTCCATGCGTCTTGCTCGTGACATTACCTCTGCGAGCCGCCTTCAGGAATCCCCGTTGTGTAGTTTAAATATTTGCAAATTGTTAATTTTACAGTAATGCGTCCTGTAGACTGATTGAATTCTCATGCTAATTCGGGCATAAAGCCGAAAAGTCATCATGAAGGCGTCACTGCGTTACCGGGCGTCTGAGGAGTCACCGTGCATTATCAACCGCAAAAAAATCTGCTGCAAAACCGGATCATTCTTGTCACCGGTGCCAGCGATGGGATTGGCCGCGAGGCAGCCCTGACATACGCCGAGTACGGCGCGAACGTTATTCTGATGGGACGCAACGAAGAAAAACTGAAAAACGTCGCTCAGGAGATTGAAGCCGCCTGCGGCACGCCGGCCCCGTGGTATACGCTCGATTTACTTACCTGCACGCCCGCGGAGTGCCAGGAATTAGCCCGGCGCATCAGCGCCCATTATCCACGGCTCGACGGCGTGCTGCATAACGCTGGTTTGCTTGGAGAGGTGCGCCCGATGGATGAACAGGACCCTGAACTCTGGCAGCAGGTGATGCAGGTCAACGTCAACGGCACGTTTTTCCTCACACAGGCATTGCTTCCTTTATTACTTAATTCCGAGTCAGGGTCCCTGGTCTTTACCTCCTCCAGCGTCGGCCGTGAAGGACGCGCAAACTGGGGAGCTTATGCCGTATCAAAATTCGCGACCGAAGGCATGATGCAGGTGCTGGCGGAGGAGTATCAGAGCCGCCATCTTCGCGTGAACTGCATTAACCCAGGCGGTACGCGCACCAAAATGCGCGCCAGCGCGTTCCCGAGCGAAGATCCGCAGAAACTCAAAACCCCGGCAGACATTATGCCGCTCTATCTCTGGCTGATGGGCGATGACAGCCGCCGCAAAACCGGGATGACCTTTGACGCCCAGCCGGGCCGTAAACCAGGAATTTCGCAATGAGTGAAGAACGTCATCAGCAGCGCCAGCAGCGTCTGAAAGAACAGGTCGATGCACGCGTCGCGGCAGCGCAGGACGAGCGTGGGATCGTCATCGTGTTTACCGGCAACGGCAAAGGGAAAACCACCGCCGCGTTTGGTACCGCCACACGCGCGGTCGGGCATGGGCAGAAAGTCGGCGTTATCCAGTTTATCAAAGGCGAATGGCCCAACGGCGAGCGAAATTTACTTGAGCCTCACGGCGTTGAGTTTCAGGTGATGGCAACTGGATTTACGTGGAATACGCAGAACCGGGAAACCGATACCGCAGCCTGTCTCGCCGTCTGGGAGCACGCCAAAAGAATGCTGGCCGATCCCTCTCTTAATATGGTTCTGCTGGATGAGCTCACGTATATGGTCGCCTACGACTATCTACCGCTGGAAGCCGTGCTGACTGCCCTGCAGAGCCGCCCTGCACACCAGACGGTTATCGTCACAGGACGCGGGTGTCATCGAGATATTCTGGCGCTGGCAGATACCGTTAGCGAGCTGCGTCCGGTTAAACATGCCTTTGATGCGGGTATCAAAGCGCAAATCGGGATTGATTACTAAAAAAAAGCCCGGTCAATAAGACCGGGCTTCTGTTTTTAACCGTTGTTATTACGGCTGCCGGAGCGGCGGTTGCTGCTCACCTGGCTGTGACGCTTCACCGCGCGACGGATCTGATTCGCCTTCATTCGACGACGATCTTTCTCCACAGCCACTTTAGAGGTGGTTTCTGGCGTCAGGCCAACCAGCTCGCGCAGATAGTTGGTTTGCGTCAGATCCAGTTCGGTATAGCCACCACGCGGCAAACCTTTTGGCAGCAGAATGTCGCCGTAGCGTACGCGGATCAGACGGCTAACCTGGACGCCAACTGCTTCCCAAAGACGACGCACCTCGCGGTTACGGCCTTCGGTCAACGTCACGTTGTACCACTGGTTAATACCTTCCCCACCGGTAAATTTGATGGTTTTGAACGCCGCAGGACCGTCTTCCAGCTGAACGCCGCGCGACAGATCGCGCAGTTTATTCTCATCAACCTGGCCAAATACACGCACGGCGTATTCGCGTTCCACTTCACGGCTTGGGTGCATCAGACGGTTTGCCAGTTCACCATCGGTGGTAAACAGCAGCAGACCGCAGGTGTTCACGTCCAGACGACCTACGGCAATCCAGCGAGCGCCACGCAGTTTAGGCAGACGGTCAAACACCGTCGGACGACCTTCCGGGTCGTTGCGGGTGCACAGCTCACCTTCCGGCTTGTAGTAAGCCAGCACGCGGCAGATCTGCTCAGCGGATTCTTTCACGGAGATAAGATGACCGTCGATGCGGATCTTCAGCCCCGGTACGATTTCAACGCGGTCACCCAGCGTGGCGATTTTACCGTCCACACTCACGCGGCCCGCTTCAATAATGGCTTCGATTTCACGGCGTGAACCGTGGCCGGCGCGCGCCAGCACTTTCTGTAACTTCTCGCTCATTGAGCTTCCTCAGGTGTCGCCTTCACAGGCGTCGAATCAGGTCAAAACAGGGTCGGGCCCTGCTTTGATGGCCGCGTAGTATATCTGCTTATACCTTTACAAGAAAGGCTTTACATCGCCCACGCCTTCACGAATCACTTCCGGGGCGTCTTCGGTTAAGTCGACGACGGTGGTCGGCTGCTGGCCGAGATAGCCGCCGTGAATAATCAGCTCTACCACCTTCTCCAGACGATCTTTGATCTCTTCCGGATCGGACTCGGTAAACTCACTTCCCGGCAGCATCAACGAGGTAGAGAGCATCGGTTCGCCGAGGGTTTCCAGCAGCGCCTGAGCAATCGGGTTCGACGGCACGCGCATGCCGATGGTTTTACGTTTTTCCTGCAACAGACGGCGCGGCACTTCCTTTGTCCCTTTCAGGATGAAGGTGTAATTACCCGGCGTGTTGTTTTTAATCAGGCGAAACGCCACGTTATCGACATAAGCGTAGGTCGACAGCTCTGAGAGATCGCGACACATCAGGGTAAAGTTATGGCCGTCCGGCAACTGGCGAATACGGCAAATGCGTTCCATCGCGCCTTTATCTTCAATTTTGCAGCCCAGCGCGTAGCCTGAATCGGTCGGGTAGACAATCACACCGCCTTTGCGGACGATCTCCACGGCCTGGTTAATCAGACGTGGCTGCGGGTTATCCGGATGGATATAGAAAAACTGACTCATACTTCCCTCTCTTCAATTTGCTGCGGCTGTTCCCAGAGCTGCCAGACCGGCTCGACGCCAGCGGGCAGCCAGAGCTTGCGCCCCAGTTCAATCCAGGCGCAGGGCTGATGGAAATCAGACCCTTGTGACCCAAGCAGGCCAAACTGGCGGGCATAGGTCGCGAGCTGTGCGCGCTCATTGGGCGCCTGCTGACACTGGGCGACTTCCATCGCCTCACCGCCACATTCGGCAAAGTGTGCCAACAGTCTTTTCAGCCATTTAGCAGAAAGATTATACCGTCCCGGATGGGCCAGCACGGCCTTACCGCCAGAATGATGAATGACATCAATAGCTTGTTTTATTGTACACCACTGTGGCGGAACGTATCCGGTTTTCCCCCGTGCCAGATACTTTTTAAAGACGTCCGCCATGGTCGTTGCTTTACCCGCTTCAACCAGAAAACGGGCGAAATGACCGCGAGTAACAGCCCCGCCGTTCGCCAGCTTTTGCGCACCTTCCAGCGCGCCCGGAATATGCGCCTTTTCCAGACGCTCACCGATCATCTCGGCGCGCTGATTGCGGCGCGTTTTTTGTTCTTGCAAAAAGGCACGAAGTGCCGGATGTTCTATATCGATATTCAGGCCAACAATATGAATTTCGTGGTTTTCCCAGAGGGTTGATATCTCGACGCCGGGTATCAGATTCAGCGTCAGCCCGCTGCGGGCAATTTCGGCGCGCGCCGCCGGAATGGCATCTGTCGTATCGTGATCGGTTATCGCCAGCGTACCGACGCGCATTTCAACGGCGCGATGGACCAGAGCTTCGGGTGTCAGCAGGCCGTCAGAGGCCTGAGTATGGCTGTGTAAATCATAAATAATGGCGTAGGTGGTATCGCTCAAAGCACTTCCCATAACAGGTTGGAGACATCCGAAACCACTATGATACCGACTTACGTTGAAATTCTGAAATCAAGGGTTGACAATACGCCATCGAACTAGTTAACTAGTACGAAAGTTCACACGAGAAAGGTATCTGAAAATGACAGCACATTTCACTCTGCACGGTTGGTGGCGTACTTCCTGATCTTCGGGCAGTGTCACACGTCTGCGAAATGCAAACAGATACCCAGCCCGCTACCAAGCGGGCTTTTTTTTGAACAAAAAATGAGAACAACATAATGCAAACAGCCAAACCACACCTTGAATTGCTGACCTGCGAGGCGGCCTATCGCCACAACCCCACCGCGCTGTTTCATCAGGTGTGCGGAGCCCGTCCGGCGACCTTACTGCTTGAATCTGCGGATATCGACAGCAAGGACGATCTCAAGAGCCTGCTGCTGGTCGACAGCGCGTTGCGCATTACCGCTTTAGGTGACACCGTCACGATTAAGGCGCTGTCAGACAATGGCGCATCGCTGCTGCCGCTGCTGGATGCCGCCCTGCCTGCAGGCATTGAAAACGAGCGTCATCCGGAGATGCGCATTCTGCGCTTCCCGCCGGTTAGCCAGCTGCTGGACGAAGACGCGCGCCTCTGCTCACTGTCTGTTTTCGATGCTTTCCGCCTGCTGCAAAATCTGGTCTCCGTGCCAGCAGAGGAACGCGAAGCGATGTTCTTTGGCGGGCTGTTTGCTTATGACCTGGTCGCCGGTTTCGAAGATTTACCGGAAACGGACCAAGGTAACCGCTGCCCGGATTACTGTTTCTATCTGGCTGAAACCTTGTTGGTGATTGACCATCAGAAAAAATATACCCGCATCCAGGCAAGCCTGTTCACGCCGTCTGTATCTGAAAAACATCGCCTTGAACACCGTATCGCGCAGCTGCAACAGCAAATGACCGAAGCGCCGCCTGCGCTTCCGGTGCAGCGCGTGGAGAAAATGACCTGCGATGTTAACCAGACCGACGATCAGTACGGCGCCGTCGTTCGCCAGATGCAAAAAGCCATTCGCGCCGGGGAAATTTTCCAGGTTGTCCCTTCCCGTCGCTTCTCTTTGCCCTGCCCGTCTCCGCTGGCAGCCTACGAAGTGCTGAAAAAGAGCAACCCAAGCCCGTACATGTTCTTTATGCAGGACAACGAATTCACCCTGTTTGGCGCGTCGCCGGAAAGCTCGCTGAAATATGACGCTACCAGCCGCCAGATTGAGATCTACCCGATTGCCGGAACCCGTCCACGCGGACGTCGTGCTGATGGCTCACTGGATCGCGATCTCGACAGCCGCATTGAACTGGAAATGCGCACCGACCACAAAGAGCTCTCCGAGCACCTGATGCTGGTAGACCTGGCGCGTAACGATCTGGCCCGCATTTGCACCCCAGGCAGCCGCTACGTGGCGGACCTGACCAAAGTTGACCGTTACTCCTTCGTCATGCACCTGGTCTCCCGCGTGGTCGGTGAGCTCCGCCACGATCTCGATGTACTGCACGCCTATCGCGCCTGCATGAACATGGGCACCCTGAGCGGTGCGCCGAAAGTGCGCGCCATGCAGCTGATTGCCGCAGCCGAAGGACGTCGTCGCGGCAGCTACGGCGGCGCGGTGGGCTACTTCACGGCCCACGGTGACCTCGATACCTGCATCGTGATCCGCTCCGCCTATGTCGAAGACGGTATTGCTACCGTACAGGCGGGTGCCGGGATTGTTCTTGATTCTGTTCCGCAGTCTGAAGCTGACGAAACGCGCAGTAAAGCCCGAGCGGTCCTTCGCGCCATTGCTACCGCACACCATGCACAGGAGATTTTCTGATGGCTGACATTCTGCTGCTCGATAATATCGACTCCTTTACCTATAACCTGGCAGATCAGCTGCGTGCGAATGGTCATAACGTCGTTATCTATCGCAACCATGTACCTGCACAGACTCTGATTGACCGTCTGGCAACCATGCAAAATCCGGTGCTGATGCTTTCCCCGGGGCCTGGCGCACCGAGCGAAGCGGGCTGTATGCCGGAACTGCTGACCCGTATGCGCGGCAAGCTGCCGATTATCGGCATCTGCCTGGGCCATCAGGCCATTGTTGAAGCCTACGGCGGGTACGTCGGCCAGGCGGGTGAGATCCTGCACGGTAAAGCGTCCAGCATCGAACATGACGGTCAGGCAATGTTTGCCGGGCTGCCGAATCCGCTCCCGGTTGCCCGCTACCACTCGCTGGTCGGGAGCAACATTCCAGCCGGGCTGACCATTAACGCCTCGTATGAAGGGATGGTGATGGCGGTGCGTCACGATGCAGACCGCGTCTGTGGCATGCAGTTCCACCCGGAATCGATCCTGACCTCACACGGCGCTCGCCTGCTGGAACAGACCCTGGACTGGGCGTTACAGAAGCTGGAACAAACCAATACCCTGCAACCGATTCTGGAAAAACTGTACCAGGCACAGACCCTGAGCCAGCAGGAGAGCCACCAGCTTTTCTCCGCCGTGGTTCGCGGTGAGCTGAAGCCTGAACAGCTGGCGGCCGCTCTGGTGAGCATGAAAGTGCGCGGCGAAAGCCCACAGGAGATCGCCGGTGCCGCCACGGCCCTGCTGGAAAATGCCGCGCCGTTCCCGCGCCCGGACTATCAGTTCGCGGATATTGTCGGCACCGGGGGTGACGGCAGTAACAGTATCAATATCTCCACCGCCAGCGCCTTCGTGGCGGCAGCGTGTGGTTTGAAAGTCGCGAAGCACGGTAACCGTAGCGTTTCCAGCCGGTCAGGTTCGTCTGATTTGCTCGCTGCATTCGGTATTAACCTCGATATGAACGCCGAACGTTCCCGAGAAGCGCTGGATGACCTGGGCGTCTGCTTCCTGTTTGCGCCGAAGTATCACACCGGTTTCCGCCACGCGATGCCGGTTCGTCAGCAGCTTAAAACCCGCACGCTGTTTAACGTCCTGGGTCCGCTGATTAATCCGGCCCATCCGCCGCTGGCGCTGATCGGTGTCTATAGCCCGGAGCTGGTCCTGCCGATTGCTGAGACACTGCGCGTCCTGGGTTATCAGCGTGCTGCCGTGGTGCACAGTGGCGGAATGGATGAAGTGTCTCTGCATGCCCCGACGCTGGTGGCCGAACTGCGCGACGGTGAAATCCAGAGCTATCAGCTGGACGCTGCCGACTTCGGCCTTGCGCCATATCACCAGGAAGCGCTGGCAGGCGGTACGCCGGAAGAAAACCGTGACATTCTGACGCGCTTATTACAAGGTAAGGGAGAGGTCGCCCATGAGGCCGCCGTTGCTGCCAACGTAGCCATGCTGATGCGTTTGCACGGTGAGGAAGACCTGAAGGCCAACGTTCAAAAAGTTCTGGATGTACTGCGCTCCGGTGCAGCTTACGATCGCGTTACCGCACTTGCGGCAAGAGGGTAAAGAATGCAGACCGTTTTAGCGAAAATCGTTGCCGATAAGGCCATCTGGGTGGAAGCCCGCAAGCAACAGCAGCCGCTTGCCAGTTTCCAGAACGAAGTCGTCCCGAGCAGCCGTCGTTTCTATGACGCCCTGCAGGGCGCGCGCACCGCGTTTATTCTTGAGTGCAAAAAGGCGTCCCCGTCTAAAGGCGTTATTCGTGACGATTTCGACCCGGCGCGTATTGCCGGCATTTATAAGCATCATGCGTCAGCCATCTCGGTGCTGACGGATGAGAAATATTTCCAGGGCAGCTTCGATTTTCTGCCTATCGTCAGCGGTATCGCGACGCAGCCGATCCTGTGCAAAGACTTTATTATTGACCCGTATCAGATCTGGCTGGCGCGTTTCTACCAGGCTGACGCCTGCCTGCTGATGCTCTCGGTACTTGATGACGAACAGTATCGCCAGCTCGCAGCCGTCGCGCACAGCCTGAATATGGGCGTGCTGACCGAAGTAAGCAACGAAGAGGAGCTGGAGCGCGCCATCGCGCTCGGCGCCAAAGTGGTCGGGATCAACAACCGCGATTTGCGCGATCTGTCGATAGACCTCAACCGCACGCGCCAGCTGGCGCCGCGTCTGGGCTCGGGCATAACCGTTATCAGCGAATCCGGGATAAACAGCTACGCCCAGGTGCGCGAGCTTAGCCACTTCGCCAACGGTTTCCTGATTGGTTCCGCCATGATGGAGCATGACGATCTCAATGCGGCAGTACGTCGCGTGCTGCTGGGTGAAAACAAAGTCTGCGGCTTAACCCGCGAACAGGATGCCCAGGCAGCGTATGAAGCGGGTGCCATTTACGGCGGACTGATTTTCGTGGATACCTCACCTCGTGCAGTGAGCGAAGAGCAGGCACGTAAGGTGATAGCCGCAGCTCCCCTCAGCTACGTGGGCGTGTTCCGCAATGCGGATATCGCAGATGTGGTGGCAAAAGCCGAGGCATTATCCCTGAGTGCGGTGCAGCTCCACGGTGATGAAGACCAGAGCTATATCGATACCCTGCGCGCCTCGCTGGCGCCTCAGGTACAGATCTGGAAAGCGCAAAGCGTCGGCGAGACCTTGCCCGCGCGCAACCTGGGCCATGTCGATAAATACGTCCTCGATAACGGCCAGGGCGGCACCGGCCAGCGTTTTGACTGGTCACTGCTGAACGGCGAAAAGCTGGATAACGTCCTGCTGGCGGGCGGATTAAGCCCGGATAACTGCGTAGAAGCCGCCAAAACCGGCTGCGCAGGCCTCGATTTCAATTCAGGCGTAGAGTCCCAACCCGGAATAAAAGATGCCAGCAAACTGGCCTCAGTGTTTAAAACTCTGCGTGCATATTAAGGAAGAGAAGATGACAACATTACTTAACCCGTATTTTGGTGAGTTTGGTGGGATGTACGTCCCGCAAATCCTGATGCCCGCGCTGCGCCAGCTGGAAGAAGCCTTTGTCAGCGCGCAGAAAGATCCGGCGTTTCAGGCTGAATTTACCGACCTGCTGAAAAATTACGCGGGCCGTCCGACTGCGCTGACCAAATGCCGTAACCTGACGGAAGGCACGAAAACCACGCTTTATCTGAAGCGTGAAGACCTGCTGCACGGCGGCGCGCATAAAACCAACCAGGTGCTGGGCCAGGCGCTGCTCGCGAAGCGTATGGGCAAAACCGAAATCATCGCCGAAACCGGCGCAGGCCAGCACGGTGTCGCCTCTGCGCTCGCCAGCGCCCTGCTCGGCCTGAAGTGTCGCATCTATATGGGGGCGAAAGACGTTGAGCGTCAGTCTCCGAACGTGTTCCGTATGCGTCTGATGGGCGCAGAAGTGATCCCGGTGCACAGCGGCTCCGCCACGCTGAAGGATGCCTGTAACGAAGCACTGCGCGACTGGTCTGGCAGTTACGAAACTGCGCACTATATGCTGGGTACCGCAGCGGGTCCGCATCCATTCCCAACTATCGTGCGCGAGTTCCAGCGCATGATCGGTGAAGAGACCAAAGCGCAGATCCTCGAAAAAGAGGGTCGCCTGCCGGATGCCGTTATCGCCTGCGTTGGCGGCGGCTCTAATGCCATCGGCATGTTCGCAGACTTTATCGACGACACCAGCGTCGGTCTGATTGGCGTCGAGCCTGCCGGTCACGGCATTGAATCGGGTGAGCACGGCGCGCCGCTGAAGCATGGCCGCGTGGGGATCTACTTCGGAATGAAATCCCCGATGATGCAAACCGATGAAGGCCAGATTGAAGAGTCTTACTCTATCTCTGCTGGTCTCGATTTCCCGTCCGTCGGGCCACAGCACGCGTATCTGAACAGTACCGGTCGCGCGGAGTACGTTTCCATTACCGATGACGAAGCCCTGGAAGCGTTTAAAACGCTGTGCCGCAGCGAAGGGATCATTCCGGCACTGGAGTCTTCGCACGCGCTGGCGCACGCGCTGAAAATGATTAAAGAAAACCCGGAAAAAGAACAGCTGCTGGTGGTGAACCTTTCCGGTCGCGGTGACAAAGATATCTTCACCGTTCACGATATTCTGAAAGCACGAGGGGAAATCTGATGGAACGCTACGATAACGTATTTGCAGAGCTTAAATCCCGCCAGGAAGGCGCGTTCGTTCCCTTCGTCACCCTGGGCGATCCGGGCCCTGAACAGTCGCTGAAGATTATCGACACCCTGATTGAAGCCGGTGCCGACGCGCTGGAGCTGGGTATTCCATTCTCTGACCCGCTGGCGGATGGCCCGACCATCCAGAACGCGACGCTGCGCGCATTTGCCTCCGGCGTGACGCCAACCCAGTGCTTCGAGATGCTGGCGGCGATTCGCCAGAAGCACCCGACCATTCCGATTGGCCTGCTGATGTACGCCAACCTGGTGTTCAACCGCGGTATCGATGAGTTTTACGCCGAGTGCGCTCGCGTCGGCGTCGACTCCGTTCTGGTGGCAGACGTGCCGGTTGAGGAGTCTGCGCCATTCCGTCAGGCGGCAATGCGCCATAACGTCGCCCCGATTTTCATCTGCCCACCGAACGCTGATGACGAACTGCTGCGCCAGATTGCCTCTTACGGACGCGGGTATACCTACCTGCTCTCCCGCGCAGGCGTGACCGGTGCCGAGAATAAAGCCGCACTGCCGCTGCATCATCTGGTGGAGAAGCTGGCCGAGTACCATGCCGCGCCTCCGCTGCAGGGGTTCGGGATTTCATCCCCGGATCAGGTCACCGCAGCGATTGAGGCGAAAGCGGCAGGGGCAATCTCCGGCTCTGCTATCGTCAAAATCATTGAAAAGAACGTAGATAAGCCAGAGCAGATGCTGGCTGAGTTAAAAGCATTCGTGACTGCAATGAAAGCAGCGACGCGTAAAGCCTAATCCTTTGACCGTCTGGCTTTTCAGCCAGGCGGTCCTCTTCTTTTATTACACTCTCTCTTCATTTTCAGCATTAATATCAATTGCAATAAATAGCACACTTATACTTGGCCCCACCCTTCACTAAACAAGTAGTCAACAATATCTCTTTGTCGATTTACATACTGTAAGGAATGTATAAAGTATGCGTATATTTATTATTGCAAAAATATTTGAACGCTATGTTGAGAAGTTTCATTTGTGGATGGGAAGAGTGTGACCTGAGTATTTACCGCCAGGCTTATTCCGTTTATGGCGGAAGCGTATGTACACACCCGGATGTGCTAACTTATCTGGCAAATAAACGAAAAAAAGACATTCGTTTTTTCTGTAGAAAAAAAGATGGCGTGATTGTTTCATCAACTTACTCCATCAGTGGATCTCTGAATCTCTATTCAAAACCACACCCGTTTGTTTTTGAGGATATAATATTACCCAGCGCCCCTCATTCAAAATCTTTCCTTCCAGTCAGGACTAAAAAACTTTCGCCATTACAGAAACACGCGTTCATCAACTCGTTCAGCAGTAAAATACTGAATGATGAGATATGTCATATGAAACCTGTATTTTCTACAAAAACGGTTAAGAAAAGAAATGGCGAAAGAAATCGTTTCCTCAAGCTTGGCGGGGAGATACTGGATGTGAATAATCTTTCTGTCGAGGAGATTTGCGACAGTTACATAAGCTTATTTAATGCTCGCTGGCGCGGCAAGGTATCGCCCTATCCAAGAGATAACCTGCTGGATGCTATTGAAAGTCTGAGGCATATGGTTTTTGGCTCCGCGCTCGCATTCAATAAGAAAATCATAGCAATTGATTTAATATTCAAAACTGAATGCCCCGAATGGATCTATTTCGATGACATCAATGGTGGATATGACCCCCTATATAATGACATTGGTGCGGGGAGTATCTTGCTTTGGGAAAATTATAATCGCGCCCGAGAACTGTGTGAGCGAAATGAAAAACAAATGATATTCTCATTGGGAAAATACTTCACCGGAATGGAGTATAAAAAACAGTGGTGTAACATCATTCCTTTGAGATGTGTATTTTAATTGTACTTTATGCCGTGCGTACGGCCACCTGGATCTTTGCAAATTCCTTAGTCCATTATCTGCTGAGCACTTTTCATGGTGACATTTTTGTTTGCAATTTCTCTGGCGGCCTCTTTAAGGGCTATATTCATCGCCACCGTTGTTACTGGCTTTGCAACTCCTTTTACGCGATTTGATTTACTCTGAAAAACATAGATATCCAGGGGGTTTGCTAGCTTTCTTTTATTAAATAATTGCCGCAGTATCTTGCACAGTCTCACTGTCCGCGACTCAAATTTTGGTGTTGCCGCGAGATGCAACAAATCATCTTTGATATCACTGTATTTTATGCTTACAACCCGGCAACTTTCAGCGCGTAAAAAAAATAATGTTAACCATAAATCACCCCACGTCTTTGAAATCCGGTACAACTTCTGATGAATGACCATGAATTCATCAGTGGTTATAGAATCAGTTTTCGCCATTGAAAACGCCTGCATCGAGTTCAAGCATGCTTTAACATAACATTAACCATTTAAATATTTATTCAACGCCTGTGCTGTCGCCTCCTGAAGCCAGGCGTGGATGAAAAAGGCGTCCGGTTTAGTGATAAAAGTCATTAAAAAGGGAGGTATTTTAGAGAAAGACATCAGAGAGGTTTTAGGGTAACGAAAAAAGTTATATATTCCAGTCCGTTAATTCCACATATTCCTTCTGAGTTCAGAGGCTTATTCATGTCATGGCAATACTTCAAACAGACTTACCTGGTTAAGTTCTGGTCCCCTGTCCCGGCCGTTATCGCGGCAGGCATTCTCTCTACCTACTACTTCGGCATTACCGGCACCTTCTGGGCGGTCACCGGCGAGTTCACCCGCTGGGGTGGTCAATTGCTGCAACTCGCTGGCGTGCATACCGAAGAGTGGGGCTACTTTAAACTCATTCATCTGGACGGCACGCCGCTCACACGCATCGACGGGATGATGATCATCGGTATGTTCGGCGGCTGCTTTGCTGCCGCGTTGTGGGCAAATAACGTTAAGCTCCGGCTGCCCAAAAGTCGAATACGCATTTTGCAGGCGATTGTCGGCGGCATCATTGCCGGATTCGGCGCGCGCCTGGCGATGGGGTGTAACCTTGCCGCCTTCTTTACCGGGATCCCTCAGTTTTCGCTGCATGCCTGGTTCTTTGCTGTCGCCACGGCCATCGGCTCTTACTTTGGCGCAAAATTTACCCTTCTGCCGCTGTTTCGTATTCCCGTCAAAATGGTCAAAGTGAGCGCAGCGTCGCCGCTAACGCAAAAGCCCTCACAGGCGCGACGCCGTTTCCGCCTCGGTATGGTGGTCTTTTTCGCTATGGTGGCATGGGCGCTATGTACGGCCCTGAACCAGCCCAAACTCGGCCTGGCGATGCTGTTCGGTGTGGGGTTTGGCCTGCTCATTGAACGCGCGCAGATCTGCTTCACCTCAGCGTTTCGCGATATGTGGATCACCGGCCGGACGATGATGGCGAAGGCGATTATCGCCGGGATGGCGGTCAGCGCCATCGGTATCTTCAGCTATGTTCAGTTAGGCGTCGAACCGAAAATCATGTGGGCCGGTCCTAACGCGGTAATTGGCGGTCTGCTGTTTGGCTTCGGGATTGTGCTGGCCGGCGGGTGTGAAACCGGCTGGATGTACCGTGCCGTTGAAGGCCAGGTGCACTACTGGTGGGTGGGCCTGGGGAATGTTATTGGCTCGACCATCCTGGCGTACTTCTGGGACGATTTGTCCCCGGCGCTTGCGACGAACTGGGATAAGGTCAACCTGCTGAGCACCTTCGGTCCTCTCGGCGGCCTGCTGGTTACCTATGGCTTGCTGCTGGTCGCTTTTTTACTGGTTGTCGCACAGGAGAAACGTTTCTTCCGCCGGGCGAGTGTTAAAACAGAAACGCAGGAGAATGCAGCATGAAAGAGATCGTGCCCAATTACCGTCTGGATATGGTCGGTGAACCCTGCCCTTATCCGGCTGTCGCTACGCTTGAAGCGCTACCGCAGCTTAAAAAAGGTGAAATTCTGGAAGTGGTGAGCGACTGTCCGCAGTCCATTAATAATATTCCGCTGGATGCGAAAAACCACGGTTACACCGTACTGGACATCCAGCAGGATGGTCCGACCATTCGCTATTTGATTCAGAAGTAGTAAATGATATGCGCCCCGCACGGGGCGCATTGAACAGCAAGAATTAGAAACGATAACCCGCAGAGAACATAAATACCCACGGATCGAGGCGAGTGCTGATGCTTTGCTGCTGACCGCCCGCTTTGAAGCGTACATCGGTATCAATATCCATATACCAGACGGAGGCGTTGATTAACCAGTCGCGGTTTATCAGATAATCCAGACCTACCTGCCCTGCCATCCCCCACGAGTCTTTCAGGCTGAGGTCAGTCAGACCAGCTTCTTTACCGGTATCGTTAAATTTCTCATCAAAGAAGGTGGTGTAGTTCACACCCGCGCCAATATAAGGACGCACCTTGCTGCTTGAATCACCAAAGTACCACTGCGCCATCAGCGTTGGCGGCAGATGATGTACCGTGGCGATATCACCGGTTGGTCCTAAACCGACGCGATGACGGAACGGTGTTGCAGCCAGAAGCTCAACACCAACGTTATCCGTCGCCATATAGGTGAACGTTAAACCTAACTGGGTGTTATTACTGACGTTAAAACCGCCCATTCCCAGCACGTTATCAGATCCTTCAGTTGGGCGAACCGTCGCCGAACCGGCACGAATAAAGAATTCGCCTGCTTCATGCGCATACGCGCCGCCAGAGAGACTGCTTAATACAAGGGCTGCCACCGCTAATTTTTTCATATCCGCTCCATCGTTGTGGTTTTAATCGCGGGTGAGAATATACTCACAAAAGGGTAATAAGTGATCTGCCACAGATCACATTAAAACCAGTAACTTAACATTCATTGATCTGGGTTAATTTTTTGTGGCACTTTGAAAAGCAATAAGTTGTTTCCATGTCAATTTTTGGCATTTCGCAGTTACAAAATTTTCTCTTTTCCCCCTCTTGCTCTTCCTCTGGCGGCTGGATAATTTAGCGCTCTCACAAGTTGATTTGATGCGTTCTTCTTTTGCAGGTGTGCCATGAGTGATATTAACCCGTGCATGACGTGCGGAGCCTGTTGTGCGTATTTTCGAGTCTCTTTCTACTGGGCCGAAGCCAGCGATGGCGGCGGTACCGTTCCGGTTCATCTCACCGAGCCGTTAACACCTTTTCTGCGCTGCATGAGCGGCACGAACCAAAAACAGGTCCGCTGTGCGGCGCTACAGGGTGAGCCCGGGGTCTCTACCCGGTGTTCTATCTATGAGGATCGTCCCAGCCCGTGCCGGGAATTTGCCATGTCGGGAGAAGATGGGCAGGTCAATGAATCCTGTAATCGCGCCCGGGCGCGCGTTGGATTACCGCCGCTTTACAAAGATATGCTTTTCCATACAAGCCTTGATGCTGCCACAGCAGGCGCATCCGGTGTACAATTGCCGGCTAATTAACACCTGCAATACTCAAGGAGAGTGCATGTCTATCACGGCGAAGTCTGTCTACCGTGACACGGGAAACTTTTTCCGCAATCAGTTCATAACCTTTTTACTGATCGCGTTGCTTTGCGCCTTTATCACGGTGGTGCTGGGCCATGCCTTCTCACCGAGTGAAGAACAGATTGCCAGCCTGAGCCAGGGGGACCATCTTGCGGGAAGCGTGGGGCTGTTTGAGCTGGTGCAAAACATGACGCCTGAGCAGCAGCAAATTCTGCTGCGGGCCTCTGCCGCATCCACGTTCTCAGGCCTTATCGGTAATGCGGTTCTGGCGGGCGGCGTTTTGCTGATGATTCAGCTGGTTTCGGCGGGTCACCGGGTCAGCGCCTTACGGGCGATTGGTGCCAGCGCGCCGGTCTTACCTAAGCTGTTTATCCTGATCTTTTTAACCACCCTGCTGGTTCAGATGGGGATTATGCTGGTTGTGGTGCCGGGTGTGTTACTGGCTATCGTGCTCTCATTTGCCCCTGTCATGGTTGTGCAGGACAAAATGGGTATTTTTACCGCGATGCGCAGCAGCATCAGACTGGCATGGGCTAATATGCGTCTGGTGGCTCCCGCCGTGATCGGCTGGCTGCTTGCCAAAACACTCCTGCTACTGTTTGCACCGAATTTTGCGGTATTGACGCCAAACGTTGGCGCAGTGGTCGCGAATACGCTGAGCAATCTGATTTCAGCGGTACTGCTGGTCTACCTGTTCCGCCTGTATATGTTAATTCGTCAGTAACCCTGAGGCGGGAACATCGCTGTCTCCCGCCCCGCTCAGAAGATGGAATCACAGAATGAAGCAGTTTCTTGATTTTTTACCGCTCGCGGTCTTTTTCGCTGTCTATAAGTTGTACGACATTTTTGCTGCAACAAAAGCGTTAATCGTCGTGACTGCCGTTGTACTGATCTATAGCTGGATTCGCTATCGCAAAGTCGAAAAAATGGCGCTTATCACGTTCGTTTTAGTGGCTGTGTTCGGTGGATTGACCATTGCCTTTCATAATGTTGAATTTATTAAGTGGAAGGTCACTGTTATATATGCGTTGTTTGCAGCAGCGTTATTGTTCAGTCAATGGTTCATGAAAAAGCCCCTTATCCAGAGCATGCTAGGTAAAGAACTTACGCTGCCGCAGATGGTCTGGTCGCGTCTGAATACCGCCTGGGCAGTCTTCTTTATTCTTTGCGGTCTCGCTAATATCTATATCGCCTTCTGGCTGCCGCAGGATATCTGGGTCAACTTCAAGGTCTTCGGCCTGACCGCGCTGACGCTTATCTTCACGCTGTTAAGCGGCGTATACATCTATCGCCACATGCCGCAGGACGACAAGCACTGATTAATGACTGACCAGGACGTTAACAACAGGCGTTCTGGTCTATTCTCTCCGCCCCGAAATCATAGTAGCATCCCGCCTGAAGTCTTCCGTTATGAGTTAAAACAATGACAACAACTAACGCCCCTCAGGGCGAACTGGTTTTACGCACACTGGCAATGCCCGCTGACACCAATGCCAATGGCGATATTTTTGGCGGCTGGCTGATGTCGCAGATGGATATGGGCGGCGCAATTCTGGCAAAAGAGATCGCCCACGGGCGTGTGGTGACAGTGAGAGTGGACGGCATGACCTTCCTGCGCCCGGTTGCGGTGGGTGATGTGGTTTGCTGTTACGCGCGCTGCGTCAAACGCGGCAATACCTCTATTTCAATCAACATTGAAGTATGGGTGAAGAAAGTCTCTTCTGAGCCGATTGGACAACGCTATAAAGCTACAGAAGCGCTGTTTATTTATGTCGCAGTAGACAGCGAGGGTAAACCTCGTCAACTTCCACAGGCCTGACAGACAGGCAAAAAAAGCCTCCCTAAGGAGGCTTTTTTCATTCCATCTGCGCCCCGCCGTTCAGGCGGAAAACAATGTTCACTATCAACCCATTCCCTGGCTTGCCCGGCTCATAACGCCATCTGCGCATCGCCGATTTCACTTCTCGCTCGAACATATTAGACGGTTGAGCAGACAAGATTTCCACGTTATCAACGCGACCATCCGCCGTGACGTCAAATTTCACCCGCACGCGGCCTTCAATACGTAAGGCCTGAGCGCGAGGCGGATACTGTGGCTGGTTGCGGCTCACGGCACGCGGACCCGCTGGCGCGGTTACCGTCGGCTTCGCGGCCGTTGCCGTATTGTTCATCACCGGACGTGAAGGCGCTGCATTTTCAACCGGCTGGGTCGCGCGCGGTTCAACCGGACGTTCTTCGCGTTTAGGACGCTCCTCGACCTTTTTCACCGGCTTTGGCTTCGGCTTCGGTTTTGGCTTCGGTTCAGGTTTATGGATAACCACCGGGGCTTCCTTCGGAGGCTCCGGAACGGGCTCGGGTTCTGGCTCCGGTTCAGCAACGGGTTGTGGCGGTGGCGGTGCAACCTGCGGCGGTTCGAGATCCGCTGGCGATACCATCGTCACCGAAATCGGCTGCGCGGGCGCGGGCATTTCAATAACCTGATGAACCGAGGTGTACAGCAAACCCGCCACAACGGCACCGTGAATCACGACAGAAAGCAGCGTCGGCCAGGGAAAGCGGCGAGGTAAATCAAGGGTCATCGAAGTCATATTCATCAACGTTAAAAAATCGAACACTGATTTTAAATGCAAATAGCAATCATATTCAATAAGACACTTTGCTCTGGCGCAACTTTAGCGCATGAGAGGCTAAAAAAGGCGCATTCAGATCAGGGCATTAACATTGTTTTTATTTTACATTGCAGTCGTTTGCCCTTTCACATAACGTAACTGACACTTTTACCGGTTAAGGAGCTTCGCCGTGTTTTACGTGATTTACTCTGAAGATGTTGCTGATTCACTCGCAAAACGCCAGTCTGTACGCCCTGCTCACCTCGCGCGTTTACAGTTGCTCCAGGATGAAGGTCGGTTACTGACCGCTGGCCCAATGCCTGCAGTAGACAGCAATGACCCGGGTGCCGCCGGTTTTTCGGGCTCCACGGTCATTGCCGAGTTTGAATCCCAGGAAGCCGCTCAGGCCTGGGCTGACGCTGACCCGTACGTTGCTGCGGGCGTGTATGCGAAAGTCACGGTTCGACCGTATAAGAAAGTGTTCTGATACCCAAGTGGCTCCGAAAGGAGCCTTTTTTATGGTGGCGGTTACGCGCCTCTGCGCCGGGTAAACTGCTGCTCCGTCATGAGGCTTCCCCACTGGTCACCTTCCCACTCTTTAACCAGCGTAAAACCAAACGATTCGTACAGCCGCCGGGCGGTGGTCAGCTTGTTAAATGTCCAGAGATGCACGGCTGAAAACCCGGTGCTGTCGCAAAACAGCATGGCTTCGGCGAGTAATTTTTTTCCAGCGCCATGACCCCGACAGCCGTCGTCGATAATAAACCAGCGCAGGTGGGCTTCGCCCTGTTCTAAGTCCTCTCCATCGATTGCCACCGACCCCACGATCCTGTCGTTCATCACCGCCAGCCAGATCTGGTTACATGGCTTGTCCAGCCTGCCACTGAACTCAGCCAAACCTGAGGCCACTTTGGCCTCAAAGAAGCGACCAAAATTATGCTCGCGTGCGTAATAGCACCCGTGCATTTCTGCAATGCGGCCAATCATGCCAGGTAGATAGCCCTGAACAATCTTAAGCTCGTCGGGGCGGGTATCGACAGTCGTCTCACGACACGCCAGTAGCGCGTTGGCGTAAAGGGATAATCCCTGAGAGATGGTCTGCTGCTGAGCGGGTTTCAGGAGCTTTATCGCTGAGACAACTCGCTCGTTGCTGTAGGTATTAATTTTTTGGACTGTCTCATGGCCTTTCGCAGTCAACCTGAGACATTTTGTTCTGGCATCGTCAGTGGACACCACCTCTTCAAGTTCACCCGCGGCAATCAGGCGAGCCAGCATCCTGCTGACGCTGGATTTTTCCAGCCCCAGCAGCTTCACCAGTTGACCCGCCGTCATTTCCTTGCGCAATGCTATTTCGACAAGGGTGTGCACGGCCGAGGGAGAGTAAGGGGTTGAGGCCAGAGTGGAAGCCATAAAACCTAACTCTCGCACCATCAGACGCGAGGAACTACGGATAACGCTGACTACGGGAGCTTCGCTGTGCATATTATGCCCTCACTATTTAGTTGTACTATACAACCAAATAGTAAAAGGCTGTCAAACAGAATTAAAAAGGCTCCCGCAGGAGCCTTTCATTCAATCAGTGTAGCGACGCCAACCTCGCCGCAAACCCGACAAACAGTAACCCTATCAGCCCGTTTCCCAGCTTTGCCAGTTTCTTTTTAGTTTTCAGATAACGCGTCACAAACGCGCCAGAGAAGATCAGGAAACTCATGTACATAAAGCTTATCAGTTCAAGCGTGGTGGCGAGGATCAGGAAAGAGGTGCCTGTGTTCTCAGCATTCACGTCAATGAACTGAACAAAGAAAGATACGTAGAACAGAATCGCTTTTGGATTCGTCAGGCTTAACACCAGCGAGCGTTTCATGATCGTGCTGGCAGGCTCGGTTCCACTCTCGTGAGCATGATTCTGCCGGGTGATTACCGACCAGAGCATTTTACCGCCCAGCCACAGCAGATAGAAGGCCCCGAGATAGCGCACGATATTAAACAGCACCGGGGTGGTCTGGATTAATGCAGCAACGCCTGCCCAGGCCAGAAACATCAGTACCGCATCGCCGATAAATACCCCTGTCGCGGCGAGATAGCCTTTTTTAACACCGTGACCGATCCCGGTTTTCAACACAAACAGGGTATTTGGCCCTGGCACCAGCACGATAAAAAATGCGCCGACAACGTACGTCCAGAAATTCAGTACACCAAACTCCGCAAACACTTCTCCCTCCTTTTGCTAAACACAACAGGAATATCGCTGCAAATACGCTATTCCTAAAAATCAGACGCTATAAAAACAGTGGGCACCATTACGGTGCCCTCATGGTTCTCAGATATCCTGGACTGCGAACAGCAACGCGTTACGATGTCTGGTCATTCCACATTTTCTGATGGCGTGAATACGCATATTGCGGCGGGATTGTGCTTCCAGCCAACGAGCCTTGCGACGACTCACCTGTCGCAACATGCGCCAGCGCCCTACTTCTGTTCTACTGCGCTTCATGTCTACAACTCTTTCTCTAACAGAGCCGCCATTATAAACCCAACCCGGCTGCAAACCAGCGCTTTTACCTGGCGTTTTTATTTGCCAGATGAATCCTGATGCGTACACTCTTAACAATACGCTTTCAAAAGGATTTTTTTACCTATGACAACCTTCTACACCGTGGTGAGTTGGCTGGTCATTTTGGGATACTGGCTGTTAATCGCGGGTGTGACATTACGCATCCTGATGAAGCGCAGAGCCGTACCCTCTGCCATGGCCTGGCTTCTGATAATCTACATCCTGCCGCTGGTAGGAATTATTGCCTATCTCTCCTTCGGTGAACTTCATCTGGGTAAACGCCGTGCCGAGCGGGCCCGCGCCATGTGGCCCTCGACCGCAAAGTGGCTCCATGACCTTAAAGCCTGCAAACATATCTTTGCCGAGGAGAACAGCAGCGTCGCCTCCTCACTGTTTAAGCTGTGCGAGCGCCGTCAGGGAATTGGCGGCGTTAAAGGCAATCAACTCCAGCTGCTGACCTCATCCGACGACGTCATGCAGGCGTTAATCCGCGATATCCAGCTGGCCCGCCATAATATCGAGATGGTCTTCTACATCTGGCAACCCGGCGGGATGGCCGACCAGGTTGCTGAATCGCTGATGGCAGCCGCGCGGCGCGGCATTCATTGCCGCCTGCTGCTTGACTCCGCGGGCAGCGTGGCATTTTTCCGTAGCCCCTGGGCGGGCATGATGCGCAATGCCGGTATCGAAGTGGTTGAGGCGCTGAAGGTAAATCTCCTGCGTGTATTTCTGCGTCGGATGGATCTCCGTCAGCATCGTAAGATGATCATGATCGATAACTATATTGCCTACACCGGCAGCATGAATATGGTTGACCCGCGCTTCTTCAAACAGGACTCGGGGGTTGGCCAGTGGATTGATTTGATGGCGCGCATGGAGGGGCCGATTGCCACCTCGATGGGGATCGTCTACTCCTGCGACTGGGAGATAGAGACCGGCAAGCGTATCCTGCCGCCGCCACCGGACGGCAATATTATGCCGTTTGAAGAGGCCAGCGGTCATACCATTCATACCATTGCCTCGGGGCCGGGCTTCCCGGAGGATTTGATCCATCAGGCGCTGCTGACGGCAACGTACTCGGCGCGTGAATATCTGATCATGACGACGCCCTACTTTGTCCCCAGCGATGACCTTCTGCACGCGATCTGTACCGCCGCGCAGCGTGGCGTCGATGTGAGCATCATTTTACCACGCAAAAATGACTCCCTTCTGGTGGGCTGGGCCAGCCGCGCATTCTTTAGCGAACTGTTGGCCGCCGGGGTGAAAATTTACCAGTTTGAAGGCGGCTTGCTCCACACCAAGAGCGTTCTCGTCGACGGTGAACTGAGTCTTGTGGGGACGGTCAACCTGGATATGCGTAGCCTGTGGCTAAACTTTGAAATCACGCTGGTGATTGATGATGCCGGCTTTGGCGGCGATCTGGCGGCGGTGCAGGATGATTATATCTCGCGCTCTCGGCTGCTGGATGCCCGGCTGTGGGTAAAACGTCCGCTGTGGCAGAGAATTACCGAACGACTGTTTTACTTCTTTAGTCCGTTGCTGTAAAACGTGCCCAACGATGTTAAACAGGTAGTCATCATGGAAATGGATCTGAACAATCGCCTGACCGAAGACGAAACGCTCGAGCAGGCCTATGACATTTTTCTCGAACTGGCGGTTGATAATCTCGATCCCGCAGACGTGATCCTCTTTAATTTGCAATTCGAAGAGCGCGGCGGTGCTGAACTGTTCGACCCTTCAGAAGACTGGGCTGAACACGTGGATTTTGACCTTAATCCTGACTTCTTTGCCGAAGTGGTGATTGGGCTGGCCGATGAAGATGGCGGCGAAATTAACGACATCTTCGCCCGCGTCCTGTTGTGTCGCGAGAAAGACCACAAGCTGTGCCATATACTCTGGCGCGAATAATAAAAAAGGCTGCGATTGCAGCCTTTTTTATTTACTCCGGCAATTCACTTCCGCAGCGGTTACAAAACCGCGCGCTGTGTTCATGTTCACCCTGATGGCAGCTCGGGCATTTACGCTGCTGCTTGCGGCTCTGAAATGCGTTGCTCATGTGTGTAGTAATGAGTCCCGTCGGGATAGCAATCACCGAATATCCAATCAAAATTAGCACGGACGCCACAATGCGGCCCAGTGGCGTATGGGGTGTGATATCTCCGTAACCCACGGTCGTGACGGTCACAATCGCCCAGTACACCGACGCATTGAGCGTCGTAAAGCCATATTTCGGCCCTTCTATCAAATACATCAACGCGCCGAAAACAATCATGACGATGGCAATAAATGAATAGAACAGAATAAGCTGATGTCGCGCGCTAACGATCGCACTCCAGAATATGCGCAATGACGGCATAAAACGCAGTAATTTCAGAATACGCAATACCCGAATAACGCGCATCGCGCGCCAGGCAAAGACATAGCTCAGGCTGATTTCCGGCCACAGCCACATCACATAGAGCGGCAGGATGGTAGCTAAATCGATAACCCCCCAAAAGCTGAAAACATATCGGGCCGGATTAGGCCAGGTAATCACTCTGAGGACATATTCAGCGGTAAAGACCAGGGTTATCACCAGTTCAAGCCAGACAAAGATATGCCATTCGTCAAACGTCAGGTGGTATTGCGTCCCGGCACCCGATTCAATAAAGATGACAAGCACGCTGAGGAGCGCAAATAAACCACAGAGACCTTCGAAGCGTCGCCCGGATACCGTTTCAGGATCGAATAATAAATGATAAAGCCGCTGACGGGCTGACGTGAATAAACGCGACACAGTAACCTCGCAAAAAATAAGGGCTGACATCATGTCAGCCCTTACGATTATAACGGGTCTACTTTCAGGCAGGAAACCGCATGTCGGAAACTGCCTTCCAGAACCGGTCGCGTTTTCGCACACTCCGGCCCGGCCATTGGGCAGCGCGTGCGGAAGACGCAGCCCGACGGCGGATTAATCGGTGAGGGCAATTCCCCTTCCAGAAGCTGAATCGTTTTATTCTTTTCCAGATCGGGATCGGGGATCGGTACCGCGGACATTAGCGCTTTGGTGTAGGGGTGCAGCGGGTTATGGTACACCTCATCGTAGGTGCCCAGCTCCACGGCATGACCCAGATACATCACCAGCACGCGGTCAGAGATGTGTTTCACCACGGCCAGGTCATGCGCAATAAAGATCAGCGACAGTCCCATCTCACGCTGTAATTTCTGCAGCAGGTTCACCACCTGCGCCTGAATAGAAACGTCCAGCGCGGAAACTGGCTCATCACAGATGATGAGCTTCGGCTCGAGGATCAGCGCACGTGCAATACCAATACGCTGGCACTGGCCACCGGAAAATTCGTGCGGATAGCGGTTGATGAGGTTAGGCAAGAGCCCCACTTTCATCATCATCGCCTTAACACGATCGCGTACTTCCTGACGCGCCATCTTCGGATGATAGGTACGCAGCGGCTCGGCAATAATCTCACCGATAGTCATACGCGGGTTTAATGACGCCAGCGGATCCTGGAATATCATCTGGATATCGCTGCGCACGTCGCGCCACTCGTCGGGTTTCATGCCCAGCAGATCTTTACCCAGCCAGGCCACCTTGCCGCCGGTGGCTTTTACCAGACCGATAATTGCTCGCGCGAAGGTCGATTTACCGCAGCCGGATTCGCCCACCACGCCCAGGGTTTCCCCTTCGTACAGACGCAGCGTGACGCCATCCACCGCTTTCAGGGTCTTCGGCGGCTGCCAGAACCACTGTTTGCCGTCTTTGATATCGAAATGCACTTTAAGGTCTGCGATTTCGAGCAGCACGTTACGTTTTTCATCTAATGCGTTCATACCAGCTCCTCCTGCGGCTTAAAGCAGGCGCGCAGACGGCCTGGTGCAAACTCTTCCAGCGGCGGCGCGCTGTTGCAGATTTCCATCGCGTGCGGACAGCGCGGCTGGAATGGACAGCCTTTTGGCAGACGCAGCAGGTTTGGCGGGTTGCCCGGAATAGTGAGCAGCGCTTCCCCTTCCGCATCGAGACGCGGGACCGCATTCAGCAGGCCAATCGAGTACGGATGCGCGGGCTGATAGAACACATCGCGCGCTTTGCCGTATTCCATGGTTCGACCGGCATACATCACCAGCACTTTGTCACAGATGCCCGCAACCACGCCCAGGTCGTGGGTGATCATGATAATCGCCGTGTTGAACTCACGCTTCAGCTCGTTCAGCAGGGTCATGATTTGTGCCTGAACGGTGACGTCCAGCGCGGTGGTAGGTTCATCGGCAATCAGCAGTTTTGGCCGGCACAGCAGCGCCATCGCAATCATCACACGCTGACGCATACCGCCAGAGAACTCGTGCGGGAACATGCGCATACGCTTACGCGCTTCCGGCATTTTCACCGCATCCAGCATTTTAACGGACTCTTCAAAGGCTTCAGCTTTGCCCAGGCCTTTGTGCAGCATCAGCACTTCCATCAGCTGTTCGCCAACGCGCATATACGGGTTCAGCGAGGTCATCGGATCCTGGAAAATCATCGAGATCTGTTCGGCGCGCAGCTTGTTCAGCGCGTGCTCCGGCAGGTTGAGAATTTCACGGCCGTTGAATTTTGCGGAACCGCCAATCACACCGTTCGATGCCAGCAGCCCCATCAACGCAAAGGCGGTCTGGGATTTGCCCGAGCCGGATTCACCGACGATCCCCAGCGTTTCGCCCGCACGCAGGTTGAAGTTGAGATCGTTGACCGCGGTGACATCCCCGTCCGGCGTTTTAAAGGTCACACGGAGATCTTTCACATCCAGCAGAAGATTGTTCTGCTGTTGCGCCTGTGGCGCAGTGGCCGTTTCAATAATTGTCATGACGGCGCTCCTTAACGGTCTTTCGGGTCGAGGGCATCACGCAGGCCATCGCCGATAAAGTTAAAACAAAACAGGGTGACGACCAGGAAACCCGCCGGGTAAAGCAGCAGCCAGGGTGATACTTCCATTGAGTTTGCACCATCGCTCAGGAGCGCGCCCCAGCTGCTCAGTGGCTCTTGCGTACCCAACCCAAGGAAGCTCAGGAAGGATTCAAACAGAATCATGCTTGGCACCAGCAGTGAGGCGTACACCACAACCACGCCAAGTACGTTAGGAACGATATGGCGAACCACGATATTTCCGGTAGAGACGCCCCCCACCTGCGCGGCTTCGATGAACTCTTTACGTTTGAGGCTCAGCGTCTGGCCGCGAACAATACGTGCCATATCCAGCCAGGATACCATCCCGATGGCCACGAAGATCAGCAGGATATTCTGGCCGAAGAAGGTCACCAGCAGGATGACGAAGAACATGAACGGGAAGGAGTTCAGGATTTCCAGCAGACGCATCATCACCGAGTCAACTTTGCCGCCAAGATAGCCGGAAAGTGAGCCGTAAAGCGTGCCCAGAATCACCGCCACCAGCGCGGCAGCGATACCGACCATCAGCGAGATACGACCACCGATAGCGACACGCACCAGCAGATCGCGTCCGGAGGAGTCCGTGCCAAAATAGTGGCCGGATTCCATATCAGGCGCGCTGGACATCATGCCCCAGTCGGTGTCGAAATAGGTAAATTGCGACAGCATCGGCGCCAGGGTCACAAACAGCGCGATAATTACCAGAACAACCAGACTGGCAACCGCTGCACGGTTGTGCATAAAACGACGGCGCGCGTCCTGCCAGAGGCTACGACCTTCTACTTCCAGTTTTTCACTGAAGTTTTCCAGCGCCTCGCTGTTTTTCTTACTCAACATCATGGCGTGCTCCAGTGTTAGTAACGGATTTTCGGATCGATGACGGCATACAGCACATCGACGATAGCGTTAAAGAGAATGGTCAGCGCCCCGACGAGAATAGTCAGGCTCAGTACCAGTGAATAGTCACGGTTGAGCGCACCGTTAACGAACAGCTGACCAATGCCTGGCAGGCCGTAGATCGTTTCGATGACCATTGAGCCGGTGATGATCCCGACGAATGCCGGTCCCATATAGGAGAGTACGGGCAACAACGCCGGTTTGAGCGCGTGGCGTAAAATAATCCGGCGCATCGGTAGCCCTTTTGCGCGCGCGGTACGAATGAAGTTCGAGTGAAGCACCTCGATCATTGAACCACGGGTGATACGCGCGATACTGGCGATGTACGCCAAAGATAATGCCACCATCGGCAAAATCATGAACTTTAATGCCCCACCGTTCCAGCCGCCGCCAGGCAACCACTTCAGCGTGATGGCAAATATCATTACCAGTAATGGCGCGACAACGAAGCTGGGTATGACTACCCCGGTCATCGCCACCCCCATTACGGCATAATCCCATTTGGTATTTTGTCTAAGCGCGGCAATAACGCCTGCGGTGACCCCGAAAACGACGGCCAGAATGAATGCCGCAGCACCCAGCTTAGCCGAAACCGGGAAGCTGGAGGCGACCAGGTCGTTAACGGAATAGTCTTTATATTTAAATGACGGTCCAAAATCACCGTGGGCCAGCTGCTTCAGATAATTGAAATACTGGGTGGAGATAGGATCGTTTAAGTGGTATTTCGCTTCGATATTCGCCATGACTTCTGGCGGCAGCGTACGCTCACCGGTAAATGGACTTCCCGGTGCAAGACGCATCATGAAGAATGAAATCGTAATTAGAATAAAAAGCGTTGGAATCGCTTCAAGACAGCGACGTAGGATAAATTTAAACATTGCCCGTACCTTCTGGCGTGTGCCTATATAATGTGACGTTGGTTAGACACCGTGGGGCGAGCAAACCCGCCCCACTCATTGCCATTAATGCTTGATAATATACAAGTTTTTAACGTAGATATTATCCATCGGGTCTTTACCGGTATACCCACCTACCCACGGTTTCACCAGACGGGCGTTAACGTAGTAGTAAACCGGAACGATCGCGGAATCTTTATCCAGCTGCTGCTCAGCTTTAGAGTACAGTTCAGTACGCTGTGCTTCGTCAGTGGTTTTCAGAGTATCGCCAATCAGCTTGTCAAACGCCGGGCTCTTATAGTGCGCGGTGTTGTTTGAGCTGTCGCTCAGCATGGTGTTCAGGAAGGAGGTCGGTTCGTTATAGTCCGCACACCAGCCAGCACGCGCCACATCAAAGGTGCCCTGATGGCGGCTGTCGAGGAAGGTCTTCCACTCCTGGTTTTCCAGCTTCACGTTTGCGCCCAGGTTCTTTTTCCAGATCGAGGCGACGGCGATAGCCAATTTTTTGTGCAGGTCAGAGGTGTTGTACAGCAGGCTGAAGGTCAGCGGCTTGTCAGCGGTGTAGCCCGCTTCGGCCAGCAGTTTCTTCGCTTCCGCGTTACGCTGTTCCTGCGTTTCTTTGAACCACTCTGGCGCAGTCAGTTTCGCGCCATCGGTGTATGGAGGGGTATAGCTGTATGCCGGCAGATCGCCCTGGTTTTTCACTTTGTTCACGATGATATCGCGATCCAGTGCCAGCTTCAGCGCAGTACGGACGCGTACGTCGGTGAACGGTGCTTTCTGGTTGTTGATTTCGTAGTAGTAGGTGCACAGGTACGGATCGACGTGAACTTCTTTAGGGATCTCTTTTTTCAGTTTCTGGAACAGTTCAATCGGCATGTTGTTATACGTCATGTCGATTTCACCGCTGCGGTAGCGGTTAACATCAGTCACTTCGGAAGAGATTGGCAGGTAGGTCACCTGATCAATAACGGTTTTCGCGTTGTCCCAATACTGCGGGTTACGATCAAGAACCATACGTTCGTTGACTACCCAATCTTTCAGCTTATAGGCGCCGTTGGTCACGATATTGGCAGGCTGAGTCCATTTCTCACCAAATTTTTCCACAGCGGATTTTGGAACAGGAGAAACGGACGGGTGAACCAGCAGCTTATAGAAGTACGGAACAGGTTCGCTCAACGTCACTTCAAAAGTATTGGCATCGATCGCTTTTACGCCCAGGTCGGTAATGGGTTTTTTGCCCGCGATGATGTCATCAATGTTGGCGATGTGGCCATATTGCAGGTAGCTCGCATACGGAGAGGCGGTATTTGGGTTCGCCAGGCGCTGCCAGCTATATACGAAATCTTCGGCGGTGACCGGAGTGCCGTCGGACCATTTTGCATCTTTACGCAGATGGAAGGTCCAGACTTTAAAATCTTTATTTTCCCATTTCTCAGCCACACCCGGTGCCGGGTGGCCGTCTACGTCAGTGACCAACAAGCCTTCGAACAGGTCGCGGTTAACGTTAGACTCAGGAACACCTTCAATTTTGTGCGGATCCAGAGACTGAACTTCCGCACCGTTATTACGAACCAGCGTCTGCTTCTCAGCCAGTTGAACACCTGCAGGAACGTCCGCAGCCATTGCAGCGTTGCCCGCGATTAGCGCAGTTAAAATCCCCGCCGCTACCAGATTTTTTTTTGTGATGATGGACATTGTGTTGGTACTCCACTCATTATAATTACTGGCCTTCGCCAGCTGTGTAATCCCCTGTTGGGGCCTGTACAGCGCAGGAGTTTTTTTTGCTGCTGTCAGGTTCTTCTTTTACTGCTTGCTATCACCGACTTTTTTTATTACTGACCGCTCGTATGGCCGTCTTGCGTCGATTCGTCACAGACCTCCCCTGTTTGAGATCCGTGCTGGATATCTGAGAAGAGAACTATATGAAAATAATTCTCATCTAATTGTTTTACGCTGCAAAATATTAGGCCGGAAAGTATCAAATGGCGTAAACGCGCGCCAATACATTTTGCAAATTTGTTAAGCAATTCTCTTTTACGGTGAGCACCGTATTGTTGGGGGCAGCCCTGCCAGACATTGAACACCATAAAAAAGACATGACATTCAACTTGATAGAGAGAATCTTCTCTATGCGCGCGTCGCTGCGCTATCACTGAGCAACTTTGTACAAAAATTTAACAACTGGTTATTATTTAGCACATTCCTCTAAGGGAATGTTGAAATTACTAATATCATTTCGGTTATCTCTCAGCAAGCCCCAGAGTATCATGTGAGTAAAATAACAGAGCGATCGAAGCTTTTCTGCGCAGGCAGACTGAGGCGGGATTAATAACTTGTTGAAATACAAGAGATGAAGATTATTAGTAGAATTTATTATGATATGTGAGCATTTCAACTTTAGTTATATGATTTGCTGATAATTACATAAAAAAAACGGAGCCGTAGCTCCGTTCTTTCATATGAAATATTAGTGTAACAAGCCAGGGAAAATGCTTTTAATCCCCGTGACAATGAATTCTATCCCTAACGCCATCAACAACAGGCCCATGATACGCGTGATGACGTTAATGCCCGTCTGCCCCAGCAAGCGCACCAGCCAGGGTGCCATGCGGAATACCCCCCAGCAACACAGCGCAAAAAGGGCAATAGCGACTGAAAAGCCAATCAGATGCATCAGGCTATGGTAACGCGTGCCCCAGACAATGGTTGAGCTGATGGCGCCAGGACCGGCCATGAGCGGTAATGCCAGTGGCACCACGCCGATGCTTTCCCGGATGGCGGTTTCTGACTTCTCCTGTTTGTTCTGTTTATCCTCGCCCAGCTTCCCGCTGATCATGGACATAGCGATAGTCACCACCAGGATCCCACCCGCGATGCGGAAAGAATCGATCGAAATCCCGAAGAGCTGAAGAATGGCATCACCCAAAAAAAGGGAGGTCAATAATATGATAGCTACTGAGAGGTTAGCGGTGAGGTTGGTCTTGTTCCTGGCCGCCGCCGTCTGGTAACTCGTCATACTAATGAAGACAGGTATGATCCCCACCGGGTTGACCAGGGCAAACAAACCAATAAAAAACTTAAAATACGTTGGAAAATCAAAGAGCGTTTGGATCACGTTTTGCTCCGCTTATACATATGCCCGGGATTGATAATTTGTCATGAGAAATCGCGCTGAAGATACCCTTTTTATTAGCATACTTCACTTGAAATCTGTGCCAAAACGTTATCATTTCAGGATGTTAAACATATGTATAATCAATGATAGCGCCGCTTCCAATACTTACGTAATTATTTAACACTGGAAAAATCTCAAAGAAATAACCCTGCTGAAAGGTATCAGCTTGGGGTAAAATTGACGCAGATCATAATTTCCGTACTCAGAAGTGAGTAATCTTGGTTACGCCCCCAGGGAGATCACCTGACAAAAATGGATGATGCTAAGGTAAGGCTCTTTTAGTAAATTAGTGTGCTGGAGCAGAAAGTAACCCTTTGTTTTACTTTATGTTACGCAAGTCGTATCGGCTCTGTCTATACTGTGTGACGTATCGAGCGCTGGTTTACTAAAAGAGTTTAAACATTATCAGGAGAGCATTATGGCTGTTACTAATATCGCTGAACTGAACGCCCTCGTCGAGCGCGTTAAAAAAGCCCAGCGTGAATATGCCAATTTCACCCAAGAACAGGTTGATAAAATCTTCCGCGCGGCCGCACTGGCTGCTGCAGATGCTCGAATCCCTCTCGCTAAAATGGCCGTTGCCGAATCCGGCATGGGTATCGTTGAAGATAAAGTGATCAAAAACCACTTTGCTTCAGAGTATATCTACAACGCCTATAAAGATGAGAAAACCTGTGGCGTGCTGTCTGAAGACGACACCTTCGGTACTATCACTATCGCTGAACCTATCGGCATCATCTGCGGTATTGTTCCGACAACTAACCCAACCTCTACTGCCATCTTCAAATCGCTGATTAGCCTGAAGACCCGTAACGCTATCATCTTCTCTCCACACCCACGTGCGAAAGACGCAACCAACAAGGCTGCGGATATCGTCCTGCAGGCCGCTATCGCTGCTGGCGCACCTAAAGATCTGATTGGCTGGATTGACCAACCTTCTGTTGAGCTGTCCAACGCGCTGATGCATCACCCGGACATTAACCTGATCCTGGCGACGGGTGGTCCTGGCATGGTTAAAGCAGCATACAGCTCCGGTAAACCGGCCATCGGTGTGGGTGCAGGTAACACCCCTGTTGTTATCGACGAAACCGCTGACATCAAACGCGCTGTTGCTTCCGTGCTGATGTCTAAAACCTTCGATAACGGCGTTATCTGTGCATCCGAACAGTCTGTTGTTGTCGTAGACTCCGTGTACGACGCCGTTCGTGAACGTTTCGCCAGCCACGGCGGCTACATGCTGCAGGGCAAAGAGCTGAAAGCGGTTCAGGACATCATCCTGAAAAATGGCGCGCTTAACGCCGCTATCGTAGGTCAGCCAGCATACAAAATCGCTGAACTCGCAGGCTTTACCGTTCCGGCAACAACCAAAATCCTGATCGGTGAAGTGAAAGTTGTCGACGAAAGCGAGCCGTTTGCACACGAAAAACTGTCTCCTACGCTGGCAATGTACCGTGCGAAAGATTTCGAAGACGCGGTAGAGAAAGCCGAGAAACTGGTTGCCATGGGTGGTATCGGTCACACGTCTTGCCTGTACACCGACCAGGATAACCAGCCAGAACGCGTCGCTCACTTCGGCCAGATGATGAAAACTGCGCGTATCCTGATTAACACCCCGGCTTCTCAGGGTGGTATCGGTGACCTTTACAACTTCAAACTCGCACCTTCCCTGACTCTGGGTTGTGGTTCCTGGGGTGGTAACTCCATCTCTGAAAACGTTGGTCCAAAACACCTGATCAACAAGAAAACCGTTGCTAAGCGAGCTGAAAACATGTTGTGGCACAAACTTCCGAAATCTATCTACTTCCGCCGTGGCTCTCTGCCAATCGCGCTGGATGAAGTGATTACTGATGGCCACAAACGTGCGCTCATCGTGACTGACCGTTTCCTGTTCAACAACGGCTACGCTGACCAGATCACCTCTGTGCTGAAAGCGTCTGGCGTTGAAACTGAAGTGTTCTTTGAAGTTGAAGCTGACCCTACCCTTAGCGTTGTTCGCAAAGGTGCTGAGCTGGCTAACTCCTTCAAACCTGATGTGATTATCGCACTGGGTGGTGGTTCCCCAATGGACGCCGCGAAAATCATGTGGGTTATGTACGAGCATCCGGAAACCCACTTCGAAGAACTGGCGCTGCGCTTTATGGATATCCGTAAACGTATCTATAAGTTCCCGAAAATGGGCGTGAAAGCGAAGATGATCGCAGTAACGACCACTTCCGGTACCGGTTCAGAAGTTACACCGTTTGCGGTTGTAACTGATGACGCAACAGGTCAGAAATACCCACTGGCTGACTACGCGCTGACTCCAGACATGGCTATCGTTGATGCCAACCTGGTTATGGATATGCCGAAATCACTGTGTGCATTCGGTGGTCTTGATGCAGTAACTCACGCCCTGGAAGCTTATGTTTCTGTACTGGCTTCTGAGTTCTCTGATGGCCAGGCACTGCAGGCGCTGAAACTGCTGAAAGAAAACCTGCCAGCGTCTTACAACGAAGGTTCTAAAAACCCGGTAGCGCGTGAGCGTGTTCACAGTGCAGCAACCATCGCCGGTATCGCGTTTGCCAACGCCTTCCTGGGTGTTTGCCACTCTATGGCACACAAACTGGGTTCTCAGTTCCACATTCCTCACGGTCTGGCGAACGCCCTGTTGATCAGCAACGTTATCCGTTATAACGCTAACGATAACCCAACCAAGCAGACTGCATTCAGCCAGTACGACCGTCCTCAGGCTCGTCGTCGTTACGCTGAAATTGCAGACCACTTGGGTCTGAGCGCACCGGGCGACCGTACTGCTGCGAAGATTGAGAAACTGCTGGCATGGCTGGACAGCATCAAAGCTGAACTGGGTATTCCTAAATCTATCCGCGAAGCAGGCGTTCAGGAAGCTGACTTCCTTGCTCACGTAGACAAGCTGTCTGAAGATGCATTCGATGACCAGTGTACTGGTGCTAACCCGCGCTACCCACTGATCTCTGAGCTGAAACAGATTCTGCTGGATACCTTCTACGGTCGTGAGTTCAAAGAAAGCGACGTTGCCGCTGTGAAAACAGAAGCTCCTGTTATTAAAGCTGACAAGAAAGCGAAGAAAAGCGCTTAACTGACAGCCTGATGATAAAAACCCGCCTGTATGGCGGGTTTTTTTATGTCTGAATAATCTGAATAATAAAGCTGACGTTACTTTCTGTTGTCGTGCTGAATCGCTGTCAGCGAGCCTACAGACAGCGCTTCTTTATAATGCTTACGGCAGACCGAAACATAGCGTTCATTACCACCTATAACCACCTGCTCACCATCTGCATAAGGTTTCCCGGCCTGGTCGAGACGAAGCACCATACTGGCTTTACGGCCGCAAAAACAGATTGTTTTCAGTTCAACAAGTTTATCCGACCAGGCGAGCAAATACTGGCTCCCGGCAAAGAGTTCACCGCGAAAATCCGTACGCAGCCCGTAACAAAGAACGGGAATATCGAGTTCATCGACCACTTCTGAAAGCGCATGAACCTGTTCACGCGTGAGAAATTGGCTCTCATCTACCAGAACACAGTGAATGGGCTGCGCAGCATGCGCTGTACGAATGTCCTCAAACAGGTCAGTTTTCGGGTTAAACAGTCTGGCCGGCGACGAGAGACCTATTCTGGAACTCACCTTCCCTGCACCGAAGCGATCGTCTATCTCAGCCGTATAAACAACGGAACGCATCCCTCGTTCCTGGTAATTGTACGAGGACTGCAGCAACGCGGTGGATTTACCTGCATTCATTGCCGAATAGTAGAAATAAAGTTGTGCCATTGGCCGTAAAACCCTAATCAATGTGTAATATTCCCAATGATTGATTGTACCATATTTTGTCTGGTCATCAGCGATGCAGCGCACAGACGACACGGTTCGCAGCGGAGATCCGGGTCTTCTGTTTTCGAAAATAATCCGTTAAAACATGAAGTAAACGCATTCAGCCAGGCCAATATGTTATAAGTTCAGCCAAACATAACACTTCTTTTTATAGTGGAATCACCGTTCATTAAAATTCACTATTTATTAACTATTTCAGTCTTAACATCACTGGTGGGAACTAATACAAAAGGCTGATATTTCTCCACCGCAACTATAATTCCTGCGGTAAATGTCACAAAAAAAAGATGCAATCGGCCGGGTTAGGCAGGTTTACGTGATAACAAGCGAGACTGTCGGGTGATGAAATTTAAGTTAGCGTAATTAATAATAGCGGCATTATTTAGTATTTTTTGAATTCCTTACATTCCTGGCTATTGCACAACTGAATTTATGGCTCTATTATTAGGTCAACAAACCACCCCCCCATTATAAGTTTGAGATTACTACAATGAGCGAAGCACTTAAAATTCTGAACAACATCCGTACTCTTCGTGCGCAGGCAAGAGAATGCACCCTCGAAACGCTTGAAGAAATGCTGGAAAAATTAGAAGTTGTAGTTAATGAACGTCGCGAAGAAGAAAGCGCTGCTGCTGCTGAAATCGAAGAGCGTACGCGTAAACTGCAGCAATATCGTGAAATGCTGATTGCTGATGGTATCGATCCAAATGAATTGCTGAACAGCATGGCTGCAGCTAAAACCGGTACTAAAGCTAAGCGCGCTGCCCGTCCTGCTAAATATAGCTACGTTGACGAGAACGGCGAAACTAAAACCTGGACTGGCCAGGGTCGTACTCCTGCTGTTATCAAGAAAGCCATGGATGAGCAAGGTAAACAGCTGGATGACTTCCTGATCAAGGATTAATCAAGCCGCATTCAGAAAAATCCCGCATTATGCGGGATTTTTTTTAACCAAAATTTATCGCAAACATCCCCTTACACTCTGTCATAAAACGTTATTCGGCTATTTCAGGGCGCTTACTTTCAGGCGGGCTTCGGAGTGTTATGGGCATAAAAAAACCGGTGGGCAGCGCCTCACCGGTTTCAGACATTAGCAATGCTGGCTTATTTCTTAATACCTACGTTCTCTTTGAGCCAGGCTTTAAATTCTTCACCAAGGGTGTTGTGGCGAATGCCATATTCAACAAATGCCTGCATATAACCGAGCTTATTACCGCAGTCATGGCTCTTACCCTTCATATGGTAAGCCTCAACGGTCTCTTTCTCGATCAGCATATCAATGGCATCAGTCAGCTGGATCTCATCACCTGCTCCTGGAGGCGTTTTCGCCAGCAGAGGCCAGATTTCAGCACTCAGTACATAGCGACCTACAACGGCCAGGTTCGAAGGCGCTACGTCGGCTTTAGGCTTCTCTACCACGCCAATCATTGGCACACTTTCACCCGGTTCAAGGTTAACACCTTTGCAGTCAACCACACCGTAAGCCGTTACGTCGTCAACAGGCTCAACCATGATCTGGCTACTACCTGTATCGTCAAAACGTTTGATCATCTCAGCCAGATTATCCTGAGAAAGATCGGATTCATATTCGTCCAGAATAACGTCTGGCAGAATTACCGCTACAGGCTCATCACCCACAACAGGATGTGCACATAGCACAGCGTGGCCCAGACCTTTAGCCAGCCCCTGACGAACCTGCATAATGGTGACGTGCGGAGGGCAAATAGACTGAACTTCTTCTAACAGCTGACGCTTAACACGTTTTTCCAGCATGGCTTCAAGTTCAAAGCTAGTATCGAAATGGTTTTCGATAGAGTTTTTTGATGAATGTGTAACCAGCACAATTTCCGTGATGCCGGCTGCGATACATTCATTAACGACATACTGGATTAATGGCTTATCAACCAGAGGCAGCATTTCTTTAGGAATCGCCTTAGTTGCTGGTAACATCCTGGTCCCCAATCCCGCTACCGGGATGACGGCCTTTCTGACTTTCGAATTTAGGGCAGCCATTCAAATTCTCCTGAGCTGTTCAAGTTTTGAACTTTTATGCAATAAATAACGCGTTAAGTATATCAGCCTCGCCCCACAGTCCGGGTCTGAAAAGAACGCGTTGCCGATCAATTAGGATAAATACGCATGAATCTGGGCAGCGATAGTAGCACTCCCCGTAAAACACAGGTAAAGCAATCTTAAAATTACGATCCATTTGCTTATTCCGTGGACAACATTAAGCGTAGTCGTCCCCCGGCACCCCAAATTTGGCACTGCCAGGAAGAACAGCGATGGCTAATTTGATTAAGATACGCCGTTCCCAATGTCCCAAGCGGCACACCGTTACTCACCTCAATATGATGTTCACCGGTATTCAGTGAAGCGTTGAGGCCGGCAGAAACGAGGATAAGATTCTTTAAACCGCTGTGGTAATAACCGACCAGCAGCGGAAACTGTCCCGGTAAATTTGCCTGACGAAAAAGCTGGTTTACCTGTTTGAGCAAACTGCCTAACTCCGGCAACCGTTGCCCCTGATGTGATAACTGTTCCTGCAGTAAACCATTAAATAGCGCACGAAGGAGTAACGCCGCTAAGACACCATTATCCCCCGCGCGGGTGACATCAAGAGAATAAAACGCAAGATCGGAATCAGACAGCGGTGCAATATCCAGCACCAGTCCAGGCTGGTCTGCGGACACCAGCTGACGATAATTTATTCTGCAATGTGAAATGGTTTGCTGAACGGGCGGCTGGAGCTCTTGCAAAAGTTTCGCCGCGGCAGGCGGATCGCTGACCAGGGCATCCCAGTCCTGGAAAAGGCGCTCTTCTTCCTCTACCCGTGAATTAAACATATTTGGATAAAGGCACGCTAACACCGTTTCCCGTAACCGGTTCAGATCCTTGACCGGTTTAAGCAGTATATCCTGCACCCCAAGGCGCAACGCTTTGGCGATATCAGCCATATTCTCTGTGGCAGATATCACCAGAATCGGCGTCTGGTTGCCTTCATTACGCAGATGTTCAACCAGCTTCAGTCCATTCATACGCGGCATCGCAATGTCGCAAATCATCAAATCGGGCGTAATGCTGATCATTTTTTCCAGCGCGTCGATGCCATCTTCAGCCAGTGAAGTGATTGCCCCCAGTGAGGATAACCACGAATCCAGTAGCGATCGGAAAACGGGCTCGTCTTCAACAATCAAAATGTGTTTTCCGGCCAATGGCTGCGTCATGGTTCCTCCCCTGGCTGACAGTTACTAAATAGTGGCATGCGATCGGCACTATCGCCTGTCAGATTTTGCTGAAGTAGTCAAAAAAAGGTGCTTAACGTGCTGTTCGCACAAAAGGTAGCAATTCGTCCATTTTCTTTTCGACGGCTAACGAGCCCGCTGCGATGGCGGCCTCAGCACGATGGAAATCAAGGGTAGAGATTTGCGGACAGTAAGGTTGAAGAAGAATATCTGGCGGATCGCCGGCCATACGATTGCGCTTAAGGCGATTCTCAAGCACCTGGATTGACGTGGTCATGATTTCTATCGCCGTGGGCGCAGCAACCGAGCGTCGCGCGGCCATACGCCCGATTCTTCCGCGCAGGCGAGCATGCCAGGCCAGTTTCTCGCCTTCTGCATCTTCGCTCTGGAGATTGACCGGCATGAGGTCCTGTTGCATCAGATGAGCGTCATGCTGCAGGTCCACGGCAATGACGATGTCTGCCCCCATTGCACGCGTCAGCGAGATGGGAACCGGGTTAACGACGCCACCATCGACAAGCCAGTAACCGTTATGCGGGACAGGCGCCATTAACCCCGGCATACTGCAGGAGGCACGCACAGCAAGATGGATATCCCCTTCGGTGAGCCAAAGTTCGCGACCCGTGCTGAGATTCGTCGCAACGGCGCCAAAAGGCATGTGACAATCAGTGAAGTCTTCAAGAGGCATAACCTGGCGAAACTGATTAAAGACGCGCTCGCCGCGCAACAGCCCACCGCGCTGCCATGAGAGGTCCATCAGACGCAGCACGTCCCAGTAACTGAAGGAGCGCACCCAGGTCTCGAGTTCCGGCAGCTTCCCGCACGCATAAGCGGAGCCGACAAGCGATCCTATTGAGCACCCTGCAACAATATCGACGTCAACGCCCATCTGATTTAAAGCATTAATCACGCCGATGTGTGACCATCCCCGGGCTGCACCTGAGCCCAGCGCCAGTCCAATTTTAACCTTTCTCATTAGCCCTGTTTTACGTCCCCTGGATTCCTGACATAGCGTCAATGCAACAGCTCAGTTAACATAGTGCTACCCGAAGCGTTTTACGCCCTTATTTTTTTGTTCCAGGAAGAGAATCGTGTCTCAACTCTGCCCTTGTGGTAGCGCTCTGGAGTATAGCCTATGTTGCCAGCGATATCTTTCTGGCGATCAGGTTGCGCCAGACCCGTCACACCTCATGCGTTCACGGTACACTGCTTTTGTGATCAAAGACGCAGACTATCTGATCAAAACCTGGCACCCGTCCTGCCACGCAGCCGAATTCAGACAGGACATCGAAGCCGGGTTCGCGAACACGCAATGGCTCGGCCTTACCGTCTATGAATCCTCAGCAGGCAATCATATTGATGAAGGTTATGTCAGTTTTGTAGCCCGCTTTACCGAGAATAATAAGCCCGGTGCCATTATCGAACGTTCCCGGTTCTTAAAGGAAAGCGGGCAATGGTATTATATTGACGGAACGCGCCCGCAGTTTGGTCGTAACGATCCCTGCCCATGTGGTTCAGGTAAAAAATTTAAAAAGTGTTGCGGGCAGTAGCTGCCTGACAACCCAGACTTCGCAAATACAAACAGGATTTCCCGGCGATGCAATCATTACAACGTAAAGTTCTGCGCACCATCTGTCCCGATCAAAAAGGACTGATCGCACGAATTACCAACATTTGTTACAAACATGAACTGAATATCGTGCAGAACAACGAGTTCGTTGACCACCGTACCGGTCGCTTCTTCATGCGTACCGAACTGGAAGGTATTTTCAACGACACCACCCTGCTTGCCGATCTGGACAGCGCGCTGCCGGAAGGTTCCGTGCGCGAGCTGACCCCCGCAGGCCGACGCCGCGTCGTGATTCTGGTGACCAAGGAAGCACACTGTCTTGGCGACCTGCTGATGAAAGCCAACTATGGCGGTCTGGACGTCGAAATTGCTGCCGTTATCGGCAACCACGAGACGCTGCGCACGCTGGTCGAACGTTTTGATATTCCGTTCGAGCTTGTCAGCCACGAAGGCCATACCCGTGAAGAACACGACGATCTGATGGCGCAGGCCATTGAAGCGCATAATCCGGACTACGTTGTTCTGGCGAAATATATGCGCGTGCTGACGCCATCCTTCGTAGCGCGCTTCCCGAACAAGATCATCAACATTCACCACTCGTTCCTGCCGGCCTTTATTGGCGCGCGCCCATACCATCAGGCGTACGAGCGCGGTGTGAAGATCATCGGTGCGACCGCGCACTACGTGAATGACAACCTGGACGAAGGTCCAATCATTATGCAGGACGTGATTCATGTAGATCACACCTACACTGCCGAAGATATGATGCGCGCGGGGCGTGACGTTGAGAAGAATGTGCTGAGTCGTGCGCTGTATCAGGTGCTGGCGCAGCGGGTCTTCGTATACGGCAACAGAACCATCATTCTTTAATCTTTCGGAAAATGAATTGATTAGCTTTGCGCCTTTACGGATAAAAAGCAGGCAAACAGCTTCATTTCCCTAAAGGAATGCTTTACAGGGGCGTCTCATTTGATATGATGCGCCCCGCTTCCAGCAGGAAGCAGGCCAGTAAAAAAGCATTACCCCGTGGTGGGGTTCCCGAGCGGCCAAAGGGAGCAGACTGTAAATCTGCCGTCATCGACTTCGAAGGTTCGAATCCTTCCCCCACCACCATCTCTCAGCATCACCTCAAAATTTGAATTACCCCTGGTGGGGTTCCCGAGCGGCCAAAGGGAGCAGACTGTAAATCTGCCGTCATCGACTTCGAAGGTTCGAATCCTTCCCCCACCACCATCACTTTTAAATGACTCTAAACTTTCTGTTCGCACCGGGCATCATGCATTTCCGTAACGGGGAAGGATGAGAAGCTTCGACTAAGGTTCGATTCGAGCGTAGCGAGAAAGCGTTGCCGCAGGCAACGACCCGAAGGGCGAGGCGCAACGCGCCGAGTCATCCTTCCCCCACCACCATCACTTCCAAAAATCATAACAAAATCGAACCGAGTCCACCTTCGTAGGCCGGGTAAGGCGCAGCCGCCACCCGGCAACAGACAGCTACATCGGCGGCAAGCGTCGCTTCACCGGCGAGCTTTTCACAATCGACGTATTGCACTGGGCATGTTCTGCTAGCCCGTCCAGCAACACATCCAGTTGCTCGATTGACCGCACCACCAGCCGAATAACAAAACAGTCTTCACCGGTCACTTTGTCGCTCTCAATACACTCCGGCATCGCCTGAATGTACTTATCCACCTTATGCAACAACCCAGGCAAAGGCCGCACGCGCACCAGCGCCTGCAGCGTATACCCTAGCGCCGCCAGATTCACCCGTGCGCCATACCCCTGAATCACGCCACGCTCTTCCAGCCGTTTCAGGCGCTCTGCCGTGCTGGGTGACGTCAGACCGATACGCCCGCTGAGCACCTTCAGGGACATGCGCGCATCCTCGACCAGACAGGCTAGAATTTGTCGGTCGATATCATCGAGAAGGTATTCCATCGTTTTCACCTAATTTTAAAAAGCCATTAACGTATTCAACCTTATATCACCCCTGTAAAACCCGTCAGCAATTTTCGACAATAGCGTCATTAATCAGGAGGTGGATGATGCGTGATTTCCATAAAGGCGTCTGGCAGATGAGCCTGGCGATGTTAATTTCCGGCTCTATCGGCGCATTTGTATTACTTTCCGGTCTGCCTGTGACGGAAGTGGTGTTCTGGCGCTGCCTTATCGGGGCTATGGCGCTTTTTATTTTTATCCGGGTCAGTCAAAAGCCTTTTAGTCCCCTCACCCGCACCACACTGCTGTTGGCTATTCTCGGCGGCGTGGCGCTCGTGGTGAACTGGCTGCTGCTCTTCGCCGCCTATGAACGGATCTCTATTGGTCTTTCTACCGTGGTCTATAACACCCAGCCGTTTATGCTGGTCTTGATGGGGATGTTTTTAGGCGAACGCGTCAGCCTGGTGAAATGGGGCTGGCTGTTCCTCGCCTTCGGCGGCGTGGTGATATTGCTCTCCAGCGAGCTGACCGGTGCGCATGGCAGCGAATGGCTTGCCGGAATCGGCCTGGCGATGGCCGCGGCGTTCTTCTACGCGGTCACGGCCATTATTGCCCGCAAACTCAGGTCCATAGCGCCGCAGCATATTGCCTTTATTCAGGTACTGACCGGCGTAGTGATGCTTCTGCCGTTTGCCCGCATGCCGTCATTTTCCGCTGATTTCCCCTGGCCGATCCTGCTGACGCTGGGCATCGTCCATACCGGCATCATGTACCAGCTGCTCTATAGCGCGATTCAGAAGCTGCCTACGCCCATTACCGGCTCGCTGTCGTTTATCTATCCGGTGGTAGCGATTATTGTCGATAATCTGGTATTCGGACACTCGCTGAACCTGACGCAGCTGGCGGGCGGCGCACTGATATTGTTTGCTGCGGCTGGCAATAACCTGGGCTGGGGCGATAAAAAACCCCGCGAGTGCGGGGTTGGTATCAAAACGGCAAATTAGCGACGGGCGCGTACAATCTGGTATTTGCGCGTCAGGTACTCCACCGGCGCGCTCCAGATATGCACCAGACGAGAGAACGGGAACAGCACAAACAGCGTCATACCCAGCACCAGATGGACGCGGAAGATAAACGCCACGCCGTCCAGGTGCGCAGACGCTCCACCGTGGAAGGTGACAACGGACTGCGCCCAGCCGACCAGCTTCATCATTTCGCTGCCGTCCATATGCTGCGCAGAAAACGGAATGGTCAGCAGACCCAACGCGCACTGCACCATCAGCAGAGAGAGGATCAGGATATCCGCCCCGGTCGTGGTTGCACGCACACGCGGGCTGAATAGACGACGCTTAAGCAGCAGCAGGCCACCAACCAGAGTCATCACGCCGCAGGCACCGCCGGCGATCATCGCCATCTTCTGCTTCACCTCAATCGGCAGCCACGCTTCGTACATCCAGTGCGGCGTCAGCATCCCGAGGAAGTGACCGGCAAAAATCCCCAGAATACCGATGTGGAACAGGTTAGAGCCCACATGCATCCCTTTACGATCCAGCATCTGGCTGGAGGCAGCGCGCCAGGTATACTGGCCGTAGTCATAACGCAGCCAGCTTCCCACCAGGAACACGGTGCCCGCGATATACGGGTAGATGTCAAAGAAGAACATATTCAGGAAGTGCATTATTGCTGTCCTCCGTTAGAGATATTCAAATATTGCGGGGCAACCGCTCCAGCAAAACGACGCTGGTGAGCAGAGATTTCAGACTCGCCGCAGTTCTGGTCAGCAAAGAATTTCACCTGTTCTTCTTCCCAGACGGCATCCAACGCTTGCGGGGTATCGTCGCGGGCTTCATCGGCGATTTTCTCCGCCACTTTTTCACTGTCTACAGATGCGTTGGCCAGCTTCACCAGCAGATCGAACAGCACCGCGTAGCGGCTCTCGCGCTGCTGAAGCCGCGCGCCGAGCAGCGCAAGGATCGGCGCGATGTCCTGCAAACCACCCAGCGCCTCCTCTTTCGGCAGCTGCGCCAGATATTCCAGATAGAGCGGCAGGTGGTCCGGCAGCTCGCGGCTGTCGAGCTGCAGACCGTGCTGCTCGTACTGCGCCATCAGGTCAACCATCGCCTGACCGCGGTCGCGGGACTCACCGTGAACGTGTTCAAACAGTAGCAACGAGGTTGCACGACCGCGGTCAAACAGCTGGCTGTAGTCTGCCTGTGCATCGAGAAGGTCGCGCGCTAACAGGTCGCGGAGGAAAACGCCAAGCCGCTGGGCATCCTCTTTATCCAGGTTTTCAGATGACGCGAGTGCATCAAAGAGTTCCTGCTGATGCTGCGCAAGCGCAGCATCCGGGTACTCGAGCAGACGCGAAACAATGACGAGTTCAATCATGAGTGCGGCTCCGTTTTACTGGTCACATCCATGGCGTCGATGCGGCGGCTGTTGAACAGGTTGAATTTACTGTCTGACCCGTGGCAGCCGTCGCCAAAGGTAAAGCCACAGCCATTTTTCTCCGGGAACGCTTCGCGGGCCAGCTCACGGTGGCTGCTCGGCACCACGAAACGGTCTTCGTAGTTGGCAATCGCCAGGTAGCGGTACATCTCCTGCGCCTGCGCTTCGGTCAGACCAACCTCTTCCAGCGCGCGGGTATCGGTCACGCCGTCCACGGTTTCGGCACGTTTGAAGTGGCGCATCGCCAGCATACGTTTCAGCGCCAGCAGTACCGGCTGGGTATCGCCTGCGGTCAGCAGGTTCGCCAGGTACTGAACCGGGATACGCAGGCTTTCCACGTCCGGCAGAATGCCGTTGCTGCCCAGCTCGCCCGCATCCGCGGCTGACTGAATCGGCGACAGAGGCGGCACGTACCAGACCATCGGCAGCGTGCGGTATTCCGGATGCAGCGGCAGGGCCAGCTTCCAGTCCATCGCCATTTTGTACACCGGAGACTGCTGCGCGGCGTCGATCACGCTCTGCGGAATGCCGTCCTTCAGCGCCTGCTCAATCACTTTCGGATCGTTCGGATCGAGGAACACGTCCAGCTGACGCTGATACAGATCTTTCTCGTGCTCGGTGCTCGCGGCATTTTCAATCGCGTCCGCGTCATACAGCAGCACGCCGAGGTAGCGGATGCGGCCTACGCAGCTCTCGGAGCAGACGGTCGGCATACCGGCTTCAATACGCGGGTAGCAGAAGATGCACTTCTCAGACTTGCCGCTCTTCCAGTTGAAGTAGATTTTTTTGTACGGGCAACCGGTGATGCACATACGCCAGCCGCGGCACTTGTCCTGGTCGATCAGGACGATACCGTCTTCTTCACGCTTGTAGATGGCGCCGCTCGGGCAGGTCGCCACGCACGCCGGGTTGAGGCAGTGCTCGCACAGGCGCGGCAGATACATCATGAAGGTGTTTTCGAACTGGCCGTACATCGCCTTCTGCATGTTCTCGAAGTTCTGGTCTTTGGCGCGTTTTTCGAACTCGCCGCCCAGAATCTCTTCCCAGTTTGGACCGCTGGCGATCTTGTCCATGCGCTTCCCGGTGATCAGCGAGCGAGGACGGGCGATCGGCTGGTGTTTGCTTTCCGGCGCGTTGTGCAGGTTCTGGTAGTCGTAGTCAAACGGCTCGTAGTAATCGTCGATACCCGGCAGATGCGGGTTAGCGAAAATTTTACCGAGCAGCATCGCACGGTTACCCATGCGCGGCTGCAGCTTGCCGTTGATTTTACGGATCCAGCCGCCCTTCCACTTCTCCTGGTTTTCCCAGTCGGTCGGGAAGCCGGTGCCCGGCTTACTTTCCACGTTGTTGAACCAGGCGTATTCCATACCTTCACGGCTGGTCCAGACGTTTTTACAGGTGACCGAGCAGGTATGACAGCCGATGCATTTATCCAGATTCAGCACCATGCCGACTTGTGAACGAATTTTCATTTTACGCTCTCCTGTACCTGGTCATTACCTTCGCCGTCTAACCAGTTAATATTCTTCATCTTACGTACCACCACGAACTCATCGCGGTTCGATCCTACGGTGCCGTAGTAGTTAAAGCCGTAGGCCAGCTGCGCATAGCCGCCGATCATATGGGTCGGCTTCGGCGTAATACGGGTCACGGAGTTGTGGATCCCGCCGCGCTGCTCGGTGATTTCTGAACCCGGCAGGTTAACGATACGTTCCTGCGCGTGGTACATCATGGTCATACCGGCCGGTACGCGCTGGCTCACCACCGCACGCGCCGTCAGGGCACCGTTGCTGTTGAACACTTCAATCCAGTCGTTATCTTCAATACCCAGATCTTTGGCGTCCGCCTCGCTCATCCAGACAATCGGACCGCCGCGCGACAGGGTCAGCATCAGCAGGTTGTCGCTGTAGGTGGAGTGGATACCCCACTTCTGGTGCGGCGTCAGGAAGTTCAGCGCCTTCTCAGGGTTACCGTTCGATTTCGCACCCATCACGGCTTTCACGGAGCGGGTGTCGATTGGCGGACGGTAAACCAGCAGGCTTTCACCGAAGTCGCGCATCCACTGGTGATCCTGATACAGCGACTGACGGCCGGACAGGGTACGCCATGGGATCAGCTCGTGAACGTTGGTGTAGCCGGCGTTGTAAGACACATGTTCATCTTCAAGGCCAGACCAGGTCGGGCTGGAGATAATCTTGCGCGGCTGCGCCTGAATATCGCGGAAGCGGATTTTCTCTTCCTCTTTATTCGTCGCCAGGTGCGTATGGTCGCGACCGGTGAACTCGCTCAGCGCCGCCCAGGCTTTCACCGCAACGTGGCCGTTGGTTTCCGGTGCCAGGGTCAGGATCATCTCTGCCGCATCAATCGCCGTGTTCAGCATTGGCTGGCCTTTCGCCGGGCCGTCCGCTTTGGTGTAGTTGAGCTTGCGCAGCAGATCCATTTCGCTCTGGGTGTTCCAGGCAATCCCTTTCCCGCCGTTACCGATTTTCTCCATCAATGGGCCGATAGAGGTAAAGCGCTCGTACGTTGCCGGGTAATCACGTTCAACCGGAATAATGTGCGGTGCGGTCACGCCCGGGATCAGGTCGCATTCGCCTTTTTTCCAGTCCTTCACGTCCAGCGGCTGCGCCAGTTCGGCGGCGGAGTCGTGCTGGATAGGCAGCGTCACCACGTCGGTCTCTTTGCCGAGGTGCCCCACGCAGACTTCAGAGAATTTCTTCGCGATGTCCTTGTAGATATCCCAGTCGCTTTTCGATTCCCACGCCGGATCAACGGCCGCAGAAAGTGGATGAATAAACGGATGCATATCCGAAGTATTCATGTCGTCTTTTTCGTACCAGGTCGCGGTTGGCAACACAATGTCGGAGTACAGGCAGGTGCTGGACAGACGGAAGTCGAGCGTCACTACCAGATCCAGCTTGCCGTCGAGACCGTTGTCTTTCCACTCCACCTCTTCCGGCTTCACGCCGCCCTGCTTGCCGAGATCTTTACCCTGGATACCGTTTTCGGTACCGAGCAGGTATTTCAGCATGTACTCGTGGCCTTTACCGGACGAGCCCAGCAGGTTGGAGCGCCAGATGAACAGGTTACGCGGATGGTTTTTACCGTTTTCCGGCTGTTCTGCCGCGAAACGGATTGAGCCGTCCTTGAGGGATTTAACGGTGTAATCCACCGGGGACATGCCCGCCTTCTTCGCCTCTTCCGCGATGCGCAGCGGGTTAGTACCCAGCTGAGGCGCAGACGGCAGCCAGCCCATGCGCTCTGCGCGCACGTTGAAGTCAATCAGGTGGCCGCTGTAGCGGGATTTATCCGCCATCGGCGACAGCAGTTCCTGCGCGGTGACCGTTTCATAGCGCCACTGGCTGGAGTGGTTATAGAAATAAGAGGTGCTGTTCATGTGGCGTGCCGGACGCTGCCAGTCGAGGGCAAACGCCAGCGGCTGCCAGCCGGTCTGCGGACGCAGTTTTTCCTGGCCCACGTAGTGCGCCCAGCCGCCGCCACTCTGACCGACGCAGCCGCAGAAGATCAGCATGTTGATCAGGCCACGGTAGTTCATGTCGAGGTGATACCAGTGGTTCAGACCCGCACCGACGATAATCATCGAACGGCCGTGGGTCTTGTCGGCGTTTTCAGCGAATTCACGTGCGATACGGGTAATATGCCCGCGAGGAACGCCGGTGATCTGTTCCGCCCATGCCGGGGTATAGGCCTTCACGTCGTCATAGCTGGTTGCGCAGTTTTCATCGCCCAGACCGCGTTCCAGACCATAGTTCGCCATGGTCAGGTCATAAACGGTAGTGACCAGCACGGTAGACCCGTCGGCCAGCTGCAGGCGTTTTACCGGCAGCTTATGCATCAGGATGTTCTGCAGCTCGACCTTGTTGAAGTGCTCGGAACCTTCACCGCCAAAATACGGGAAGCCAACCTCGGCGATCTCGTCCTGGCTACCCAGCATGCTCAGGCGCAGTTCAGTCTCTTCACCGGTTGTGCCATTGCGTTGCTCAAGGTTCCACTTGCCCTTCTCGCCCCAGCGGAAGCCAATAGAGCCGTTTGGCGCCACCAGCTCGCCGTTGCTGTTATACGCGACGGTTTTCCACTCAGGATTATTTTCCTGCCCCAGGGCGTCCACCAGATCGGCAGCGCGCAGCGTGCGGCCAGCAGCATAGTAACCCTCACGCTCTTCCAGCATGACCAGCATCGGCATGTCGGTGTAGCGGCGGACGTAGTCGGTGAAGTACTGGCTTGGCTTATCAAGGTGGAACTCACGCAGCATGACGTGGCCCATCGCCATCGCCATCGCGGCATCGGTACCCTGTTTCGGTGCCAGCCACAGATCGCACAGCTTGGCGATTTCCGCGTAGTCCGGGGTTACCGCCACGGTTTTGGTGCCTTTGTAACGCACTTCGGTAAAGAAGTGCGCGTCCGGCGTACGGGTCTGAGGCACGTTAGAGCCCCAGGCGATAATGTAGCTGGAGTTGTACCAGTCAGCGGATTCCGGCACGTCGGTCTGCTCGCCCCAGGTCTGCGGAGACGCAGGCGGCAGGTCGCAGTACCAGTCGTAGAAGCTCAGACAGGTACCGCCGATAAGCGACAGGTAGCGTGCGCCGGAGGCGTAAGAGACCATCGACATCGCCGGGATGGGCGAGAAGCCCGCCACGCGGTCCGGACCATAGGTTTTGACGGTGTAGACGTTGGAAGCGGCAATCAGCTCGTTCACCTCTTTCCAGGAAGAACGTACAAAACCACCGCGGCCGCGGGCCTGCTTAAAGCTTTTCGCTTTGTCCGCGTCTTCGATAATAGACGCCCAGGCATCAACCGGATCGCTGTGCTGCACCTTCGCTTCACGCCACATTTTCATCAGGCGCTTGCGCATCAGAGGGTATTTGAGACGGTTAGCGCTGTAGAGATACCAGGAGTAGCTGGCGCCACGCGGGCAGCCACGCGGTTCGTGGTTTGGCATATCAGGGCGGGTGCGCGGATAGTCGGTCTGCTGCATTTCCCAGGTCACCAGACCGTTTTTAACGAATATCTTCCAGCTACATGAGCCAGTGCAGTTCACGCCGTGGGTTGAACGGACGACTTTGTCATGCTGCCAGCGCTGGCGGTAACCGTCTTCCCAGTCCCGGTTGGTATCCAGAACCTGGCCGTGCCCATCGGCAAACGTTTCACCCTTCTGTTTGAAGTAGCGAAACCGGTCCAAAAATTTGCTCATCGGGTATCTCCTGTGTGGAGCCTGTGGCTCTCTAAATCGACATTGCTGATTTGCAGCGAAGGTAACGCCCTGAAAGAGGGGGAGAATTGATAACGATCAAGACGACGAGGGACTTTCTGGCGAGGGGTTATACCAAATACCACCAAAGCGGTATCTTTATCAATTGCGTATCAACATGAAATATATCGTTATTTTTATTTTATCGTACAAAAGGCAGGGTGAAATTTAACATCTCAGGTATTAAGGGGTAGAGCGCCCTGCAAAGCGATGGCGATCACAATGTTACCTGCGGGCTTTTGCTGCTAACCCATCAGTATGTTGTAACTATTTCCAGCCCAAAAAAACGCGGCCCGAAGGCCGCGTAAACGGATAATCACACTTACTTATTTTTCTTGGTATTACGGCCATATACCAGCCACGTGATCGCGACGCAGGCGATATAGAAGACGAGGAAGACTTTCATTGCACCCGCCGGAGAGCCGGTCAGGTCCAGAGAGATACCGAACGCTTTCGGGATAAAGAAGCCGCCAATCGCGCCGATGGCAGAGATAAAACCCAGTGCCGCAGCCGTATCCGTCGCCGCTTCGCGCATCGCCTGCTCTTCGCTTCCACCCTGCGCTTTTACGCGGTCCATGGTCAGCTTACGGAAAATAACGGAGATCATCTGGAAGGTAGAGGCACTCCCCAGCCCGGCCGTCAGGAACAGCACCATAAACACGCCGAAGAAGGCGATGAAGTTACCGCCCTGTCCGTCGACGGGCAGCGTGAGGAACAGCAGCGCACAGAAGACCGCCATCATGACGAAGTTAACCAGGGTCACGCGGGTACCGCCCAGGCGGTCAGACACCATGCCGCCCAGCGAACGCGCCAGCGCACCAATAAACGGTCCGAAGAAGGCAAAGTGCAGGATCTGAATTTCCGGGAACTGGGTTTTCGACAGCATCGCGAAGCCCGCAGAGAAACCGATGAACGAACCGAAGGTTGCCAGATACAGCAGCGCCATCACCCACAGGTGACCACGCTTCAACACCGGCAGCTGTTCGCTCAGCGACGCCTTCGACGCGGACAGGTCATTCATAAAGAACCAGGCTGCGAGGGTAAAGACCACCAGGAACGGTACCCAAATCCAGGCTGCATTTTGCAGGTACAGGGAAGAGCCATCCGCCTGCTCAACGCCACCGCCGCCAAAGGCCGCAAAAATGGAGACCGAGATCGCCAGCGGAGCAATCAGCTGCATCACGCTGACGCCCATATTCCCCAGACCGCCGTTAATGCCCAGCGCACCGCCCTGCTTCGCTTTCGGGAAGAAGAAGCTGATGTTCGCCATGCTGGAGGCGAAGTTCGCGCCCGCAAAGCCGCACAGCAGGGAGATAATCACGAACACGCTGAACGGCGTGGAGGTATCCTGCACCGCGAAGCCGAGCCACACGCAAGGGACGATCATGATGCCCGTACTGAACGCCGTCCAGCGACGACCGCCAAAGACCGGCACCATAAACGCGTAGGGTACACGCAGCAGCGCGCCTGACAGCGACGGCAGCGCGGTCAGCATAAACAGCTGATCGGTCGTAAACGTAAACCCAACTTTTGGCAGGTTGACCGCCACCGCACTAAACAACATCCATACGCAAAACGCTAATAACAAACATGGCACGGAAATCCACAGATTCCGGCTTGCTACACGATGGCCGCGCTGTTGCCAGAACGCCGGATCCTCTGGACGCCAGTCTGTAATAACGGCACCATTTTCCCTTTCGGGAGCGGATGAGTGACTCATAGACACCTCTGATTCTCGAATGATGCTGCAAACATTAGGGTTTTAGGGCGGCGGTAAGTTGATATAAATCAAAGGAAAAGTGGGAGGATTTGCGGCGCAAAAAAAGGTGTTATCCTTAATGAGTAGGCTAATTCGGTAAAAAAGACGTGGTTTTTCACGGTACTGACGGTTCATTGCTACCCCCACCACCTTCCCCCTACTCCGTTGGCAATTTAGGGGTAATCCTTTATTGGTATGGGTATACTCCAGGGTATGCACCAGAATAGCGCCATTCCTGCAAGCAGGCCACGTCAGGAGCACGCCAACTCTATGTTAAAAAGATGTTTATCACCGCTGACGCTCGTGAATCAGGTCGCCCTGATTGTTTTGCTGTCCACCGCCATCGGCGTGGCGGGCATGGCGATTTCCGGCTGGCTGGTACAGGGAGTACAGGGTAATGCGCATGCTATTAATGAGGCAGGCTCGCTACGCATGCAGAGTTATCGCCTACTGGCGTCGGTGCCCCTGACGCAGGATGACAGGCCCCTGATCGATGAAATGGAGCGCACGGCGTTCAGCCCCGAGCTGGAAAATGCCGCCATTCGCGCCGGTCAACAATCCCAGCTTAAAGCCCTTCAGGGGAACTGGCACACCCAGCTGCAGCCAGGCCTGAAACAGGCGCGCAGTGCAGAGGCTGTTGCCCAGGACGTTGCGGGGTTCGTCTCACGCATTGATGCGCTGGTCTCCGCTTTCGACCAAACCACCGAATTACGCATCGACCGGGTGGTGATGGTGCACCGCGCCATGGCGCTGTTTATGGGGTTGCTGCTGATCTTCACCATCGTCTGGCTCCGCGCGCGGCTCCTGAATCCCTGGAAACAGCTGCTGGCGATGGCCCGCGCGGTCACCGCGCGCGATTTTACCCAGCGCACGCACATCAGCGGGCGCAACGAGATGGCGATGCTCGGCCAGGCACTCAATACCATGTCGGCTGAACTCTCCGAGAGCTACGCGGTGCTGGAACAGCGCGTTCAGGAAAAAACGGCGGGGCTTGAGCAGAAAAACGAAATCCTCTCCTTCCTGTGGCAGGCCAACCGTCGGCTGCACATGCAGGTGCCGCTATGCGAACGCCTCTCGCCGGTGCTGAACGGCCTGCAAAATCTGACCCTGCTTCATGACCTTGAACTGCGGGTCTACGATGTGGAAGATGAAGATAACCATCAGGAATTTACCTGTCAGTCCGATATGTCCTGCGATGACAAAGGCTGCCATCTTTGCCCTCGCGGCCTGCCGCCGCTCACCTCCAGCGGCACCACCCTGAAGTGGCGGCTGACGGACAGCCACACCCAGTACGGTATTCTGCTTGCAACCCTCCCGGCCGGGCGTCACCTGAGTCACGACCAGCAGCAGCTGGTTGATACGCTTGTCGAACAGCTAACGGCCACGCTGGCGCTCGACAGGCATCAGGAAAAGCAGCAGCAGCTGATCGTGATGGAAGAGCGCGCGACCATCGCCCGCGAGCTTCACGATTCTATCGCCCAGTCGCTCTCCTGTATGAAAATGCAGGTGAGCTGCCTGCAGATGCAGGATGCGGAGATGCCGGAGAGCAACAAGCAGCTGCTCAGCCAGATCCGCAACGAGCTGAATACCTCCTGGATACAGCTTCGCGAGCTACTGACCACCTTCCGTTTGCAGCTGACCGAGCCGGGCCTGCGTCCGGCGCTGGAGTCCAGCTGCCACGAATTTAGCGCCCGGCTGGGGTTCCCGGTGAAGCTGGACTACCAGCTGCCGCCGCGGTTTGTCCCCTCCCATCAGGCCATCCATTTACTGCAGATCGCCCGTGAAGCGCTGAGCAACGTGCTCAAGCATGCCGGCGCAACGGCGGTAACGGTCACCGTCAGCCAGCACAACAATCAGGTGAAGCTGACGGTTCACGACAACGGCCGCGGCGTGCCGGAAAATGCCGAACGAACGAACCACTACGGTTTAATTATTATGCGAGACCGCGCCCAAAGCCTGCGCGGTGATTGCCAGGTTCGCCGGAGAGAGACGGGTGGCACGGAAGTTGTCGTCACCTTTATTCCCGAAAAACCGCTCACAACTGCTCAAGGAGAAACCCATGACTAATCAGGAACCGGCATCCATCCTGTTGATCGACGACCATCCGATGCTGCGTACTGGCGTGAAACAGCTGGTCAGCATGGCACCCGATATCACCGTGGTTGGCGAAGCCAGCAACGGCGAACAGGGCATTGAGCTTGCCGAATCCCTCGATCCCGATCTGATCCTGCTCGATCTGAATATGCCGGGCATGAACGGCCTGGAAACTCTCGACAAGCTGCGGGAAAAATCGCTTTCCGGACGCATCGTCGTCTTTAGCGTGTCGAACCATGAAGAGGATGTGGTCACGGCGCTGAAGCGCGGGGCGGATGGGTATCTGCTGAAGGATATGGAGCCGGAAGATCTGCTTAAGGCGCTGCAGCAGGCTGCGGCGGGCGAGATGGTGCTCAGCGAGGCCTTAACGCCGGTCCTGGCCGCCAGCCTGCGGGCAAACCGCGCCACCTCCGACCGTGACGTCAGCCAGCTAACGCCGCGCGAGCGCGATATTCTCAAACTCATTGCCCAGGGGCTGCCGAACAAAATGATCGCCCGCCGCCTGGATATCACCGAAAGCACGGTCAAAGTGCACGTGAAACATATGCTGAAGAAAATGAAGTTAAAATCCCGCGTTGAGGCTGCCGTGTGGGTGCATCAGGAACGCATTTTCTAAGGATCACTCCTCCGGCAGCAGCTTCCAGCGCGGGTCGTTGTCAGGCAACGCGACCAGCGGCTGCACCACGGTCAGCACGATCTCATTGGACGAGACGCGCTGGCCTTTTTCATCTTCCACCACTGCCGACAGGTGCCAGCGGTTAGTCGCCGCTTCACTCCCATCCCAGGCAGGCATAATCACGCTCCAGCCGTCGCTGTTGTTGCTTTTAGCCGGCGATGTCAGACTCAACGCCTGAGTATCGCCCTGCCAGTGGATCTGGCGGATGCCATGCGTGCTGCGAACCTGCAGCTTCAGGATCACGGTCTCGCCCCCTTTCAGATCCCACGGCGGCGTGGCCAGCCAGACGGACAGCGTTTTCCGCTGACGGAACTCCATCACCGGCAGGCTATTGCGCTCCGGCGAGTCATAGCGACTTCCGCGTAGGGAACGCGTGGCGGCGACTTCACTGGCCGAAAGCTGTTTGGCCAGCGGAACGCCAAAGCGGTAGTTGAGCTTCAGCCCGAGGTTATCCTGGCTCTCCCCACTCTCGCCCTGCTTATGCGCGGCGGTCAGCGTGACCAGCGGAACGGGGGTATAATTAAGCCCCAGATTCACTGCCACAGGATTGCGATAGCCGGTTCCACTGTTGAACAGGTCGACGTTTTCGCCAAAGTATTGCTCGAAGCTCACGCTGGTATTCAGATGATGGAACCACGGCAGCCAGGCGTTGGCCGTCACGTCGTATCCGCGCGCCATGCGCTGCTCCTGAACGTCGGAGCGCTCGCGCCATCCGGCAAAGGGCTGATAATAGTTCGCTGACAGGCGCAGATTTTCCCCCCACACTTCCGCCCCCAGCCCGGCACGCTGCAGGTTTTCGTCCAGCAGGTTATCGTAAAAGGTGTTGTAGCCCAGCAGCCATTTCCCGGCGACCCAGCGCTGTCCAACTCCGGCATTACTGACCAGGCCATCCGTCTGCTGCGTCAGGCCAAGCTGGCTCCAGCTCAGATAGCGGTTAGTATCATTCCAGGGGATAAACCAGCTCCCGCTGCTGCCGTTAAATTTGCCGTCGTTATCCACCAGTAAATTCACGCTGGCGTTCCCCCAGGGCGAAAGCCAGGACTCAATCTGCTGGTTCACTTCGCCGCTCACCGCGTCGCGCACCTGACCAAACGCGAACTGTCGCGCCTGCTCGCCGGTGGTGAGGCCGTTATCGGTCATGCTGGCTTCACCAAATGCTTTAGCCATTTCGGCCAGATGCTTTTCCCCCTCGTCCGCTGGCGCCGCCATGCCGAGATCGGGCAAACTATCCCCATCATTATCGAAAGGGTTCTGTGCCTGATGCATAAAGGAATTCGGCGCACCGTGAACGGCTCCGGCCGTAAGAAGGGAGAGTAAAACCAGCGTTCGGAAAGGAGGGGAAACAGTCATCAATGTCGTAAGAAATACCCGGTGCTTACGTAAGAACACCAAGTACCTTAACGCGATTTCTCCGTATTTGCAGCTTTACGGGGAATTTTCCGGAATTTCCTGAAACATTGTTTTGAGCTCCGGCACGCACGAACCGCAGTTGGTTCCGCAGCGTAACTGCGCGCCCAGCTTGGAGACGGAATCACACCCTCCGGCAATCGCTTCCCGTATCGCGTTTTCCCCGACGCTGAAACAGCTACAGACAATGCGTCCCGGATCCGCCGCCTTGTCGGTGCCCTGCCCGTTCAGCAGCGCATGGCGCGCAGCAGGCGTTGAGGGCGGCGATTGAAAAGCTGCTTCTATCACCGTATGCGCCAGCGCCGGTAACGCGGTGCCCTCCCAGAAACCCAGCATCAGCTGGCCTTCATGCCAGGCCAGCACGCTGCTACGTTTATCGGTTTGAGCAACCTGCAGCTGCCAGCCCCGGCCGCTGGCGTAATCCATAATCCACGACAGCAGCGGTTTATCGCCCGCCACCGTCAGGTGTGACGCTTTACGCCACCAGTAAACCGAAGCGGGCATTACCAGCCCTTCGCGGGCATAGAGCTCTCCCTGCCAGGCGGGCTGCCAGGGCATGATTCTGACGGCGGTTTGTTTACTCTCCGGCTGGCCCGACACCGGATCGCAGCGCCCTTCCACGAGCGCATTCACCTTTCCCTGGCGGGCAAACTCGGCGTTCCAGTGCATCGGGGCAAAAACCTCTCCTTCACGCTGTCCGTCGCTGACGCGCACTCTTGCCACCATGACGCCGCGCGGCGAGCTGATGCGCGCCAGCTGGTCGTCGCACAGGGAAAACCGAACAGCGTCTGCGGGGCAAACCTCAACAAACGGCTCGGCGATATGCTGCATCAGTCTGGCCACGTATCCCGTTCGGGTCATGGTGTGCCACTGATCGCGAATGCGCCCGGTGTTGAGAATCAGCGGGTATAATGCGCTGACCGTCGCACCGTGCGACAGAGGGTTAACGATGACGATATTTCGGCACGGAAAATCCCCCGTCGGCCACTGATAAGGCTCAAGCTGCTGCCACTCCTCACGGGTCAGCGCAGCCAGGTCATGAAGGTTTAGCGCCCGCGCGCCGTCATTTTCAAAGGCCGTCAGCGCTGCATGCTCGCAAAAAATCTCGTGCGGATGTTGCCAGGCAAACGCGTCGCTGTAGCCCAGCTGCTTTGCCACCTGCGCGACGATCCACCAGTCCGGCTTCGCTTCTCCCGGCGCTGGCAGAAACGCGCGCTGGCGCGAAATGCGCCGTTCCGAGTTAGTGACCGTGCCGTCCTTCTCCCCCCAGCCCAGCGCCGGGAAGCGAATATGGGCAAACCGGCCGGTGTCGGTGTCGTTCATCACCTCAGAGACAATCACCAGCGGGCAGCCTGCCAGCGCCTGACACACCGCGTGACTGTCCGGCAGCGAGACGGCAGGGTTGGTGCCCATGATCCACACCGCCTTCACCTCGCCGCGGGCGATGGCGTCAAACAGCTCCACCGCCATCAGCCCCGGGGTTTGCGCAAGCCGTTCCGTTCCCCAGAAACGTGCCACCCGCGAAAGATCGTCCGGCTCAAAGTTCATGTGCGCCGCCAGCTGATTTGCCAGCCCGCCCACTTCCCTTCCGCCCATCGCGTTAGGCTGTCCGGTCAGCGAAAACGGGCCGCAGCCCGGACGGTTAAATTTGCCGCTGGCAAGGTGAACGTTAATGATGGCGCTGCATTTGTCGCTGCCGCTGGAGGACTGGTTGATCCCCATGGTGTAGAGCGTGATGGCCCGGGGTGCCGTCATAAACCAGTCGTAAAAGGTGCCAATATCCTGCGGCAAAAGACCGCAAAATGCCGCCACGCGCTCAACGGGCCACTCATCCGTTCCCTGAATCAGGTTCAGCAGGCCGACAAATAATCCGGCATCGCTCCCCGGCGCAAGCGCCAGATGCAGGTCGGCAATATAGCAGGTGGCGGTTCTGCGCGGGTCGATGACCACCACTTTCATCTCCGGATTGTTGTGCTTTGCCTGCACCAGCCGCTGATACAGCACCGGATGCGTCCAGGCCGCATTTGAGCCAACCAGCACCACCAGATCGCTGTTTTCTACATCCTCGTAGCTGCACGGCACGACGTCTTCACCGAAGGCGCGTTTATAGCCGACGACCGCCGACGACATGCAAAGCCGGGAGTTGGTATCAATGTTCGCCGCGCCGATAAACCCTTTCATCAGCTTATTGGCGGCGTAGTAGTCCTCGGTCAGCAATTGCCCGGACGCGTAAAACGCCACCGCCTGCGGCCCATAAGCGTCGATGATGTCCCGCAACCGTTCACCTGCCGTCCCCAGCGCCTGCGCCCAGCCCACCTCAACACCGTCAACAACGGGGTGCAGCAATCGCCCCTGCAGGCCCGTCGTTTCCCCCAGGGCAGCCCCTTTCACGCACAGTCGTCCAGCATTCGCCGGGTGGGTTTCATCCCCCCGAACGCTAACCATTTCACCTTCCACGCGGGCGACCACGCCGCAGCCGACCCCGCAGTAGGGGCACGTTGTCCGGGTTTCCGTCATGAGGCCTCCGCACGCATCACCAGGGCGTCGTTTCCGACCCACACTTTGCCGTCTTCAATTTTTACCGGCCAGGCGCGCACCGCAGGTTCGCCGTTATCCGCCTGACAGCCGTCGCGCAGGCGAATGCGCTGTTTATAGAGCGGGGAGATCACCACCGGCTCCCCCGCCGCATCGCCAAGAATGCCGCGGGAAAGCACGTTCGCGCTGCTGCCGGGCTCCCGATCGTCGAGGGCGTAAACGAACTCACCAAAGCGGAACAGCGCAATCGGCTTACGCCCAAGCCGCGCGCCAATGCCCGCCTGCTCGGGGATGTCGTCGATGCCGCACATTTCCTGCCAGCGCTTATTGTGATCCGCTGCGGCGTCATTCACGGCAGTGCGGAATAGCGCCAGACGGTTCGGATCGTTAAGCGTGGTCTGCCATTCGCACTGGTAGGTTTCCACCACCCGAGCCATCTCCTGCTCCAGCTCATGGGCGATGCCCAGGCTGTCGTTGAGGATCACCTCCCGCAGATAGTCGAGACCTCCTTCCAGGTTATCCATCCAGGTGCTGGTGCGCTGCAGGCGATCCGCCGTGCGGATGTAAAACATCAGGAAACGGTCAACGGTGCGGATCAGCGTTTCATCATCGAGATCGCTGGCGAAGAGATCCGCATGGCGCGGCTTCATGCCGCCGTTGCCGCACAGATAGAGGTTCCAGCCTTTGTCCGTGGCGATGACCCCGACGTCTTTACTCTGCGCCTCGGCGCATTCGCGGGTACAGCCTGAGACGGCCATTTTGATTTTGTGCGGCGCACGCAGGCCCTTGTAGCGGTGCTCCAGCCTGACCGCGAGGCCGGTGGAGTCCTGCACGCCGTAGCGACACCACGTCGACCCGACGCAGGATTTCACCGTGCGCAGGGATTTCCCGTAAGCATGCCCGGTTTCAAACCCGGCCTCCACCAGCGCCTGCCAGATCTCCGGCAGCTGCTCAAGGGTGGCACCGAAGAGGTCGATACGCTGGCCGCCGGTGATTTTGCTGTAAAGGCTGTAGCGTTTCGCAATCTGGCCGATAGCAATCAGCCCGTCTGCCGTCACTTCCCCCGCCGGCATCCGCGGCACGATGGAGTAAGTGCCGTCCTTCTGGATGTTGGCAAAATAGCGGTCGTTGGTGTCCTGCAGCGGCAGGTGTGACGGTTTCAGCAGGTATTCATTCCAGCACGAGGCCAGCACCGACCCCACCAGCGGCTTGCAGATCTCACATCCGTGCCCCTGCCCGTAGCGGCTAATCAGCTGTTCGAAAGTGCGAATATGGTTAACGCGCACCAGGTGGTAAATCTCCTGACGCGAGTACGGGAAGTGTTCACAGATATCCTTTTTCACCTCCACGCCCTGCTCGGCAAGCTGGAACTCCATCACCTGCTTCACCAGCGCGCTACACCCGCCGCAGCCGGTTGCCGCTTTGGTGCACTGCTTGATGGCGCCGATGTCGGTCGCGCCGGCGCTCACCGCCTGGCAGATATCGCCTTTGCTGACGTTATGGCAAGAGCAGATTTGCGCGCTTTCCGGCAGCGCCGCCACGCCGAGCGCTTTTGGCGCGCTGCCTGACGATGCGGGTAAAATCAGCGTCTCCGGCTCTTTTGGCAGGGCAATCCCGTTGAGCATCATCTGCACCAGCGTGGCGTATTCGCTGGCATCGCCCACCAGCACGCCGCCCAACAGCGTTTTTCCGTCGTGGCTCACCACCATTTTCTTGTAGATTTGCTGCGGGCCGTGCGTCCACTGGTAGCTCAGCGCGCCCGGCGTGCGCCCGTGAGCGTCACCGAACGAGGCCACGTCCACGCCCAGCAGCTTGAGTTTGGTGCTCATATCCGCACCAGTGAAGGTTTTATCCTCACCCGCCAGCGCGGCGGCGGCCACCCGCGCCATCTGATAGCCGGGCGCGACCAGTCCGAAGATTTTCCCCTCCCACAGCGCGCATTCGCCTATGGCAAGCACGTCCGGATCGGAGGTACGACAGCCGTCGTCAATGCAGACCCCGCCGCGCTCGCCGATAGCCAGCCCGCTGCTGCGCGCCAGCGCGTCCTGGGGACGAATACCCGCAGAAAAGACCACCATGTCCGTTTCCAGCTGTTCGCCGTCGGCGAAGCGCAGCACCAGCCCGCCGTCCGCGATGGCGATCTCCGTCGTCGCTTTACTGGTGTGCACGCCGACCCCCAGCGCCTCGATTTTCTTGCGCAGCATCGCCGCGCCGTCGCCGTCGAGCTGGACCGCCATCAGATTGGGAGCAAACTCCACCACGTGGGTTTCCAGGCCCAGCTGTTTCAGGGCGTTGGCCGCTTCCAGCCCGAGCAACCCACCGCCAATCACCACGCCGCGGCGGGAGCCTGCCGCATGGGCCGCAATCGCGTCCAGATCGTCAAGGGTGCGGTAGACAAAGCAGCCCGGTAAATCGTTGCCCGGTACGGGCGGCACAAACGGGTATGAGCCGGTCGCCAGCACCAGTTTGTCCCAGTGGGTTTCATGTCCGCTGGCGGTGCGCACCACGCGTGCATCGCGATCGATAACGACGATCTGCTGCGACAGGCGCAGCTCAATGCCGTTGTCAGCAAAGAAATCCCCTTCCACCAGCGAGAGCGACTCCGCGCTGCGGCCGCCAAAATATTCCGACAGATGCACGCGGTCATAAGCGGCATAGCGCTCCTCACCAAAGACAACAATCTGATACTGCTGATGCAAATTGCGGCTAACGCAATCTTCGAGAAAATGATGGCCGACCATACCGTGTCCAACCACCACCAAAGTAGGTTTTGTCATAGCGTTCTGTCCTGCAACCTGCGGTTGCGTAGTGAAGCGATCGAACAGCCAGTCCGCGTGGGCGGGCGCAGCCGTTGCCAGTAAATCGGTAAATGTCGCCGCGCTCCGGCAGTCGCCCATCAGCAGCACGCCAGCCAGCGCCCCGCGATGAATCAATAAGCGTCGGTAGTGGCGCGTCAGCGGATCCCATGCGCTCCAGACCACGTCGTCCGGCTGTTCCGTGGCGCGACCGGCGGTGAACAGTTCGATTCCCGTCACCTTGAGCCGCATCCCGCTGTCCGTTGGGGCAAAAGACGCTACGGCTTCACCGGCCAGCCGGGCGGCGAGGATATCCGCCTGCGCCAGACAGGGGGCGACCAGGCCAAAGGTCTGGCCATCGATCTCGCAGCATTCGCCAATGGCGCTGACGTTCGCAGCGGAGGTCTGCATCTGCGGGTTAACGACAATGCCGCGGGCGCAGTGGATGCCGCTGGCTTTTGCCAGTGAGATGTTGGGCTGTACCCCTGTCGTCAGCACCACCCGGGTGGCGCTAACCCGCTTACCGTCAGATAACGTCACCGAGTCCGCTGCGATGGACGCAATCCCGGACGACAGCGCGCAGCGTACTCCGCGCTCCGTCAGCGCCTCCTCGAGCAGGAGGCCAGCCTTCCGATCCAGCTGTTGTTCCATCAGCCACGCCCCGCGATGTACCAGCGTGACATTGTCACAACGGTTTGCGAGCGCCGCCGCAGCCTCAACGCCGAGCACGCCGCCGCCCAGCACCACCGCCGGGCCCGGGATAGTCTGAATCGCATCGATATCCGCCAGCCGTCGGAAGGTAAACACATGAGATGCGTCGCCTCCGGGGATGGGGGGCACAAAGGGCGTTGAACCGGTGGCAAACACCAGCTCATCCCAAGCCAGCGTGGTTTGTGCTGTACGGACCAGCCGCTTCGCCACATCTACCGCGAGCACCTTTTCCCCCCTTTGCACGGTCATCCCCCGGGCCTCATACCAGGCGTCATCCTGCAGGCGGATCTGCTCTGCCTGTTTTTCCCCGCCCAGCACCGGAGAGAGCAGGATGCGGTTGTACGCGTGTTCAGGCTCATCGCCCAGCACGGTAATCGCGAAGCGACCGGGAGCACGCTCCGTCAGCGAAGCAATCAGCCGCGCTGCTGCCATCCCATTGCCGATAACGATCAGTCGCGTCATGGCTGCCCCGTTACGCCGCTTTGGGCTGTTTTTCATAGAGGAAATGCAGGATCTGCTGGCGCAGATGGTGATAGCGGCTGTCGTCCGCCAGCTGCACCCGGTTACGCGGGCGCGGCAGGTCAACGTTCAGGATCTCCCCAACGGTCGCCGCCGGGCCGTTGGTCATCATCAGCACGCGATCGGAGAGCAGTACCGCCTCGTCCACGTCGTGGGTGATAAGCACAATGGTGGTGTTGAGCGCCTGCTGGATCTGCATCACCGAGTCCTGCAGATGGGCGCGCGTCAGCGCATCCAGCGCGCCGAACGGCTCATCCATCAGCAGCACTTTCGGCTTCATCGCCAGCGCGCGGGCAATCCCGACGCGCTGTTTCATGCCGCCGGAGATCTCTCCCGGGCGCTTATGCATGGCGTGCCCCATCTGCACGCGATCGAGATTGTGTTCAATCCACTCCCGGCGCTCCGCCTTGCTCATGGTGTGACGAAACACGTGATTCACCGCCAGAGCAACGTTGTCGAAGCAGGTGAGCCACGGCAGCAGCGAATGATTCTGAAAGACCACGGCACGCTCCGGCCCTGGCCCGGCAATTTCCCGGTTGTCGCAAATCAGCCCGCCTTCCGTCGGCAGAGTAATGCCGGCGATAAGGTTCAGCAGCGTCGATTTGCCGCAGCCGGAGTGGCCAATCAGGCTCACGGTTTCGCCTTCGTGAATATCAAAAGAGACGTTCTGCAGCGCCAGAAACTCACCGCTGGCGGTGGAAAAACGCTGGCTCACGGCCTGGACCTGAATTATTGGTTTCATCTTCGCTCCTTATTTTTCCTGCCAGCTAAAGCGGCGGGCGATCAGCATCAGCCCCTGCTCCAGCAGTAACCCGACCACGCCAATGATGACGATGGCGATGAGAATGTTTTCGACGTTGAGGTTGTTCCACTCATTCCAGATCCAGAAGCCAATCCCTAAACCTCCGGTCAGCATCTCGGCGGCGACAATCACCAGCCAGGCAATGCCGATGGACAGACGCACCCCGGTCAGCACCGCCGGCAGCACGGCCGGAAAGAGAATGCGGCGCATGATGGTCCACTCAGAGAGCTGCAGCACGCGCGCGACGTTAAGGTAGTCCTGCGGAATGCGGCGTACCCCTTCGGCGGTGTTGATCACCATCGGCCAGATTGAGCAGATAAAAATGGTCCAGCTGGAGGCCGGTTCCGCTTTCTGGAACAGCAGAAGGCCGATAGGCAGCCAGGCCAGCGGGCTGACCGGACGCAACAGCGCGATGAGCGGGCTGAACATGCGCGAGAAAAAGGTGAAGCGACCAATCAGGAAGCCGAGCGAGATCCCGGCGAGTGCGGCCAGACCAAAACCCACCGCCACGCGCTGCAGTGAGGCGAGCACGTTCCAGCCGATCCCCATGTCGTTGGGTCCGTCACGGTAAAACGGATCGGCAAACAACGTTAATGCCGAATCCAGGGTGCTGAGCGGCGTCGGGAATCCTTTGCTGTTGATCGCAGCCAGCTGCCAGAGCACGACCAGCAGCCCCAGCCCCAGAAACGCCGGAATGATGCGCTGAAGGCTCCCGTTAATCCGGCGCGCGAACGTCGGCGTACGGCGGCGAATCTGCACCGGAGGCAGAATAATCACCTCCCCACTCTCCGGCGTCTCGTGTGATTTCGTCTTTTGCAGATGCTGCATAATCAGGCCCCTTTACGATGAATGGCGAAACGGTTGGCATATCCTTCCGGGTCGGTACCGTTCCAGACGGTGCCGTCCATCAATGTGCTGCTGCGCAGCGGTGACGCCGGTGCGGTAATGCCCCCCACCGCCGTGGCGGCATCCTGCCAGACCGCCGTCTGGTTAATGCGCTGTGCAATGCCCGCGTAGTCCGGCGCTGATTTAAGCAAGCCCCAGCGGCGGAACTGGGTTAAGAACCACATGCCATCGGAAAGATACGGATAGCTGACCGCCCCTTCGTTAAAGAAGCGGATCGGGTGGGCGTCCTGCCAGCGCGTGCCCAGACCGTTGTCGTACTCGCCCAGCATCCGCCCGGTGAGGTACTGCTCTTTGGTATTCAGCCACGCGCGGCGGGAGAGGATCAGCGCGGTCTCGCGTTTGTTTTTCGGGGAAGCATCAATCCAGCGCGCCGCCTCCAGCACCGCGCTGACCAGCGCCCGTGCGGTGTGAGGGTTTTTCTCTACCCACTCGCGACGCGTACCGAGGATTTTTTCCGGATGATCGGCCCAGATGGATTGCGACGTTGCGGCGGTAAAACCGATGCGGTCGTTGATGGCACGCGCGTTCCACGGCTCGCCGACGCAAAAGCCGACCATGTTGCCAATGCGCATGTTCATCACCATCTGCGGCGGCGGTACCACCACGGTGCGAACATCGTCGAACGGGTTAATACCCGCGCTGGCCAGCCAGTAGTAAAGCCACATGGCGTGTGTGCCCGTCGGGAAGGTGTGCGCGAAGGTGTACGTGCCGGGCACCTGCTGCCCAATCAGCTTTTTCAGCCCATCGAGGTCGCGAACGCCCTTCTCCGCCAGGTCACCTGAGAGGGTAATCGCCTGGCCGTTCTGGTTAAGGGTCATCAGGTTCGCCATCTGCTGCGGCTTACCGGCGATACCCAGCTCCAGCCCGTACAGCAGACCGTAGAGAATGTGTGCGGCATCCAGCTCGCCCGCCACCAGCTTATCGCGCACCGCCGCCCAGCTCGCCTCTTTAGTGGGCACGATGGTGATGCCGTATTTTTTATCAAACCCTTTCAGCGCCGCGATAACCACGGGCGCGCAGTCGGTTAGCGGGATAAACCCGATGCGCACCGTTTCCTGCTCCGGCTTATCCGAGCCTGCCGCCCATGCGGCCTGCATGACACCCGGTAACAGCATTGCGCCACTCGCCAGCATGCTGGCCTGCAAAAACCGTCGTCTCGACAAATCCGCCATGACCACTCCTGAAAAAAAGACAAAAAAAAGCGCCCGACAGTGCCGAAGCACCGCTGGACGCCTTTATCCCGAAGACTAATGCACCGCCGTTGGCGCACCGTCAAAAATGGTTAATCAGATAATGCAAAGCGAATGCCAGGTTTTAACACGCTGTTTTCGCGGTGCTAACGACAATGCTTTCGCCTTCACGCACCTCAATCAGGCACAACATGCCCGCTGATTGTGCAACTACTCCTTTGGGGTTACCTGCCAAAGATTCTTTACCATGAGCAGCGCGCGGGCGATATCTACCATTCTCTGGTTCTTGTCCATCGCCATTTTGCGCAGTGCCGTCCAGGCCTGCTCCTCACTCATATTCTGGTGGGTCATCAGCACGCTTTTCGCTTTATCAATGGTTTTGCGCTCTTCAAGCGTATCGCGCAGCGACGCGAGCTGGCGCGAGAGCTGCTCTATCTCGCGCGCCTGCTGGCGCACCAGGGTGAGCAACGGTTTTTCCGGGTAGCGAACAGGCGGCTCGTCATGCTCATCGGCGGGAGGCGCGTACTCGTCGTCACGGTATATGCGATCGTCCACCTCGACTATCAGATCGGCAATGATCGTCTCCTCCAGCGCGCGCAGATGTTCAAGGCGCGCGGTTTGCAGGGCAAACCAGCTCAGCGCAGTATGGCCATCGTCTGCGGCAGGCTGGCGGGTACAGGCCACGCGTCGCAGCTGCTCCGTTTCACGGTCGGGCTGGCAGTTCAGGGAAAAGGCGGTCTGAGCGTCAGCGGAGCTGTGCGAGAGAAAGATCTCAAAGCAGGCCTGCTGGCCGTCGATGCGGTCAACCAGCCTCTGGCGGGTCACATCATCGAAAAAGCCCTGCGTGAAGCCAATTGCCCCCAGCGCCCGCTCCTGTCCCGCCAGCTCTTTGCCCTGCATCAGGCTATAAAGAGCGACAAAACGCCCGGCGATTTGCGGATCGTCAATGCTGTCATTGAGCTGCGGCACGATACTGAGCAGATGACGAAGCATGCGGGAGTAGTGCTCCATCGCCTGCGGTGCGGTTACCGTTTGCTGAATGACACCATCACGCAGCGCGGGGAGCATTTCCAGGCTTAGCAACGCCCCGCCGATGCGTTCACAAACGGTACTTCCCGGGATCGGAGACTGTGCTTCAAGAATGCCGTAAAGTGCAGCGAGGTTTTCATCCACCAGCGCCCGGCTGGCTTTGCATTCCGGGGCGTAAAGCTTACCCTGTGAGCAGAGCCAGACGTTGGACGCCCCGCGCTCGCACTGTAACATGTGCACCAGCTGACTAATGCCATGCACAAGCACGCCCAGCTGTGCCAGCTTGCTGAGCTGCTCCCTACGCATCATCTTTGCGCGCTGGAGCCATTCGGCAGCACCTGGCGAAATGCCAGCCATTAATGTCATGCTTACTCTCCAGAACAGCGAAACTCGGGATAGTTAAGCAATATTCGTGCCTTTATAAAAACCGGAGTCAACATGCAAAAGATTGTGATCGTCGCCAGCGGTGCGGCCTACGGTAGCGAATCCCTTTTTAACAGCCTGCGCCTGGCCATTGCGCTGCGTGAAAAAGAGAGCGACCTGACGTTACGCCTCTTTTTAATGTCGGACGCGGTCACCGCCGGGCTGAAGGGGCAGAAACCCGCAGAGGGCTATAACATTCAGCAGATGCTGGAGATCCTGACCGCGCAAAACGTGCCGGTGAAGCTGTGCAAGACCTGCACCGACGGACGCGGCATTACTGGTCTGCCGCTGATTGAGGGTGTAGAAATTGGTACGCTGGTTGAGCTGGCCGAGTGGACGCTGTCCGCCGATAAAGTATTAACTTTTTAATAATAAACCCGTAAAAATATTATTTTCTTATGGACGCGGTTTCAGCATCAAGTTTACCTGCAGGGTTGCCGATAGGCATGGAAACAACACAGCAGGTATTTCACTTATGTTCAGATCCATTCGTGCACGCATCATCGTCGCGACGGCAGGCTGTCTGGTCGTCGCCCTTCTCCTGAATACCGTTATCAACTTCCAGGTCACACGCCAGGATAACCAGCAGTCCCAGCGCGATATCCTGACCAGCACCAGCGCCAGCCATAATATGGCGATTGCCGACTGGGTAAAAAGCAAGATGACGGTCATCGCCTCCGCGCAGACCGTTGCGCTGAGTGACGATCCGGTTCCGGTGTTTAAACAGCTTGCGCAGGCGGGTGGATTCACCAATGTCTATGTTGGCTACGCCAGCAAAACGGCGAAATTCTCTGAACCTGCGGGTGTCCCGGCGGATTATGACCCGACCATTCGCCCGTGGTATCAGCAGGTGGTCAGCACGGACGGCCCGGTTGTCACTGCGCCCTACGTTGACGCCGGAACCGGTAAGCTGGTGGTGACCTTCGCCGTGCCGGTGAAGGAAAATGGCACCCTGAAAGGGGTTGTGGCGGGCGATGTGGCCATGGACAGCGTGGTGGCAAACGTGCGCGGGATCCATCCCACCCCGGCCAGCAGCGGGTTGCTTCTGAACAGCGATGGCAGCGTTATTGCGGCTAACGATCCGGCCCTGACGCTTAAACCGTTTGCTGAAACCATCAAAGGTATCGATTTTGCTGCGCTGAAAAGCGGTAATCCGGTTGACGGAACGCTTAACGACGTAGAGAAAACCTTCGTGGCGACAGCCGTGCCGGGCACGAACTGGCTGCTGGTCGTCGCCCTCGACAGCGGTGACGCCTCCTCCGGTATGCGTTCCCTGCTTAAAGCGTCGGGGATTTCGTTGGTGATCCTGGCGCTGCTGAGCGCGGCCATCGTCCATTTCCTGATTGCCCGCCTGCTAAAGCGTCTGTCTGATATTCGCGACGCGATGCACAACATTGCCAACGGGACCAACGATCTGTCACAGCGTCTGCCGGACAACGGCGAGGACGAAGTCGCGCAGATTGCTCAGGCCTTTAACGCCTTCAGCGATAAACTCTCGGTGGTGATGGTACAGCTTCGCGATGCCAGTGAATCGGTGAAAAATGCCGCGCAGGAGATTGCCGCAGGTAACCAGGATCTCTCAGGGCGTACCGAGCAGGCGGCGTCCAGCCTGCGCGAAACGGCAAGCGCCGTGGAGCAGATCACCGCCTCCGTGACGCAGTCGAATGAATCGGCAGCCGAAGCGAACGACCAGGCGAGCAAGGCCTCCGCGGCCGCTGCACGCGGTGGCGAGGTGGTATCGCAGGCGATCAGCACCATGCAGTCCATTGAAGTCGCATCGGCAAAAATTGGCGATATCACCAGCGTGATTGACGGTATTGCTTTCCAGACCAACATTCTGGCGCTGAACGCCTCAGTAGAAGCGGCTCGTGCCGGTGAGCAGGGTCGCGGGTTTGCCGTGGTGGCAGGCGAAGTGCGTAACCTGGCGAGCCGTAGCGCCCAGGCGGCGAAAGAGATCAAATCGCTGATTGATTCCACCACCGACAGCGTGGCAACCGGCTCCCGCTACGTGCATCTGGCAGGGGAAAGCATGGATGAGATCCGCTCCAGCATCGGCAGCGTCTCCGGCATCATGCGCGAAATCTCCATCGCCACCAGCGAGCAGATGAAAGGCATTCACGAGATCAACCACGCGGTGACCCATCTCGACCGCATGGTGCAGCAGAACGCCGAGCTGGTGGTGGAATCCGCCGCCGCCGCGGGTGCCCTGCAGAGCCAGGCGGGCGACCTTGCTGAAACCGCCGGCCATTTCCGCATTTAATGTTCTACCGGCGCGCGTTTAGCGGGGAAAACGCGCGCCAGCGGAAATTTTGAGGAATTTTGTCATTTTTGTTTAATCGTTATGCCATTTTTTGATCAAAATCAGCATCCCATCCCTCCCCCTTTGGTGTTATGCCATGAGTGAATTGTGAACAACATCACGCTCGGATATGGCAGCAGGGAGAGCGTTGTTTAAGACTACGGGGTAAAAAATGGCACTGGTAAAAACAAGTTTGAAACTGTTTGGCGGGGATACGGTAGTGGTGCGTTGCTCAGAGCGCTGTCGTATTCATCTGATGAGTTCGAAAGCACAAAAACAGTCCCAGGCGGATATTCTGACCGTACAGGACGATAAAGCCTGGCTTACCGTGCCGTATACCGGCACGTGGGATGTGCTGATTGACAGCCACAGTCAGTCGCTGGAGCATTCAGTCAGCTACGTGGCAGCATAAAGTCAAACGCCCGGCTCGCCGGGCGTATTATCAGGCAAAACCCGGTCGCAGCGTACCGTTGAGCGGGTTCCCTTCCAGCAGCGCCTTCACTTTCACCACCAGCTCATTCAGACAATCGTCCTTCATGCCGAGGCGGGTCAGCTCCTGATCGAGGGAGAAGAGATACTGCGCGTTGGTGCCGAGCGGCCCGCTGGCGGCGGCAATTAACGGGGCAATCACCTGCGTGCGGGTGTCCGCTTCATACAGCGGATGGCGCGGGTCCATAATAAAGACCAGCGCATTGACGGTGCGGCCGTCGTCCAGTTCCAGCTTGCACCAGCTCGGCATATAGCAGCCGGTGATCATTTCACGCTTCCAAAGCAGCGTGAGCTCCTCTTCCAGCGTGGCGTCCGGGAGGCGATACGCCACGCCCGTGGTGCGTCCGCCCTCTTTCAGTGCAAGCATCCGTCCCGGCTGGCACGCGCTGCCGCGCCCGGCCGTCAGGCGCAGGCAAAATGCCCGATGCCAGCCAGGCAGCGTTCCCGTTGCTGATTCAACAAATTCCAGAGCCGGGTTCCACATCAGTGAACCGTAGCCAAAAATCCATACCGGGCCGTCATCCGGGCGGCAGGCAAGCGTGGCAGCGAGTGACGCCGCACGTTGTTCAGCCGACCAGAGAAGCGATTCCTCAATAGCACCAAATGCCGTCTTACAATCTGCCTTCATTAAGAAATCACGCGTTAACACTTTCCACCTCCGCCACTGCGTGCTTCCTTGCGACATCTGTAATTCGCCTTCCCGGCATTATGTGCTGGTCATTTTGCCAGCAGTTAAATAACGATAAGCAATTAGCGGACCAGTTGCAATACAACGAAAGTTCAACCGCCTGAAAAGTCAAAATGAAGGCAGCGAATAATTTCACGGCTATTTCTTTTTATGCCATTTATCATCGTCCCCTTTCTCATATTCATGTTTTACTGCGGCCCAGGCGACTTTGTGCGCCGTCTCTTCACGGCTGGCATCATCCCGGCGATCGTCCTTATCTTTGTACTGATCCCAGGCGCTGTTAAACGCCTCTTTGTAGATATCCTGCGCGTGAGCGGGCAGCACGTTTTGTACGTTATCAGGTAATTCGCGTTTCGTTTTATAGGGCATCACTAACCTCTCTTTTGGTTAAAGAGATAAGTGTGGACGACGATACGTCAGGGTGCCACCCGGCATTAATTTATGAATGTATATGAATTATAATTTACTGTTATTTAAGATATATTAAATGAAAATATCTCATTATAAGCCTCAAACAGAGAAATGATGACAAAGGGTAAAATTAAGTAAAATATAAAGGGTATTTAACAGAGATCTGTTAGTTTAACGACCTCTAAAATCTATCTATAATTACAAGCACCTGCATTGATGGAGAAGCACATGACAGCAACACACGAGGCGGTAAAGACCCGCCACAAGGAGTCGTCACTCATTTTCCCGGTTCTGGCACTGGCTGTGCTGCTCTTCTGGGGAAGCAGTCAGTCACTGCCAGTGGTGGTTGGTATCAATATTCTGGCTCTGGTCGGCATTTTAACCAGCGCATTTAGCGTCGTTCGCCATGCGGACGTGTTAGCCCACCGTCTGGGCGAGCCGTACGGATCGTTAATTCTCAGCCTTTCCGTTGTTATTCTCGAAGTCAGCCTGATTTCCGCGCTTATGGCGACCGGTGATGCCGCGCCGACGCTGATGCGCGACACGCTCTACTCGATCATTATGATTGTTACGGGCGGCCTGGTGGGCTTCTCTTTGTTACTGGGCGGACGCAAATTCGCGACCCAGTATATGAACCTGTTTGGCATTAAACAGTATCTGATTGCGCTCTTCCCGCTGGCGATTATCGTGCTGGTCTTCCCGATGGCCCTGCCGGGTGCGAACTTCTCCACCGGGCAGGCGCTGCTGGTCGCACTGATTTCCGCCGCCATGTACGGCGTGTTCCTGTTGATACAGACTAAAACGCACCAGAGCCTGTTTGTGTATGAGCATGAAGACGATGGCGACGACGATGACCCGCACCACGGTAAGCCGTCGGCCCACAGCAGCACGTGGCATACGGTTTGGCTGATCGTGCATCTGATTGCGGTGATTGCCGTCACCAAGATGAACGCTAACCCGCTGGAGACACTGTTAACCGAGCTGAACGCGCCTGTGGCGTTTACCGGCTTCCTGGTAGCGCTGCTGATTCTCTCGCCTGAAGGGCTCGGCGCGCTGAAAGCGGTGTTGAACAATCAGGTGCAGCGTGCAATGAACCTGTTTTTCGGCTCTGTACTGGCGACGATTTCACTCACCGTACCGGTGGTGACGCTGATTGCCTTTATGACGGGCAACGAACTGCAGTTTGCGCTGGGCGCGCCGGAAATGATCGTGATGGTGGCATCATTGCTGCTGTGCCAGATTTCGTTTTCCACGGGACGCACCAACGTGCTGAACGGCGCGGCGCATATGGCCTTGTTTATTGCGTATCTGATGACGATATTTGCGTAGCCTTTTTGCCGGGTGGCGCTGCGCTTACCCGGCCTACAAAACCCGTAGGCCCGCGCAAGCGTAGCGCCGCCGGGCAAATAAAAAACCCGCCGAAGCGGGTTTTTTATTATTTGCTGGTATCCAGCTCGTCAAAGTTCTTCACCAGATCGTCAATCGCTTTGATCTGTTTCAGGAACGGCTCCAGCTTGTCCAGCGGCAGCGCGGATGGACCGTCGCATTTCGCGTTGTCCGGATCCGGGTGCGCTTCAATGAACAGGCCCGCCAGGCCGGTCGCCATACCGGCGCGCGCCAGTTCAGTCACCTGTGCACGACGGCCGCCAGACGCAGCGCCGAACGGGTCACGGCACTGCAACGCGTGGGTCACGTCGAAAATAACCGGAGACTGGTTAGAGACGTTCTTCATCACGCTGAAGCCGAGCATATCCACAACCAGGTTGTCGTAACCGAAGTTAGCACCACGGTCGCACAGAATAATTTTGTCGTTGCCGCCTTCGATAAATTTATCGACGATGTTACCCATCTGGCCTGGGCTCACGAACTGCGGTTTTTTCACGTTGATCACCGCGCCCGTTTTCGCCATCGCTTCAACCAGGTCAGTCTGGCGAGCCAGGAACGCCGGGAGCTGAATCACGTCAACCACGTCAGCCACAGGCTGCGCCTGAGAGGCTTCATGCACGTCGGTGATCACTTTCACGCCAAACGTCTGTTTCAGCTCCTGGAAGATTTTCATCCCCTCTTCCAGGCCCGGGCCACGGTAAGAGTGAATGGAGGAGCGGTTGGCTTTGTCAAAAGAGGCTTTAAACACGTACGGAATGCCCAGCTTCTGGGTCACGGTCACGTAGTGTTCGCAGATACGCATGGCGAGATCGCGGGATTCCAGCACGTTCATACCGCCAAACAGCACGAACGGCAGGTCGTTTGCTACCTTGATATCACCAATGCTAACCACTTTTTGTTTCATAGGATCGCCTTATTCAGGTGTGAATCGGAATTAAGATTAATGCAGTGTAATTTGTTTGTGCGAGATCGCGTTGATCTGCGCGCGGATCATTTCGCTGATCGGATCTTCCGGACACTGCTCGACGAAATAGTTCAGGTCGTTCAGCGCCACGTGCTCGCAGTCAAGCTGGGCATAAATCAGCCCACGGTCGCGAATTTCGTACGGATCTTCCGGATTAAACTGCAGCAGCACTTCGCTGGCGCGCAGGGCCAGCTCCATCTGACGCTCTTCCATCAGGGCGGATTTCAGCGTATCCAGCAGCTTGCGGATGACTTCTGCGTTGTCGGCTTCGTCGAGATCTTCATTAAAGAGCTCGGCCACCGGGCTGATATTGCCTTTCAACCAGACATCCAGCGTATGCTCATCCAGCGTGTCGCCGTTAAACGGATTAATGAGCCACATCTCACCGTCCAGCCACTCTGCACGCAGGATCATCTGCGTCGGGAAAATGACCGGCACCAGTGGAATATCCAGACGGTGCGCGACCCACAGCAAAATAGAGCCCAGCGCAACCGCGCTACCCTGACGATTTTTTAAGACCTGGTCCAGCCATAATGCGTCAGACAGGCGGTACACGCCACGCGTGTCGCAGAAACCCCATTCGCCGTAGAAAAGCTCAAGCAGCTTCTCCAGCTGCCAGTCCTGTGGACGCGCCTGATTGATCTCTTCGCGCGCCAGGCTAACCAGGCTTTCCAGCTCATCGTAGACATACTGCGACGTAAAATCGTCGCGGATCATCTCCGAAATCAGGATCATGCCATCGCAAAGCGGCACTTTATTAAATTCGAAATCGGCTAAGGACCTCATGACTTACCCCAGTAACGCCTGAGCGTACAATGACGCTCAGGCGCGATAAAACTCAAAACGATGTAGATGATAACGCCAAACTGCGTTTCAGTCAGCCCTACGCCTTTATCAGTAAATGGCAGATATCCGGATCTCAAGACCACTGCCCCAGCGTCAGGCGTTCGTTGCCGCCGTAGTCGCGGCAGGTTTCGACAGCGGCATAACCTGCTTGCGTAAACAGTGCCCGCACGGCTTCTCCTTGCGTCCAGCCATGCTCCACGAGCAGCCAGCCGCCGGAAAGTAAATGTTCCCGTGACGTTGTCACAATGTGATCAAGATCGGCTAATCCCGCGTTGGCGGCCACGAGCGCCGTGAGCGGTTCGAAGCGAACATCACCCTGCGCAAGGTGCGGGTCGTGTTCGTCGATGTAAGGAGGATTGCTGACAATCATCGCAAATGAACGATTCTCCAGCGCGGCAAACCAGCTGCTTTGCAGCACCGTCACGTTGCTGAGCCCGAGACGTTCCACGTTACGCTGCGCCAGCGCCACCGCATCGGGCATCACATCCACCGCCGTCACCGCGCAGTCGGGCCGCTCGGTGGCGAGCGCCAGCGCGATAGCACCTGTTCCCGTCCCGAGATCGAGAATGCTGGAGGCCACCGCTGGTAAACGCGCCAGCGCCTGCTCAACCAGACACTCGGTGTCGGGACGCGGGATCAGCGTCGCTGCAGAGACGAACAAGGGTAACGACCAGAACTCGCGCTCGCCGACCAGATGCGCCACCGGCTCACCGGTTTTACGGCGGGCGAGCAGCGCTGCGAGTTGCACTTCCTGCTCAGCGGTCAGTTCGGTTTCGCCGAAGGCCAGCAGATACGTGCGGGCTTTGCCCGTCACGTGCTCCAGCAAAATTTCGGCGTCGCGCTTAGGGCTTTCACTTTCTGAAAGCTCATCGGTGGCCTGGCGTAACCAGCGCTGGAAATCCATTATTCCTGCTCGGACAGTGCCGCCAGCTGGTCGGCCTGGTATTCCTGCACGATAGGCTCAATCAGCATATCCAGCTTCCCTTCCATCACCTCGTCCAGACGATACAGCGTCAGGTTGATGCGGTGGTCGGTCACGCGGCCCTGCGGGAAGTTGTAGGTGCGGTTACGGTCGCTGCGATCGCCGCTCCCCAGCAGGTTACGACGCGTAGATGCTTCCGCCTGCTGGCGTTTCGCCATTTCTGCCGCATGAATACGTGCACCCAGCACGGAAAGCGCTTTGGCTTTGTTTTTGTGCTGCGAACGCTCGTCCTGACATTCGACGACGATGCCGGTTGGCAGGTGGGTAATACGGATGGCGGAGTCGGTGGTGTTAACGTGCTGACCACCCGCGCCAGAGGAGCGGAAAGTATCAATACGCAGGTCCGCCGGGTTGATGTCCGGCAGTTCCGCTTCCGGCAGCTCCGGCATCACCGCCACCGTACAGGCTGACGTATGAATGCGTCCCTGAGATTCGGTGGCCGGCACGCGCTGCACGCGATGGCCGCCGGATTCAAACTTAAGGCGACCGTACACACCGTCGCCGCTGATCTTAGCGATAACCTCTTTGTAGCCGCCATGTTCGCCTTCGTTGGCGCTCATGATCTCCACGCGCCAGCGACGCGATTCGGCGTAGCGGCTGTACATGCGGAACAGATCCCCGGCAAACAGGGCCGCTTCGTCACCGCCGGTACCGGCGCGGACTTCCACAAACGCGTTACGCTCATCGTCCGGATCTTTCGGCAGCAGAAGTACCTGAAGCTGCTGCTCCATCTCTTCAGAACGCGCTTTCGCATCCTGTAACTCTTCCTGCGCCATCTCGCGCATTTCAGGATCGTCGAGCATCATCTGCGCGGTTTCGATATCTTCCTGAACCTGTCGCCAGTCGGTAAAGCATTTAGAAACATCACTTAACTGCGCGTATTCACGTGAGAGTGCGCGAAAACGTTCCTGGTCCGCAATGGTCCCGGCATCCCCGAGCAGCGCCTGTACTTCTTCATGGCGCTCGTGCAGAGCTTCCAGTTTAGCGACGATAGAAGGCTTCATAGGCGTAAGTGCACCTTGTCTTAGAAAATGGGTATAGGGCGCTATTCCAGCCCGAGGCTGTTGCGCAGAATAGTCAGGCGTTCATCATCCCCGTCACGGGCAGCCTGCTGAAGAGATTTGGTTGGTGCATGGATCAGTCGGTTGGTCAGTTTCCACGCCAGATCCTGCATAATCGCATTTGCGTCGCCACCCTGTTCAAGGGCCGCTAACGCTTTGGCAGTCAGGTCATCACGCACCTGCTCCGCCTGTCCGCGGTACTCGCGGATGGTCTCGCTGACGCTTTGCGCGCGCAGCCAGGCCATAAACTCACTGGTTTCCTGCTCGACAATAGTTTCCGCCTGAACCGCCGCCGCTTTACGCTGAGCGAGGTTGTGCGAAATGATGCTTTGCAGGTCATCCACGCTGTAAAGGTAGGCGTTAGGCAGCTTGCCTACTTCTGGCTCCACATCGCGCGGAACGGCGATATCCACCAGCAGCATCGGCTGATTACGGCGGGACTTCAGCGCGCGCTCCACCATCCCTTTACCGATGATCGGCAGCGGGCTGGCGGTCGAGCTAATAATAATGTCCGCCTCTTTCAGACGTTCATCGATGTCGCTCAGGGCAACCACCTCTGCACCCACTTCATCCGCCAGCACCTGCGCGCGTTCGCGGGTGCGGTTAGCGATAATCATCTTTTTCACTTTATGCTCGCGCAGATGGCGCGCCACAAGTTCGATGGTTTCGCCCGCACCCACCAGCATCACGGTGACGGTTGAGAGGGATTCAAAGATTTGGCGTGCAAGGGTGCAGGCCGCGAAAGCAACAGAAACCGCACTGGCACCAATGTCGGTTTCGGTTCGCACACGCTTCGCCACGGAGAAAGACTTCTGGAACATGCGCTCCAGCTCGCTGGCCTTCAGGTGCCCTTTTTGCGAATCCGCAAACGCTTTTTTCACCTGACCCAGAATTTGTGGCTCGCCCAGTACCAGCGAATCCAGCCCGCTGGCGACGCGCATCAGATGGCTGACGGCATCGTTGTCCTGATGCCAGTACAGGCTGTTGCGCAGCTCGTCTTCATTGAGATTGTGGTAGTCGCATAACCAGCGGATCAGCGCTTCATGCAGGTTATCCTGCTCTTCCACGCTTAAATACAGCTCGGTACGGTTGCACGTCGAGAGCACCACGCCACCCTGCACCATCGGCTGTGCAAGCAGGCTGTCCAGCGCCAGGTCAAGCGTATCCGGCGAAAACGTAACGCGTTCTCGCAGCGAAACCGGAGCCGTTTTGTGGTTGATGCCGAGTGCTAATAGGGTCATGTTGAGCGGGAGTAGTACCAGCGTTAATAAGGTTAGCAGAACGCATCATACAGGATGCGCGAGATCAATAAAAGGGACTGCCCCCTTTCGGAGTAATAGCTTACGCCACGCTTTGAGATAATTTGAACGTAGACGGTAGCCCCCTTCGACGCTAGCATTAACAGTTATAACTGCAACGTATCTCAAGGATTTGTCCTCATTATGACCCGACTGATTCGCCTGCTGCCGCTGGCGGCACTGGTTCTGACCGCATGTACCGTCACCCAACCAAAAGGCCCGGGCAAAAGCCCTGATTCACCGCAGTGGCGTCAGCACCAGCAGGACGTCCGTAATTTGAGCCAGTACCAGACCCGCGGTGCCTTCGCCTATCTCTCTGACGAACAAAAGGTTTATGCGCGCTTCTTTTGGCAGCAGACGGGCCAGGACAACTATCGCCTGCTGCTGCTGAACCCACTGGGCAGCACCGAACTGGAGCTTATCGCGAAACCGGGCGAAGCGCAGATCACCGATAACAAAGGCCAGCACTACACCGCAACCGACGCCGAAGAGATGATTGGCAAGCTGACCGGGATGCCTATCCCGCTCAACAGCCTGCGCCAGTGGATCCTTGGCCTGCCGGGTGAAGCAACTGACTACACGCTTGACGAGCAATACCGTTTGAGCCAGATGAGCTACACCCAGAACGGCAAAACCTGGAAAGTGGTGTACAACGACTATGACAGTAAGAGTAAACCGTCGCTGCCATCAAATATGGAACTGACCCAGGGCAGCCAACGCATCAAGCTGAAAATGGACAACTGGATCGTTAAATGATGACCCACTGGCCCTCTCCGGCAAAACTGAACCTGTTTTTATATATTACTGGCCAGCGTGCTGACGGGTACCACACCCTTCAGACGCTATTTCAGTTTATTGACTATGGCGACACGATCTCCATCGAACTGCGCCAGGATGGGCAGATTTGCCTCCTGACGCCGGTCGAAGGCGTAGCGCATGAAGACAACCTGATCGTGCGCGCTGCGCGTCTGCTGATGAAAGCCGCGGCCGACGCCGGACGATTGCCGGCAGGAAGCGGTGCGGACATCCGCATTGAGAAACGTCTGCCGATGGGCGGTGGGCTGGGCGGTGGCTCATCTAACGCCGCCACGGTTCTGGTTGCCCTGAACCACCTCTGGGGTTGCGGGCTGTCGCAGGACGAGCTGGCAGCCTTAGGCTTGACGCTGGGCGCGGATGTCCCGGTATTTGTTCGCGGTCATGCGGCCTTTGCCGAGGGCGTGGGTGAGATCCTCTCCCCGGTTGAACCACCGGAAAAATGGTATCTGGTGGCCCACCCTGGCGTGAGCATTCCGACCCCGGTCATCTTTAAAGATCCAGACCTCAAAAGAAATACCCCGGTTCGGTCAATAGAAACGTTATTAAATTGTGAATTCAGCAACGATTGCGAGGATATCGCAAGAAAACGTTTTCGCGAGGTTGATGCGGTGCTTTCCTGGCTGTTAGAATACGCGCCGTCGCGCCTGACTGGTACAGGGGCCTGTGTCTTTGCTGAATTTGACACCGAATCCGCCGCTCGTCAGGTGCTTGAGCAAGCGCCGGTTTGGCTGCATGGTTTTGTAGCGCGTGGGATGAACACCTCCCCCCTGCAGCACGCCATTCTGGCGCAGACTGAGTTTCGGTGACAACGTCACCCTGTTCCAGACGTTGCATCGCGCTCTTTAATACACCGCCTGGATAGCATTTGCCTGGCCCGCACAGTTTGCGGCGAACGCTATCCACCACTGGACGCATGCCTGAGGTTCTTCTCGTGCCTGATATGAAGCTTTTTGCTGGTAACGCCACCCCGGAACTAGCACAACGTATTGCCAACCGCCTGTACACTTCCCTCGGCGACGCCGCCGTAGGTCGCTTTAGCGACGGCGAAGTCAGCGTACAAATCAACGAAAATGTACGCGGTGGTGATATTTTCATCATCCAGTCCACCTGTGCTCCAACAAACGACAACCTGATGGAACTGGTTGTTATGGTCGACGCCCTGCGTCGTGCTTCAGCAGGCCGTATCACTGCTGTTATTCCTTACTTCGGCTATGCCCGTCAGGACCGTCGCGTTCGTTCCGCGCGTGTGCCAATCACCGCTAAAGTTGTCGCTGACTTCCTGTCCAGCGTCGGCGTTGACCGCGTTCTGACCGTTGACCTGCATGCAGAGCAGATCCAGGGCTTCTTCGACGTTCCGGTTGATAACGTATTCGGCAGCCCAATCCTGCTGGAAGACATGCTGCAGCTGAACCTGGACAACCCAATCGTGGTTTCTCCGGACATCGGTGGCGTGGTACGTGCTCGTGCTATTGCTAAGCTGCTGAACGATACCGACATGGCGATCATCGACAAACGTCGTCCGCGCGCTAACGTTTCTCAGGTGATGCACATCATCGGTGACGTTGCTGGCCGTGACTGCGTGCTGGTTGACGACATGATCGATACCGGTGGTACGCTGTGTAAAGCCGCTGAAGCGCTGAAAGAGCGTGGTGCCAAGCGCGTGTTCGCTTACGCGACCCACCCGATCTTCTCCGGCAATGCGGTAAACAACCTGCGCAACTCCGTTATTGACGAAGTTGTGGTGTGCGATACCATCCCACTGAGCGACGAGATCAAGGCACTGCCAAACGTTCGTACTCTGACTCTGTCCGGGATGCTGGCCGAAGCGATTCGTCGTATCAGCAACGAAGAATCCATCTCTGCAATGTTCGAACACTAATCGAATACGGCCAAAAAACCCGCTGCGGCGGGTTTTTTTGTCTCTGGGTTTTATTTGTATGATTAATGCCTCCTTCACCTGCCATTGATATGACAGATGATGCGCATACGGATGATAGATAATTGTGAAAAACGTAACCTCCTCACATGTTCTGCCCTTTCGCGCCCTCATCGACGCCTGCTGGAAAGAGAAATACACCTCATCACGCTTTGTACGTGACCTGATTGCCGGGATCACCGTCGGCATTATCGCCATCCCGCTGGCAATGGCGCTGGCGATTGGCAGCGGCGTTGCGCCGCAGTACGGTCTGTACACCTCGGCTGTCGCCGGGATAGTCATCGCCCTGACCGGCGGTTCACGCTTTAGCGTCTCCGGCCCGACCGCCGCTTTTGTGGTGATCCTCTACCCCGTTTCGCAACAGTTTGGGCTGGCGGGCCTGCTGGTCGCCACCCTGATGTCCGGGGTCTTTTTAATTTTGTTTGGCCTGGCCCGTTTTGGCCGCCTGATCGAGTACATACCCCTTTCCGTCACGCTGGGGTTCACCTCCGGGATCGGTATCACCATCGGGACGATGCAAATCAAGGATTTCCTCGGCCTGCAAATGGCTCACGTCCCTGAACACTATCTGCAAAAAGTGGGCGCGCTGTTTATGGCGTTGCCGACTGCAAACCTGGGCGACGCCGCCATCGGAATTGTGACGCTGGGTACGCTGATCGTCTGGCCTCGTCTGGGCATTCGTCTACCGGGCCATCTTCCCGCGCTACTGCTGGGCTGCGCGGTGATGGCTATCGTGAATATGTTTGGTGGTCATGTCGCGACTATCGGCTCGCAGTTCCACTATGTTCTGGCGGACGGTTCACAGGGCAGCGGCATTCCGCAACTGTTACCGCAGCTGGTGCTGCCGTGGGACATGCCCGGCTCCAGCTTTACCCTAAGCTGGGACTCCCTGCGCGCTCTGCTTCCTGCCGCGTTCTCTATGGCAATGTTGGGGGCGATTGAATCCCTGCTCTGCGCCGTGGTGCTTGACGGCATGACCGGCACCAAACATAAAGCCAACGGCGAGCTGGTCGGCCAGGGCTTAGGTAACCTCATCGCACCGTTCTTTGGCGGTATTACGGCAACGGCGGCTATCGCCCGTTCTGCAGCGAACGTGCGCGCCGGGGCAACCTCACCGGTTTCTGCGGTTATCCACTCCGTGCTGGTGATCCTCGCCCTGCTGATCCTCGCTCCGCTGCTCTCCTGGTTGCCGCTCTCCGCCATGGCCGCCCTGCTGCTGATGGTGGCCTGGAACATGAGCGAGGCGCATAAGGTAGTGAGCTTGCTGCGCCGCGCCCCGAAAGACGACATCATCGTGATGCCGATCTGTATGTCGCTGACCGTGCTGTTCGATATGGTCATCGCCATCAGCGTCGGGATCGTGCTGGCTTCCCTGCTGTTTATGCGACGCATTGCGCAGATGACGCGCCTCTCCCCTGTTAACGTGGAGGTGCCTGACGACGTGCTGGTGCTGCGCGTAATTGGCCCGCTGTTCTTCGCCGCGGCGGAAGGCCTGTTCAGCGATCTGGAGTCCCGCATCGCGGGCAAACGGATTGTGGTACTGAAATGGGATGCCGTACCGGTGCTGGACGCCGGCGGGCTGGATGCCTTCCAGCGCTTCGTGAAACGTCTGCCGGAAGGCTGCGAGCTGCGGGTGAGTAACCTGGAGTTCCAGCCCCTGCGCACCATGGCGCGCGCAGGCGTGCAGCCCATCCCTGGCCGACTCTCCTTCTACCCTAACCGGGATGCCGCGTTAGCGGACCTGTGAGCCACCTGATGCAGAGAAACGTCTCTGCATCATCACTCCGATAGCCTGCTGGAGCCACCCAAGCACGGCAGGCGTCATCCATGTTCCCTTCATCAGATGAGGCTCCTGCTGCATGGCCACGCGAAACTTTTGCTGGGTCTCCGGGTTCGTACCCGCGTACGACTGGAACAACGCCAGCCAGTTTTCGGCAAGCTCTTGCGCCTCTTCAGAGGCGGGGTCGAGATGTTCCCGCTGCGCCTGGTGCACTTTTGCCACCAGCGGCGGCCACTCCATCATGCGGTCAAAGTAGTGTTTCCGGGTAAAAGCCATCTCTTCGGCAGAGAGATATTTCTCCCAGATAATAAGCTTCGATTCAGCAAACGCCCGCGTAATGTAATCGGTCATCTCCGGCGTGATGCCGGTCTGTACCTGCATCTGTGGCTCAACGCTGTGCATTTCGTTCAGCCGGGTGAGAAACTCCGGCTTACCCGCCGTGTCCTGCTCCAGGCGTTCCATCCAGCGCGTTGCCAGGTCCATCGCCCGGGCGTCCGTCACGGGTATGTGTTGTTCCAGCAGCTTGCTGGCCTCCACAACCAGACCTGACCAGATAGCCGCCAGCGCATCCTTCTGCACCGCAAACGGCAGCTGCTGTAACTCTTCTTTGCTAAACCAGCGATCGTACATATTCATCAACTCCAGAGTCTGTAGCCAGGATTCCAGATCGGGAGTCTCATCGGCGGCAAGCCCGGTGCGTAAGTCCATCAGCCGGTCGCGCAGCGTGTTTATGCTGCGCAGCTGTTTATCCAGCAGGCTGATTTGCGCATCGAGGAGTTCCGTTAACGGCAGCGACTCCTGCTCCAGAAAATCCCTGATTTCAGCAAGTTCCAGCCCCGCTTTTGCCAGCGCCTGGATCATGTGCAGACGCTGAACATCCGCCAGGTTGTAAAGCCGGTAACCTGCCGCGCTTCTGGCAGAAGGCAGCAACAACCCTGTTTGCTCATAGTGATGCAATGTTCGCACGGTGATCCCGGCCCGTTTTGCCAGCTCACCCACCTGAATCAACATAACTGCTCCTTTTCTTTGCCAGTGCCGTCACTCTGGAGCCTTACGTTACGTGAGGGTCAACCCTTGATGCAAAAAAAAACGACTCCCTCGGGAGCCGTTTCGGTGTTCGATATCGCAGCACTAGCTGTGCTTATGCTGGTCGCGACGACAACGTTTATCGTAGTGGCGCACCCACCAGTATTTGTCACACACTTCCTCATGGCCGCTGACGCGCGCCCCGGCGAGCCACAGCACCGCCCCAATGAAGATGCTTAATATCGCGCCATGTGCGAAGTATTGCGGGAGATCAAGCTGCGGCAACTGGTTTAAAATTGAATAACCCACGCCGGCTACCATCACGAACAGCCCTAACCCCATGAGCACGTTACCGAGTAACGAAGCGTTTTTGCGTTTCATGTGTCACCTCCGGAACTTTGGGTTGTCAGGGGAAAAGCCCCTAATCCTTGTGTGTAAAGTATAGACAACGCCCCTTTTATGAGTTGCGTGAATGATCACAATTACAGATAACTCCCAAACAAAAGTTTACAAATAAGACTTTGAACAGCTTGAAATTCTAATTGTTCAAATAAGAAATTATTCGTATTTCACTGCGAAGATCGCAGAATTTTGTCAAGCGGCGCGCCAGACAGTAAACTACGCGCCAGATCTGGAACCCATTAGGAATTAAATCGTGACGATTAAACTGATTGTCGGCCTCGCCAACCCTGGCGCAGAGTATGCGGCCACCCGCCACAACGCCGGGGCATGGTACGTCGATCTGCTGGCCGAGCGGTTACGTGCTCCTCTGCGTGAAGAACCTAAATTCTTCGGGTATACCTCACGTATCAACCTTGCAGGCGCGGATGTTCGCTTACTGGTGCCCACCACGTTTATGAACCTGAGCGGTAAAGCGGTGGCGGCGATGGCGACGTTTTATCGCATTAATCCGGATGAAATTCTGGTGGCCCACGATGAGCTGGATCTCCCGCCTGGCGTGGCAAAATTCAAACTGGGCGGCGGGCACGGCGGCCACAACGGTCTTAAAGACATCATCAGCAAGCTGGGCAATAACCCGAATTTTCACCGTTTGCGCGTAGGAATCGGCCATCCGGGCGATAAAAACAAAGTTGTCGGTTTTGTTCTGGGTAAACCCCCGGTTTCTGAGCAGAAACTGATTGACGAGGCGGTAGACGAAGCGGCGCGCTGCACCGAAATCTGGCTGAAAGATGGGTTAACCAAGGCGACAAACCGCTTGCACGATTTCAAAGCGCAATAATCCACCCGATACGGCTTTTTTACCGCGCGTCATGCGGGTTACGTGTATAATAGGCGTAGTTATTTACTTTTCATCAGTCGGTTATCGTTAACGGATTGATTATCAAGATATTAAGGTGATTTAGAAATGGGATTCAAATGCGGTATCGTCGGTCTGCCAAACGTGGGCAAATCCACCCTGTTTAACGCGCTTACCAAAGCGGGTATCGAAGCGGCGAACTTCCCGTTCTGTACCATCGAACCTAATACCGGCGTTGTTCCAATGCCTGACCCGCGTCTGGACCAGCTCGCGGAAATCGTGAAGCCGCAGCGTATTCTGCCAACCACCATGGAGTTCGTGGACATCGCGGGCCTGGTAAAAGGCGCATCGAAAGGTGAAGGTCTGGGCAACCAGTTCCTGACCAACATTCGTGAAACCGAAGCGATCGGTCACGTTGTGCGCTGCTTCGAGAACGACAACATCATCCACGTAAACAACAAAGTGGATCCGGCCGACGACATCGACGTCATCAACACCGAGCTGGCGCTCTCTGACCTTGACACCTGCGAACGCGCTATTCACCGCGTGCAGAAGAAAGCCAAAGGCGGCGACAAAGACGCGAAAGCGGAACTGGCTGCGCTGGAAAAATGTCTGCCACAGCTGGAAAACGCGGGCATGCTGCGCGCGCTGAAAAACCTGACTGAAGAAGACAAAGCGGCAATCAAATACCTGAGCTTCCTGACCCTGAAGCCAACCATGTACATCGCCAACGTCAATGAAGACGGTTTCGAGAACAACCCGTACCTCGACAAAGTGCGTGAAATCGCAGCGGCTGAAGGTTCTGTGGTTGTTGCCGTGTGCGCTGCCGTTGAATCTGATATCGCCGAGCTGGACGATGCCGACCGTGAAGAGTTCATGGCCGAGCTGGGTCTGGAAGAGCCGGGCCTGAACCGCGTGATCCGCGCAGGCTATGAGCTGCTGAACCTGCAGACCTACTTCACCGCTGGCGTGAAAGAAGTGCGTGCGTGGACCATCCCTGTAGGCGCAACTGCACCTCAGGCGGCTGGTAAAATCCACACCGACTTCGAGAAAGGCTTTATTCGTGCGCAGACCATCGCGTTTGAAGACTTCATCACCTACAAGGGTGAGCAAGGCGCGAAAGAAGCAGGCAAGATGCGTGCGGAAGGGAAAGATTATATCGTTAAAGATGGCGACGTAATGAACTTCCTGTTTAACGTCTAAATAAAATTTTTTGTCTCATGAGGTGTCAGAACATCTCACGCAGACCATAAAAACCTTTAAAATCCACGCAATTGCGTGGATTTTTTATTCCATTTTGTCTCATGTGAACTCATGAAAGCGCAGTCTAAAATGAGTACATAGATGAGTACAATTCGTTTCCATTATCATTATAGGTGAGTACAATAACGATATAAGAAATAGACAAGGGCCCACTTTGCTCACTGATACGCAATGCCGCACAGCCAAGCCGAAAGAAAAACTCTATCGTCTCAATGACTTCAACGGTCTCTACCTGGAAGTGAAACCCAATGGCAAAAAGGCATGGCGCTATCGGTTTAAACTCAACGGTAAATCCAGCATGTTTGCGCTGGGTGAGTATCCGATGGTCAAACTTGCCGAAGCTCGCGAGAAATGCGAGCAAGCGCGTAAGCAAGTCGCAGATGGAGTTAGCCCGACACAGGCTCGTCAATTAGATAAGATCCGCAAGGTCAATGACGTATCTAACACCTTTGAGCTGATTGCCAAAGAGTGGTTGCAGATGAAAGACTGGGCCGAAATTACCAAAGCACGCCGACTGGATATGCTTGAACGTGTTGTTTTTCCCGCAATAGGTAAGCTCCCAGTCAGAGAGATCACCCCACACCATATCCTTAAAATTCTTCAGGAAACGGCCAAACGAGGAGCACCGACAGTTGCCGCAGAAGCCCGTCGCACCGTTTCATCAATTTTCGAGTTGGCAGTCGCGACGCTTAGAGCAGATAGCGATCCGGTATGGCCTGTGCGCAAGGCCCTTCCGGCTAATAAGACACAGCACAAACAGGCACTGAATCCTCAGCAAATCGGGAAGTTATTAAGCTGTTTTGACAATAGTCGTGGCTCGTACCAGGTTAACTATTGCATGTGGCTGATGTGGTGGACATTGGCGCAACCTGCAGAAACCACCGAAGCAGAATGGACAGAATTCGATCTTGATAACGCCCTGTGGACCATTCCGTCAGCGCGAATGAAAGCCCGAAGAGAACACGTTATTCCCCTACCCTTTCAAGCCGTCAAAATGCTCAGAACACTACATGGTTTAACCGGGCATAGGCAGCACCTTTTTCCGGGGAGGGATAATCCGCTAGGTCCAATGACATCACACTCTCTGCGTCAACTACTTAAAAGCCTCGGCTGGAGCGGTACTTATAGCCCACATGCAACCAGAACTACAGGAAGTACCCGTTTAAACGAGATGGGCTATCGACCTGATGCTATTGAAGCTCAGCTCGCGCACGCTGATACCAACAATGTTCGCCGCACGTACAACCATGCCACTTACATTGATGAGCGGAAAGCGATGATGCAGGAATGGGCAGATAAACTTGATGGATGGGTAGGCAGTAAAGATAACAGTGTTGATGTTTCGTAAACAATGATGCATTGGTATTTTATTATTGATAAATATAGATATTATTTATTTAAATTTAAACCTACATTTTATGTAAGCGGTGAATACCAAATATTTATAGCTTTCGGAATTTTTGTTTATCGAGCGTGGCTTGATTTTTACCAGCCATGCAGGCCCCCTTCTCACTTCATGCCCTTCCCAAAACTTTCTGTGCACAGTATACAAGCTAAACGAACATCTGCTTAGTGCCAAGAGCGGAAATAGCTACACTGCCTCATCTTAGCCAAAGAAGTCATGATCAACAGCAAGATATTGCGAACTGAGGTATGTATCTAATACTGGGGGGTAGGTCACATTTACCTATAATTCAGAACATTATTATGGCTATAAAATGTGTACCATACAAAAGATTAATGCATTGTACAGCCGGATTCCTACACAAAGAAGAGTTTATGATTAACGAATCCAATCCATTCCCAGAAAACGAAATTATATCTTTCTATTATAGGTCTCACTCTATTTGCAAAGAACAGTCTCTGGCCGCCCCATCCTCAACGTGACGAACGAAGGCCATATCATCACCAAAAAACCCTTGCTCTCGCCCTACGTCGTGAAGGTCACGAAAATGTGGCGCAAGTTGGGTGCGTGGTTTTGGCTCGCGACACAAAACATCGACGACCTGCCGAAGGCCGCAGAACCCATGCTCAACATGATCGAATGGTGGATTTGTCTATCGATGCCACCCGACGAGTTGGAAAAAATCGCAAAGTTCAGGGAGCTGACACCCGCGTAGAAGGCGCTGATGCTGTCCGCACGCAAAGAGTCTGGCAAGTTCACCGAAGGCGTCATCCTCTCCAAGAACCTGGAAGTGCTCTTCCGTGCCGTGCCGCCCAGCCTCGATCTCGCTCTGGCGCAGACCGAGCCTGAGGAAAAAGCCGAACGCTACCAACTGATGCAGCAGTTCGGCATTGGCGAGTTGGATGCCGCACTCAAAGTGGCCGAAACGATTGACCATGCGCGTGGTATCACGCCTTTGCCGTCTAACCACGAACGAAATTGAGACCTGGAGCCTGCCCATAGGTCATTGATTTCTGACGTTTAAAAAACACCACCCCGCCCCATCTGACATAATAACCAGACTTCAAAACTCTGGAGAGGGATAAATGACGATCCGTTTTGGGACCAACAACTCACAAGGCTTACTCAATAAATTTAAAGAATTGATTGAGCAAGATGAACCTAAAGGGCGTATTAACACTTGGGAACAGCACTCCGAGGGGTTTCGGCACACTGCCAGGGACTGGAAAGAGCTTGGTTTATTCATCCCTAGAATTGCTGACGACAATAAAATTTTAATCTTCAACATGAAAGATGTGAAAAACGGTTATGCCTATGCGTACTATCACGGCCACTTATTACAGACTTTAATTGAACATATTGGCGGAAGTTTCAGTAGCTCAACCTTTTCCGACTCACGCAAAAAGAAATAGCAAAATCACTACTAGACACCGGTATACGGGAGACCGTTTCCGGTATCTGGTTGATCACCCTAACGTATGCGCAGTCTGCGCAGTAGCTTTGCGACGGCATCCTCATACTGCTCGGCACTGGTGAAGTCGGCGTACAACTTACCTTCCAAGAAAGTCGGAAGCTTGCAGCGCTCGTACAGCAGCGGCAAAACTACAACCTCCCCTCCCGATATTTCACGATTGATGGCAATATCCAATTCCTTCTTCACCCATGGCGCATTAATCGATTTGGATGACAGCACTACACCGATATAGCGTGTTTCACGCATGCCTTCTTCAATTTTGGCTATCAACGAATCACCTATCTCAATTTCAGCCTCATCTACCCATACTCGCGGTACACCATGCTCACGCAAAGCATCGCGCAATCGCCGTACGAAAGGCTTGTCCGCACCAGTGTGGCTGAGGAAGATCCCGTGATATTTCTCTTGACGGAGATCCTCCTTTTCAATATTCAGAGCATCAAGAATAAGCTGATCGGCAGCATGCTGCGATGAGGGTGGCGTGACAATCCAGCCAGTGAGATTACCAACATCAACCCGACCTCCGAGACTGTACCCCTCAGGAGTCTCGGCGATAGATGTGAATCCTTCGAGATCGAGATCCGACAGGCACAAGCTCCAGCCAGTAGAAGATAAGGACTCAAAGTATCTGGCGAAAGGGCTGTCCAGATCGACTCTCTCCACATGCCGTCCCTTCTTGACCAGCAGATCGCCACGTTTGACGATGCGTTTAACTTCAGGGGAAACATAACCCATGTGGGTTTCCCTATAGCCGAAGAAATTCATCCGCTTTGGTTCCGACAAGCACCACACAATAGTGGCATTTTTACGAACAGCAGCCATCAGCTCATTCTGACGATCTATGAGATCAAATGCTAAATCAATATCGTATTTGTTATCTTTAGACTTCAAATCATGCAACTCATGAGGTGAACCCGAAACATCCGTTTCAGTACCAAATAAGAAATGTGAAAAACTAGCCGGGTTAATCAAAATCACATCGTATTCATAGAGAGGAAATGCAGAGCGCACTGCATCAGCCGAGGCCTGACACAAACCAAGGTTCTCAAACTCCACCCCATCAATGGCCTCTCCACCATAACGCAGCCCAACAGTCAGAACTTTTTTCATATCAATCACCTTTATAAAATCCAGAGACAGACAGAGACCAAAAAACACCTCATCGCAGTATCGCCTACAGGTGCGTATTTGCGAGCTATGAGCGGAAGAAATTTTTTGTTGGTTAACTCCTTATCCTAGAGGTAAGTCATTTCGTTTTGGAGAACTCAATTTGATACCTTTCTTGGTTATACCTCCCTAAAACCGGAACTCACCGCTTCCCAATTGTTTGTCGTTTCCTGACGTAGATTGGAGTGGACTACCGCCATGATCAATTTCGTGGTGCTCCGATATGCTGTCTCCTGCTCTCACCTCTCCCCTCTGGCAGCATACGATTGCAGCTAGCTTTCTCATTGCGTTGTTGTCTTCGCCCGCACATGCCACAGAGATACTGGCCGTCACTGACGCCCGACACCCGATGCAAAACCTGGGCAAAACCCGGCTCATCGAACCCCTGGCACCCCTGGCATGGGCCGCTGAAACAACCCTACCGCTTTCGCTACCGGGATGACCGTGAATACCGCCTGCACGGAGCCGCCGCTGGCTTGATCTACCGGCAAATACTCGATGGCCACATCCTCGACTGGCTCAGCAGCTACCCTGTCCTCTGTACTTCGCTGTTGTATGTGCCCGCCGGCCAATACGAACACGCCGGCATGCTGGGCGAACTCGTCATCCAAGCCGATCGCGCTTCAGTGGCTCAGGAACTGGGCGGAAATCCCAACCGCGTCATCCTGAAGGTCCCCAAACAGGCTCTACAGTGCAAGCTACTCGACGGGCTGCGTTAACTGCTCAAGGAGGAACTGAAAATCAACCAGCCCTAGGCTTCGGATGGTTGGCTGACCGAGGAAACACTTTGGCTGGTCAGCAAGACCGTCTCTAACAAACTACGTGTCCATCTGCTAGCACAGGGGATCGAAGGTATTCCATCCAATAACACGTCTGTTTTCAACGTGCTACAGGAGCATGGCGTACTGCAGCCAACCCAGGATGGCAAGGCAATCTGGAAAGCCACCATCAGCAGTGCATCCGGCTGGTCACACAGCTTCACCCTGTTGAAACTCTCTCCGACATTGATCTGGGAGGCATCCGAGCGTCCAGATCCTTTCACAGGGACGTTAACGATCGATACCAGTTCTCTCGCGGTTAGCTAAGTCGGGCTTGCCGGGGAATCGAAGGATTTGTGAGGTTGCCGGTAAGGGGGGTAAATCACGGAGTGCCCGCAGATGCCTGCTTTAATCCCGAAAATGGATGACCAATAGCAAGCTTGAAGCCGTCTGCGAGCGAGTGATTACTCCTGCTTATTTGTAACCACGACTTACAACCAAGTCGCGGATCGCCACATTAAGGGATGTTGGTGCTTTCCACTGTTCATTCGGTTCGCCCTCGAAGTCGATCCACTCTTCATTGAGCCGTCGATCATCTGGATGCGCGGCAGCGGATTCTGCCCGCCCTGTGATTTGAAAAGCGATTCCCATTCATCACTAGGAACATAGTTCGTTTTCACATCATGGCCAAAGGCATCCGCCAGTGCGGCGGTGATCTCAGTCTGGCAGTAGCGTTGTTTGGCTTCTAACTCCACAATGCGTAAACCATCCCAGTTCTGAGTCATGAGAATTGCCGCAGCTTGGCCTATATCTTTTAGGGCAATCATGGGGATTGGGTGATCCGCTGGCTGCAGATAACCGTTAACCTCACCTTTACTGGCAGCCTAATCCCATGCGAAGTTCTCAAAGAACCAGGCAGCGCGCAGAATGGCTATAGGTAGCGGTAAGGTTCTCATCGCCTCCATGCCATTATGGTTTGCGCTTTGACCGCAGTTATATGGCCATTACTGCTACCGTTGATGGTCTGGGGGGGCTGGAACCCAAATTATTAGCAGAACGTGAGCTTGCCAGCGGGCGCTTAGTCTGTCCGCTGATTGAGACCACCCAGGAGATTCACTATATCGGCCATTACCTGGTATTTCCACGCCATCAGCACCGTCACTTCGCGCTGGATAGCTTCAAAGAGTGGCAGCTTTCCCAGCTGAATCTGGCACAGCTTCGCTGATTGATGATGACCACAAATTCTCCGACCAATAAAGAAACAGGCCGCCAAAGGTATGATCGTTATCCACTGAACCAGTCAAATCCAGATACATCTTGATGTTGAAAGGTGATGTGCCCAAAATACTGCAGATTTTTACAAAGATCCCTCCGTCGAATGCCCGTCTGGTAGAAATCCAGCCACGCATTGTGGTTCCTGTTCCTGTTAGGCTTTGACCTCAGTACTCCCCTCCCACCCAAGCCAGCTATTTTTTATTATCAACGCATCAATGAAAACTGGTAAAAAACTCAGGTATAATTCATCGCTAGTGATCTTGAAAAATCTGTTTGTCTGAGAACAAATTGAATATGTGACAAACATGACGGTTCAATTCAGGAATGTTCATTTTTTAACGGGATTTAATAATGTCTATTGCTACCGTAGGGCCGGCGAAATACGATTTCCAGGACTTGGTTTGTATAAAGCTTGGTCTGGACTTTTATCAATCTGGGCAGGCAAGTCTCATAGTTGAAGGCAAAGGAGCTGAAGATGCGGAAATTTCCGCTGACATCGACGGCACGCGAATTGTTTACGAAATTCAGGTAAAAGGTTCAGAAGAGCATTTCGGTCTCCCCCTTTTGGCAGAATGCCTCAGCCATTTCCCGGCCTACAAGTCCACCCAATTTTTCCTGGAGCGCCTGGTTAACGATCCCCATCGTTTTGCCGTAATGGTCATGTCGGGGCGCGCGAATGATTCTCTGCAGAAGTTTATACCGAGAGGACACTGGCGTGGCGAAGAACATAGCACCGTTTATTTCACGCTTAAGGATGCCGAATTGCTGATTGATGCAATAAAGGGTCATGCTGGAACGTTGAAAGGGCCTAAACTTGAATCTGGCCGAAAAAAATATCTCACTGACTACATAACGGGTATTGATAAAAAATCGCTTGTCGCGGCATTTAAACGGCTCATTATCATTGATGACATCACTAATGCAGATCTGATTGAAGCTTGCAGGCTGATCCTGCGAAAGGATTTTTTGGTTCCAGATGATTTATTTGATGTGCAGATCAATGGCCTCCGCTCCGTAATTAAGGTAGGGCGGGCGTCTCAAGAAGACATCATGCCGGAATTTGTTGCCAAGCTGCAGGAGAACCCCGTTGAGTCCGTCAGGCCCAAAGAATATGCCTTACGAGGGGATGAGCATAACTTTCTCGACTTACTTCAAAATCAACATGTTCTCCTGCTTTCAGGCAAACCACGGGTGGGTAAAAGCAGTGTGGCAAGATGGGCTGCTGCTGCTTACCAAAAACAAGGATATCGAGTTTTACGCACACATGATTCAGATGCGGCTGAGCGTTTTTTACTGGACCCTGTGAGCAGCCATCGACTTGTCTTGATCGATGATCCACTGGGTGGTGCGCATGCTACTAACAAACCGCATGAAAAATGGATGTTGCTCAGGCGAGTCATCGACAGTGCCCGCGCGGGCAGAAAAGTGATTATCGCGCAGGGGCAGGACCGTCTGTATGAATTCAATGGAGTAAATGACCTTTCAGACCTGCTCCTTGCAGGACATCACTGGAATGATTTGAGTCATACACCTAATTCCTTTTTACTCAAATGTTGGGCACAGTTTAAAAGCCGCGTCCCTCCCGAAGTTTATCAGACAATAGCCGGATACATCAGCCAAGGCCGCCTTAATATTGAACCCGGATGCCTGAGTTATCTTGCGATGACATACTCTAGGCTTGAAACGCTCGCCTCACCTGAAAAAATTATTCGGTTTGCACGAAAAGAATCCAGTGATCTTGCTAAGGGGCTGGTGGCTGAAGGGTATAAACGTCTTTTACTTGGCCTAGCGGTATCTACAAGCCATTTAGAAAGCATCAGCGATCGTGAGTTAGCTTGGGTTTTAAATGATGAGAGTGAAGGGTCCTACGGACTATCTGGTAATTCATTAGGATATTCGTTAGGGAGTCGCAAAAAAGATCAAGTCCTTCCCTTTCCAGATTACAATCCCGAACCTGAGTTAGCCTCAAGTGATAGTGATAATCTTGATCGCCTGGAGAAAAGACACATACTTCAAATAGATGACTCGGAAAGGACGAATTTTACACATCCATTTTATCGGTCTGCCGCTGAATCACTCTTTGGGGAAACCGGCAGACGTGAATTTAAAGATTTTGAACGGTCGTTACGTAAAGGTATTTTCTGCCTTTCGCCATCAACCGCCAGAGCAAGCGCTAGTAACCTTTTCTGGATATATGAACAAACAAACACAGCTTCCAATAAAGATGCAATCATTCAACTGGCAATCGATGGGCTGGATTCAAGCTATCCTTCCGTACGCGATATCTGCTTTGATTTTCTGACTCAGCAAACTCCGACTTTAAGTCCTGATATACAGGCTCAGTTGCCATCGTGGACTCACAAAGTTAATAACAACAACCATACGGTTCTTCAGTGGGAGAATGGAGAGCCGTGGTACCCGATGAGCAGTGAACGTATTATTAGTACGAGATGGGTACATGAATATGATAAGCAACACGTTGAAGCTCTTCTGAGTGAAATAGCATCAGGTTTGGATGTCATCCTAACGTCCAAAGACGCTTATGACATTGTTCATCATCTTGAGACGTCGAGGGATAGACTCGATCATATACTCATGTCCAAATTATTGAGTATAAATGAGATGTTTATAAGGGCACTGGCGGCAAAACTATGGATGCGAGTTAACCAGGAAAATGATATTGAAATTCTTGAGCGAATATTCAACGAAACACACCCGGCTATTGCAGAATCTGTTTTTCAGTCGGCTATGAAAGGATGGCATCTCTACTCCGAAGAGAGGCAACATTACGTTCTGAATGCACTTGAGAGGATTGTATCTCAACCGGTTCTGGCAAATTCCATCATGCAAATACTGGTGATATTTGAACGGGAGCATGCTACAGGAGCTACTCCCCCATGGCAGGTCTTTTCCCGATTATTACCTATCGCACTCTCCTCGCTTGCTGCAACCGTGCATTTGAATTTTTCACGTCTCGCTCATGTTGTTGAAGAAGCTCAAAAAGAAATCACACCTTTTGAAATGATGGACGTTCTGACAAGCTGGATTACATTCCTTGAAATACAGACGATTTACCGGGATAGCTATGCTTTAAATGCAACAAACGTTCTTCTGGATATTGAAATACCAGAATCGCTGCAATCACAAAGGCTTTCTTTGATTGAGCGCCTTTTAACACTGCGTAGCACTAGCGACAGAATGAGAGTTATGCAAGATCTTGTTTACGCCTGGTCACAATTGACTACTTCTGAACGAGCAGCAGTAAGTGCAGTGATAATTAAAGCAAGCCCGGATCATCGATGGATACTTGCGTGCGTTCTTATAATGTCACACATCCCCCGTGAGCTTATAGAAATCATTTTGCCCGGATATGAAGATGGCGCGCTTTCAATCGAATCAATGAAAACTCTTGACCCTGAATTATTTGAAGCCATTGCATTGATCGCAACTAACTCTACACCATCCAGCATTTATCATATTAATCCATCGCTCCAGAACGCGTTGATAAATATGCTTATCATGGATGAGTTGAGTCCTATTTCGCCTATGGCTTTTGATTATGTTGTGACATTCTTTAAGGATAAAGAGAAACTGCTATGCGCGATTATCAACGCAGCAGATGAGAGGCGATTACAGAAAATTTTCGACTATCTGTTTTATTTTTATGTTGACTCCAACCCAGAATATATGCCCCTCGCGTGGGAAGCTTTGTTCAATCGAGTTAATGAAGATATCGCCCGTAATAATTGGCTACCACAGTTCGCTAAATTTGCCAATCGTGTTTTTAATTATTTCAATACTAATGAAATAGAAAAGTTCATTCCAAAACATTTTATTAATTTATTTTTAAAACAATCCCCTGACACGTTTTACTATATCTACCCCCAACAATTCCTGAAGAATGAATTAATTGATAAAAAGGATAATGAATTTATTCTGAGTGAAAATATGTTGTCTATATTCATTACAACCATTAATGACAAAATGGTCAAATCGCCTCCGGTACACCATAACACCTATGATCACATTATGGACATATTAAGGAAGGTGCATGCATCGGAGGAAATCATTCGGGTTTGGAATGAGGCAAGAAGCAACTTGTTTGAATATAAACGCGTTGAATCTCCTTTCCCTCTTCCTGATTTGAATGACTGGCTGTACTAGCAGCCATCTAATGCCGTAGTACTCGATACGGCATTATTCTTCGAATCCGTTCTGCTGAAACCTATCGTACTTGAGGGGATGCTCAAACAAGTGACAGCCATTCAACGCCTCAGTCCACCATGCATTGCTGGCCGCCTCATTCGTCAAGCAGACAGGGGCGCTAACATGATAAGCGTGCTGATTGATCACGATCCCGAAGCCACCAGCCTAAACGGCCCCGCGACGTATTATGATTTTGGCGACTCGTACTGCACGAATCCCTTCTGGAGCAGCTGTCAGCACCGGATGGCCTGCATCTATTGCGATTTTAATCTACTCACACAGAGTGCGAGCGGACTGGTACTGGAAAGCGAAGCCTCTGTCAGACGTCACCTTGAGGAAGTCCCGCTCACACCCGATGAGAAAGCCATATTGGAACAGGACGTAGAGAAAATCGAACAGGCTCTTAAAAAAATACCCCCTCAAACCCAGAGGTTAAAACGGGCCGCTGTGTGCCAGATATAGTCATTCGAACCCTGAGGGTTACACTTTTTAGTGATTCAGGGTATGCGCTTACTGGTTACAAATATTGTGCCAGAATCATGTGATTTGATGATTACCGCTTTGCTTTCGAGCCAGTAAGTGCTCCACGTTCACTAACGAATACTCAGGGCATGCAGATACACTGCTGGCTATATTTCTTTCGAAGAGCATGGAATGCATACCAATCCCCGGTTAAAAGGAGTTGGTGATGACTGCTATAGATCAGTTTGCTGCTCATGTTGGTCTGGACTGGGCGGATAGAAAGCACGATGTCTGCGTTCAGTTTAAAAACGGTGAGCGCACATCCCATGTGATTAAACATACCCCGGAAGCGCTTGATACCTGGCTCAATGAGTTGAACCAGAAGGTCAAAGGCAGGATCGCTATCCCCGGTAATCAATGAGCTAATGGCAGCCATAAGACCGCCATCACGTCAGTTCAACCCCGACGTTTACGCTTCGGACGTGCCTGTTCGCGCCTTGTTAATCGCCGGGAATTACGCTTTCTACTCGGCTTCGACTCGACGAACTGGCTTACAGCCATCTCCTTCTTCGTTGCTTTCTCTGGCTTCAACTCTGCGATTTGAATCGCCACGGGTTTAACAGACACCTCGGAGTCATTTAAGATGACTTAAAGAGAGGTGCCCATGAGCGGTAAACGTTATCCCGAAGAGTTT